>DASUGH010000149.1:0-22459 GCA_036274155.1 Vicinamibacterales bacterium | reverse complement strand
GTGTTCGGCCCTGAAAAAGGCGGCGGCAACCGCCCTGTTCTGATTTACGTGTCCGGCGGCGCCGGTGACAAGAAGGTCAACGGACCCGACGGGGCGCCCTTCTACGACAACATCATGCTCTGGGCGCTGAAGAACGGCATGACCGGCGTGAACATGCAGCGGCGCGGCGGCTTTGGCGGAGGCGGCGCGTGGGACGCGCCCGCGAAGGATGTCGCGCTCGTCGTCGACTGGGTCCGCACGCACATCAAGGAGTACAAGGGCAACCCGGACCGCATCTTCCTGTGGGCCGACTCCGCGGGGAATGGACCGGTCAGCACCTACGCGGCGCATCCGGAGATCGCCGGCACGAACGGCGCGGCCGTCAAAGGCATCGTGCTGATGTCTCCTCCCAATTTCAACATTCTGCCGGAGACCGTCCCTCAAGACAGCAACGCAGCGGCAATCGCAGCGACCGCGAGCTTGAGTACGAATTGCGGGCGGGCGCCGGGCGAAGGACGGGGGGCGGCAGGAGGTCGCGGCCAGGCTCCCGGCGCGGGCGGCGCAGCGCGTGGGGCTGCTGCCGGCGGAGGTGGCCGCGGTGCAGCGCAGCCGGTCGATCAGGCGACGCAACTGGAACGCTCCAACTTGAAAGGGCTCGCCACCGGGAAGATCGCGGTGTTCCTGGCGTGGGGCGAGCTCGATTCACGGAACATTCTGTCGTTCGATCTCGCGTTGAAGAATGCCCTCTGCAAGGCTGGCCGGTGTCCCACGACGGCGGAAGCGATCAAGGATCACAGTCACGTCTCCCTGGTCTTCTCGCCGAACACGAAGGACGACTCGGTGACCGGACCGATCCTGAAGTGGATGAAGAAGGTGAAATAATCCGACTACCAACGGGTGACGGTCAACCCCTTGATCTTCGGAAAGCTCCGGAGGTCGCGCGTCGCGATCCGGTAATCGATCCAGACCGCCGTGGCGGCGATCATCAGATCCGCATCGCCGACGGCCGCACCCGCGGCGGAGAGTTCAGCGTCGATTCGGGCGTGGATTCGGGCGACATCGAGATCGAACGGAATCACCGGGATGACGTCGAGCAGGTGCTCGACGAAACGCTCCGCACGGGTCCGCGCGACCGCTCCGCGCAGACGATGGACGCCGTGCAGCAGCTCGGAGGCGGTGATGGCCGCGATCGCCAGTTCCTCCGCGTCATCTTCGCGAATCGTGGCGAGGTCGAGCTCGCCACGTTCGATGGCGATGAGCACGCTGGTGTCAATCAGCGTGCCCACGGATTCGATCGGACTTTCGGCTTGTTGCGCGCGCTCGCTACCCGCTCCAGCATCGTCAGGTAGTCAGCATCCGCGCGGGGGAGGGCCGCGACGATCGCCTTCAGTGCTCCGAACGTGAATGAACGCTGCTCGATCGCCGTGATTTGCGCGACCGGCTTGCCGCCGCGCTCGATGACGTAGGTCGCACGCTCCTCACGCACACGGTCCACCAGATGCCCGAAGGCTTTGGCGGCTTCGGTGGCGGCCACCCGAACCTCGCGTCGTCGCGCTTTCCCACGAATACGCATGCTACGTATTTTCCGTATTGTCTGCCTTCCACGTCAACCCCCCCGTTCCGCCGGTTTCTCCTTTCGGAGCTGTCGGGTCGCTGAAAAGGGCTGAAGGGCTGTCCGAGAGGCGATTGACTGGAATCGTCAGGGGGGACGTCTGAGGCACCGCCTGGAACCGACGCGCGTCTTGCGTCCGGCGACCACTTCAGGTACGCTTTCTTCACCCGTGAACGTCGGTCTCCACCCCGCGCGGCACCATCATCGCCACGGCCATCGCGGCCGGCCGGCGGGATTGCGCGCGTTGGAGGATTGAACGACCGGGACGATCGAGGTCCTCATGCACGCAACCCCGCCGGAAGCTGGCGGGGTTTTTTTGTGTACACGAAGGACGCGAAGAGAAGGACTTCGCTGTCTCACGAAGGGCACGAAGGTACGAAGGAGACTTCGTGGTTATGGATTTCTCGAAACTGGATGGGCTGATTCCGGCGGTCGTACAGGACTACGCCACCCGTGAAGTGCTGATGGTGGGGTTCATGAACCAGGAGGCATGGGACATCACCCGCCGCACCGGCTACGTGACGTTCTTCAGCCGGACGCGCAACAAGCTGTGGACGAAGGGCGAGACGTCGGGCAACAAGCTCGCCGTCAAGGACGTGCTGATCGACTGCGACGAGGACACGCTGCTCGTGATGGCCGAGCGCCTGGGCGACGGAAACGTCTGCCACACGGGCGAGCGCACCTGCTTTTTTCAGCGTCCGGAAGGGGCGGTGTCGCGATGAAGCTGAAGCTGGGCATTCCCAAGGGTTCGCTGCAGGAGGCGACGATCCAGCTGTTCGCCAGGGCCGGCTTCAACATGTACGTCAGCTCGCGGTCGTACTTCCCCTCAGTCGACGATCCGGAGCTCGAGTGCCTGCTGATTCGGGCCCAGGAGATGACGCGCTACGTCTGCGAAGGCGTCCTCGATGCCGGACTCACCGGACTCGACTGGATCGACGAGCACAAGTGCGGCCGCGACGCGCATGCCTGCGTGACCAGCCTCGCGGACCTGGTCTACGCGAAGCAGAGTTTCGGCAAGGTGCGCTGGGTGCTGGCCGCGCCCGAGGACTCGCGGTTCAAGACACCAGCCGATCTCGCCGGCGCCACCATTTCGACAGAGCTGGTGCAGGTCACCAGGCGCTACTTCGACCGTCTCGGCGTGGCGGTGCGGAAGGTCGAGTTCTCGTGGGGCGCAACCGAGGTGAAGCCGCCTGTCCTCGCCGACGCGATCGTGGAGGCGACGGAGACCGGATCGACACTGCGCGCCAACCGCCTGCGCATCCTCGACACCGTGATGGAGTCGAACACGCAGCTCATCGCCAACGACGCGGCGCTCGCCGACAACTGGAAGCGCACCAAGATCGAGAACGTGGCGCTGCTGCTGCGCGCTGCCATCGAGGCGCAAGGCCGTGTCGGCCTGATGCTGAACGTCCGCCGCGAGGATCTGGACAAGGTGCTCTCGCTGCTCCCGGCGCTGCAGCGTCCGACGATCTCCTCGTTGAGCGATCAGGAGTGGGCGGCGGTGAACACCATCATCGAGGAGCGGACGGTGCGCGACCTGATCCCGCGCCTGAAGGCTGCCGGAGGCCAGGGGATCGTGGAATATCCGTTGAACAAAATCGTCCTGTGAAAATCATCCAATCCACCAGTCGTCGCGCCGTCGAGGCGCTGCTCTCGCCCTCGCGCTCGCGCGACGCGGCAACCGAGACGCGAGTCGCCCGAATCGTCGCCGACGTCAGACGCGGTGGCGACCGGGCGCTGATGCGCTATGCGCGCGCGCTCGATAATCTCGACGGCCCGATCGAGATCGGGATGGAGGAGATGCGCACCGCCGCCGCCGCGCTCCCCGCGTCGGTGCGCGGCGCCATCCGGACCGCGGCACGGAACATCCGCACAGTGGCGCGGCGCCAGGCGCCGCGCGGCTGGCGCGTACGCGTCGCCCCCGGCGTGTCGGTCGAGCAGCGCGTGATCCCTCTCGACCGTGTCGGCTGCTACATCCCGGGTGGACGGTATCCGCTTCCCTCGTCGCTGCTGATGACGGCGATTCCAGCCGCCGCGGCGGGGGTGAAAGAGATCGTCGCCGTCTGCCCGCGCCCCGAGCCCGCGGTGATGGCGGCGGCGCTCGAAGCCGGCGTCAGCCGGCTGTTCCGCATCGGCGGCGCCCATGCCGTGGCCGCGCTTGCCTACGGCACGGCCACAGTGCCGCGCGTCGACAAGATCGTCGGCCCCGGGAACCGTTACGTCTCGGCAGCCAAAGCGCTCGTCGCCGCCGATTGCGGCATCGATTTCCATGCCGGCCCCACCGAGATCGTCGTCGTCGCGTCGCGGGGACCGGCTGAGTGGATCGCCGCGGATCTGATCGCTCAGGCCGAGCACGATCCCGATGCCCGCGCGGTGTTGATCACCGCCAATCGCCGACTCGCCGATCGCGTCGCCGCCGAAGTCGAGACGCGCGCACCGGCGAGCGGTCCGGCGCGGGCGTCGCTCCGCGCCCACGGCGGCATCATCGTCACGACCTCGATGCGGGAGGCGATCGCGCTCGCCAATGAGGCGGCGGCGGAGCACCTGGTGGTCGAGAGCGAGGCGCTGGCGCGCCAGGTGCGATGCGCCGGTTCGCTCTTCGTCGGCCCGTGGTCGGCGCAGGTCGCGGGGGACTACGCAATCGGATCGAACCACGTGCTGCCGACCGCCGGCACCGCCCGCGCCCGCGGCGGGCTGTCGGCCGCCGATTTCGTCAGACAGGTTACGGTGCAGCGGCTCACCCGGTCGGGCCTCGAGCGGATCGGGACGAGCGTCGTGGCGCTCGCCTACGCGGAAGGGCTCACGGCACACGCCGAGTCGGTGGCGATTCGGCTGCGCCGGAGGTAATACACGAATGCGCATTCAAGGCTATCCCGACCCTGGCCGCGGCGTCCGGCTCCACCTGAACGAGAACACTGGCGGCTGCTCTCCACGGGTGCTCGAGGCCATTCGCCGTCTGCAGACGACCGACGTCTCGACCTACCCCTCGTACACCGACCTGGTGCTCTCGTGCGCACGGCATTTCGGCGTCGATCCCGACTGGATTCTGCTGACCAACGGCCTCGACGAGGGGATCCTGATGGCAGCGGTCGGACATATCGCGCGCCAGCGGCTGCACGACGCCGAGACGATCATCCCGCTGCCCGCCTTCGATCCGTACCCCAACTCCACGACGGCGGTTGGGGCCGTCGCTGTACGAATTGCTCCGGGACCGGCCTTCGCCTTTCCAACGGATGCGGTGATCGCGGCGGTTACACCGCGCACCCGGCTGATCTTCCTCAACACGCCGAACAACCCGACCGGTCAGCTGATCCCGATCGAAGACCTGAAGCGAATGGCGGAGGCGGCTCCCCATGCCGTGCTGATCGTCGACGAGGCCTACATCGAGTTCGGCGGCACGACGTTCATCCCCGAGCTGCCGCGGCACCCCAACGTGCTCGTCGGCCGGACGTTCTCGAAGGCCTACGGCCTCGCCGGTATGCGGGTGGGCATTCTGATCGGGCAGCCAGCCTCGCTCGATGCGGTACGGGCCGTAACGCTCCCCTTCAACATCAACGCCGTGGCGATTGCAGCCACGCTGGCCGCGCTCGACGATCCAACGTTCCTGCCCGCGTATGCCGCACAGGTGGCGGAGTCGCGGCAGCGGCTCTATGCCGCGTGTACGCGCCTCGGGCTCGAGTACTGGCAGAGCGCCGCGAACTACGTGCTCGTGCGCGTCGGCGAGGCGGCGCCGACGTTCGTCGAGGCGCTGGCGGCACGGAAGATTCACGTCCGTGATCGGTCCAGGGATCCGCACACCCGCGGGTGCATCCGCATCACGGCCGGCGTGATCGAGCACACGGACGCGGCGGTCGAAGCGCTCGAATCGGTCGTCGCCGCGAGGGCCGGCCGATGAGCCGCCTTCGCCCGTCCCGGGCTTCGGCGCCCAGGCCCGTGCGGCAGGCGTCGTTCGATCGCCGGACGACCGAGACGCAGATCCGCGGCCGCCTCGTCATCGACGGCCAGGGGCGGTACGACGTGCGCACCGGCATCCGCTTCTTCGATCACATGCTGGAGCTCTTCGCCCGTCACGGCGGCTTCGACCTGCAGCTGAAGGCCACCGGCGATCTCGACGTCGACCAGCACCACACCGTGGAAGACGTCGGCATCGTGCTCGGTGAATCGGTGCTCGCGGCGCTTGGCGACCGCAAGGGGATCAATCGCGCCGGCTACTTCGTGATGCCCATGGACGAGACGCTTGCCGTCGTGGCGCTCGATCTCGGCGGACGTCCGCACGCGGTCGTCGATCTGAAGGTGCGGGTGCGCCTGGTCGGCGACCTGCAAAGCGAGCTCGTCCACGATTTCTTCGAGGGCTTCGCCATCGGCGCCAGGGCCAACGTGCACGCGAAGGTCCTCTACGGCCGATCGAGTCACCACCACATCGAAGCCGCGTTCAAGGCCTTCGCCCGGGCGCTACGGGTGGCCTGCGCGCGCGACACACGACTTGCCCGGATGCTGCCGAGCACCAAGGGGCTGCTGTGATCGCGCTCATCGACTACGGCGCCGGGAACCTGACGTCGGTACGAAAAGCGCTGTCGGCGCTCGGAACGGCGTTCGTGACTCCGCAGTCGCCAGGCGACTGCGCGCGCGCGGCGGGGTTGATCGTGCCGGGAGTGGGCAATTTTGCCGCTACCGCCGCCCTCGAAGGCGAATGGCGTGAGGCGATTGCCTCGGCGGTCGGCGCCGGCACGCCGCTGCTCGGCATCTGTCTCGGCATGCAGTGGCTCTTCGACGGCAGCGACGAGGCGCCCGAGGTACGTGGGCTCGGCCTCATGCGCGGACGTATTACCCGCCTGCGCGGCATCGCCGCCGAGCGCGTGAAGGTTCCGCACGTGGGCTGGAATGCGCTCGACCTGTCTGCCCGGCCGAGCCGTCTGCTGCAGGGGCTCGCACCCGGCGCGCAGGTGTACTTCACGCATTCCTACGCCGCACCGGTCACCGACGACTGCATCGCCGCGACGACGCACGCGGATCCGTTCGCCTCGGCCGTGGAGCGCGGTCATGTCTTCGGAGTGCAGTTCCACCCGGAGAAGTCGAGCGACGCCGGTTTGCAGATCCTCCGCAACTTCCTGGCCGTATGCTGACGAAGCGGATCATCGCCTGCCTCGACGTGCGCGACGGACAGGTGGTCAAGGGCGTGCAGTTCCAGCAGCTGCGGCACGCCGGCGATCCCGGAGCGCTCGCCCGCCGCTACAACGTCGAGGGGATCGACGAGGTCGTGGTGCTCGACATCACCGCCACGCTCGAAAAGCGGCAGGCGCTGGCGCGCACCATCAACGCCGTGGCCCGCGAGATCTTCCTGCCGCTCACCGTCGGCGGCGGCATCCGCACGGAAGACGATGCCGTGGCCGCGATCGAGGCGGGCGCCGACAAGGTGAGCCTCAACACCGCGGCCTTGAAGGACCCGCAGCTCGTGACCACCCTCGCCCGCCGTTACGGCAGCCAGGCGGTGATCGTGGCCATCGACGCCAAACGGCGCGACGCCGGCTTCGCCGTGTACGTGCGCAGCGGCACCGCCGACGCCGCGCGCGACGCGGTCGACTGGGCGCGCGAGGCAGAGTCGCGCGGCGCCGGCGAGATCCTGCTCACCTCGATGGATCGCGACGGCACCCGCGCCGGCTTCGACTGCGAGATGACCGCCGCCGTCGCCGACGCGGTCGACATTCCGGTGATCGCCTCTGGCGGCGCCGGCACGTTCGAACACTTCGCCGACGTCTTCACCGCCGGCCACGCCGACGCCGCCCTCGCCGCGTCGATCTTTCACTATGCCGAGTCGAGCGTAACGGATCTCAAGCAGTACCTGAAGAAGCTCGCAATTCCGATGCGGCTGCCAGGCGAAGTGACAGGCTCCGGGCCACAGGCCTGAGCCGAGGATTACTCCGGCGATCAGTTGTGGGTGGAATGGCGGCATGCCCTCGAGGCGGCGCGATGAACGAAGCGGGGAAGACGGGCTGGAGGCCCGCCATCCGGCGAAGGCGATGCCACGAGCAAGGAATTCATGATTCGTCACATTGTTCATAGCGATGGGGAGACGGGTCGTCGCTGGCGGGTGCCGTACGGAGCATGCCGAGCACACTGCGCAGCGGGAACACGGGCGCCGCGATTCCGCGCGGCGACTTCCCTCCCTGTGATCCGTGCCGGCCGAAGTACTCGGAGCGGTCCTCCGCGCCTGACAGAGGTCGCCACAAGGTGGCTGATAGTCGGCGCGACACCGCTGGGTACGAGCGGCGGGCGCGTTCCCGGCATGCGAAGTCGGCACCCGCCGGCGATGACCCGTCTCCCCCTTTTCTCGCCATCGATGTGATGAATCGTGAGAGCAAGGAAGACAGACGTCGGTCGCCGGGAGTGCCGCGGTTCGACTACGCTCACCGCGCCCTGAGCAACGTCGAACGACCGAAGCGCGTTTTTGAGCCGACCCGCGGGCATGCCGACGTTTCGCACCACAATTGATCGCCGGTTTCAGAGGCCAGAGCCCAAGCCAACCGTCCATGCTCATCCCATCCATCGATCTTCAGAACGGCCACGTCGTCCAGTTGGTGCAAGGCGAGAAGCTGGCCATCGAGTGCGCGGATCCCGAACCGTGGATCGAGCGCTTCTCCGCTTTCCCCCGGGTTCAGCTCATCGACCTCGACGCCGCGCGCGGGCGCGGCGACAACCGTTCGATGGCAGCCGCCATCTGTGCGCGGCTGCCCTGCCGCATCGGCGGCGGCATTCGCAGCCTCGAACGCGCAAAGACTGCTCTCGAGGCGGGCGCGCACGCGGTCATCGTCAGCTCGTCGCTCTTCCGCGACGGCCGGATCGATCTTGGCTTCGCCGCATCGCTGTCGGAAGCCATCGGCGCCGATCGCATCATCGCCGCCGTCGACAGCCGCGGCGGGCACGTGGCGATTCATGGCTGGAAAACCATTCTGCCGATCACCGCAGTCGAGGCCGTGGCGGCGCTCGCACCTTTCTGTGCCGAGTTTCTCTACACCCACGTGGATACGGAAGGACTGATGCAGGGGACGGACATGGGGGCGATTCGCGCCGTCCGCGGCGCCACCACACGGCGAGTCACCGCCGCGGGCGGCATCACCACCTGGGAAGAGATCGACCGGCTCGACGCCGAAGGCATCGATGCCGTCGTCGGCATGGCCATCTATACGGGACAGCTGCCGCTCAATCGGGCCTGACCGGTCATTGCGTCTCAACGGATAGGTGGTGATCTACTTCCAGAGCTCGTACTGGATGCGGAAATCGGCCTGGTCGTTGTTGACCTCTCCGCCGTGTCTGAATGCGCCGCGGAGTCGGACGCGACCGAGCTGAAGCTGAAGGCCGACCAGCCAGTCCGCCTGTCGACGGCCATCCCGGCTGCCCAGCCACCCCGCGCCGGCGAAGAGGTCGACCTGCGTGTCGACCTCGTACGAAGCCAGAAGTTCCGCATCGAGGACCGGCCCCGAGGGTGGCAGGACGGCGCCGATGTCTGCGGTCAGGGCGGGCCATGGACGCGGCGGTGTCGCCACTGGCAGTCGCCCGCCAAGCATCACGCTGTAGTGATCCAACGTATTGGTGAAGCCCAGGGAGATGCCGCGCTGACGCTCGGCGCCATCCCTCAGCAGGCGACCGGCATTGCGGTGATCCCTGTTTGTCGAAGGGAGCCGCAGGCTCGCTGCGCCGCCATCGCTTTTGCCGAACAGACGCTTCAGCGGATTGATGTGACCTCTGAAAGCCCGGCCTTCCTGGTCGGGCGACAGCGACAACCTCCGAAAATCACCGGCGATCGACGCCACAGGATCCAGTTCGTAGATCGCATCACCTTCCTCGCGCGACGCGCCTGCCGGGACCAGCGTGATCGACTCGCCTGGCCGGCGGACCTCAGCATCGCTGGATGACGGCCAGGCCCAGATGCGGCCGGTGTCGCGCAGACCCCAGGTCAGGCGCCGAGACTGGACGTCCCGTCCCGCAACCGCCCGGCCGTCGCCGTCGACGTCCGGCGCCAGCGCGTGGGAGCCGAGCTCGACCAGCACCAACGGACGGCCGGCCACGCCGCGCAGGAACTTCGACGTCACGTTGTTCGGAACGCGCCCGTCGTGCACGTTGGCGATGATCTGTTCGACCACGAACTCCTTCGCGCCCACTCCGTCGGCGAGGCTTCCCGTCGCCGGCGCGAGAACCAGGAATACGTGTTCAAAGTCGTTCGGATGCGATAGATCCAGCGAGAACATGAAGAATCCACCCCGCGCACGGTACCGGCTTTCGACGAAATACAGCCAGTACTCTGCAACGAGACGTCCCGGCCCCTGTCGTTCATCCTCATACACGTCGTAGAAGACCCTGGCCCTGGCAGCTTTTTCCTCACGTGTCATTGCGAGATACCTTCGTACGCGATCCTCGGCGGACCCCAGAGCCGTCGCAGACTCCTGCCCACGAGGCCACTCTTCCTTCAGAGGTCCGAGCGGAAAGAGCGGACTGACCGGCAGATACGGCTCTTGAGCGTGAAAGCGAAAAATGGGCGCAAAGCGTCCCGCAATCACACGCGCTTCACTTTCATCGATTGAACGCACGTCGGGGGCCGGGGCGCGCTCCGGGCGAACGGATCGCGCCGTAGACGCCTGGTCCGGTCCCGCCAGTGCACCGGTTGCGGCGAGCGCCACGAAGAGGCCAACGAGAGCGGCTAGACCGCGGTCGCTTGCTGTGCGGCCAGGACCCCGCGGAGCGCGGGAATTCGATGTGACGTCACGAATGGCCGCGGGATGACCTCCGGCTTCGGCGGGAAACTGGAGGTTCCGGCGCGTCATACGGCTCATATGCCGGCGCCTTTCCTGCCGGACCGCGGCTGCTCGAGGTTGCGGCATCCTGCATGCATAGCCCCAAAAAATCGGATGTGGACGCGACAGGTCATGGGGAAACCGAGACGAGCGATCTTCGCTCTTTTGCTTTGTGGGTTTGCTGACTCTATAGCAACGGCCACGCCAGCAATGGGGCAGACGAACCTGACGGCGGTCGATCCCGCTCGAGGGGGTGCCGAGACTGCCGCCGCCACACGCGCTCCGAGCGTTCCGCCGCAGCCTTGCTGTCACGGCGCGGTCGCCAGCGACGAAGTGGCACTCGGCTCCGCCATTCAGCAGGCTATGGGGTTCACGGTGTTCCAGCACGTGGCAAGGCTCACCGCGGAACGCACACGGCACGAGCTCGGAGGCCCCTTCATCAGGGACTGGTTCACCTCGGTCTCACACACCGGTTTCGACTGGGATGATGGCGGCAAAGTTTTCACCAACTATGTCGCGCACCCGGTGGGGGGAGCTGTCTACGCCAACATCTACCGACAGAACGATCACCAGCGAAGCCGGCTGACCGTTGGTCAACCAGGATACGGCGCAATGCTGGTACGCGCTTTCGCCTTTTCTGCGGCGCTGAGCGCACAATTCGAACTCGGCCCGCTCAGCGAGGCCTCGATAGGAAACGTCGGCCTCCATGATCCGAGGAAGATGGCGTGGGTGGATCTCGTCGTGACGCCGACGCTCGGCACGGCCTGGATGGTCGGCGAGGATCTCCTCGATCAGCGCGTGCTCGCACGCCTGGATTCCAAGAACGTGGTCCTGCGCAATGCCATGCGGACGGTGCTCAATCTCTCTCGAAGCGGCGCCAATCTCTCGCGCGGCAAGCTGCCGTGGTATCGCGACCGAGACATCTCGCGCTGATCGGCGCGGACCGACCGCAACGGCCACGGCTCCTTCCAACCACTCAGTCATCCCGTCCACGCCCGATTCAGATCCCGACGTCGTGAGACCGCGATCCGGCAGCGGCGAGGCAGGCGAGGGTCTCATCCGCCAGCACTCGCGTCAGGGCACCGGCATCGAGCTCCCTGCCGAGCGGATAGGCCTGACCGGCCCAGAGCGGCGAGAAATCTCCCGAGCCCTGCGCTTCCGCTTTCGCGCGCAGCGGCAACACCGCTGCTGCTGCCTGCGGAAACTCAGGCGCCAGCGTGGAGATCGGTCCGACCTCCCGAATCAGGCGGTTGACGATGCCCCTCGCCGGGCGCCCGGTGATGACATTGGTGACAGCCGTCGGTGCGCGCCGATCGCGCAGCGCCGCCCTGTGCGGCGCGCTGATCGTCGCCTCAGGACAGAAGAGGTACGCCGTTCCCAGCTGAACGCCGGTGGCGCCGAGCGTCAGCGCCGCGACGATGCCGCGAGCGTCGGCGATGCCGCCGGAGGCGATCACCGGCACTCGAACGGCGTCGACAATCTGCGGGAGCAGCGCGGCGATGCCAAGCTGGGTGTCGAGATCGCTCGTCAGGAAGAGGCCGCGATGTCCACCCGCTTCGAGGCCCTGGGCAACGATGGCGTCGCAGCCGCGTTCCTCGAGCCAGCGCGCTTCGTCGACAGTGGTGGCCGACGAGAGCACCTTCGCGCCCGTTCGCCTGACGCGCGACAGCAGGTCGTCGTCCGGCAGCCCAAAGTGAAAGCTGACGACCTCCGGACGGACCTCCTCCACGATCGCGCACAAGCGCTCGTCGAACGGCGCGCGAGCACTGGCAACGGGCGCGCCGGCCGGGTCGACGCCGAGCTCAGCATAGTACGGCACGAGCCGCTGCCGCCATCGTTCGTCGACCGCATCATCCACGCGGGGCGGACGATGACAGAAGAAGTTGAGATTGATCGGGCGAGAGGTGGCACGGCGACAAATCTCGAGCTCCTCGCGAACGCGATCCGGCGACAGCATGGCGCACGGCAGCGAGCCGAGTCCGCCGGCTTCCGAGACGGCGATCGCCATGGCGGCCAGATTGGCGCCCGCCATTGGCGCCTGCACGATCGGGATCTCGATCGAGAAGAGCTTCTGCAACCGCTGCGATGGCCAGGCGCCAACCGCGCACATGTCACGACCCTCCGACGAGACTTCTGCTGGCGCGAAAGGCCGCGCGCCACGCTCGAATAGAGGATATCGCCCCACGGTCCGTTGACACACGACACCTCGTCCTTGCTGCCACGCCGCGAACCTGAATGTCTCGGCGATTCGCCGCCCCGCGAAGTGATGATCAGTTGACGTCGCGGCCTGCCGGCGATACGGTCTGACCAGACGCCGGGACGCCCGGACAGAAGCTGGAGGGTCACGATGCGCCGTCTACCCCTGCTCCTCGCAGCAGCGCTGGTATCGATGTTGAGCTCGGTCCTCGTACTGGCGGATCAAGCGCCCGGTGGGAGATCAACCACCGGCGCGAAGGTGCGGCTCACGGCAGACGGGCAGCCGGACCTGCAGGGCTTCTGGACGAACGACACCTACACGCCGCTCGAGCGTCCTGCCGAGCTCGCCGGAAAGGAGTTCTTCACCAAGGACGAAGCCGCCGCCTTCGTGAAGAGCCGCGTCGATCGCCTGCTTGGTCAGGCCAGAGACGACGTCCATTACGACGATGCGATCTGGCAGGCCGAGACGTACTCGAAGGAAGAAAACCGCCGCACCTCCCTCATCACCGAGCCGCGTGACGGCAAGCTTCCCACGCTCACACCCGAGGGCCAGCGCAGACTCGCGCGGCAGAACGCGACCCAGCGGGCGGGATCCTCCGATCGCGCCGACACGCGCTCGCTCGCCGAACGGTGTATCTCGTGGGGAAACGTCGGGCCGCCGATGATGCCTCCCACCTACAACGCCAACCTGCAGATCCTGCAGGCCCGCGATCAGGTGATCCTGCGCCACGAGATGATGCACGACGTCCGCATCATCTATCTCGACGGCCGGCCGCATCCTCCGCGGAGCATCCAGTGGCTCGCCGGCCATTCGGTGGGACACTGGGAAGGCCAGACGCTCGTCGTCGACACGACCAACTTCACGGAGCGGACGAACTTCAGGGGCTCACCACAGAACACGCGGCAGGACATCTTCGCCAGCGAAGCGCTGCACGTCATCGAGCGCTTCACGCCGACCGATGACAACACGATTCACTACGCCTTCACGGTAGAAGATCCCGCGACGTGGACGCGACCGTGGTCTGGCGAGATGCCGATCCGGCGATTCGAGGGGCCGCTCTACGAGTACGCCTGCCACGAAGGGAACTACGGGCTGCCGAACATCCTGCGCGCCGCCAGGCTTCAGGAAGGCCAGGCGGCTGCCACGTCGAAACCGGGATCCGGCACGCGGTAGCGCACGATTACTTCTTGCGCGTGTCCTTCTCGTTCTCGAGGCAGATGAACTCCATCAGCTCGGTGTTGGGAACGAGCGTCGCTTCGACGGACACGCCCCACGGCCGCGTATAGGCCATCGGATCGTCGATCGTGATCTGAATCTGCATGTGGCCGAAATCGCGCCGATTGAAGCGCGTCGTCACGTGCAGCGCTTCGGTCGACGGCTTCCCCAGTTGATCCAGCCAGACCCGTCCGTTGAAGCCGCGGCTGTCCACCACGAGGGTGTCGCTGTCCCACTTCGCGGTCGAGTATCCGTGCCACGTCGGCGTGACGTCGGGATGCGGCACGAACTCGCGGCCGTCGACGAAGGCCTGCCACCACAGGTTGAACGCCTCGTGGACGAAGAAGACGATGCCCGGAGTCTGGATGATGCGCCAGGGAGCGGGCGCGAGCAGGACCTTCGGCACACCCTGGGGCAGACAGTTGGCGTCCGGCTCCTCCTTCCAGAGAGCCCCCGACGCGCGTTCGTCGTATACCGCTTTCGCCCACGGCTGAAACGGGACGTCTCCCTTCAGATCGCGCGCAAGATCTCGAATGTAGCCGGCGGGCGGATTCCAGATTCCCGACAGGTCGGGCTTGCCGTCGGGCAATCGAGGCGCGGGTGCCGACAGGTTCGGCTTGCCGTCCGGCGTCTTCGGAACGGCGGCAGGCGGAACGTTGGCCCACTGCGCAAGTACTGGCGCCGAGATGAGGAGCGCGAGCGGGATCGCACACAGTGACTTCATGGCGTGGCCTGTTCCCTGTCCAACGTCAGCGGACCTGACCAGCCCGCGCCAGGGCTCCGGCGGTCCGCCGCAGCGTCAGCGAAGGCGGAAGGTCGCCTGTACGAGAGAGGCATCAGCGTGTGAACGCGACACCCTCCTTCAACAGCTTTTCATATTGCGCCGGATCGAGATTGTTCTCGGCGCAGACGTATTCACGAAGCCGCGTACCGTCACGGTGCATCAGCGTCGCATGGATCGTCCACGGCGCCGTCAGGACTTCGGGGTCGTCCATGGTGACGTCATAGTTGATCTGATCCTTGTCGATGCGCGTGTAGCGTTCGGTCACGCGCAGGGAGTCGGAGTGAAACGTGCCGGTGCCCGTCAACCATGTCCTGTCGTTGAAACTGATGGTGTCGACAACGAGCGTGTCCCCATCCCAACGAGCGATTGAGTCGCCCATATAGGTGGGAACGAGATCGTCCGGATGGGAGTCTCGAAGCGGGATGACGCGAAAGACGCTCATGTACTCGTAGAGCATGACGAGCTGGGTGGGCGTCTGAACGATCTGGATCGGGAAGAGGCCGACGAGCGCAATGCGAGGAATGCCGAGAGGGAGACACAACCCGGCTGGATCGTCGATGCCTCTGCGGGTGTAAGCCTTCAACACGCGCTCGGCAGCCCAGGGCTGATACGGGGCGGGCTCGCTCACCACCTGCTGGGACGAAAGGTTGGGCGGCGCGCCCGGATCGCTGCCGATTCCGCCGACGCCGAGGCCGGAGTTGGCTTCCTCCCATGTGCCGCGCCGTCCATTGCCGCCCTGCCAGACACCCGACAGATCCGGCTTGCCATCAACGGCTCGCGGCACGGCGCTCGACGTCGACGCCGGCGACGACTCACCCGGCGGTGGCGAGGCGCAGCCGAACCACCAGACGCCGGTCAGGATCGGCAGCAGCTGCAGCAGACGCCTCACGGAACTTTCACCGGCGGCACGGCGCCGCCATCGCCCGTTCCGGCGGGGGGTCCGAAGAAGAGCTTCTTGCCGCCGGCCAGCGTCACCTCCCGCGCATGCGCCGTGTTGCTGCCGTCCCTGGCCTTCCAGCCGGTGACCGTCACCGTATCGCCAGTCTTCATGGAAACGTCTTTCTTCCAGCCGGTACGGTAGAGCGCATTGACCGTGTAACCCTCGAGGCGCCAATGGGACAGCCGCCCGCGCTCGTCCTTGACGTCCAGGTAGAAGTGGCTGTGCGGATTGGTCCACTCGATTTTCGTGACGACACCAGTGAGGGTCACGGGCTTGTTGCCGTCGAACTCGGCGCCGAAGGAATGATGGGCCGCCAGCGGAGAGGAGACGAGCCAGAGCACGAGAGCCAGCTCCAGCAGACCGGCAATCAGCCTTGCCATTGGCCACCTCGGGCCCACAGTCTAGCAGGCCGTGGTGAAATCGTAACAACCTGCGAGGCACCGAGATTTTCACCACCGAGGCACAGAGACACAGAGAAAACCCGATCTCTGTGGTCTCGGTGCCTCTGTGGTTTACCCCCGCACCTCGCACCCGCCTTCGCGCCTCGGCGCGGCAGGCCCTCGCCCCCTCGCCCCCCCGTCTTGCCCTCCGCCGCTCCCTTCTGTTACGTTGAACAGCGTAACGGCTACGTCGTTTAACGTAATGGGCGGTGTCGCCGGGGTGTGCCGTGCAGAATCCGTTCGTCTATGGTGAGGTGGTGCCGCGGGAGGCGTTCGCCGACCGCGACGGCGAGCTCGACCGGCTGGTCGCGGATCTCGGCGCCGGCCAGAAGGTCTTCCTCATTTCGCCGCGCCGCTATGGTAAGTCCTCGCTCGTGCGCCAGGCGCTGGCCACGTTGGGGCGGCGCGGCGCGCTCACCGTCGAGCTGACGGTGAGCAGCTACAGCTCGTATGTGGCGTTCCTCGAAGGCTACGCAAAGGCGCTCGCCGGCGTCGAGTCACGCTGGGAGCGCGCGCGAGCCTGGCTGACCGAGGTCATCACGTCCACACGCCCGGAAATCCGCTACGAGCCGAAGGAGGACGGCCTCGGACAGTTCGCCGTGGCGTTTCCGGCAGTGCACACCGCACGGGAGATCGGCCGTCTCGCCAACGAGATCTTCGATCTGCCGGCCCGGCTGGCGGCGGCCCGCAAGCGCCCTGTCGTGATCGCGCTCGACGAGTTTCAGGCGGTCGACGCCTTCAACGGCGGCAGCGTCGAGCAGGCGCTCAGGGCCGCCGCCCAGCATCAGCGCGAGGTGGGCTATGTCTTCGCCGGCTCGGAGCCGAGCCTCATGGAGAAGATGATCGGCCCGCGGCGGCCGTTCTACAAGGCGGGTCCGGTGATGCGCCTGCAGAAGATCGACGCCGCCATCTTCGCCGACTGGTTAGAGGCCCGCTTCAACAAGAGCGGCATCCGCGCGGAACCGGGCATCGGAGCGGCGGTCATCGACCTCGCCGGCAATCTGCCGTACGACGTCCAGCGGCTCGCGCACGAGACCTGGGACGACGTGCGTGCCGCCGGTGGCCGCAAGGTCGGGCTCGATCATCTGCACGCGACCCTCGCGCGGCTGCTGGCCGAACAGGACCCGCTCTTCGAAGCGATCTGGCAGCGGCTCACACTCGCACAGCGCGGCGCGCTCAGGGCCGTCGTGCTGCAGAGCGGCCGCGAGCTGCTGTCGGCCGACACGCGCGCCCGGCACCGTCTTGGAGGCACGTCGACCATCCAGGCGTCACTTGCCGCGCTCACGAAGCAGGACCTGCTGCTCAGAGAGGACGGCCGCTACGTCGTGGTCGATTCGCTGCTGCGCGAATGGGTGGCGAGGAAGACGCATTGAACACGCTTTTCTCCCGTATCGGCCTCGGCCGCCCCGAGCTCCGCGCGTGGGCGATGTACGACTGGGCGAACTCCGCGTTCCAATCGACGGTCATCACCGCCGTCTTTCCGCCGTTCTTCAGCAGCTATGCCGCTTCGGGACTGGCGCCGCCCGAGGCCACGGCCCGCTTCGCCTGGGCCACCACGGTGGCGGTGGCGATTACCGCCATCATCGGGCCGATCCTCGGCGCCATCGCCGACTATCGCGCGCTGAAGAAGCGGATGCTCGCGGCGTTCATGCTGGCCGGCGTCACCGCGACGCTGCTCATGGCCACCATTTCCGAGGGTGGCTGGACTTACGCCGCCGGGCTGTTCATCGTCTCGAACATCGCGATCGCGTCGAGCCTCGTGTTCTACGACTCGCTCCTTCCACACATTGCCTCGGCTGACGAAATCGATCGCGTGTCGACGGCGGCCTACGCCGTCGGCTTTCTCGGAGGCGGGATCCTCCTCGCCCTCAACCTGGCGTTCATCCTCGCGCCAGAGCGGTTCGGCCTTCCTGATGCGATCTCCGGCACCAAACTGTCGTTCGCGAGCGTGGCGGTATGGTGGCTGGTGTTCTCGATTCCGGTGCTGCGGCGGGTCGTCGAGCCGACTGCCGTGCTCGAGGCTGATGAAACGGGACGCGAGAACGCCGTCCGGGTGGCGTTTCAGCGCGTCCGGGAGACGTTTCACGAGCTCAGAGGATACCGTCAGGCGTTCCTGATGCTCGTGGCGTTCCTCCTGTACAACGACGGGATCCAGACGATTATCCGGATGGCGTCGATCTACGGCGAGGAAGTCGGTATCGGGCGCACCCCGCAGATTGCCGCCTTCGTGATGGTGCAGTTCGTGGGCGTGCCCTGCTCGCTATTCTTCGGCCGGCTCGCCGATCGCATTGGCACGAAGACGGCCATCTATCTGGCGCTGGCCGTTTATACGGGCATCAGCACGCTCGGCTACTTCATGACCAACGCCTGGCAGTTCTTTGCCCTCGCCTTCCTGGTCGGCACCGTCCAGGGCGGCAGCCAGGCGCTCAGCCGATCACTGTTCGCCCGCATGATCCCGCGCCACAAGTCGTCGGAGTTTTTCGGCTTCTTCTCGGTCTTCGAGAAGTTCGCCGGGATCGCCGGCCCGGCGCTCTTCGCCCTGTCCGTATCCCTTTTCGAGTCGAGCCGGGCTGCGGTGCTGTCGGTGATCCTCTTTTTCGTGCTCGGCGGCCTCGCCCTCACACAAGTCGACGTCGCCGCTGGCGAGGCGGAAGCAGCGGCCAGGGATTGACCGGGCCGGCGATTGCTGACGTGCGATTCGCGATCAACCTCGTCACTGCCGGAAAATGCTGTAGCGTACGCGGGTGGGGCAAAAGGACAACTGGCGCAAGAAGGTCTGGTACAAGCGCGCGATCGTGTACGAGCTCCACGTCAAGTCCTTCTACGACGCCAACCAGGATGGCATTGGCGACTTCTCCGGGCTGATCGAAAAGCTCGACTATCTGCAGTCGCTCGGGGTGACCTGCCTGTGGCTGCTGCCATTCTTTCCCTCACCGCTTCGCGACGACGGATACGACATCTCCGACTACTGCGGCGTCCATCCCAGCTACGGGACGCTCGATCAGTTCAAACAGTTCATAGAGGCGGCGCACGCCCGCCACCTGCACGTCGTGATCGAGCTGGTGCTCAACCACACATCCGATCAGCATTCCTGGTTCCAGCGCGCGCGCACGGCACCGGCGGGCTCCAGCGAGCGCGACTACTACGTCTGGAGCGACACCGACCAGAAGTACCGCGATGCGCGTCTCATCCTTCTCGACAGCGAACGTTCGAACTGGACGTGGGACCCGGTGGCACGCGGCTACTACTGGCACCGTTTCTTCCACCACCAGCCGGATCTGAACTACGACAATCCGGCTGTGCTGCGCGAGATTTTCGCGGTCGTGGATTTCTGGCTCGAGCTCGGCGTCGACGGCTTCCGGCTCGATGCCGTGCCCTACCTCGTCGAGCGCGAGGGCACGAGCTGCGAGAACCTGCCCGAGACACACGCGGTGTTGAAGGCCGTCCGCCGGCACATCGACGAGCGGTGGCCGAATCGGATGCTGCTGGCCGAAGTCAATCAGTGGCCGACCGACGTCCGCCCCTACTTCGGCGATGGCGACGAGGTCCACATGGCCTACCACTTTCCGCTGATGCCGCGCATCTTCATGGCACTGCACCTCGAGGACCGGCAGCCGATCGTGGACGTCATGGCCCAGACACCGGCGGTTCCCGAGCCGTGTCAGTGGGCGCTCTTCCTGCGCAATCACGACGTGCTCACGCTCGAGATGGTCAGCAGCGAGGAACGCGACTACATGCACCTCGCCTACAGCGCCGATCCGCAGGGACGCCTCAACCTCGGCATCCGCCGGCGGCTGGCGCCGCTCCTGGGCAACAATCGGGGCCGCATCGAGCTGCTCAACAGTCTGGTCTTCTCGTTTCCGGGAACGCCGATCGTCTACTACGGTGACGAGATCGGCATGGGCGACAACGTGTATCTGGGCGACCGCAACGGCGTGCGCACGCCCATGCAGTGGACGAGCGATCGCAACGCGCGCTTCTCGCGCGCCGACCCGGCGCGGCTGTACACGCCGGTCATCATGGACCCGATTTACGGCTACCAGGCCGTCAACGTCGAAGCACAGGAACGGGATGGCGCCTCGCTGCTGCACTGGATGCGGAACCTGATTGGACTGCGCAAGCTCTTCCCGGCGTTTGGCATGGGAACGATGGAGTTTCTGAGCCCGAACAACCGGAAAGTGGTGGCCTATGTCCGCCGCCATGGCGACGACACGTTGTTGTGCGTGGCCAACCTTTCGCGGTCGGTCCAGCCGGTGGAGCTGGACCTCACCGCTTATGCCGGCCTCACGCCGGTCGAGATGCTGGGCTACACCGACTTCCCAACGATTGGACAACAGGCATATTTCCTGACGCTCGGTCCCTATGGCTTCTACTGGTTCGAGCTCCAGCGCCGCCCCTGAAGCGGCCGCCAGCGCCGACGTCGTCGTCGGCCTCATCACCTGCGGCGATGCCGAGACGATCGGCGCCGTGACGGCGGCCGTGAACGAGGGCCTGGAGTGCTGCTTCCAGGGGCTCGCCACGCGGATCGCTCTCGTCGATGCCGGAGCGGCCGACGGCATGGCGTCGCAGGTACGGCCGCTCGTAGCGGGCAACAGTCAGCTGATCGAGCTGACGCCGGCTTCCGCCGCGGCGGACCGGCTCGAGGTGCCCTACCACGGTGTACCCGGAAAGGCTCGCGCGCTCCACATGATGCTGTCCGCAGCGCGCGACCTCAACGTCCGCGCCTGCGTGATTCTCGACGCGGCGGTGCGCACGGTGACGCCGCAGTGGATCGAGTGGCTGGGCCGCCCGATCGTCGACAGCGGCGTGGATCTCGTTTCACCGTTCTTTCAACGTGGTCCCTACGAAGGCGCATTGACGCGGGGGATCGTGTACCCGGTCGTGCGGGCGCTCTACGGAGTGCGCCTCCGTCAGCCCCTGGCGGCGGAGTTCGCCTGCTCCGCGCGCCTGCTCGACCGGGTTCTCGAGGACGACATCTGGGATCGGGATGGCGCCCAGACGGGCATCGACCTCTGGCTCGCGACCTCGGCAGCGACAGCCGATCTGCACCTCGCCGAGGCGGCCCTCGGGGTTCGCACGCATCGCGCGCGCGGCGAGAATGCGCTCGATCTGCCCTCGACCATCACGCAGATTGTCGGCTCCCTCTTTGCCGATCTCGAGGTCCGTGCCGAGCAGTGGCAGCGGACCCGCCGTTCGGTCCCGTTGCCGCAGTTTGGAGCATCGGCGTCGCCAGCGCCGGCGCCCGGGTCGAGAATCGAGCCGGAACGGCTGATCGACTCGTTCAGGCTCGGCTACCGCGAGCTTCACGATATCTGGACCTGGGTGCTTCCGCCGCGGACAATCATCGACCTGCGCCGCCTGGCCGACGCGACGCCCGCGCAGTTCCGCTTCGAGGACGAGCTGTGGGCGCGCATCGTTTACGACTTCGCGCTGGCGCACCGCCTGCGTACGCTGGCGCGCGATCACCTGCTGCAGTCGATCGTGCCGCTGTATCTCGGGTGGCTGGCGTCGTTCATCCTCCAGGTCCGCGATCTGAGCGCCGAAGCCGTCGATCTCCGCGTCGAGGAGCTCGCCACGGTCTTCGAGGCGCAGAAGCCGTACCTGATTGCGAACTGGCGCTGGCCCGAGCAGCGACGCACGTGAGAAACGTACGAGGATTTCAAGAGGAGCGGTGTCATGGTTGAGCAAATCGACCACGCCCTGAGGCTGGCGGGAACGCGAATCGTCGACAGCATCGCGAACTTTCTGCCGGGTGCGCTGGTCTTCATCGTCCTCCTCTTTGCATCGCTGGTCGCGGCGGTGGGCGTCCACTATCTGCTGCTGCGAGCGCTCAAGGGTCTCGACTTCGACCGCCGCGCCGAGCTGCTCGGCATCTCGGTCGGCAGCTGGACCCCCACTCGCAGCGCGTCGGCCTTCATTGCCTCGCTCGCCTATTGGACGGTGCTTGCGCTCGGCCTGCTGCTCGGCCTGACCGCGCTCGACGCTGCCCTGCCGTCACGATTCGCGACCTCGGTGCTCGAGTACGTACCGCACCTGATCGCCGCCCTTCTGATCATCGTCATCGGCGGCATCGTCGCGCGGTTCCTGGCTCGCGCGGTGCTGATCGGGGCGGTGAACATGGGCATCCGGTCCGCTCGACTCTTCAGCCTCGCGGTCAAGTGGATGGTGATCATCATCTCGTCCGCCATGGCGCTCGATCACATCGGGATCGGGCGAACCGTTCTGCTGCTGGCGTTCGCCATCCTGTTCGGCGGCATTGTGTTCGCCGTCGCCCTGGCCGTCGGGCTTGGCGCGCGGGATGCTGTCAGCCGGGCCCTGGAACAGCAGCTGCGAGAGCCGCCGCGCGAAGACCGAGTGGATCATGTCTAGGAGTCTTGACTCCGAGAAGTATGAGCGTTTGAGTCAGGTTTTCTAGGCGGCAATTTTCACTTCCTCGAGAAAATGGGCGAGCGCGATGTCGAGACGATCGAAGGCGCGCTGGGCCCGATCTGACGCGAGAGGTGGTA
>DASUGH010000148.1:0-2755 GCA_036274155.1 Vicinamibacterales bacterium | reverse complement strand
GCTGGCGGTGCCGTTCGGACTGCTGTCGAGCCTGTTCTTCGGCCAGGCGCTGAACATCTACTCGGCGCTCGGCGTGCTGCTGCTGTTCGGCATCGTCAAGAAGAACGCCATTCTTCAAATCGATCACACGATCGGATTGCGCGCCGCCGGGATGCCGCGTGACGAGGCGATCATGCAGGCGAACCGCGACCGGCTCCGCCCGATCCTGATGACCACCCTGGCGCTCATCGCCGGGATGATCCCGCTGGTCGTCGGTAGCGGTCCTGGCGCGCAGACCAATCGCTCGATCGGCTTGCTCGTGGTGGGCGGGCAGTCGTTCTGCCTCGTGCTGACGTTGCTGGCGGTGCCGGTCTTCTACTCTCTGTTCGAGGACGCTGCCGAGTCGCGGCTGTGGAAGCGGGTGACTGCGATGCGTGGTCACTCACGATCGTCATCGTCCGAGCAGGCGGCCGCGCACCTTTCGCCCGACGTGGAGGCCGGTCGATGAGGTCTGTGCCGCTGCACCTCTGCGCCGTTGTCTTCGTCTTTCTGTCATCTCTCGTACGGGTGGCGGCGCAGGAGGAGAAGCCTGCGAGCCACCCGCTGCCGCCGCGCGTCGGCGTCGATGCCGCACCTGCGTCGATCACACTGGAGGAAGCGATCCGCACGGCGCTCGAGCAGAACCATGACGTGGAGATCGCGAGGCTCGGGGTCGAGGAGTCGCAGCAGGGCGTCGTCGGTGCGGAGGGTGCGTTCGATCTGCACCTGATGCCGACGTTCGAGTACGAGCGGGCGACGACCCCGACGACGTCGGCCATCGGCGGCGCGGCCACGGGCAGCCTGGCGCAGCGGGACGTGTCGGGTGGACTCGGTCTTGCGGGCCGGACTCCGTGGCTCGGGAGCCAGTTCACGGTCGATCTGTCGGGGTCGCGCACGGTGACGAACAACTCATTCGCGCGCGTCAACCCGCAGTTTCCGACCGCGTTCGCATTCACTTACACGCAGCCACTGTTGCGCAACGCGACGATCGACGCCGAGCGGCGGCAAATCCTCCTGGCCAGGCGGGCCGTCGATCTGAACGACGCCCAGCTCGCGCAAGTCACCATGGAGCAGCTGTCGCTCATCGAGGTGGCGTTCTGGGAGCTGACCTTCGCGGTCGGGAACGTCTCGGTGCAGAACGACGCGCTCCAACAGGCACGAGCGCAGGTGTCGAGCAACGAGCGTCAGGTGCAGGCGGGCACGCTCGCGGTGATCGACGTCGTCGAGGCGCAGACGCAGGTGGCGACGCTCGAGCAGAGTCTGGCGAGCGCGCAGGAGTCGCTGACCGAGGCGGAGAATCGCCTGAAGAACCTGATGCTCGCCGACCGCGAATCGCCGATGTGGGACCAGCCGCTGGTGCCGTCGATGACCATGGACCGCGACGTGCCGACGATGGCAGTCGCCGACGCGGTGCGGATCGCGCTGGCCAACCGTCCTGAGCTGGCCAGTCTGACGGCGCAGACGGCGCAGAACGAGGTCGATCAGCGCTACTTTCGGAATCAGATGCGGCCGCAGATCGACCTGACAGGCAGCTACGCCCTGGCCGGCCTCGCCGGGACATTGAAACCGGCCGTGAGCAGTCCGCTGCAGAATGCCAGCGACGCGGCGCTGCTCGCCCGGCTCAACGATCTCTCGCAGCGGGCAGGCCTCGAGCCGCTGCCGGCAGCGTCCGCCACCGGGACCACGCTGCCTGATTTCCTTCAAGGTGGACCCGGGTCGTCGCTGACGAACCTGATCGAGAACCGCTTTCCGACGGCGCTCGTCCAGTTGCAGGTGGATCTGCCGCTTCGAAACAGAATTGCCGAAAGCAATCAGGCGCGATCGGTGATCCAGGGGCGCGAGCTTCAGCTGCGCCGCCGCCAGCTCGAACAGAGTGTGGAGGCCGACGTCCGCAACGCGCTTCAACGGGTCCGATCGGCAAAGCAGCGGCTGCGCTCCGCCGGGTCGGCTCAGCGCAACGCGCGCGAGCAATACGACAGCGAGCGGCGGCGATTCGAGTCGGGGCTCAGCACGGTTTTCCTCGTGCTGCAGCGGCAGACCGCCCTGGTGACGGCGCAGGGACAGGAGCTGCGCGCCAGAGCCGACCTGAACGAAGCCGTCGCGCTGTTCGATCGCGCGATTGGCACCACCCTGACCGAGCACGGTGTTACGCTGCAGCGCTAGCTCGCAGCCCGTGGCGAGAGGCCGTGACTGGCTGCTGAGGCGCCGAGACGAACCACAGAGGCACCGAAACCACAGAGACTCCTATGGTTTTCTCTGTGTCCTCCGTGCCTCTGTGGCGGACTTCTCTGTGCCTAGCAGGCCGACGGGATTTCACCACGGCCTGCCAGCCGAGGTCAACGCGACGATGACGATGCAGGAGGGGCCGGCTCACACGAAAGAGCCGCCGCGATTCGCAGGCGATCCGATCCCGCGCGACTGCGAGGTGATCGAGGTGCACGTAGCGGAGCTGAAGCAGCTGTTCAACGCCATCGATCCGTCGCCGTTTCGCGAGAAGGATCTGGATCCCGATGCCGAGGAGTTCATCGTCGGCTGGGCGAGCGAGGTGCCTCGTGATACGCGGCTGGCGCTCCTCGTCTATCTCGATCGCCCGGCTGGTCTCCCGGAAGAGGCTGCCGTGCTGCGCGACGCAGTCCGGGAGTTCTTCGGACAACGAGCCCGGTCGTCACGGCAGCGGCTGCACCAGCTGCTGCGCCGCGGCCGCACCAGCCTGCTGATTGGCATCGCGTTCCTCGCT
>DASUGH010000147.1:0-39713 GCA_036274155.1 Vicinamibacterales bacterium | reverse complement strand
GTGGAAATTTTCGAGCGCCCGGGCGGTCTGGACCCCGTAGTACGCGTCCGCGGGCACCGCTTTCTGCCCGAGCAGATCGCTCTCCATTCGCATCACTTCGTAGGCCACGTGGAAACCTCCCAGAAGGCCGTCCCTGGTCGTAGCAGTGGTACGTGAGACGTGAGACTGGCTCGAAGCGAACGGAGGCTGGTCAAGTCTCCACCGAGAACCGGTTTCGCCCCAGGGATGCCGAGCAGGTTTGGTGCCACTCAGCCGAGCTACGCTTCGGGGGAATTCCGAAGGCCTGTGCGGGTTTGAGCTTGGAGAAACCGCGGCGGAGGCGGAACGCCTCCGAAATACCAGAGTGGCTCCGGTGGGATGTAGCTACGACTTCCTGCGGAACTGGTGCGAGACCCTCTGCCCCGACGCGTCGGAGTAGTCGATGACGACATCATCGGCGCTGGCTGGCACCTGCGCCTCGCCTGCCGTGGCCGGCCGCTCCGTGAGCTGAAACGTTTCACTCGTCTTCGAATCGAACCTGACGGTGATTTCCCTCCGCCGGTTGTTCACGTCGCGCACCGTGCCTTCGACCGATTGACGGCCCTCCGCGGCAGCCGGATCGACCTTGCCCGTCGTCGGCCCGGCACCTTCGTTGTAGTGCACGACGACGATGGTCCCCTCTCGTAGTCCTTTGAACGCATCGGGGCCCGAGCCGCTGCCAGGCACCACCAGATCCCGGGTGAACTCGTAGACGTGAACCATCGCGCTGGCCGCCGCGCCCAGGATGGCACCAGCCCCGTCATAGAACTTCCCGACGTTCGGCTTGGTTGCGGGATGGTCCTGCCGCGGCGGCGCGTTCTGGGCGAACACCGTGCCTGACAGCGACACGAGAGCCATGCAGAGCGCCAGCATCCTCAACAGCTGTCCGAATCGACCGCTCGTGGCGCGTGTTCGGTACTTCATCGCCGATCTCCCAGGCTGACGAACCTCACGACGGTCGAACCGAGACCGCCGCCGGGACAACGTGCTTCTGGTGCAAGTGCTCGGCCACGACAGTCGTGCCGCACAGCCGAATCAGAAGGCGTTGTCTCTCGCCGGTTGACCTCGAAAGAGGTCTTTCCTGAAGAGTAGCTTCTTCACGCGAAAGGCACCAGCACGTCAATGGAGAAAAAACGAATTGACGGATTGACGAAATCACGGATTTGAATTGACGAATTGACGGATTGACGGATCAGCTCGTGCCCTATCCAGATCGATTCAATTCCGTTAATCCGTCAATCCGTCAATCCGTCAATTCATCAATTGAAATCCGTCAATTCGTCAATTCGTCAATTCCATTAGTGCAGTTTGTTTTTCTCCAGAAACGCCCTGATCGTCGCGTATATCTGTCCGCGCTGCTCGGGTGTGAAGCCGCCGTGCCCGCCTCCAGGAATGGTCACGAGCTGGTTCGGCGCGCCGGCCTTGGCGAGCGCCTCATGCAAACGCACGGCGTGTTGATACGGCACCACCTTGTCGTTGTCGCCATGCACGGTCAGGATCGGCGGCAGCCCCTGGCGCACGTAAGTGAGCGGTGACACGCGTCGCGCGATTTCCTCGCGGTTGGGCAGGCTTCCGAACCAGGTGACGGCGGCGTTGGCCCGGTTCGGTCCCTGAATCACATCCCACACGTCCGTGATGCCGAACCAGTTGATCGCCGCCGCCACTTTCGGCACCGGCGTCGCGCCGGCGCACTGCAGGTCGAGGCCGGCGCTCTCGGGAATCATCGCCGTGGCCAGCGACAGGTGTCCGCCGGCCGACTCCCCCATCGTGACTATCCGGGTCGTATCGATGTTGTAGTTCTTGGCCTGCGTCGCGAGATACCGCAGTGCGCACAACGCATCCTCGACCGCGGCTGGCGCCGGTGCGACACGTCCCAGACGGTACTCGACGTTGACGACGTTCCAGCCCATCTCGAGCCAGGGGAGCAGCGTCATCACGGCGCCTTCCTTCGTGCCAGCCACCCAGAAGCCGCCGTGATAGTAGACGAGCGTCGGCTGGGGAGTTGGCCTGCCGCGCCGCCAGTAGATGTCCATCTTCGATTCGAAGTTGCTGGCGGTGAGGTACGTGACGTTTGCCGCGGTTTGATAGCTGCTGGCGGCCTGGACCGCCCAGCTCGGTTGCGCAGGCGCCTGCGCGTGGCCTGGAAGAGCGAAGAGCGCGAAGAGGCCGGACGCCAGAAAAAGAGCAAGTCGGTGTCGCATCCCGTGGAGGATACTCCCAACCGGCTGATTCAGACCGGTGTAACGAATCGCCGCTGCCCGACACCATACGCCAGGCCTGCCGTACGAAAGCAGTGCGGCGGGCCGGTTGCGGTGATCGGCATTCGGTGGGGAGCCGAATGCGCGCGCTGCTGTATGATTCGAGACCTCACATCGCTCCTTGCGGAGGCACGTCATGAAAGTCGCAGCCTGGGCAACGGCCCTCGTCCTCGGACTCAGCTCGCCGGCGTTTGCGGACCTCACGATCAAGCAGACCACCAATGGCAAGGGCCTCGGGTTCTCGGGTCAGATGAACGGGACCACGTATATCAAGGGCAGCAAGATGCGGACTGATACCGTGGACGGCGACAAGACCCAGAGCATGATCTTCGACCTCGACGCTCAGAAGATGTACGTCTTCGACTCGAAGAAGAAGGAAGCCGATGTCTGGGACATGGCCGCGTTCTCGGGCGAGCTCTCCAAGACCGTCGACACCTCGAAGATGAAGACCACGCTCACACCCAACGGGCAGACGAAAGAGATCGCCGGGAAGAAGGCCGACGGCTACACGCTGGAAATCACGATGCCGACGGCGCTCGGCGGCAGCCCCGATCTCGCGATGATGGTCACGATGACCGGGCCGGCATGGATCGTCAAAGGCGCTCCCGGCACCGCCGACTATCTCGGCTTCTACAAGGCCGCCTCCGAGAAGGGGTGGATTCTGAGCGATCCGCGTTCGGCCAAGGCCTCGCCCGGCCAGGCACGCGCGATGACCGAGATGTACCGGCAGCTGGCGGAAGCAGGCGGGATCGCCTACGAAACGGAACAGCAGATGAAAATGAGCGCCAGCAGCAACACCAGCAATCCGCTTGGCGGTCTGTTCGGAAAACTGGGCAACGTGTCATTCGCAACCACAGTGACCGGCGTGGAGACCGGCTCGCTGTCCGACGATCTTTTCACACCGCCGGCCGGATATAAGTTGAACGCGAAGAAGTAAGCTGCCTGGAACCTGGAACCTGGAACCTGGAACCCGGAACCTGGAACCCGGAACCTGGAACCCGGAACCCGGAACTCGGAACTCGGAACCTGAACAGCCACGAACTCGGAACTTGGAACCCGGAACCCGGAACGACGTGTCTAGTCTCCACCTTGGAACAAGCCAATCACGTTTCCCTCGGTGTCGGCGACGCGCGCGTACGCGCCCATGCCCGGGATTGGCGTGAACGGCGTGACGACTTTTCCTCCCGCCGCCTGGACGTCCGTCAGCGCCTGCTGAACGGAAGGCACATCGAGGTAGACGGTGGGGGCGGGCGCTTCCTTGGGCCGGGGCGTCAACCCGCCGTTGATGGCACCCCTCTCTTTCGGCATGTGCTTGTCGTCGACGGCCACCGTCTGTGCCGAAACGTAGTTCATCTGCGGCATGTCACTCAGCTGCCAGCCGAACGTATCGGCGTAGAACTTCATCGCCCGCGCCTTGTTGTCGAACGGAATCTCGAAATGGACGACCTTGGCCATGACTCCTCCTCGCGTGCCGGGACAAACCTCGGAGTATAGCGCTGCCTGACGGACGCGACCGTGGCGCCTTTTCGAAGGTCGCAGACCGAGGCGGACGTCCGAGAGTGAGGACGAGGCCGGCAACGACTCGGCCCGGCCGGAGTAGACTCACAGCAGGTCATAGATGGGAGTCCCCCCTCGCGTACTGCTGACGATCGGGTGCGTCATCGTCCTGCTGACGGCTGCGGCCATGGCCCAGCGCAGCCGCGAGGCCGCCCCGGCGTTGCCACCGCTCTCGATGACCTGCCCGCATCACCCGGACGTCGTCGAGACCTCGCCCGGCAGCTGTCCCTTCTGCAAGATGGCACTGGTACCAGTGCGGCTGGCCCCGGCATGGACCTGCCCGATTCACGCCTCCACGATCGCCGACAAGGCGGGCACGTGTCCGATCTGCCGCAGGCAGCTGGTCCCGGTCACGGTGTCGCTCACGTGGATCTGCCCTGGCTCCACCGAGGAACATCTGGCGCCCGGCACGTGCGCCAACGGTGTGCCGATGACCGCCAGGCGGACGCTTCGGCCGCATGGAGATCACAATCCGCGTCACGGCGGCCAATTCTTCATGGCCGCCGACAGCTGGCATCACGTCGAGGGCACGTATCCGTCGGCTCGCGTCTTCCGCCTGTACGTCTACGACGACTTCTCCCGACCGCTGGCCGCCGGACGCCTCCGGGCAGTGAAGGCAAGAGTCGTGACGCGCGAACGCTTCGACCCGGCTACGCGTAAGACGACGGAGCTATCCGTGTTTCCGTTGCGTGTGTCGGCGAACGGCGCCTACCTCGAAGCGCGCGTCGACGCGGCCACGCTGCCAGCCACCATGACGGCCAAGGTGCAGTTCACGGCCGAGGGGCAGGAGCAACGGTTCGACTTTACATTCCCGGCTTTGACGCGGTCGCCGGCTCCGGCAGCGGCTCCGCCTCGAGCCGCTTCAGCGCCGTCCCCGGCGTCGACGCGCACGACCGCTCGTCCGGCTCCGGTCGTGCCAGCCACAGCGCCAGCCACGGCGCCGGCCGCTGCGCCGGACGTCACGCCGGAGCCCGACCCTGCCCTGGTGACGTTGCCGGTTCCGAGCACCGTGCCTGAGATCCTCGAGCAGCTGCGCGCGCGCACCCGTCAGATCGGCGACCTGATCACACGGGGCGACTTCGGTGCCGTGTGGGTGCCGGCGTTTCAGGCCAAGGATCTCGCCATCGCCCTCGAGGGACGGCTCGCCAGCCTCGACCCATCACAGCGTGAAACAGCGGCCCCGGCGCTGCAGCGCCTTGTCAGGATGTCGTGGCTCCTTGACGCACACGGCGACACCGGCAACCGCGACAACGTCGCCGGTGCATACGAGGCGTTCAGGACCGCCGCGGGCGACGTGGTTTCCATCTTCGAGACCGTGAAATGAAAGCGGCCGAACCTGCCGTCGCAACGATTTGTGCGGCTCTGCTGATTGCCGCCAGCCATCCCGGGTTCGCGCACAAGCCGATCACGTCGCCATTCACCTTTGACGAGGACGTCAGGCCGATTCTCCAGCGCCACTGTGTGAGCTGTCATGCCGACGGCGGTGTCGCCCCGATGTCGCTGGCGTCGTACGCCGACACCGTACCGTGGGCCGAGTCGATGCGCGTGGAGCTGGTGGCGGGCCACATGCCGCCGTGGGGCATCGAAGGAGGAGCCGCGCAGTTCACGAACACGAAGCCGTTGAGCGCGCGCGAGCTGAACGTGCTGTTGACGTGGGCCGCCGGAGGCACGCCCCAGGGCACGGCGACTCCGCCGCCGGTGCCAGACACCGCGCCGCGCACGTGGCCACTCGGCGAGCCCGACCGGCAACTGCAACCGGCTCGCGAGTACGTGATGGCGGCCGATGTGCAGGATCACGTCGAAGAGTTCACGCTCGAAACCGGCCTCGGCGAGACACGTTGGCTGCGCGCAGTGGACGTGCTGCCCGGCGATCCCACGATCGTTCGCAGCGCCACGGTATCGCTGGCCAATCCGCCGGCGGGTGCATCGGCCGACGCCCCTCTGGCGCTCTGGGTCCCTGGCGACCCGCCCGTCCCGGCCGCGGAAGGCACCGGGTTCGAGCTGCCCGCCGGCGCGAGACTGACGCTCCGCGTCCATTACAAGAAGACGTGGCAGCGCGAGCGCGACGTCGTCCGCGATCGCAGCACCGTAGGGCTGTATTTCACGCCGCGGCCCTCCGCCGCGCTTCGAATCGCCACGCTGAGCGCGCGCGCCGCCGAGCCCGCTCCGGGCGCATCCACCGGCGACGCCCGAGCGCCTGACGCACGCCGCCTCGAGGACACGTGGCCGTGGCGGTCGTCGGAACCGGTCCGCGCCGGCGCAGCCGCAAACGTGATCAGCCGCACGCTGGCTGCCGCCGTGAGCGCCCATGCCATCTATGCGAACGCGGATCTGCAGGGCGTCACCCTCACGGTCGTGGCCGTCAGACCAAACGGAACGCAGGACACGCTCATTACGTTCCGGCCTCAGGCCGGCTGGAACAGACGCTACTGGTTTCGGGAACCGCGACTGCTGCCGGAAGGCACGCGCATCGAGGTGTACTCGTCGCGCGAGGCGGCGGCACTCCTGCCACCAGGCGCGATCCACCGCGACCCGACAGATCTCAAAGGGGTACAGGTGGCTCTGGACGTGACCCGGGTGAACTGATCTGCCGCGCGGAACGATTTGGCGTCGGTGGTCGCCCGCCTCTACGCGGGGCCAGGCTTGACTGACGGCGGCACGTCGTAGAGCACGAGCCCTCGACGAACCTCCTCCATCGCTACGCGCTCGGCCTTGTGCGGCTGCACCCGATGCGCATCGGATGGCACATCGTCGTCATCCAGACGCGGAAGAGCACCGCGACGCAGCTGCTTGGCCCGCATGGCGGCCACATCGACGAAGAGAAACCGGCTCTCGATTGGCGGCGCCTTGGGGCGCGGGGCCGGGGTCTCCTCGACCGGGGCATCCGATGCGTCGTTAGTATCGACCATGAGGGCTTCAGACTAACACACGTACGGTGCGAAGGTGCGGGGGTGCGAAGGTGCGGGGGTGCGAAGGTGCGAGGTGCCAGGTGCGAAGGTGCGAGGTGCCAGGTGCGAAGGTGCCAGGTGCGAGGGCTTGTCCCGCCGCAGCCGCAGAGCGGCGGAGGCGAATGCGAGGGCTTGTCCGCCGTAGCCGCGAAGCGGCGTAGGCGGATGCGAGCGCTTGTCCCGCCGTAGCCGCAGAGCGGCGGAGGCGGACCGCCGCAGCTCGCGCTGCGACGGCCTTTCAGGAACGGGGGCTCAGGCGGCCACTTCGACGTTGATGGTGCGCGGCTTCGCCTCTTCGCGGAACGGCAGCTTCACGGTGAGCACGCCGTTGCGATATTCGGCCGCCACCTTTGACGCATCGACGGTGGTCGGCAGCGTGAACGAACGGCTGAACGTGCCATAGCGGCGTTCACTGCGCCGGTACTGCTCGTCCTTCACATCGACCGGCGGCTTCTTTGTCCCTCGCAGGGTGAGCGTGTTGTGCTCCACCGTCACGTCGATATCCTCTCGCGTGAGATCGGGAAGCTCCGCCTTGATCACGAGGTCGTGTCCCTCGGTCTCGAAGATGTCGACAGGGGGGACCCACGCGCCGGACGCGCTCAGCTGCTCGTCGCGCACGTACACGTCGCCGAACAGACGGTTCATCCGGTCCTGCAGGGTCGCAAACTCGCGGAACGGGTCGAAACGGGCAATGGCCATTCTTTTCTCCTTTAGTCTCCAGGCTCCGGGCTTCAGACTCCGGGCTCTGTCTCACGGGCCGGGCGCTCTGCGAGCGCCCGGCCACAACGAATGCTTAGGCGTCTACGACTTCGCCATCCTTCACATCATCGGGACGGCCGGCGGCCTGCGACCGCTGGTCGTTCTGCGACTGGCGGTACAGCTGCTCCGACAGCGCGTGCGATCGCTGCTGCAGATCGTCGGTGGCCCGGCGAATCGCAGCCAGGTCGTCGCCCTTTGCGGCCTCGCGAGCCGCTGCGATCGCCGCCTCGATTCGAGCGACGTCATCGGCCGGCAGACGGTCCCGGTGCTCGTTCACCGTCTTCTCGGTGGCATACGCGAGCGAATCCGCCTGGTTGCGCGCGTCGATGACCTCTCGCCGCCCCTTGTCCTCGGCCGCGTGGGCTTCGGCATCCGTCACCATCCGGTTCACCTCTTCCTTGCTCAGGCCGGAAGAGCTGCTGATGGTGATCTTCTGCTCCTTGCCGGTGGCCACATCCTTCGCCGTGACGTTGACGATGCCGTTGGCGTCGATGTCGAAGGCCACCTCGATCTGCGGCACGCCGCGCGGCGCCGGTGGCAGCCCTACCAGCTGGAACCGCCCGAGCGTGCGGTTGTCGCGCGCCATCGGGCGCTCGCCCTGCAGCACGTGCACTTCGACGCTGGTCTGGTTGTCGGTCGCCGTCGAGAAGATCTCGCTCTTCCGCGTCGGAATCGTCGTGTTCCGCGGGATCAGCGTGGTCATCACGCCGCCGAGCGTCTCGATACCGAGCGACAGCGGCGTCACGTCGAGCAGCAGGACATCCTTGACCTCGCCCTTCAGCACGCCGCCCTGTATCGCCGCACCGACGGCGACGACTTCATCAGGGTTGACGCCCTTGTGCGGCTCCTTGCCGAACAGCTCCTTCACCATCTGCTGGATCTTCGGCACGCGCGTCGAGCCGCCGACGAGCACCACCTCGTCGATGTCGGCCGGCTTGACGCCGGCATCCGCCAGCGCCTGCTTCACCGGCGCCATCGAGCGCTGGAGCAGGTCGTCGACGAGCTGTTCGAACCTGGCGCGCGACAGCTTCAGCTGCAGGTGCTTCGGACCGTTCTGATCTGCCGTGATGAACGGCAGGTTGATGTCGGTCTCGAGCACCGTCGACAGCTCGATCTTCGCCTTCTCAGCGGCTTCCTTCAGACGCTGCAACGCCATGCGGTCTTTGCCGAGATCGACGCCGTCTGTCTTCTTGAACTCCGCGACGATCCACTCGATCACGCGCTGGTCGAGATCGTCGCCGCCGAGATGCGTGTCGCCGTTGGTCGCCTTCACCTCGACGACCCCCTCGCCCACCTCGAGGATCGAGATGTCGAAGGTGCCGCCACCGAAGTCGTAGACGGCGATCGTCTCGTCCTTCTTCTTGTCGAGGCCGTAGGCCAGCGCCGCAGCGGTCGGCTCGTTGACGATGCGCACCACGTTGAGGCCGGCGATCTTGCCGGCGTCCTTGGTGGCCTGACGCTGCGCGTCGTTGAAGTACGCGGGCACGGTGATCACGGCATCGGTCACCTTCTCGCCGAGGTAATCCTCAGCGGCCGCCTTCAGCTTCTGCAGCACCATCGCCGAGATCTCGGGCGGCGAATGCTTCTTGCCACGGACCTCGACCCAGGCGTCGCCATTGGCGGTCTTGACCACCGAGTACGGCACGCGCGCAGCTTCCTGTGAGACCTCGCTGTACTTGCGTCCCATGAAGCGCTTGATCGAGAAGACCGTGTTCTCCGGATTCGTGACGGCCTGACGCTTCGCCACCTGCCCGACGAGGCGCTCGCCCTCCTTGGTGAATCCCACCACCGAAGGGGTCGTACGCGCGCCTTCCTGGTTGACGATGACCGCCGGCTCCCCGCCTTCCATGACGGCAACAACCGAGTTGGTGGTGCCGAGGTCGATTCCAATTACTTTGCTCATGTCTGCTTCACGCTCCCGGGCAATAGAGTAACACGATATTAGTGTGTGTCAAGCATCTTATTTGAGTTAGTTAAACTCATATCATGACCTCAGCTCTTCTAGCCTAACGCCATCCGTGCAAATCTGTGATAAATCGCACCTTGTGGTACACCTCGAGCGTGAGCTCGCGACCGCAATCGAGGCCGTCCGTCACGATCGGCTGTCAGGAGCGGCCGAGGTTGCCGGGCAGGCGGTGGCCATCCTCGCCCGGTCGTTTCAGCTGCGACAGGTCGACGAAGCCGCGCTCGCACTCTGCCGGGCGCAGCCGTCGATGGCGCCGGTGTGGAACGCCGCCATTCACGCCGTGGCAGCCAACGGCAATGCAGAGGCGTTCGCCGCGTACGCGGACCGGGTCCGGCGGGCACCCGCCTCGGTGACCCGATTCGCCACCGCGCTCTTTGCCGACTCTGGCGTCCGGCCGCTTCAGATCCTCACCCTCTCGGCCAGCGGGTCTGTTGTTCGCGTCATCGAGACGCTGGCGCAGACGCGGCCGGTCAGCGTGACCTGCAGCGAAAGCCGCCCCGCCCTCGAGGGACGCCAATTGACGACTCACCTCGCGGCGCTGGGCATCCCCGTCGTTCATTACGCGGACGCAGCGCTTGCGCTCGGGCTGGAGGGGGCCGATGCCGTGCTCGTCGGCGCGGATGCCGTTGGTCCGGACGCACTCATCAACAAGATCGGGACGCTGATGATCGGGGCCGCCGCGGCGATGAAAGGCGTGCCGGTGTACGTCATCGCGACGCGCGACAAGTTCGCGATGCCGGCCGTGTGGCCGCACCTGTCCGTCCGTGAGGGGCCGCCCGAAGACATCTGGGACGCCGCCCCGTCGGGAACAGCGGTGCGCAATCCGTACTTCGAGAGGGTGCCGCTCGACCTGATCAGCGCCGTCATCAGCGATCACGGCGTCCTTGGCGCCGCGCTGCTCGGCGACGTGTGTCAGGCCATGCAGACCGATCGCACGCTGGCCGCCCTCGATTCGCTGCTGGCCGGGGACGCCACCCTTTGACCTTTTCCCCCTCGACCTTCCATGATTAGGGCCGTGACCTCCTTTTTCGTCCCGTCGAGCGAGCCGCAGGAGCTCGCCGACGACATCCGTGAGCTGTTTGCCGATCTCGCGTCGGCGCTGCAGCGGCAATCGCGCGCCAACGGTCAATACCATCCCACGCTCGACGTCCGCGAAACCGACCAGGCCGTCGAGGTCGTCGTCGACATTGCCGGCGTCCCGGCTGAGGCGATGCGGGTGCTCTTCCGGGCCGGCGTTCTGCTCGTGGTCGGCATCAAGACGCCGACGCCGCCGACCGAGGAGCAGACGTATCACCTCGTCGAGCGTGAGTTCGGAAGGTTTGCGCGCGCCGTCCGGGTCACCGGCGCGTTCGACGTCGCACAGGCGCGCGCGACGGTCGAGAACGGCGAGCTCGTCGTGGTGCTGCCGAAGCTCCCCGAGCGGCGCGGCCGCGCGCATCGGATCACAGTGACAGCCGCGAGCGCGCGTCCCGCATGAAGGTCCTGTTCATCGGCGACATCGTCGGCAAGCCGGGGCGCGAGCTGGTTCGCAAGAGCCTGCGCGCCCTCGTCGATCACCACTCGATCGATCTGGTCGTGGCCAATGCCGAGAACGTTGCCGCAGGGTTCGGCATCACGAAGGACATCGGCGACGCGCTCCTCGACTGGGGCGTCGACGTGATGACCTCGGGGAACCACATCTGGGACAAGAAGGAAGCCATCCCCTACATCCAGACCGAACCGCGCCTTCTTCGTCCGGCCAACTACCCTGCCGGCGTCCCGGGCCGCGGCTCTTACGTGGCGCAGACGGGAGATGGCCGCGCGGTCGGCGTAGTCAACGCGATGGGACGCGTCTTCATGCAGAGCATCGACGACCCCTTCGTCGTCGTGCTCCGCGAGATCGAGGCCATCAGGCATCGCACGCGCGTCATCATCGTCGACTTCCACGCCGAAGCGACGAGCGAGAAGATCGCGATGGGCTGGCACCTCGACGGCAAGGCGACCCTGGTGGTGGGCACCCACACCCACGTGCAGACTGCCGACGAGCGCATTCTGCCGAACGGCACGGCCTACCTCACGGATGCCGGCATGACCGGCCCGCACGATTCGATCATCGGCATGGAGCGCGAATCGGCGATGACACGCTTCCTGACGGGCATGCCCTCGAAGTTCGAGCCGGCCAGCGGCAATCCGCGGCTGAACGGCGTGATCGTCGAGGCCGACGAGCGCACGGGCCGCGCCATCGCCGTCACCCGTATCAGCTATTCCGAGCGCGACCTGCTGTCGCTCCCCTCCACTGGATCGTCAGCGGGGTCGGGCGGCGTTCTGCAGGAGTCTTCGAGATAGCGAACCCGTCCTCATGAGCCGTTTCTTCGATCTGCCGTTCGAGGAGCCGGAACCGGAGCCCGAGCCGGAACCCGAGAGCCCTCCGCCGCCGGCGCGACGGGTGCTGACCGTCACCGAGCTCACTACGCAGATCCGCACTCTCCTGGAGGAGCGGTTCTTCGAGGTGTGGGTCGAAGGCGAGCTCTCCAACTGCCGCATCTGGAACACCGGGCACATGTACTTCACGCTCAAGGACAGCAGCGCGCAGATTCGCGGGGCGATGTTCAGGATGGCCATGAGCCGCCTGCGCTTCAAACCGCACGACGGCCTGCGCGTCGTCGCGCGCGGGAGGGTGAGCGTCTACGACCCGAAGGGCGAATACCAGATCCTGTGCGAACATCTGGAGCCGGAAGGTCTCGGCGCCCGCCAGCTCGCGTTCGAGCAGCTGAAGAAGCGGCTGGCGGCCGAGGGCCTCTTCGACCCGCGGAGGAAACGAACGCTTCCATCGTTGCCGCGGAAGATCGGCATCGTCACCTCGCTCGACGGCGCTGCCATTCGCGACATCATCAAGGTTCTCCGCCGCCGCTACGCCAACGCGCACATTGTCATCCGGCCTGCCCGCGTGCAGGGCGAAGGCGCGGGGCTCGAGGTTGCCCGCGCTCTCGCGGCTATCGGCAAAGTGGCCGGCGTCGATGTGGTCATCGTCGGCCGCGGCGGCGGCTCACTGGAAGACCTGTGGACGTTCAACGAGGAAGTCGTCGCACGCGCGATCGCCGGCTGTCCTGTCCCGACGATCGCAGCGGTGGGGCACGAGATCGACGTCACCATTGCCGATTTCGTCGCCGACGTCCGCGCACCGACACCCTCGGCGGCGGCCGAGATGGTCGTGTCGCGAAGAGACGACTTCCGGGCGCACCTGGATCGGCTGACGCACCGCCTGCGGTCGGCGATGGCCGCGCGCGTGCACCGAGCCGAGTCACGCCTGCGCACACTCGAGGCGAGGCCCGGATACGGCGGCGCACGCGCCAGGCTCGCGATGCGTGGCCGTCACGTGGACGAGCTCGCGCACGGACTCCGGCGCGCCATCCGAAGCGCCATCGCGCGGCGCGAGCGTACCACCCAGACGCTCCGACTCACGCTCGAGTCGTTCGACCCGCGCCGCCGGCTGGCCGCGGCACGGACCCGGCTCGTCGAAGACGAGGGACACCTGAGAGCGGCGATCGGGCGGACGCGCCACGCCCTCGACGCCCGGCTGCGCACGGCGGCGGCACGGCTGGACAGCCTGAGCCCGCTCGCAGTGCTCGGCCGCGGATACGCCGTATGCTGGACGGCTGACGGCTCTCGCATCATCCGTGACGCAGGCACCGTCGCCGGAGGCGACAGGGTGAAGGTCACGCTCGAGCGCGGTGAACTGAACTGCGAGGTTAAATGAGAAGGGGACGTCGATTCAAATCCGTAAATCCGTCAATTCGTAAATTCCCGTAATGGTGCCCATGGACCCCTCCTCCATCAAGGATTTCGAGGCTGCCATCGCGGAGCTCGACACCATCGTCAAGAAGCTCGAAGAGGGCGATCTGCCGCTCGAGAGCTCGCTCCAGCTGTACGAGCGCGGCGTGCATCTGTCGCGTTTCTGTCATGCGCGGCTCGAGGAGGCGGAGCGCCGGATCGAGATTCTCAACGAACGGGGCCAGACCAGGCCTGCGCCGGCATCGCTGGCCGACGATGACGATCGCTCGGGGCAGTGAGGAAGGCCGCCGAGCCGCAGCGGTGGACCGCGCCGGGCAGGGCGATGCGCTGATGGATGTCGACGGCTACCTGCGGGCCAGGAAGGCCGACGTCGATCGAGCGCTGACAGAGCTGCTGCCGCTGGCCGACTGTCCGCGCCCGCTCGCCGACGCGATGCGTTACAGCGTCATGTCTGGGGGCAAGCGACTGCGCCCGCTCCTCTGCCTGGCGGCGGCCGATGCGGTCGGCGTCCGCGGACAGCTCGCACTTCCGGCAGCCTGCGCGATCGAGCTCATTCATACCTACTCCCTGGTCCACGACGATCTTCCTGCGATGGATGACGATACGCTTCGCCGCGGACAGCCAACCCTTCACGTCGTCGCCGGTGAGGGCATGGCGATCCTGGCCGGCGACGGCCTGCTCACGGAGGCGTTTCACCTGCTCGCCCGTGAGCCACGAACGACCGACCTGGAGCTCCTCTCCCGCAAGATGCGAGTCATCGAGCGGATCGCGCTCGCCGCCGGACCCGTGGGCATGGTCGGCGGACAGGCGATCGATCTCTCGTCCGTGACGCTCTCTCCATCCGGCCGGTCAGAGCCACCGCTCGATGGCGATGGCGTGAGGGACATGCACGCCAGGAAGACCGGGGCGCTCATCAGAGCTGCCGCAACGGCCGGAGCGATCATGGGCGGCGGCACCGACGCGCAGGTTACCGCCGTCGATTCAGCGGCTGCGGAGTTCGGCCTGGCCTTCCAGATCGTGGACGACATCCTCGACGTCGAGGGTGGATCGGCCGACCTCGGCAAGACCGCCGGCAAGGACGCCGCAGCCGGCAAGCCGACGTTCCCGATGCTCTATGGTCTCGAGCGGTCACGCAGCATGGCCGCCGAATGTCTGGAAAGGGCGGAATCGACGCTCAGCGCGGCCGATCTCGCCGACGCGCGGCTGCTGCGAATCGGGCGGTGGATAGTGGATCGAACCAATTGAGTTCGGGATCTGGGGCTCGGGATCCGGGGCTCGGGGCTCGGGATTCGGGGCTCGGGATCCGGGGGCTCGGGATCCGGGGCTCGGGATTCGGGGCTCGGGATTCAGGGCTCGGGATTCGGGGCTCGGGATTCGGGGCTCGGGATTCGGGGCTCGGGATTCGGCATTTGACTCGCGTCCGTCTCGACCATCTTGTCGTCGACCGCGGCCTGGCCGCTTCTCGCGAACGGGCCCGCGCGCTGATCCTGGCCGGTCAGGTGCTCGTCGACGGGCGTCCGGTCACCAAGTCTGGCACGGCTGTCGACGAGAGCGCGCGTATCGAGCTGCGTGAAGAGGACCATCCTTACGTCGGACGCGGTGGACTCAAACTCGCTCACGCGCTGGACCAGTTCGGGATCGCCGTTGACGGGCGCACTGCACTCGACATCGGCGCGTCGACCGGCGGCTTCACCGACGTGCTGCTGAAACGCGGCGCCGCGCGCGTCGTCGCGCTCGACGTGGGCCACGGCCAGATCGACTGGCGGCTGCGGTCCGACCCGCGCGTGCTGGTCATCGAGCGTTTCAACGCCCGCCGCCTGACGCCAGCCGATCTGCCGGGTCCGATGGACATCGTGACCATCGACGTCTCGTTCATCTCGCTGCGCCAGATTCTGCCGGCCGTTCCCGCTCTTCTCGCTCCGGCGGCCGACGTCGTCGCGCTGGTCAAACCGCAGTTCGAAGCCGGACGCGCCGAAGTCCGGAAGGGCATCATTCGCGATCCTGCGATTCAGGCCCGGGTGGTCGACGAAGTGGCGGCGGCAGCCGCCGAGGTAGGATTGACGCGAGCGGGATCGACGACCTCGCCCATCACTGGTCAAAAGGGCAACGTCGAGTTCCTTCTCCACCTCCGCCCATCATGACGTCCTCTTCCATCAGACGCGTCGGCATCGTCGCGAAGCACGGACTTCACGCGGCGGAGCACCTGGAACGGCTCACCACCTGGCTCAACGAGCACGGAATCCAAGTCTCGTATGAGACGGAGACGGCGGCCCTCGCACCGCCGGCGTTTCGCTCGGCGACGCACACGCGCGACGAGATGCCGCTCGCCGTTGATCTGGTCATCGTTCTCGGCGGCGACGGCACGCTGCTGGCCATGGCGACGCGGATCGCGCGGGCCGGCCGCGACATCCCGATACTCGGCGTCAACTTCGGAAGCCTGGGATTTCTGACCGAGACGCGCATCGACGAGGTCTACGGCACGCTCGACGCGGCCGTCAATGGGACCGCAACGTTCGACGAGCGCGTGATGCTCGCCGCCGAGGCCTACCGCGCGGGCGAGCGATTCGACTCGCGCATCGTCCTGAACGACGTGGTGTTCACGAAAGCGGCACTCTCACGCATCATCGAGCTGGTGGTCTCGGTCAGCAGCGGAACGGTGACCCGTGTGAAGGCCGATGGCCTGATCGTGGCGAGCGCAACCGGCTCGACGGCCTACAACCTGGCGGCCGGCGGCCCGATCGTGCATCCGGCCGTCGACGCGATCGTCCTGACGCCGATCGCGCCGCACATGCTCACCAACCGACCGATCGTGATTCCGGGGAGCGAAGTGATCGAGGTCCGTCCGCACACGGATGGCAACGACGACGAGATCTACGTGACCTATGACGGACAGTCAGGCTATCCGCTGCAGAAGGGCGATCACGTACGAGTGCGGCAGTCCGAGCGGCGCCTTCGTCTGGTGAAGGCGCCTGCCCGGAATTATTTCGAGCTGCTCCGCGAGAAGCTGAAGTGGGGCCAGCGGTAACGCGCCGCGATCACTGATTCTGGCCGCGGCCGCGTCCTCCACCGCCCGCGCCACCGCGGCCGCCCGGCGCCCCGGGGACCAGCTCGAGCTTGAGCACCGTACCATCGGGCGTGTTGCCGCCCGACCCGAGCTCCGTCGCGACGTAGAGGTAGCCGTCGGGGCTCTGCTGCACGTCGCGAATGCGGATGTTGAGCTGTCTGAGGAGCGGCTCACGCCGCTCGGCCTGCGAGGGCTGGCCGAAGGCGATGCGCTGCAGGCTCAGCCCGTTCAGCGCCCCCACCATCATGTTGTTCTTCCACTGTGGAAACTTGTCGCCCGTGTAGAAGATCAGGCTCGACGGGCTGATCGATGGCACCCAGAACATGCGCGGGTTGTCCATGCCCTCGCGCCACCATGGCCGATCCGAGACGAGCGTCCCGGTGTAGTTGCGCCCCATCGAGACGAGCGGCCACCCGTAGTTGTGACCAGGGAGCAGGATGTTGACCTCGTCGCCGCCCATCGGACCGATCTCCGCCTGCCACAGCTCGCCGGTCTCCGGATGGAAGGCCAGCCCGTAGCCGTTGCGATGGCCATACGTGTAGATCTCGGGCTTCGCACCGGCGCGTCCGACGAACGGGTTGTCGGGCGGCACGCTGCCGTCGTCGCGGATGCGCAGCGTCTTGCCGGCGTGGTTGTCGAGCGCCTGCGCCTTCATGCGAAGGCTGTTGTCGTCGGTCCCGTTGCAGCAGATGCGATCGCGGTCGCCGACGGTCACGTACAGGTTCCCGTCGGGACCGAACACGACGCGGCCGGCAAGATTGCCGCCGGTCTCCCAGGCGTCGGCCACGAACACGTCCCTCACGTCGACGAGCTTCGACCCGTCGAAGCGACCACTTGCGACCGCGAGCGTCACGCCCTTCTCCCCCTGCTTTGGATAGGAGAAGTAGACCAGCTGGTTCTGCGCAAACTTCGGGTGGAGCGTGACGAAGTGAAGCCGGTCGCCTCCACCCTGTCCACCCTGTCCACCGCCGCCGCGGCCGGCGCGGCCGCCTTGTGCCGCCTGATTGGCAGGTGGATTTGCCGCCGGGGCCTGCGCGCCGCGTCCGGCCTGCGCGGCCGGAGCAGCCGGTGGTGCCGTCTGACTGGCCGCCTGGCCACCGCGAGCCCCTTGAGCCGCCGGACCAGCCTGGGCACCGGGACCCTGTGGCGGAGGCGCCGGCGCCGTATAGACGGGTGTTGGATCCAGCACACCGTCACGAATGACGCGCAATCGACCGGGCTGTTCGGTCACGAGCATCGTTCGCCCATCCGGCAGGAAGGCGATGCTCCACGGGTGCACGAGCCCGGTGGCCACCGTGGTGACACGTAGCTGGCCGCCCTGAACGTCGAGCATCGCGGGCGCCGGAGTTGCGGTCTGAGCGGCAGCGGCGGGTGGTTGCTGCGCGCGCCCCGTCTCGATGCAGACGAACGCGAAAACAGCGGCGGCGCTCGCGGCCGCAAGGTGGCGGAACGTCATGGTCGCCTCCGGATGTGGAAGAACTGCGGCGAATCGTATCACGCGCCGCACAGGGCCGACGGGCGGGGCAAGGAGCTCAGTTCGGCGCGCGAACCGGCGTCAGCGTCATGACCGCACGCTGCCCCTCTTCGAGCGTCACTCGTTGTGCAGAGGGAATCAAAGCGCTGAGAAACTCGTCGTTCTGCCAGGAGCCATAGGCTGACTCTTCGACCGAGGTCCCGACCGCGGCCACCCAGTAATCCGCTGGCGGAAGCGACATGGAAAATTGTCCCCCTGGCGACAGGCGCGGAAGCCTGAGAAACCGCGAACGGTAGAACCATCGGCTGCGGTCTACGGGGAACACTGCGACGGAGATGGCCATGCCCAGCTTCGCGACATCGACGACATTTCCTTCTATCCGGCCGCCGGCGGACGAGAGCACCACATTCACGTCGTCTCGATCCTGCCGCCCGAACAAGACGGGTGTGTCGGCCATCTCCTCGCCGCCGACCAGCACCGACTTGATCCACCAGCCTTCGCGGACCGAGGCAAGCGCGAGCCGGCCTGGACCAACGAGCCCGGTGAGAGCGAACGTCCCGTCGGCGCCGACAAAGCCGCCCTCGTATGTGCTGAGCATCGCCGCATAGGCCGGATCCGACGGCACCACCATGACCCCGAATCCGGCGGTGAGCGGCTTCGGAGCACCGCCCTCGAAGACGACTCGCCCGGCAAAGCGGCTGCCTCGCAACGTCGTGATCACCACGGGAGCCGAGTCGCCCGTGGTGACGCTCACGGGAGCGACGCCCATCTCCCTGACGCCGGAAGAACCCTTTCCAACGGCCTGCAGGATGTACTCGCCCGGGGCAACGGACGGGATCTCGAAGCTTCCATCCGGGCCGATTCGCGTTTCGACCTGCAGCGCAACGGCGCCGGACGGAGTGTTCGCGGCAAGGCTGACCACGCCGGTCACGCGCGGTTGTCCCGCAGCGTCGAATACCATGCCGCGCAGCGGCATCGACCGGACAGGGGAGAACGTGATGCTGAGCCCTGACAGCTCGCGACCGGGCTCGACGACAATCGGGAGTGCTTCGGAGATCGTCGACCGGTCGGGATGAAAGCGCGGAGCGTAAGCAGCTCTCGCCGGTTCTTCCGCTGCAGCGTAGACAGCCAGAAAGTATGAACCCGGCGCCACTCCGTGCAGACGGAACTGCCCGCGGTCATCTGTCACCCGCGCAGCGACGGCTGGCTCCAGCATGCGCCCGCTGGCCAGGTATCCGCTTCGCCGGAGCTCGACGCTCATCCCTTCCATCGGCCCGCCCGCATCGCCGACGACTTGCCCACTGACGACGCCGGGGTCGGGGCGGATGCCGAGGCCCGGCGCGGTCGCCGACTGAGCGGCGTTGGAAGGAAGAACGTTCGCGGCCGGGCCGCCCCGCCTCTCGATTTGATCGTGAAAGAGCCAGACCTCCTTGGCGCTGGCGACATCCACGGCGACCTCGCCGGGGGCGAGCGGGGTCTCGAGCTGTCGGATTCTGGCTTCAGCCCGCTCCTTGAGGAGCCGATTCATCTCGGCCAGTTGCTCTGGAGACACTTTTCCGGAGCCTTGAGGCAGCAGCGACTCCGTCAACGCGCTGCGACCGGCCGCCAGTCCGTTCTGCATTTCCAGCGAAGTTTCAGTACTGAAGAGACTGACGCTGTAGTGCCCTGCTGCCAGACCGCTCAGACGATATTCGCCCTGATCATCTGTGGTCGTCGACAGTGCGGACGCCAGGACCGCCGTGTCTCGCTCCGTCGCCACGTCGGTGCGCCGGGCACGCACACGAGCATTCACCAGCGGCTGCCCAAGGGCGTCGAGCACACGCCCCGCGATCACGCCTTCCCTGGACATTCTGATTTCGAGACGCGGCTCCTGACCGCGGCCGGGTCGCGGAGCCGCGGCTGGCACGGTCACCGGCACGAAGCCGGCCTTGGAGACGCGGAGTGTGGGACCGGAACCCGCCGGCACTCTCACTTCGAAGAGGCCACGCTCGTCGGCAAAGTTCAGCTCGGTCGCGACGCCTGGAACCTGCGTCGAAACACGGGCTCGCGCGAGCGGCGCACCCGAATCGTCGTCGACGACGTGCCCGCGGATGACGACCAGCGGTTCGCCCAGCGCACCGGCCGGCGCCCGTTGCTGACCGGGCACCAGCACGGGCAGGCCGAGGACCGCAGCCGATACGAGGAGCAGCCTGGTCGCGTTCATGCTGTTGGCGCCTTGCTTCTATTTCGACGCCTTCATCCCCATGGCGGCCGCCGCAAAGGCCCACTGGTCGGCGAGCTCCGCGATGCGCTTGTCCGTCGGGCGGTAGCCATGCGACGCCTTCGTCTCGACGCGAATCAGCACCGGATTGGCGCACGTCTGCGCCTCCTGCATCGCGGCCGTGAACTTGAACGAATGGCTCGGCACCACCCGGTCGTCGTGATCGGCCGTCGTGACGAGCGTCGCGGGATAGCAGGCCGGCCTGGCGTTCTGAAGCGGCGAGTACTTGATCAAGTACGCGAAGTCGGCCGCGTTCGACGACGACCCGTACTCAGTCGCCCATGCCTTGCCGCCGGTGAACTTGTCGTAGCGCAGCATGTCCATGACTCCGACCGCCGGGAGCGCCACCGCATACAGCTCGGGCCTCTGCTGCTCGACGGCGCCGACGAGCAGGCCGCCGTTCGAGCCACCCATGATGCCGAGCTTCTTCGGTGACGTGTACTTCTCCTTGATCAGGTGTTCGGCGACGGCGATGAAGTCGTCGAACACGTTCTGCTTGTTGCCGAGATACCCGGCCTTGTGCCAGGCCTCGCCGTACTCTGCGCCGCCGCGCATGTTCGCGGTGACCCAGATGCCGCCGGCCTCGAGCCACGCGGGCACGTCCGAGCGATACGTCGGCAGCATGCTGATCGAGAATCCGCCGTAGCCGTAGATCATCGTCGGGTGGCTGCCGTCGAGCGGCATCCCCTTGCGCCAGGAAAGGAAGAACGGCACGCGCGTTCCGTCTTTCGACGTCGCGAAGAGCGCCTTCGTCTCGTACTGCGACGCATCGATTGGCGGCTTGGCAGCCTCGAACGGTGTGCGTTGATTCGAGCGGGGATCGTGGACGAAGACCGTCGTCGGAAAGAGCGGCGACGTGAACGAGTAGAAGATCTCCGGTGCGTCTTCACGCCCGCCGAGGTTCGAGACCGTCCCCGTGCCCGGCAGCGGCACGTCGCCGACCGGCGAGCCGTCGAGCCCGTAGACGGCGATCCGGCTCTGGACGTCGACGAGGTACTGCACCACGACGCGCTTGCCGATGAACCGGGCCAGCTCGATCGCCTGCTTCCCTTCCGGCACGATGGTCTTCCAGTCGGACGGCGAGGGCTTCTTCACGTCGACCGCCACCACCTTCCGATTTGGCGCACCGCGATCGGTCCTCAGGTAGAGCACGCTGCCGTCGTTGCCAAAGGGCGACAACTCCGCATCGTCGTCCTCGAAGAGCGGTTTGATCGGCGCGTCGATCGCCGGACGCTTCGGGTCGCGCAGGTCCGCGTAGTAGAGACGGTTGTTGTTGTCGGATCCCTTGTTGAGGAGGATCAACAGATATCGCCCGTCTTCGGTCGCCATTCCGCTGACGAACCACGTCGGCAGATCCTTGCGTGCGTAGATCAGCCGATCCTCGGACTGTGGTGTCCCGATGCGGTGATAGTAGAGCGCGTGGTTCGCGAGCGCCGCCTCGAGCACTTTCCCCTTGGGAGGCTCGGGGTAGCGGGAGTAGAAGAAGCCTTTGTTGTCGAGCGTCCAGGTCGTGTTCGAGAAGCGCACCCATCGGACCTCGTCGGACAGATCCTTCCCGGTGTCGACATCGCGCACCTTGAACGTCTCCCAGTCGGCGCCTCCTTCCGAGATTCCGTACGCGACCAGCCGCCCGTCATGCGACGGCACCCACTCGGCCAGCGACGTCGACCCGTCGGGCCACAGGGCGTTCGGGTCGATGACGAGCGACGGTTCGGCGGTAAGACTCGTGCGGACGTACAGCGCTTCCTGGCGCTGCAGGCCGGTGTTCTTTTCGTAGAAGTAGCGGCCGCCCTCGCGCGACGGGAGGGAGACCTTCGGGTAGTCCCAGAGCTCGGTAATACGCTTGCGGAAGTGCTCGCGCATCGGCAGTGTGTCGAGGTACTCGAAGGTGACGCGATTCTGCGCCGCCACCCAGTCGGCGACCGCCTCAGACTCCAGATCCTCCATCCAGCGATAGGGATCGGCGACCCGGGTGCCGAAATAGTCGTCGACGACGTCGCCTTTCGACGTCGGCGGATAGGTCAGTTTGGACTGAGAGGTGTTGCTGCAGGCCACCGCCGTCACGACCGCGGCGGCGAGCAGCGCCAACCGCCTGTTGATCCACGACATTGCGCCTCCACCAAGCCGCAGGATCGGCATGTAGTGTCCGGCTTCAGCTGGACGGGGGCGATAGTATCAGCCCCCGAGCCTGTGCGCGTGGATCGAACCGCCTGCGGCGAGGCGATCTATTGGTAGTGGCGCTCGTAGGTGGGGTAGAGATCCTGAGAGACGGCGGCGATGAGTCGGTCGACGAGCCGGCCGTACGCCGCGTTCGGATCCTTGGCGGAGAACGACGGCACGCCGCCAACGACGGCAACCTGCCCCACGCGCTCGCTGGCTTCCGAACCTGCCCGCCAGAGCGTGCCGCCCGTGCGCGTCGAGTAGAGAACGACACTCAACTCCACCGAGACGGTGGTCTCGAAGTGCGGCACGGCCAAGCTCGTCAGCCCACCGCTCGCCTTCACAGGCGACACCTTCAGATGCCCGGCGAACACAGCGGGAACGTCGTGCGATACGCCGAACGATTTGGCGGCCGCAGGGCCGAAGGTCGTCTCGCCGACCTGCTGGAGCACCGGTTCGACGCTCCCGACCTCGAGCAGCTCCACGTTGCGCTGCACGGCGAGCACCCGTTCAGCCCAGCGCCTCGTGGCGAGCTCGTGCAGCGACCCCTTGGCGTTCTGCACCGTGAACGTGGTGAGCGCGACACGCTCGTACTGCCCGAGCTCCAGCCGCGGGGGAACGGTCACGGTCACATACTTCTTCCCGCCGCAGGCCGCAGCCACGCCGGCGAGCATCAGCACGAAAATCCAGGTTGAGATGCGCATATCTTCCTCTCGGCGCTTCCGCGCCTCGGGACAGGTCTCAACCGGTAATCGGCAGAGGGGAAAGAAGCGTGAGTTCCGGGTTCCAGGTTCCGAGTTCCAGGTTCGTACGAGTTCAGGTTCCGGGTTCAAGGTTCGTACGAGTTCAGGTTCATGGTTCGCGTTCAGGGTTCTACGTTCCGGTTCGGGGTTCGGGGTTCGGGGTTCGGGGTTCGCGAACCATGAATCCTGTACAGAACACGGAACGTGGGACCACGAACCTTGAACCCTGAACCCTGAACCCTGAACCCTGAACCCTGAACCTGAACCTGAACCAGTACGAACCTGGAACTTGGAACCCGGAACCTGGAACTGAGCCGGCCGGCCTACTTCTTCTCTTGTCGGCGGAAGTAGGCCACCTGGTACTCGTACACGTTGGCGTTGTGCTGGGCGAGCGTCTCGGCGAAGACGTGTGAGCCGTCGTTGCGGCTGACGAAGTAGAGAAACCCGACGTCGGCAGGGGCAAGCGCGGCTTCGATCGCCGCTTTTCCTGGCGCTGCGATCGGACCCGGCGGCAGCCCTGGATAACGGTAGGTGTTGTACGGTGAGTCGAAGCTCAGGTCGGCGCGCCGGATGTTGCCATCGTAGCGGCCGGCCTTCTGCAGTGCGTAGACAACGGTCGGGTCGGCCTGCATGCCCATCTTGATCTTGAGCCGATTGCGGTAGACAGCCGCGACCAGCGGGCGCTCGTCAGCCCGGCCCGTCTCCTTCTCCACGAGTGAGGCGAGCGTCACGATCTGCCGCATCGTGAAGCCCTGCTCCGCCGCCCGGCTGCTCGCATCCGGCGCGTTCTTGCGGAACCCGGCCACCATCATTGCAATGAGATCCGAAGCCGAGGTCGTGCGCGACAACGTATAAGTCTCGGGAAACAGGTAGCCTTCGAGATCGCGCGCGTCTGGATCCAGGTCGCGGATCAGTGTCGCATCGCTCGCCGCCCGTACGAAGGCCGCCGACTCGCCGAACCCGTTTTCGGCGTACACATCAGCCATTTCGGCGATCGTCAACCCCTCACGAAACGTGAGGCGTCGCGTGTAGACCTCACCCCGTCCGATCTTGCCGATGACGTCGACGGCGCTCATCGGCCGGTCGAAGTGGTACTCGCCTGCCTTGAGGCGGCTGGCCTGACGAGTCCAGAAGAGCGCTGCCCTGGCGGTGAGGTCGTCGCGAATGATGCCCGCCGATACCAGGCCGCGCCGGATGTCGCCGGCGGAGCTGCCAGGCTGGATCTCGACGAACTGTTCCGACGACGCATATCCCTTATAGGGCTCCGTGATGCGCGTCCAGAGCACCGTACCGATCAGCACCGCGCCGCCCACCACGAAGACGACGATGAAGATGCCGAGGAGGGCCAGCTTGCGCACGGTTACCATTCCACCTCCTCACCGCCCTTCGAATGCGCGTCGAGATAGTCCTGCAGGATCACCGCGGCCGCCGCGGCGTCGAGCTTGTCCTTCCGGGTGCGCCAGCTCTTCTCCTTGAGCGCCAGGCGGCTCTCGGCTTCCACGCTCGTGAGCCGTTCGTCCTGGAGCACGACGGTGCGGCCGGTGCGTGCGCGCAGATCGTCCGCGAAGGCTTTCACGCGCGAGGTCATATCGTTCGGGCTCCCGTCGAGACGGCGCGGAAGTCCCACCACCACAACACCGAGGCCGTCGTCTTCCGCGGCCAGACGGGACAGGTCGGCGGCCACGCGCGCAACGGCGCCCGCGTCGAGCGCCGGAATCTTCACGACGCCGAGCGGTCGCGCCAGGGTGCCGCTCAGATCGCTCACCGCCATGCCGATGCGACGTTCGCCCACGTCGAGTCCCACGTTGCGCGCCACACGACAATTCTCGCACCTCGTCGAGACTTCCCAATCTCGAGCTTCGAGTGGCAGCCCTGACGGCTCGCAAGAATCGCTCTCAGGGCGGATCTGCCGCCGGTCGCCACGGATGTGCGCAAGGCTTCAGGCATCTACCCGTTCATCCGATACGCAGGAGAGCGTGCTGAAACGGTTATCGGTCGTGGCCTGTGCAATCGGCTGCCTGGCGGCGGTCTCGCCGGCGGGAGCCCAGGACACCGCGGGCTCGTCGGCGACCCGCCGTGTCGAAGCGAGGATACGTGCCCTGCAGCGTGAATCCGACCGCCTGGCGGGCAGCGCACGCACGCTCGTCGGCGAGCTCAGGAAACTGGAGATTGCCCGCGACCTGCGGGTCGCGGAAGCCACGCAGGCGGATGCGGCGGTTGCAGGCGCAACGAACGACCTGGCGGCGACCACCGAACGGCTGACGGCGCTCGAGCGGGAACGCGTCGACCAGCTCCCCGGCTTGAGAGCGCAGCTCGTGGGTCTGTACAAACGTGGCGCGGCCGGGTACCTCCCGCTGTTGCTCGGCGCCGGCAACCTGCGCGAGTTCGGACGAGCCTCGCGCATTCTTGCGGTCATGAGCGCGCGCCAGCGTCGCCGGATCGAAGCCCACCGGCAGACGCTCGATGCGCTTCGAAAGCAGCGCGCGGATCTGGAGGCCCGCACCGCGGCGCTGCGCGAGCGTCAGGCCGCGGCGCAACAGGCGCGCAGCGCCGCCCGGCGCGCCGTGGCTGCACATGCCGAGAGGATTGCCGAGGTCGACGCGCGGCGGGACCTTACTGCTCAGTACGTCGGTGAGCTGGAAATCGCCCGCAATGGCCTGATGCAATCGCTCACCGCGCGGAGCAGCGACCAACCTGCCGCGGCGCCGGTCATCCCGCTCGACCCGTTCCGGGGGGCGCTGGAGTGGCCGGTCGATGGAAGGCTCACCGCCCGGTTCGGCCAGCCGGCGAACCGGCTGGGCGGCTCGGCTGTCCGCAACGGCATCGAGATCTCAGCGGCGGCCGGTGTGGCGGTTCGTGCCGTGCATGGCGGCACCGTGGCACACGCCGACCCCTTCACGGGCTTTGGAAATCTCGTCATTCTCGACCACGGCGGTGGCCACTACTCCCTCTATGGCTATCTCGGGGCTATCGGCGTGGCCAGGGGCCAGACCGTGGAATCGGGCTCGGAGGTCGGACAGGTGGGACCCTCCCCCGCCGGACCGCCGGCGCTCTATTTCGAGATGCGAATCGACGGCCGCTCGGTCGATCCCGTACAATGGCTGCAGCCACGGCCACGGTAAGGGAGTTCCCGTATGACATCGCGTACGCGACTGTTCGTCCTTGCTATCTCCACGCCGATCATCGCCTTTGCGCTCATTGGCGGCTACCTGGGCCATGTCATGGCCAAGGACGAAACGTACCAGTACCTTCGGACCTTTCAGGACGTGGTCTCGCTGGTCGTCGACAACTACGTAGAAGAAGTCGACGTACGTCAGGCGATGCGCGGCGCGATGCGCGGTCTGGCTGACGGGCTCGATCCCGACAGCGCGTACCTCACTGCCGATCTCGTCAAGTCGTACGAGTCCAACGCGCCGCTCGGACCGGCGGATGTCGGCCTGGACGTCACTCGCCAGTACTACTTGCGCATCGTCTCCGCCCGCCCCAACTCGCCCGCCGCGAAAGCCGGGCTGCGAAGCGGCGACTACATCCGCGCCATTGATGGGCGGGCCACGCGTGAGATTTCCGGGTACGAAGGCCTGCGGCTGCTCCATGGCGCTGCCGGTTCGCGTGTGAAGCTGCTGGTCATCCGCGGCAACGCTGCCGATCCACACGAGGTCACCCTGACGCGGGAGCGCATGGCCGCGCCGGAGATCTCCTCGCGCATGGCCGACGCGTCGACCGGCTACATCCGTCTTCCTGAATTCAAGTCCGATTCGGCGATTCGGCTGCGGCAGGCCGTCGAGTCGCTCGCCAAGACCGGCGCCACCCGCTACATCATCGACGTACGCGGTGCGTCGGTCGGCGACCTCGACGACGGCATCGCCGCCGCTCGCCCGTTCGTGAAGAGCGGCACGCTCGCCATCAAACAGAGCAAGGATCGAAAGGAGACCGTATCGGCCCAGAACGGCGACGGCATGATCACCGCGCAGACGGTGCTGCTCGTCGACCAGGGTACAGCGGGTCCCGGCGAAGTGTTTGCCGCGGCGCTCGACGCCAACGACCGCGCAAACCTCATCGGCGAGCACACGCTCGGCCGAGCGGCACGACAGCGCCTCGCCAAGCTCCCCGACGGCAGCGGAATGCTGATGACGTCGCAGCGGTATCTCACGCCCAAGGCGGCCGACATCCACGAGAAAGGGCTGGCTCCCGACGTCGAGGTCGAACAGCCCGAGGTCGATTTCGGAGCGGCCGCTCCTCCAGGCGACCCCGCGCTCGATCGGGCGCTGCAGTACTTCACGCAGAAGAAGGCGGCCTAACCTAGAACAGTTCCAGGTTCCACGTTCCGGGTTCCAGGTTCGTCACGTTTAGGTTCCTGGTTCATGGTTCTCGGTTCATGGTTCTCGGTTCATGGTTCTCGGTTCAAGGTTCTCGGTTCAAGGTTCTCGGTTCGAGGTTCTCGGTTCGAGGTTCTCCTGAACCCTGAACTCCTGAACCTGAACTCCCCGAACCCGGAACCTGGAACCAGGAACCTGGAACTGCATTTCGGTTTGACACCTCTCGGCCCCTCGCGTATAACCGCACGCGCGCACTGAAGCGCGCACTCGATCGCCCATCCCAGCGGTGCGCGCATTCCGAGGAGCACCAATGAACAAACAGGAACTCATTGCCAAGGTCGCCAGGGATACCGGTTCGTCGAAAGCGCATGCCGCCGCTGCGGTCGATTCGCTGATCGACGGCATCACTCGTTCGCTGAAGAAGGGCGACCCGATCACGTTCGTCGGATTCGGCACGTTCAAGACGGCGCAGCGGAAGGCACGGACCGCACGCAATCCGCAGACGGGTGCGGCGATCAAGATCCCGAAGCGCCGGGTCGTCCGGTTCAGCGCCGGCAAGGCGCTCAAGGACGCTGTTCGATAGGCAGCCGCGGCACTTCACGTCCGCGCTCCTCGGTTGGCGACTTCTCCCGAAGCGGGCCTCGCATGGGCCCGCTTTTTTCTGTTTCGCCGACGCTTTGTTATACTGAGCGTTCGGGTTTACGCCAGATTTCGCAAGAGACAGGCGCGTAGCTCAGTTGGTTAGAGCGCCTCCCTGACACGGAGGAGGTCAGTGGTTCGAGTCCACCCGCGCCTACCAGCCTTCGCTCACGCTTGCTGACGCCGAAGCGAGAGCCTCGGCCCGGCAAGCCATGCGAAGGCTGTTTGCCTCGAGCGAGCGTCCTGTCCTCCAGCGAGTCGTAAATCCCGCGGAACGTCCACGTCAATGAGCCAGGTCACAGTCACGCTGCCCGATGGATCGAGTCGGGGTGTGCCGGCCGGAACGCCGGTGTCCGACGTCGCAGCCGCGATCTCGCCGCGTCTGGCGAAGGCCGCACTCGCCGCTGTCGTCGACGACCGTCTGGTGGATTTGACGTATCCGCTGAACCACGACGCGACAGTCCGCATCGTGACGCCGGAGAGCGCCGAGGCGCTGCCGCTCCTGCGCCACAGCACCGCGCACCTGCTGGCTGCCGCCGTCACCAATCTGTTCCCGACCGTGCAGTGCGGCATCGGTCCGGCGACCGACGAAGGCTTCTTCTACGACTTCGTCGTGCCGCGTGCGTTCGTGCCCGAGGATCTCGAAGCGATCGAGAAGAAGATGCGCGAGCTCGCGCAGCAGGATCTCCCCTACGAGCGGCAGCTGTGGCCGCGTGCCGAAGCGGTGCAGTTCTTCGGCGATCGCGGCGAGCCTCTGAAGGTGCAGCTCATCGAGGAGAAGGCCGGCGGCCAGACCGAGGTGTCGTGCTACACGATCAAGGATCGCGACACCTTCGTCGACTTCTGCGTCGGACCGCACGTGCCCTCGACGGGGCGGCTCAAGGCCTTCAAGCTGCTGACCACGTCGAACGCCTACTGGAAAGGCGATGCGCGCAATCAGCCGATGCAGCGCGTGTACGGAACTGCGTTCACGACCGAGAAGGAGCTGCAGGAGCATCTCCGCCGCATCGAAGAAGCGAAGAAGCGCGACCATCGCAAGATCGGCCGCGAGCAGAAGCTCTTCATGTTCCACCCGTGGGCGCCGGGCGCCGCGTTCTGGCTCGGTCGCGGAACGACGCTCTACAACACCCTCGCGGACTACATGCGCGAGCTGCTGTTTCCGGCGGGCTATACCGAGGTGAAAACGCCGCTCGTCTTCAACAAGGCGCTGTGGGAGACATCCGGTCACTGGCAGCACTACCGGCAGAACATGTTTCTCGTCGAGGGCGAGAACAGCGACGAACAGATGGCGATCAAGGCGATGAACTGCCCGGGACACATGCTGGTGTTCGCCAGCGAGGTCCGCAGCTATCGCGATCTGCCGCTCCGCCTGCACGAGCAGACGCCGCTCCATCGCAAGGAAGCTTCCGGTGTCCTTTCCGGGCTGACGCGCGTTCGTCAGCTGAGTCAGGACGACGCGCACTGCTTCGTGATGGAGTCGCAGATCGGCGAAGAGGTGGAGCAGCTGCTGCGCCTGATGCAGCGGGTGTACAGCGACTTCGGGCTGCCCTATTCTGTGCGGCTGTCCACGCGGCCCGCGGAGTTTCTCGGCGCCATCGAGACGTGGGATCGCGCCGAGGCGTCGCTGAAGGCGGCGCTCGAACGTACCGGACATGCCTACACGATCGACGAAGGCGACGGCGCGTTCTACGGGCCCAAGATCGACGTCGACGTGACCGACGCCATCGGCCGGAAGTGGCAGTGCGCGACGTTCCAGCTCGATTACCAGATGCCCGAGCGGTTCGATCTCAAGTACATCGGCGCCGACAACGCCGAACACCGCCCGGTCGTCATCCACCGCGCCATCATCGGGACGTTCGAGCGGTTCATCGGCGTGCTGATCGAGCACTTCGCTGGCGCCTGGCCGCTGTGGCTCTCCCCCGTCCAGGTGGCCATCCTGCCGATTGCCGACCGGCACCGGGACCATGCCGTGGCCGTTCAGACGCAGCTCGCCGCCGCCGGGTTGCGAGTCGAGCTCGACGACCGCGTCGAGAAGATCGGGTTCAAGATCCGCGAGGCTCAGCTCCAGAAAATCCCATACATGCTGGTGATCGGCGACCGGGAGACGGCCGAGGGCAGCGTCGCCGTGCGCAGCCGGACCGGCGGCGACCTGGGTGCCAGGAGCGTGGCCGACTTCCTGCGAGCGGCGCTGGACGAGATCGCCCGCAAGGCGCTCGCCCCCGAGCGGCCCGCCGCATGACGCCGACTTTCAGCTTTGGCCCTGAGGCGTTGGGCTTTAGACTTGAGTCTTTGGGCCAGAGCCTCGAACCTAAAGCCTAGAGCCAAGAGTCCAAAGCCCAGAACCCAACTACTGGAGGATTCCTATCGCATACGATCGCTCGCCCCGACGTGACGACCGTGTTCGTACCAACGAACGTATTCGTGTTCGTGAAGTCCGCGTCATCGACGATACCGGACAACAGCTCGGGATCATGCCGCCGCCGCAGGCGCTTGCCATCGCCCGTCAGAAAGGGCTCGACCTCGTCGAGATCTCCCCGACGGCGGTGCCGCCCGTCTGCCGAATCATGGACTTCGGCAAGTATCAGTACCAGGAGCAGAAGCGGTCGCGTGAGGCCAAGAAGCATCAGCGCGTCATCGAGGTCAAGGAGATCAAGTTCCGGCCGAAGGTGGACGAGCACGATTACGACTTCAAGAAGAAGCACATCGAGCGCTTTCTCGCTGACGGCGACAAGGTGAAGGCCACGATCTTCTTCCGGGGGCGCGAGATGGCGCACCCGGAGATCGGACGGCGCATTCTGGAGCGCCTCATCACCGATCTCGGTGAGCAGGCCATCGCCGAGACGATGCCGCGCCAGGAAGGCAACCAGATGCACGTGATCCTGAGCCAGCGCTCAGGCCGCAAGAACGTGCCGAAGGCCAGGACGCAGGAATCGGCCGAGCCGACGACGACGAGAGACGAGTAGAACTCATGCCCAAGCTGAAGACCCATCGCGGCGCGGCCAAGCGCTTCAAGAAGACCGGAACCGGAAAGATCGTGAGGGCCAGCGCCTTCAAGCGCCACATCCTCACCAGCAAGACGAGGAAGTCGAAGCGGCAGATGCGCGGCACGCGCGAAGTGGCCGAGCAGGACGCGCCCAAGCTGAATCGGATGCTGCCGTACAAATAGACGCGAGTCGGACTCGGGATCCGGGCGCTCGGGGCTCGGGATCCGGGGATTCGCAGCTCGCAGCGCGGAGCTTCAGCTCCGCGCAGACACGTCGCAGCGCAGAGCTTCCGCTCTGCGAGATCGATCGACGAGGACGCAATGCCGAGAGTGAAACGAGGGACCGTTCGCCGCGCCAAGCGCAAGAAGCTGCTGTCGCGTGCGAAAGGCTTTTATCAGACGAAGAGCAAGCTGTACCGATCCGCCAAGGAGTCGGTCGACACAGCGTTGAAGTACGCGTACGTCGGCCGCAAGCAGAAGAAGCGCGACTTCCGCCGGCTCTGGATCGTCCGCATCAACGCCGGCGCGCGCGAGCATGGGTTGACCTACTCGCAGCTGATGCGCGGGCTCAAGGCCGCGGGCAGCGCGCTCGATCGCAAGATGCTGGCGAGTCTGGCGGCGACCCAGCCCGACGCGTTTGCCAAGGTGGCAGCGCAGGCCAAGGCGGCGCTGCCGTCGAACGCCCACGCCTCCTGACGTTCCGCGATGCTGATGCCGACACCGTGACGCGGAGCCTCGAGGCCTCCGCGTTCGCCGTGTCGTGCGGCTCGTCTCACCGCTACAATCTGGGCCGACATGCCTGAGGGCTCTGCCGAGTCTCCCAACATCGACGCATTGCGCGAACGCTGGCTCGCGCAGTTGGCCGCCGTCCGCACCGAGGCGGAGTTGAAGACGCTGGCCGACGAATTCCTCGGCCGCAAGTCGGGCGCTGTAACGGCGCTCATGAAGACGCTCGGCGGCCTGCCTCCGGAGGCCCGGCCGGCGATGGGCGCCCGGATCAACGCGCTGAAGCAGGAGATCGAGTCGTCGCGCGATTCGAAGCGCGAGGCACTCCAGGCGTCGCGCCCACCCGCCGGCGCCGTGGACGTCACGCTGCCGGGACGCGCGCTTCCGCTCGGGCGCATCCATCCGCTGATGCGCGTTCGCCAGGAGGTCGAGGACATCTTCACCCGAATGGGCTACGAGATCCTCGAGGGCCCTGAGGTCGAGGACGACTTCCACAATTTCGAGGCGCTCAACATGCCGCCGGATCATCCGGCGCGTGACATGCAGGACACCCTGTACCTGGCCACACCTATCATCGGCGGCATCTGGGGCGCGCACCGGGCGCCGCTCGGCGCCGGCTCGGTGCCGGAAGCCCAGGTCCGTGCGGCGACCCTGCTTCGCACGCACACGTCGGCGATGCAGATTCGCTACATGAAGACGTTCAGGCCGCCGGTCCGCATCATCGTCCCCGGCCGCGTGTATCGCCGCGACAACCTCGATCTCAGCCACACCCCGATGTTTCAGCAGTTCGAGGGGCTCGTCGTCGGCAAAGGGATTACCCTGGCGGATCTCAAAGGCACGTTCGAGGCGATGCTGCGCGATCTGTTCGGCGACGTGAAAGTACGGCTGCGCCCGAGCTTCTTCCCCTATACGGAACCGAGCGCAGAGGTCGACATCAGCTGCCGGAGCTGCGGCGGCTCCGGCTGCAGCACCTGCAAGCAGACGGGATGGCTGGAGATTCTCGGCAGCGGCATGGTCCACCCGGCCGTCTTCGAGGCGGTCGGCTACGACCCCGAGGAGGTAACCGGCTTCGCGTTCGGGCTGGGCATGGAACGCGTCGCGATGCTGAAGTACGGCGTCGACGACATCAGGCTCTTCTACGAGAACGACCTGCGCTTCCTCAATCAGTTTCCGGCGATATGAGCGGTCCGGTCCCATGAGAGTTCCGCTGTCCTGGCTTCGTGAGTTCGTCGATGTGCCCGGCTCGGCAGACGAGATCGCCGCGACGATGTCGGTGCGCGGGTTCGCTGTTGAAGGCATCGAGCCGCTCGGCGAGCTCGACGCGGTGATCGATTTCGAGGTGACCGCGAACCGCCCCGACTGCCTCTCGATCGTAGGCATCGCACGCGAAGTCGCCACCGCGTATTCGCTGCAGGTGCGCCGCCCGGCCGTCCGCACTGCAGCCACTCGCGAACCGGCCCGCTCCGACACCCGCAGCGCATCGCCTGCCGATCCGGCCGCGCCTGCAGCCGTCGAGGAGCCGCCGGCACCTGATGCGTCGCTGTCGGCGCCCGGCCTCCATCTCGTCTCGCTCAAGACCGTCGAGAAGGCCGACGTAGACGTGGTAATCGAGAACGCCGAGCTCTGTCCGCGGTATGCCGGGGCCGTGGTCGACGTAAAGGTGGGCGACTCCCCTGCCTGGCTGCAGAGCCGGCTGCGCGCTGCCGGCGTCCGTCCGATCAGCAACATCGTCGACGTTACGAACTATGTGCTGCTCGAGCTCGGGCAGCCGATGCATGCGTTCGATCTCGCGCGGATCACCGGCGGTCAGATCAGGGTGAGGACAGCGCGTTCGGGCGAAACCATCCGCACGCTGGACGGGCAGCAGCGATCGCTCGATCCCGCGATGCTGGTGATCGCCGACGCCGAGCGTCCGGTGGCCGTTGCCGGCGTGATGGGTGGCGCCGATTCGGAAGTCACCCGAGAGACCGGGACCATCGTGCTCGAGAGCGCCTGCTTCAATGCCTTGTCAGTACGGCGCACCAGCAAGCGGCTCGGCCTGAAGACCGAGGCGAGTATGCGCTTCGAGCGCGGCGCCGACCCTCGTCTTCCAGTCACGGCAATGGAACGGGCGTGCGCGCTGCTGGAGCACATCGGTGCCGGCCAGGCGCGCGGAACCGTCGTGGACCGTTATCCCACCCGCGTCGAGCCGCGCACCCTGCGCCTGAGGCGCGGGCGGATCAGCGGCCTGCTCGGCGTCGACGTGCCCGACACCGCGGTGCGGCGGATCCTCGAAGGGCTGGGGTTCGCGCTGCGCGACGCCGCCGACGGCTGGGACGTGACGGTGCCGACGCGCAGGGTCGACGTCGTCCGCGAAGTCGATCTCATCGAGGAAGTGGCGCGCCACCATGGATTCGACCGGATCGCACCACGCTTTCCGGCGCTCGTTGCCGCAGCGCCGCTGATCGATCCGCGTATCGTACAGGCCAGGGCGCTTCGCGGCGTGATGACGGGGGCCGGCTTCTCTGAAGCGGTGACATTCGGGTTCATCCCGTCGGCATCGGCTTCGCCGTTCGCCGCTGACGACGACGTCGTGCCGATCGAGAACCCGCTGTCGGAAAGCTTCGCCGTCCTCAGGCCGTCGATACTGCCCGGGTTGATTGACGCCGTGGCGCACAACCGCCGCCGGGAGCAGCTCGACGTCCGGCTCTTCGAAATCGGTGCACGGTTCTCGCGCAGCGGCGGCGAGCGTCGCGCGATTGCCATGGCCTGGACGGGGGCGGCTCCGGCTGAGCACTGGAGCGGCGCCAGCCGGCAGGTCGATTTCTTCGACATGAAGGGGTTGGTCGAGCGTGTTTGCGAAGCGCTGGCGCTCCAGGCGACCACAGCGTCCGACGCGCGCGGCTGGCTGGTTTCCGGGTGCGGCGCATCGCTCGCAGTGAACGACACCCGGATCGGCGTGCTCGGCCAGCTGTTGCCTGGCATCGCGGAACGGCACGGACTCCAGGGGGACGACACCGTATTTCTCGCCGAGATCGACCTCGACGCGGCCGACAGCGTGAGCAACCGCAGCGGTTTCCGCGTAGAGCCGCTGCCGCGCTATCCGTCCGTGACGCGCGACATCTCGATTGTCGTGGACGCATCACTCCCGGCCGGCGTGCTGCGCCGCACCATCCGCGAGGCAGCGCCACCGGCGCTGACGCGCGTCTACGAGTTCGATCGCTATCAGGGCAAGGGTATTCCCGAAGACAAGGTGAGCCTCTCGTTCCGCATGGTGTTCCGGGCACCCGACCGAACACTCACCGATGCCGAAGTGCAGCAGGCGATGGAGTCTGTGATGGCCGCGCTGCGATCGCGTCACGACGCAGCGCAGCGATAGCGGTCCGCCTGAGGCAGCGCGCGGCAAGCGCAGCTGCGCGCGAACCGACCGCGTCTGGTCTTGAAACTGGCCTGCCGTCGTGGCACCATCTGACCCTGACTCCTTTCTCGTCACGAGGAACGCAATCACATGGCAAAACAGGCGGTGGCCGCGCATTCAGTGGATCTCGAGCCCATCGATCGTCTCGAAGAGAAGATCACTCGACTGGTATCGATTGTGGGACAGCTTCGCGCCGATCAGGCGAAGGCTCTCGACGAGAACGCCAGACTGACGCGCGAGGTCGACGCGATGCGTGCGCGCCTGGCCGAGGCCGATTCCGCCAGCGGCGAGCTGCTGGCGCTGCGCGACGAGCGTGACGTGATCAGGACGCGCGTGTCGGAAATGCTGCAGCAGCTCGACGCGCTGTGACACGTCATGACGATGTTCGTCGGCCGTCACTGGTGAATACGCGCTGTGGCTCGCTCCGGCGGGCTGGTGCGTCGCGCTCGAGCTCGCCGGCTCGAGGGCGGTGCCGCAAACATCGATAATGAGTAGTGTGGTGACGGTCGAGATCGCCGGCCAGCGATATCCGATCCGCAGCTCGCTCGACGAGCGGTACGTGGCGGAGCTCGCTGCCTACGTCGATCAGAAGATGCGCGCCGCCTCGGTCGCCGCGCCCGCCAGCGACACGCTCGGTCTGGCGGTGCTGGTCGCGCTGAACATCGCCGACGAGTACTTTCGCGCCAGGCAGCAGTCGTCCTCGGCGAGCGGCGATCTCAACGAGCGGGCGATGCGCCTCGAACGTCTCGTCGACGACGCCATCGCGCAGGTGGGCGCCCGGAAGACCATTGGCGCTCCTTGACCCACCCCCGACCGCACGTTAAGATCCGTTCAGCTCCTGCTTTGCCCGTGATGGTTTTTCGGAGGCTCGTCTGAGCCAACGTCACAACCAAGCGAATCGCGAGGCCGTGCGTTGTGCATGCCTCTGTATTGAGGAAGCCTGAAGCGCGGCCGATAACAGCGGTTCCACCTGCGTATCGCAGGTTCATTCGACCTCCCCACACGGCAAAGCGGGGCGTCTTCGCGGCCGCCCGTTCATCTTCCTGAGTTCTCCGGCCGAACGAACGTCCGTCCGGGCAGATACCAGCAGCCGAGTGCAGAAGCCGACCGTCGCTGATCTGGGCGAGCGCGCGCTCGTCGAACGCATCCGCGCCAGACTCGCGATGCCGTCGTGGGTCGTGGTGGGACCTGGCGACGATGGGGCAGTCGTCGCGCCGGTGCGCGGCCTGCTCGAGGTCTTCACCACGGATGCCATGGTCGAAGGCATCCATTTCGACCGCCGTTTCGTGCCGTCCGACGCCATCGGCCATCGGGCGCTGGCGGTGAACCTGAGCGATCTGGCGGCGATGGGAGCCGAACCACGCGCGGCTCTCCTCTCGCTCGTGCTTCCCGACGTGTTCGCTATCGATGAGCTCGACGCGCTGCTCGACGGGCTGCTCCGGCTCGCGGCTGCACAGAGGGTCACTCTCATCGGTGGAAACATTACGCGCTCGCCTGGTCCACTGATCGTCGACGTCACCGCCATCGGCTCGGTGCACAGGCGGCGGGTGCTGAAACGTGAGGGAGCGCGCCCTGGCGACGGGGTGTATGTCACCGGCTGGCTCGGAAACGGCGTCATCGGCCTTCGCCGTCTGCAGCAGCGCGGAGGATTTGCGACGCCGGACCCAGCCGAGGCGCATTACCTGCGGCCGCAACCGCGCGTACGTGCCGGCGTGATGCTCGGCCGCAATCGCGTCGCGTCGAGCTGCATGGACCTCAGCGATGGACTGGCCGATGGGGTTCGCCAGATTGCCGCCTGCTCAGGTGTCGGCATGCTCCTTGATTCATCGAGTTTGCCGATTGGCGCAGATGTGTCGAGCTGGCACGAGCAGAATGGCGGCAGTCCGCTGGAAACCGCGCTCAGCGGCGGTGACGACTATGAACTATTGTTCACCGTCCGTGCTGCGCATCTGGGAAGGCTGCGAGGGGTACGCCAGCACATCGGAGATCTGCCGATAACCAGGATTGGCGTGGTGACGAGAGATCCGCAGCTGCTTGTCACTGCGCAGGGGGGCACACGCGTGCTTCCAGATGGGTTCGAGCATTTCCGGTGAACATATGTTTCGAATCAGCTCGCGCTCGCATCGTCGAAAGGCTGTCGTGCTCGTCGTGGCAGTCGTCGCCTTCGTGCTGTTTTACGAAGCGCGGAGCCTCGATTCCCAGGATGTCGCGTGGATGTTCGGCGACGACACACCTGGCCCGGGCCTGCAGCTGAAATTCAGCGCCACCGCCTACTGCAAGGGCACCACGACTGCCTCCGGCGCCCGCGTCAGAACCGGTGTGGCCGCCGCCGACCCTGCACTGCTGCCGGTCGGCAGCGTGCTCAGCGTTGCCACCGGCGATGCCAAGTACAACGGCGTTTACACCGTGCTGGATACCGGACCGGAGGTCCAGGGGCGCGAGCTCGACCTTTACATCTGGAGCTGCAACGAGGCGCTTCGCTTCGGCCGCAAGCCGGTCCAGGTAACAGTCCTTCGACTCGGGTGGGACCCCAAAGCGAGCTCACCCACGCTCGTCAGCCGCCTCTTCAAGCGGCGTGAAGAAACCAAGCGCGCGCAAGCGTCAGTGACGCGCCAGACTGCGCGTCAGGAGCCGGGCACCGCGTCGGGCAACTCCACGTCGGCAAGCGTGGAATCGGACGACGCGCCCGACCGCAGCTCAACGGTCGCCAAGGCTGGATTCTGAGTCGCGGCGGACGCCGCCTCTGTCCGACCCGCCTTGAACTGCAGCTCGTAGAGGCGGTGATAGATGCCCTTCCGGGCGAGCAGCTCGGCGTGTGATCCCTTCTCGCGCAGCTCCCCGTGGTGCAGGACCAGAATCGTATCCATGTCCTGAATCGTCGACAGGCGGTGCGCAATCGCGATCGTCGTTCGACCGCGCATCACCACATCGAGCGCGTCGTGGATCATCAGCTCGGTTTCCGTATCGACACTCGAGGTCGCCTCATCGAGGATCAGAATCTCGCGATCGAACGCAAGGGCGCGCGCAAACGACAGGAGCTGCTTCTGCCCCATCGAGAGCGTCGCTCCGCGCTCGGCGACCGGCGTCGTCGATCCCTGAGGCAGCCTGGCGACGAACCGGTCCGCATGCACGGCTTCGAGGGCGCGCTGCACGTCGTTCTCCCCGATCGAGCTCTCTCCGAGCCGCACGTTCCCCGCGATCGTGTCGGAGAACAGATGCACATCCTGCAGCACGAGGCCGAACCTCGCCCGCAGCTCCGGCAGCGGCATCTCGCGGATGTCGATACCGTCGATGGTGATGCGCCCGCCCTGCACGTCATAGAACCGTAAGAGCAGGTTGATGATCGTGGTCTTACCCGAGCCGGTGGCGCCCACGATGGCGACACGCTCACCTGGCCGCACGTCGAACGAGAGATCCTTCAGCACCGGCTCGCCGTCGACGTACGCGAACGTCACGTGCTCGAAGCGGATCGTCGAGGATGCCGTCCGCCGCGGCGCCAGGTTCGTGCCACGGCCGGGATCGATCTCGACCGGGGTGTCGAGAAGCGTGAAGATGCGCTCGGCCGAGGCCATCGCCGCCTGGAGCACGTTGAACTTCTCCGAGAGGTCGCTGATCGGCCGGAAGAACCGCTGTGAGTACTGGAAGAAGGCCACGAGAGAGCCGAGAGTCAGGCTGCCTTCGAGCACCCACCCACCGCCGCGCCAGATAATCAGCGCCGCCGCCAGCGCGCTCACCAGCTCGATCGCCGGGTAGAACACTGCGTAGTAGAAGATCGACTGCTGGTTCGCGTCGCGGTGCTCGCGGTCGATCTCGTCGAAGAGTGCGTAGTCGCGGGCTTCGCGCCGGAACAGCTGAACGGTGGTCATGCCGGTGATGCGCTCCTGCAGGAAGGCATTGATTCGCGCGATCAGCGTGCGAACCCTCCGGTACGAGCTGCGAACGTTGCTGCGGAACCACTGCGCCACCAGCGCCACGAGCGGCAGCACCGAGAACGCCACCAGCGCGAGCCGCCAGTCCATCCAGGCCAGCACCGCCATGATGCCGACGAGCGTAAACACATCGCCGAACACGGATACGACGCCGGCGGTGAACAGCTCGTTGAGGGCGTCGACGTCGGTCGTGACACGCGTCATCAGCCGGCCGACGGGATTGCGATCGTAGAACCGCAGATCGAGACGGTGCAGGTGCTGAAAGATCTGCATCCGCAGGTCGAACATGATCCACTGCCCCGTCATCTGCATGATCCAGGTCTGCGCGTATTCCAGGGCGAACGAGACGAGCAGCACCGCCACATAGACGAGGGCCACAGCCGCCAGCATCCCGAGGTCGCGCTCGACGATGTACCGATCGAGCACCAGCTTGGTCAGGTAGGGCGGGGCCAGCTCGACCACCGAATGGCCGACGATGGCGGCGATGGCGATCGTGACCTGCAAGCGGTAGGGCCGCAGATAGAGCACGAGGCGGCGCATGAGCCGCGCGTCGTATGCCTTGCCGATGATTTCGTCGTCGGTGGACATTCCGGTGAACGAGTCCTCTAAACCCAGAGCTCACTTGTGTTGAGGATGCGAATCCCGGTTCCGGCGACCGGACCGCGCTGCGAGGGCGTCGAGGGCCGCTGGACGCGAGCTCCGTGAGCTCGCTGATCCCCACAGCCTTCTCGCGCGGTCAGGCGAG
>DASUGH010000146.1:0-44503 GCA_036274155.1 Vicinamibacterales bacterium | reverse complement strand
AAGCACGCAGGGGATCAAGGGCGTGTTTGTGATCGGCGTGCTCCTCGATCCCTGCCGCGCGTAGCGCGGGCCCACCTTGTGAACGGGTCGAAAACGCAAATGCCGTTCGCAACTGAGCATCTCCGTTCGTCCTCCGTTTCTCCGTTGCTCCGTGTGAAACCGTTTCTCCGTCACCTCCAGGACTCCGCCGGCGGTTCACCACGCGGCCGTGACCTCGCGAAATGTTTCGAGCGTCCGTTCGACGTCATCAGCGTCGACATCCTTGTGCGTCACGCAGCGAATCGAGGTCGGACCAATCGCGTAAATACGTACGTTGCGTGCGGCGCACCGCTCCACCAATTCACTCACCCCGTTCTCTCGATCGACGAAGAAGATGACGATGTTCGTCTGCACGGTCGAGATGTCGAGCCGAATCCGCGGAAGGGATGCGATCCCATCTGCCAGCCTGCGCGCGTTGGCGTGGTCGTCGGCCAACCGATCGATCATGCGTTCGAGCGCCACCAGGCCGGCGGCAGCCAGAATCCCCGCCTGCCGCATTCCGCCGCCAAGCATCTTCCGGATGCGGCGGGCACGGACGATCAAGTCTGGACTCCCGCAGACGACCGAGCCGACCGGGGCCGCGAGCCCTTTGGACAGACAGAACGTGACCGAGTCCACATGTCTGGTGAACTCGCACGCCCTGCGATCGAGCGCGACGGCGGCGTTGAACAGCCGCGCGCCATCGAGGTGCACTCGTACTCCTGCCGCATGCGCCACGTCGGCGACGGCGTCGATCTCCTCCGGCGTGCAGCAGGTGCCGCCGTGGCGATTGTGCGTGTTTTCGAGACACACGAGGCCGGTCGGCGGGACGTGGATGTTGGACGGGCGGATCGCTTCCCGAACCTGCGACGCCGACAGGAAGCCGCGCGCGGTCTTCACCGGACGTGTCTGGACGCCGCCGATCACGGCGGCACCTGCGACCTCGTAGTGAAAGACGTGCGCATCCAGATCGCAGAGGATCTCCTGGCCGGGAGTCGTCTGCGCAAGTACCGAGACGAGGTTGCCCTGGGTGCCGGACGCGACGAACAGACCGGCGGGCTTCCCCATGTGCCGCGCCGCCTCGGCCTCCAGACGCTTGACGGTGGGGTCCTCCTCCCACACATCGTCGCCAACCTCGGCGCGCGCCATCGCCTCGCGCATCTCGGGCGTGGGAAGCGTCAGCGTGTCGGAGCGCAGATCGACGATGTCGGGCATCAGGTCGTTCGGTCGCTTGCCCGCCGGAGCTTTCGCGGAGGCGGGTTCGGGTCGTCGGGGCAATACTACTCCCGGCGCGCGTGACGAGCCGGGCCTTGCAGGCAGACCGACTTCGCGAACATGATGTTGCCCACCGTAAATGACGGGGTGCCGGCCGGTCCGAGGTCTGGTCCACTCCGACAGGGTCCATCCGCCCGGAGGCATCGATGAACGTCCCGCAGAAGACACTGAATACGATGACGCGCGCGGTTCTCGTCATCGCGTTGGCATTGTTCGCGTCGTTCGGTTCCGTTCCCGTTGCCGGCCAGGGCGGTGGCGCCCCTCAGGGTGGAGGTGGAGGCTTCCAGGGTGGAGGCCAGGGAGGACGCGGTCAGGGACAGGGCGGGCGAGGAGGACAGGCGCAGCCCTCGAACCTCCCGTCGGCTCCCACCGCCGTCACGCTGCCGACGCTGTCGGCGGAAGTGACCGGCCCGGGACCGATGTTCGACTCGGCGACGTCGCTGCCTCCCGGTAAGGGGCTCGCAGCGTTCAAATACGAGGCGCACGAGTACTTCGTGTCCGGCACCGCCAACGGCCAGCCCTACACCACGCGCATCGTCGTGCGGCGCCCGGCCAACCCGTCCGCGTTCAGCGGCCTCGTGCTGGCAGAGTCGATGCACAGCAGCGGCGCTGCGCACATGTTCGAGTTCACGTCCATCTACACGATGTCGTCGGGTCACATTGCAGTCGACATGCTGACCTCGAGCCCGCAGCCGTTCGTGCAGATGAATGAGGCGAGGTACAAGGACCTTCGTATCGCCGGCGGACAGACCAACGAGATCATCGCGCAGATCGGCGCGCTCGTCCGCACCGGCAAGCCGCTCGGCGGTCTGACGGTCAGGAAGATGGTGCTGTCGGGCACCTCGATGAGCGCCGGCGTGCTGCTCAACTACCTGCCGGCGCACATGGTGTACCGGACGCCCGAGATGCAGCGCATCTTCGACGGGTTCATGCCGACCTCGAACGGCTCCCTCGCGCAGGACATCGACGTGCCGCTGATCCAGCTGCCGACGATGCACGAGGTGGTTGGCAACATCACGACGCGCCAGGACAGCGACGAGCCGGGCAAGCAGTACCGTCTCTACGAGTTCTCCGGCATCGCGCACGTCGATACCCGCGACAGCGTCCGCTTCAAGCCGAACCCGTGTGCGCAGCCGATCAGCGAGTTCCCGAACCAGGCGTACATGTCGGTGGGACTCCACCACCTGTTCCAGTGGGTCGACAAGGGGATCGTGGCGCCGCGTGCCGAGCGCGTCTGGCTCGATCAGGACGAGCACAACGACGGGTCGAGGCTGGTGCTCGACGAGCACGGGAATCCACGAGGCGGCATCCGCAACACCTACGTGGACGTGCCGACTGCGAAATACGTCATCCGTCCGCCCGCGATCACGCCGCTCATCGCCAACCCGAGCGCGTGGATCGTCGCCAACGGCGGCCAGACCGGCGCGAATTTGATGTGCGGACTGGCTGGCGCACAACTGCCCTTCTCGCAGGCAAAGCTGAAGGAGCTCTACAAGTCGAAGAAGAGCTACGTGAGCATGGTCGAGAAGCGTCTGACCGAGCTCGAGAAGACCGGCTGGTCTCTGCCGGTGTATCGCGAGCTGATTCTCGCCGACGCCAACAAGATCATGTTCTAGGTCGCGGCGCTCGAAAGGCAGGTCCATTCGGACCTGCCTTTCGCCTCTACGTCAGACTTCCCTTACAAATTGTTAACAAATCGCCCTTGAATCATGCAGTGCAGCGCACCTTCAGCTTGACAACCCTGCCGGTGCGCCTAGAATTTTTGCAGTCTTCGTAGACCCTTCGTTACGCGCCTGCACCAGCAGGATCGCAAGGAGTTCATCATGCGCAAGCTCGTTTGGCTTGGCGTCCCCGCAGTCATGGCGCTGGCGATGTACGTAGGTACGCCGGTCTCTGGACAGGGACAGCAAGAGATCAAGTACTCGACGCCGCCGCCGCTCGTGATCACCGCGTTCGGCGGTAAGCCGGTCGATTACAAGGCGCCGCGGACACCGTGGGGCGACCCTGATCTGCAGGGCGTGTGGTCGAGCGACGACATGCAGGGTGTCGGCATCGCCGGCGGAGGCCGTGGCGGTGGCGGCGGGCGCGGCGGCGGACGCGGCGCCCGCGGTGGCGCCCCGCCGGCTGCTGCGCCGCCGGCTGCCGCACAGCAGCCGGCTGGTCCTCCGCCGCTGTACCGGACCGAGGCGGAGATGAAGGCCCGGCAGGATCAGATCAACGCGTCGGCCGCGCGGAGCGACGGTGCTCAGACCGACGGCTCCTTCCGGTTCGACTACGCCAGACGCGCATTCCCGCAGACGCGCCTGCTCGTCGATCCGCCAGACGGCCGCATGCCGAACATCCGATCCGATGTGCAGGCCCGCGGCATGCCGCGCGGCACCTACGGCCCCGGCCCGCTCAACTCCTGGGAGGACTTCTCGCTCTATGAGCGCTGCATCACGCGCGGCATTGGCGGCTCGGTGCTGAACGTCATCTACGGGAACGGCAACCGGATCGTGCAGTCGCCAGGCGCCGTCGCGTTCTCCTACGAGATGCTGCCGGACACCCGCATCTTCTACACGGACGGCCGGCCGCACATCAATCAGAAGATCGCGCAGTACCTCGGCGACTCGCGCGCACACTGGGAAGGTGAAGAGCTGGTCGTGGAAACGACGAACCTCACCGACCTGACGGCGTTCGGCGTCAATGGCAACGGCACACGCCACAGCAAGGCGATGAAGATCACCGAGCGTTTCCGCCGTGTCGCGCCGGAGATCATTCAGTACCAGGCGACGTGGGACGATCCGCTCACCTACGAGCGTGCGTTCACCGTCTCGTTCCCGCTGACGCCGCTCGACGGTGGCGAACTGCTGCCGTATGACTGCCACCCGGGCAACACGGCAATCTCGCTGTCGCTCGGCGGCGAGCGCGCAGAGGACGCGGCGCTGGCTGCCGACCTCGCCAAGGGTATCAAGCGTGAGCGCCGCTCGGTGCAGGACTGCGGTGCAGGCGTCGGTGGAGCGCCGGTGGCAGGGTGCACTCCTGGCGCGCCCGCCGCGGGTGGCCGGGGAGGCGGACGCGGCGGCCGCGGAGGTGCCGCCGATACCGGCGAAAGCACGGTTGAAAAGTAAAGCAAACCCGAAACGAACGCAGCCTTTCAACAACCACCGCGGCCACGCGCGCACAGCGCTGGCCGCGTTCGCATGTACAGCCCTCTCAACGCAACGGCGGCGCAGACAGTGGTGGGGCGATCTTGTCGAATCGCCTTCCTGGTCCGCAACGAGCGGCGTAGACGGCAAGGTCTTCGATGAACCGCGCCGCGTGGATCGGCAGCGAGCGGCGAGGGTCCCAGGCGAGGCCGCCCCAGACGCCAAGCGACTCTCCGGCGTGAAGCAGCGGAACAATCCGAACGCGCTTCGACACGAACCGAACCGTCGAGGGCACCACGGCGATGCCCTGCCCGGCCTCGGCAAGGGTGATCAGCGAATGCGGCTCATGACTTTCGAGAATCACGCGCGGCTGAACGTGGGCAACACGGCACGCCGCGTCGAAGAGCTGACGCGATCCGAATTCCCGGCCGAGGACCAGCAACGGCTCGCTCGCCAACTCCGTGATCTCGATCGTCTTCCGCCGGCTCCACCGCGAACGCCGCGCCATCACGGCCAGCACACGTATGGGAAACAGCGGACGGCACTCCAGCGGGTGACCGGCCAGGATGCCGCTCAGCGCCAGATGGAGCTCTCCGCGTTCCACGAGTTCGTATAGGCGGACACCCCCCTCTTCGCTCAGGCGGACATCCACACCAGGGCGCGCCCGTTGGAACTTCGGAAGGAAACCGGCCAGAACGCTCTGCATCGCCTGCGGTGTGGCCCCGACCCGGAGGATTCCGGTGCCACCGCTGACGAGGCTTCTGGCGCGTTCGACGAGCGACTCCGCGTGAGCGAGCACACGCCGGCTCTCCCGGAGAAGATCCTCACCTTCTGCCGTGAGCTGGATTCGGCGCCCGACGCGGTCGAAGAGCCGCAGCCCCAGGGCAACCTCGAGATCGCGAATCTGACGGGAGAGCGCGGGCTGACTGATGTGTACGCAGAGCGCCGCCTTCGAGACGCTCGACGCTTCGGCGACGCTCACGAAATAGCGGAGATGTCGCAGCTCCATACGGCCGATCGATGCCCGCGGGGCATGAACTATAGATCAACATAGTCTTGGACGGCATGAGTCGAGTTGCGATGCGATGAAACTCACGTGTATACGCGGGGATCCACTTCCGGAGCGCCATTCGGGCCGGCGACGACCTGGGGCGCCGGAGCGGCCGTTTCGCATTCGCTCACGTCCTTCGACCACTGCGGTGCAGCGATTCACCGACGATGATTGCCACGCGCGGTTCGATGCGCAGCAAAGCGGCGGCGAGGGGCGCGCGGGACATTGACGGCCGGATCGATCGCGAGCGCCGACCCGATGAACGTCACACCGAAGCGGAGGACGTCATGACAGCACCCCTTGACGAGATTCGGCACCTGGTGCGCGAACTGAGGGCCATCACCGCCGGGACCGGCGATTCGCGCATCATCGTGGAGCGTGTGCGGCCCCTGATACGAGAGGTGGCGGTCTCGCGGAGATGGCTGAAAGCGGAGCATTTCGCGTGCGACCCGGTTCAGGGATTCGGCGCGCACCTCTTGCACGAGCAGCCGGACCACACCCTTGCAATCTTCGCTGGGGCCTGGCTGCCCGGGCGCGGTGCGCCGCCGCACAACCACGGGACCTGGGCCGTCGTCGCCGGCGTCGTCGGCAGCGAACGCAACACGCTCTGGACGCGGATCGACGACGGATCGCGGCGAGGTCACGCGGAGCTCAGGAGGCTCGAAGATTGCGTGCTGGGCCCGGGAGACGTGCTGACGCTGCAGCCAGACACAATCCACAGCGTTGTCAACGAGAGCCAATCCGTCACCGTTTCGCTGCACGTGTACGGTACGCACGTAAACCATACAGAGCGCTCGCAATTCGATCCTGAACGGCACACCGAACGGGCGTTCATCATCACCACTGCTTGAGGGAGGCTCCTCTGTGCCTCTGTGCCTGTGGTGAAAACCTCTGAGCCTCTCGACCTGTCTCTGTGCCCTCGCAGCCCGCCGACCTCACACGGGCTGCTAGAATCGCACGCAGGGAGGGCGTCACGATGAAGGCTTTGCTAGTGGCGGTATGTGTCGGTCTTGCCCTGCTCTCCGGTGCTGTCCAGCTGTCGGCGCATCACTCGTGGCCAGTGGACTTTTCCAAGCTCGTCACGGTGAAAGGTACCGTGACGGAGTTCGCCTGGGAGAACCCGCACCCGATGATCACCCTGGACGTGCGGACCGATGACGGCAAGGTCGAGAAGTGGCAGGTCGGTGGTCCCGCCATCAACCGCATGGAAGCCAACGGCTGGACCAAGACGACGGTCAAGGTCGGCGAGACGCTGACCGGCACCGGGTATCAATTCAGCGACGGCCAGAAGATCATCAGGCTGGAACGGGTGACGCTCGCCAATGGCAGGGAGATGCGGCTGTACGCCTCCAAGTGATCGTCACAGGATGAAAGTGGCAGCCAGGCCGACGCCTGGCTGCCATCGCAGCTGACTGCGGTCGATGTGGTCAGCGTGAGGACGGCGCCTTGCACGACCAGTTCGCGCCGTCCTTGAGGTCGCCGCTGCCCTTGTACTCCGCGTACTGCGGGTAGGGGCACAGCGGCCGGGTCAGCCCGTTCGCGCCCGTGCCGAGGATGGTCTCCGGCGCCTGCTTCTTCTCCACCCACTTCTCGAGCGTGCCGATCGAATCGAACGTGTTCACGCCCGGGCCGCCGCCGCAGTGGCCCATTCCGGGCACCATGAACAGGCGCATCCAGTCGCTCTGGTTCTTGCCCATCTTGTTGAGGACCTGATCGTAGTACCAGACGGTGGTTTCCGGCGTGATGCCGGTATCCGACCAGCCGTGGCTCATGAGGAGCTTGCCGCCGCTCGCCTTGAACTTGCTCAGGTCGGGGTTCACGGCGTCGACGTAGCCGATCTTGTCGTCCAGGTACTTCATGTCTCGATCGAGATCGAACTTCTGCCAGTCGAAATTCGGATCGTTGTAGGCGATGCGAACGAGATCGAACGTCCCGCCGGCGCCGGGGGGATTCCCGCGCTGCGCCCCGATCGGATTGCCGAGCGCCTGGCCGGAGAAGATGAGCTCGCCTTTCGAGTTCTTCAACCCGTTGTAGAAGGTATCGACGGTCTTCAGCTGCGCATCGGTCAGGCACGTGTTGTCGGCCTTCCCCGCCTGGCACTTGAGCGTGGAGAAGTCCACTTTGCACTGGCGCGGATTGTTCAGGAATCCTTCCTTCAACGTGTCGCACTTGCCGACGAGATCGTTGACCAGCTTCGCCTGTTCGGCGGTAATCGCGCCTTCCGGTTTCCGCACCAGGTCGATGCTGCGCGCCACGCCCGCCGTCCACATGTGAATGTGACGGTTGGCCAGCGAGCCGGCGATGATGCCGTCGTAGTCGTCCGGATATCGCTGCGCCTCCATCAGCGCCATCCGGCCGCCGGTGGAACACCCCTTGAAGTAGGAGTACTTCGCCCCCTGATCGTAGAAGGCCTTGACGATCGCCTTCGACTTGAGCGTCATCTCGTGGGTGGCGCGGTAGCCGAAGTCGATCATCTTCTCCGGATGACCGATCGCCCATTCGCCGCCGCCTCCCTGGTGGCCGGTGTCGGTGCCGGCGGTGGCGTAACCGAGGCGCAGCGCCTGCGGCATTTCGTTGTTCAGACCCTGGATCGATCCGGCAAAGCCGCCGTTGCCGACGCCCATGAACTTCCCGTTCCACTTGTCAGCGGGCGGCAGCCAGATCTCCATTTCGATATGGGAATCCGACGATGGCTTGAGGACGAGCTGCAGGCGGCAGTGGGCCGGGATGATCTGCGGCGGTGCGTTGCCGCGCCCGCGACCGCCGGCGTTGGCTTGCGGTGCGCCCTCGGCGGCTCCGCGTCCGCGCGCGGCCTCGGCGCCGGCGCCCCGGCCACCTCCCGCCCTCCCCTGTCCACCTGCGCGCGCAGGAGCGGGGCCCTCGGGAACCATCTGCGCGCTCGTGATGGTGGCGTTGTCCAGCTTGAGAGTGGCGAGACTCTCACACGGAGTCGCCGCCGCGGCCGCACCGAGAAATACGAGAGCAAGGCTGCCGATCATGAGGTGATCCTCCTGACTGCTGTCGATAAGAGGCAGACTATAGCGCCGATCCGCTCCGGCCGTCAGGGAATCGGCGGCCGCGGCTCCACCCGCCTGGGGACGAGCTCGAAGTACTTGTTGTTCTCGTTGCAGATGTACTCGAGCAGCTCCGTGTCCGGCTGCAGCGCCAGCGACTGCGTCACGTCCCACGGCTTCGTGTACGCCTTGGGATCGTCGATCGTGATGCGCAACTCCATGCGCCCGAAGTCCTTCCGGTTGAAGCGCTCGGTCACCCGCAAGTTGCCCGTCGCCGGCCGTCCCGCGTTGTCGAGCCACACGTTGTCGTTGAATCCCGACGTGTCCACGACGAACGAATCGCCGTCCCAGCGCCCCACCGAGTAGCCGAACCAGGCCGGGTTCGGATCGTTCGGCAATGCGCGGCCGTCGGTGAAGATCTGGCGGTACGAGTGAATCGCCTCGTAGAGGATCACGACCATCCCGGGCACCTCGAGAATCTTGAACGGATAGCCGACGAAATCCGACCGCGGCACGCCGCCGACGATGCAGTTGGCGGTGGGGTCGTCGCGGCTGTCGTTGGCCTGCCGCTGGTCGAAGAGCGCCTTCGCCCACGGCCGGTAGGGAATGTCTTCGCCGCCCATGCCTCTCGCAATGCTGCCGGCGATGCCCGGCGCCGGGCGCCAGAGCCCCGACAGGATCGGTTTGCCGTCGGCGGCCCTCGGCATCGGCGCCGAGAGCGCAGGCTTTCCGTCTGCGGTTCGGGGAGTGCCCGGCGTGGGTTGGGAGAGCCACTGTGCGGCGAGCACAGCGGATGCCGCGAGCGTCAGTCCTGAAACGGCCGCAACCATCCGGAGGGTCGGCATGACACTTCTCCCCTTCAGCTGCGCCTGTTGTCCCGAGACGCGGTGCCGGGTCGCGCCCGGGCCACGCACGGCCAGATTATCCTCGTGTCGAGCCGTGCGAACAACACGCGTGGCGCTCAGGATCCGGGGCTCGGGACTCGGGGCTCGGGACTCGGGGTCCGGGACTCGGGGCTCGGGGCTCGGGACTCGCGACTCGGGGGCCGGGGCTCGGGGCTCGCGACTCGGGGCTCGGGCTCGGGATCGAAATATGAGCCTCTGTGCCTCTGTGCCTCGGTGGTGGTTTATCTCTGTGCCTCTGCCCACTTTTCCTCTGTGCCTCCTTCATCAGCGCTTCACAATCACCCCCGATGATTCGTTCATGGAGGAAGACATGAGCGACTTGTCGAGACGGGATGCGTTCTTGTGCCTGCTCCTCGGCGCCGGCATCGGGCTCCTCGTTGGTTTGAGCATCCGTGGCGCCTGGGGACCCGGGCCGTTCTGGAGCGGTCCCGTGGTATTCCCGCAGCTGTTCGCCGGCGCTTTTGGCCTCTTCTGGCTGTTCTTCTGGCTGCTGCTCATCCGCGGTCTCTTCTGGGGCCCGTTCGGCAGGTGGCGCAGCTGGAGAGGCGGTCGGGGAGGCTACTATGCCGGACGGCTGGAAGACCTGCCCGCGGACTTCGACGACTGGCATCGCCGGGCGCACGAGCGTATGAAGGAGGCTTCGACTGCAGACGATCCTGGTCGTCGAGGATGAGCCGCTGATCGCCGGCATCACGGCGGACTATCTCCGTCAGGCAGGATTCGAGGTGGTGACGGCGGGCACCGGCGAGCAGGGCCTCGCGATGGCCCGGGCCGGGTCGCCCGCGCTCATCGTGCTCGACCTGCGCCTGCCAGGCATCAGCGGCCTCGACGTGGCGCGCGCGCTCCGCCGCGATTCGGCCGTCCCGATCATCATGCTCACGGCGAGGGTCGACGAGTCCGACCGCCTGCTCGGCCTCGACGTCGGCGCCGACGACTACGTCACCAAGCCGTTCAGCCCGCGGGAGCTCGTCGCGCGCGTGCGGGCGGTGCTCCGCCGCGCGGCGCCGGCGGACACCGACCTCCTGCGCATCGGCGACCTCACGCTCGACGTCCCCCGCATGACGGTTGCCCGCAACGGCGAGGCGATCGAGCTGACGGCAACGGAGTTCCAGCTGCTCACGGCGATGGCGCGCCATCCGGGCCGCGTGTTCACGCGCACGCAGCTGCTCGACGCGGTTCGCGGAGAAGAGGTGGACGCGTTCGACCGCGCGATCGACGCGCACGTGAAGAACATCCGCCGCAAGATCGAGATCGATCCGCGGCGCCCGCGCGACCTCCTCACCGTCTACGGAGTCGGCTACAAGTGCGCCGAGCTTTGAGGCATCCGCCGCGCCCGCTGCCGGATTGGTGGCCGCCGGGACGGCCCTGGCCACCCGTCGACCTGACGCCGCGCGGGCCGATGCCGGCGTGGTGGCCGCGCGGGGAATCGTGGCCGCCGAAGACCGGCCGCGAGCAGCCTTCCGACGTGCGGCGCTTCCCGATCCGGGTCGCGATCCTGTTTGCCATCGGCCTGAACTTGATCGCCGCCGGGCTGGCGGCGCTGATTCGGCTGGTGGCCGGTCCGCTCGGCCTTAATCCAATCGTCGGAGGCAGCTGGCCGTTGAGCGCAAGCGTCGCGATCGTCGCGATCGCCTGGCTGTTCGTCGTGGCGATGCGCCGAATCGGTACCCCGCTCAGCGACCTCGTGATGGCCGCGGACCGGGTCGCCGCCGGCGACCTGTCGGTCCGTCTCGACGAGCAGGGCTTGCCGTGGCTCGGGAGCGTCGCCAGAGCCTTCAACAGCATGACGCTGCGGCTCGAGCGACAGCAGCGGGACCGCAGGGCGCTCATGGCCGACATCGCGCACGAGCTGCGGACGCCGCTGTCGGTCATTCAAGGCCGGGTCGAAGGGATGCTCGACGGCGTCTACCCACGCGACGAGCATCACGTCCGGCAGCTGCTCGAAGAAACGCGAATGCTCGCGAGGCTCATCGAGGACCTGCGCACGTCCGCCAGCCTTGACGCCGGCACCCTCGCGCTGCAGCCGGAGAACACCGATCTCGACGTGCTCATCGAGGACGCCGTCGACGCGTTCCGGCCCGAGGCCGAGCGGCGGGAGCTGCAGCTGATCGTCCAGACGGGCGACCTTCCCCTCCTGAGGGTCGATCCGTTCCGGATCAAGGAAGTGCTCTCCAATCTGCTGTCCAATGCGCTGCGATACTCGCCCGACGGCGGCGTCGTCCGGATAGAAGCGCTGGAACGGCCGGAGGAAGTCGTCGTCCGCGTCACCGATCAGGGACCGGGCATTTCGAGCGAGGACCTGCCGCGCGTGTTCGACCGCTTCTACAAAGGCGCCACCTCCAAGGGCACCGGGCTTGGCCTCGCCATCGCGAAGAGCCTGGTGGAGGCGCACGGCGGCACGATCGCGGCGCAGAGCGGCCCCGGCGTGGGAACGACGATCGTGTTCACGCTGCCGCAGTAGTCCGGCTGAAGCCGGACACTGTGCAAGGGTGCTAGCATGCCCCACCTGAAAGGCATCCCGCCCGACGAAGGACGCGAAGCATGCTGACACGTCGAGAGCTTCTCCAGACTGCCGTTGCCGCCGGCGTCGCGTGGTCGAACGGTTCTCTTCTCGGGACAGGCCGCTACGACCTGCTCATCAAAGGCGGGCGCGTCATCGACCCCGCACGACGCGTCGATCGCGTGGCGGACGTCGCAATCGCCGGAGATCGGATTGCCGCCGTGGAGTCGCGTATCGATCCGTCGACGGCCGTCCGGGTCCTCGACGCGTCGGGCAGGCTCGTCGTCCCGGGTCTCATCGACATCCATACGCACGCGCGATCGAAAGAGATGCCGTCGATCTGCCTGTCCAACGGTGTGACCTCGATCGTCGACGCCGGATCGCAGGGTGCGGATCTCATCGACTCGGTCGTCGACACGGCGAGAAGCGCTCCGAACCACGTGCGGATCCTGATCAACATCGCGAAAACCGGCATCCGCACCGACGGCGAGCTGATGGACATCAGCCATGCCGACGTGATGGCCGCGCGCCAGGCCATCCAGCGTCATCGCGATGTCATCATCGGCGTGAAGGCGCGGCTGTCGCGGAGCGTGGCTGGCACCAACGACATCGAGGCCGTGAAGCGTGCGCAGGATGCGGTGCGTCCCTTCAACCTGCCGGTCATGGTCCATGTCGGCGACACGGCGTCGCCGCTTCCCGCCATCCTCTCGGAGCTCAAGAGCGGCGACATCGTGACCCACGTCTACTCGCCGCCGCCGCACGGCATCTTCGATGATGCCGGACGGCTGTTGCCGGAAGTGCGCGCCGCGCGCCGGCGCGGCATCCGATTCGACATCGGCAACGGGCGCATCGCGCACATCACGTGGGACGTCGCCGAAAAAGCCATCCGCGCCGGCTTCCTGCCCGACACGATCTCCACGGACTGGACCGACGCCGGACGAATCGAACAGGTCTTCGACTTCCCGAACGTGCTGTCGAAGTTCCTCCTCCTCGGCATGCCGATCGATCAGGTGATCGCGAGAGCCACCATCAACGCGGCGCGGACGTTCCCCGCCTTCGAGGACCTCGGCACGCTGCGCGTCGGGGCGCCGGCGGACGTCGCGGTGCTGGAACGGCGCGAAGGACGCTTCGAGTTCGTCGACAACGCCAACACGACGCGTACAGGCAGGCACAAGCTGTTCACCGCGGCCACCGTAATCGGCGGGAAACAGCTCCCGCGCTCGTGACGTTCCCGCCATTTCGCAGAACCGAGCTTCAGCTCGAACAATGACCTCAGCTCTTACCCACCTCGAATGCTCGAGACCTTCCTGCAGGACGATCGTCGACAGCTCGCGCAGACAGCACCTGTGCCCGTCCTGCAGGGCTCCCCTCTTGGCCCGTTACGATCTCGCAGCGGCACGACAGACCCTGGCTCGCGAGGCGCTCCCGACTCGTGTGCATTCGATGTGGAGATACGAGGAGGTGCTTCCTGCCGGAATCCCGGCGACGCTCGGCGAGGGCATGACCCCGCTGATTCACGCGCATCGGCTCGGGTCGGAACTCGGCCTCGACCGGCTGTTCATCAAGGAAGAGGGACAGAACCCGACCTGCTCGTTCAAGGCGCGCGGCTTGTCTGCCGCCGTCACCATGGCGCAGACGCTCGGAGCGGACACCGTTGCGCTGCCAAGCGCCGGCAACGCCGGCGGCGCCGCCGCGGCGTATGCGGCGCAGGCGGGACTCGGCTGCGTAGTCGCGATGCCGTCGGATACGCCGGCCGCCATCGTCCTCGAGACGCGCGCCTGTGGCGCCGACGTCCGCCTCATCGACGGGCTCATCTCCGACTGCGGTGCGTTCATCGCCGAGCAGGCTCCCAGACACGGCTGGTACGAAGTGTCGACTCTGAAGGAGCCGTATCGCATCGAGGGCAAGAAGACGATGGGTTACGAGCTGTGGGAGGCGTTCGAAGGCGCGCTGCCCGACGTCATCGTCTACCCGACCGGCGGCGGCGTGGGCCTCATCGGCATGTGGAAGGCGTTCGAAGAGCTCCAGGCGATGGGCCTCACCGGGAGACATCGCCCGCGCATGATTGCCGCGCAGGCTGAAGGCTGCGCACCGATTGTCAGGGCGTTCGAGCGCCGTGCCGCCACATCGGACCCATGGAAGGACGCCGCCACTGTCGCAGCCGGCCTCCGCGTGCCCAAGGCGCTCGGCGACTTCATCATCCTGGCGGATATCTATGAAAGCCATGGCGAAGCCGTCGCGGTCAGCGACGAAGCGTTGATGGCGGCGTGCTGTGATCTGGCGCGGCTCGAAGGCATCTTCGCCGCACCTGAGGGCGGTGCCGGACTGGCCGCCATTCGGAAACTGGTGAGCGCAGGCAGGGTCGGACGCGATGAATCGGTGGTGCTCTTCAACACCGGGAGTGGTCACAAGTACCTGGAGGCGTGGCGCGGTGCGTTGGGCACCTGACGAACCGAGCTGAAGCTCGGTTCTGCGACGAGCTGAAGCTCGGTTCTGCGAAGGATGCGGACATCGTCGAAGAACCGAGCTTTAGCTCGGTTCCCAGCGTCACCTCTCGCGACTGAGTCCGAGCACCCGCATGCGCTTGTGGAGATTGGTGCGCTCGACCCCGAGGATGCGCGCTGCTCCGGCCACGTTCCAGCCGGTCTGATTGAGCGCTTCGAGGATTCGATCGCGCTCGGCCGAATCGCGGATATCGTGCAGCGGACCCGAACGCGACGGCGGTGGGAGGCGGATCTCGAGCGGGATCGACTCCACCGTGATGCTGTCACCCGGCGTGAGGATGGCCATCCGCTCGACGACGTTCTTCAGCTCGCGGACGTTGCCCGGCCAGGCGTGACGCTCGAGGATCTGCAGCACGTCCTCGTCGATGACTCTCGTGCGGAAGTTGTTGCGGGCGCAGAACTCGGCCAGGAAGTAGGTGGCGAGCTCGCGGACATCCTGCAGTCGTTCGCGGAGCGCCGGCACGCGGATCGGCACCACGCTCAATCGGTAAAACAGATCGCCGCGGAACTTTCCGAGAGCCACGAGCTCATCGAGGTGACGGTTGGTGGCTGCGATCACGCGCACCGACACACGGATGGTCTGCTCGCCGCCGAGACGCTGAAACTCGCCGTCCTGGAGCACACGCAGCAGTTTGGCTTGAGACGACTCGTGCAGGTCGCCAACCTCGTCGAGGAAGATCGTGCCGCCGTCTGCCTGCTCGAACTTGCCACGGCGCCTGCCCGCCGCCCCGGTGAACGCCCCCTTCTCGTGGCCGAACAGCTCGCTCTCGATCAGCTCGGTCGGGATGGCGGCGCAATTCACTTTCACGAACGGACGCGAGGCGAACCGGCTTTCCCGGTGGATGTGGGCGGCGAGCAGTTCCTTGCCGGTGCCCGATTCCCCGGTCAGCAGAACTCCCGCGTCCGAGCGCGCCACCTGCGCGGCCTCGTTGAGCGCACGCAGGAACGCGGGGCCACGACCGATCATCCGCGGCGCTTCGCCGACGAGCTCGCGATACCGCTGATTCTCGCGCTGCAGGTCCAATCGTTCGACAGCGTTCTTGACCACCAGCAGAACCCGGTCCCGGGCGAGCGGCTTTTCGAGGAAGTCGAACGCCCCGATGCGCGTCGCCTCGACGGCATCGCGGATGGTCGCGTGCCCGGAGATCATCACGACCGGCGTGCCGTCCTCCTCCTGCACGAGCGAGCGCAGGACGTCGAGCCCGTTGCCGTCGGGAAGGCGGACGTCGAGCAGATACAGGTCGGCGCGGCTGCTGGCGCGTTGCGCCTGGAAACGCGCCACCGAATCGCAGATCGACACCGTATAGCCGCCTCCCTCCAGGATCAGCCGGAGCGAGAGTCCGATATTCGGCTCATCGTCGACGACGACCACGTGCGGTTTTCGTGTCATACAGTGGGTCGCACCGGCGCAGGAAGCACGACTCTGAAGGCTGCGCCACCGAGCTCGCCCTCGACGAGCGCGACGTCGCCGCCCGACAGCAGCGCATTCTTCTTCGCGATCGAGAGGCCGAGGCCCATCCCGTTCTTCTTGAAGGTGATCGTCGGCTCGAACAGCGTGCGTGCCGCTTCGGCGCTGACACCCGGACCGGAGTCGTGTACCTCCACAATCACCTGCCCGCCCTCGGCATGTGTCATGGTCAGCACGGATCCGCCCGGGCCGGCGGCTTCGGCAGCGTTCTCGAGGAGGTTCGTCAGGATGCCCTTGACGAGATCGGCCCCGGCGTGGATTCGTGGACGAGTCTCGTCGAGCCGGTGCCGGTAATCGGTTTCCGGGTGGGCCGGTTTGAGCAGCGCGATCCGCTCGGTCACCAGCGCGTTCACATCCAGCACCTCATCGCGGGCGAGCGGCTCGCTCGAAAACTCCGAGAACGCCCGTACGCGGCGCTCGAGCGTCTCGATCTCGCCAATGACGATCTGAGCGGCCTGATCCATGAACGCGCGGTCGGCCGACGGCTGCCGGGCGAGCATCTCCTCCACGGTCAGCCGGATCGGGGTGAGCGAGTTCTTCAGCTCGTGCGCCATTTTGCGAGCGAGCGACTGCCAGCTCGACATCTGCGTCAGATAGACGAGCCGCTCGCGATTCTGCTGCAGCTGCTCCGCCATGTGGTTGAAGGCCTCGACGGCGCGACCCACTTCGTCCCGGCGATCCGACTCGACGCGGCGGTTCCAGTCGCCGGCGGCGAAGTCGGTCAGGCCGGCGGTCAGGCGTTGAATGGGCTGGCTCACGCGGTGGGCGATGAAGATCAACGGCACCAGCGACACGATCCACACCGCGGCAATCAGCAGCAGCAGCGCCAGGGTGAAGCCGCGCCGCAGATCGCGCGACTCGATTGATCCCGCGAGCTCGCGCGCGCGACTGACCTCGCTCGAGAGAGCCTGCATGTGGATCCCTCCGAGATCGCGGCTGAACACGTCGACACCCTGCGGTTGTCTCCGCATGTAGTCGACATGATCGCCGCCGGATCCTGACAGGCTGAATCGCTCGGCCTCCCCGCTCTCCCAGAATGCCCGCACCGACTCGGGCCAGGCGTCGGCGCGCGCGGCACCATACCTCGTCGGTGTGCGGCGGCCGGCGAGCGCGTCGCTGCGGAGCGCCTCGCGCTCACGCTGGTAGAACTGCCGGACGGAGCTTTCGAGCGTCCGCGACAGATGGTCGAGCTCGCCGGTCGTGGCATAGCCGAGGCTGCGATCGAGCAGCGACGTGGCAATCCAGATCGTCGCGACGAGCGGTAATACCGTGGCGACGAGAAACGCGACGATCAGGCGGGTCCGGAGTCCCGAGCCCGGAGTCCCGAGCCATTCACGATTCATCGTCTTGGACCGCTATGCGGCCTCGAACCGAGATTTTTGCCGGTTGCAACTCGCACAACGGTCCACGCCGCGCGAAGCGCGGCCAGAGATGCTGCGAACCAGCCAGGGGTTCTGCCGGGATATCAAGGTCAGGGCCTCGGCTGGTTCGGCAACTGGAACGGCCCGCGTTCCACGGAGGCGCCCGGATTACCGGCGCTCCGCCGGCGGCTCAGCAGGTCGATCAGACTCCGCAGTGTGAACCGCTCGTCGGTGCCGGCATCGGCCGAACGATCGCGATCGGCGACCCGGTATGCCAGGCGGAGCCAGAACGACGCGTCGGCGCCGAGCCGGCCGAGCGCACTCACGGGCACCATCAGCTGATCGAGGCACCACGCTTCCGCGTTCTCCTGTGTCAGATGTGACGTCGATCGCGGCGGCGGCCCCAGTCGGGTCACGGCAAATCGCTCTTCCCAGAGATCGTAGCTGAGATTGAAGCTCTCTCGACTCTGTGCCACTGACTGGCCGCCGGGCTTCGCCAGCACGTCGAGGTCGAAATCGAAGCGCACCGAGCGGCCGTTCTTCAGCCGGTCGAGCGCGTCACCGGCGATGAAACGAAGCTCCGGCGCCCTGACGCGCAGCGTGTCTGCCACGACGCGCACCGTCATCGATTGCGCGAGCATCCCCGCATCCGAGCCGACGAGCGCCACCACGGCGACGGCCGCGAGCAGGCGCGCAACTGGAAACGGCGCGACCGTCAAAACCGGACACCCATCATGAAGGCCACGCGGAGCTCGCCGGCGTTCAGCGGAAAGCCGAGCGTCATGAACGCCTGGTCGCCGTGCAGGCCGAATCCGGCGGATGTCCGGTATCTGACACTCTGGCCCTGATCCCAGAACGATCCCGCGTCGAAGAACACCGCGGCGTGATGGAAGCGGTATTCGATCGACTGCGAGATCATCCGATTGCCGCCCGCGGCGGCGATGTCGTACTTGCTCCAGCCACGCAGCGTGGTCGTGTCGCCAAGGGAAAACCGCTCGAACATCGGCGCCGCGCCGGTGACACGGCCGGCGGCGAACGAGGCGATCACATTGTTGTTGTTCACACGGAACCGGTAGCGCGCGCTGCCGTGATGTCGGGTGTAGTCGAGGTCGCTGTCGAGCGCTGTCGAGCCCACGCGGAGGTCGTAGCCCACCTCGAGGTCGTGACGCGCACCGGCGGCCTCGTCCCATCGCCGATTGAACGCCGCGCCGAAGATGAACGCGCTGGCCATCTGCGATTCAGGGGAACGGGAGAGCGACTCGAGCTCGGAGATGCTCACCCCGCCGCTCGCCCGCAGGTGCCGGTTGAACGCGAACGTCATCGACGGCTCGACCCGGAGCCGCCGGCGATAAGCCTCGGGGATGCTCGGATCGGCTTCGAGTGCTGCCAGGGTCGACGGCTGCCAGGTCTCGCGGTCCTCCGCCAGCTCGAAGCTCAGTCCCAGCCGCCGGGTGCCAAGCTTGCGGCTCTCGATCCGGAACCCGATGCCGCCGTACTCCTCGATCAGGTGGTCGTCGTTTCCAAACGTCAGTCCAAGCACGACGCGGGTGTTCTGGCCTCCCATCGGGATGTCGAGAGCGGCGCTCCAGGCCTGATCGGTGTGATAGAGGAGCTCCGAGCGCGACGGAGCAAAGCGGATCCACTGCAACGACTCGCCTTCCGTGATCTCGAAGACGAGACGGATCTGTCCGGCCTGATCCCCTTTCGACGTCTGCCGCTTCACGTCGTATCCCGACAGCTCGCCGGCGATCCGTTTCTCCAGCTCCTCGGCCTTCTCGGGATCGAGCCGCTTGCCCTCGAGGGCATGCAGCTCGTCTCGCAGCCCCTGGCTGAGCCTGCTCTCGGGCACGCCGCTGATCTCGACGCTCTCCACGGTGTAGCGGGCGTTGACGTTCGACTCGACATCCTGATCGCCAATGCTGGCGGCAAGGAAGATGACGCGGGCCCGGTTGTCCGGCAGCGGCACGGCGCGAACAGCGACGGCGATCGTCGGCTGCTCGGTCTCGATACGTACTGCAAGGTCGGCGGTACGCTGGCGATTCAGACCCTGGCCGACCAGGGCATCGATTTCTTTCCGGAGATCGGGACTCAGTCGATCCCGCTCGAGCCCCGACAACTCGATCGACACGATGACGCTTCCGTCCGGCGCTTCGGCCACCTGGGCATCGACAATCGCGATGGGAAGGGCGAGCAGTGCGAGGAGCAGTGAGGCTGTTCTCATGGCGAGGCGCAAAGGCAAGCCGTCTGCCATGGGTAAGTTACTGCAATCGAAGCAGATCGCTGCAGCACGCCTGTGCCACCGATTCACAGGTGTGCGATTGGAGGCACAGGCAGGAGTCGGATCGCTGGGTTGAACCTGTATCTCCTGGTGACACGACCGCGCCGCAATTGTCTGCCCAAAAGACAAACCTTGGTGCGGTAGTGTCACAATGAGGCCGCAAAGATCCGGGCACTGATTAACCGGCGAATTCGGCGGTGCAGGTCATGAGGACCACAAGGGGGCTCGACAAAGGACAGCGTCTCGGCCCCTACCAAATCGACCGGTTCGTCGCCGCAGGCGGCATGGGTGAGGTCGACAAGGCGCACGATACCCGGCTCGGTCGCCCGGTAGCGGTGAAGCGGCTGACTGGGCCGCACAGCCAGCGGTTCCATCAGGAAGCACGGGCCATCGCCGCGCTCAACCACCCGCACATCTGTCAGCTGTACGATGTTGGCTCCGACTATCTCGTCCTCGAATTCATCGAGGGTGAGCCACCGCGTGGACCGTTGCCGGTCTCTACCGTGCCTCGCCTGGCGACACAGATCGCCGGCGCCCTCGAGGCCGCACACGCGCGCGGGATTCTCCACCGCGATTTGAAGCCGTCGAACATCCTGGTGGGCCCGACCGGCCACGCGAAGCTGCTCGACTTCGGGCTCGCCAAACAGGCGGCAAGCGATGCGGACGTCACTCGGACCACCACTGGCGCCGTGGTTGGAACGACGGCATACATGTCTCCGGAACAAGCCGAAGGACGGCACCTCGACGAGCGATCCGACATCTTCAGCTTCGGCGCCGTGCTCTATGAGTGGCTCAGCGGCCGCAAAGCCTTCGAGGGGTCCACGAACGCGCAAGTCCTGAGTGCTGTCCTCCGCGACGATCCGCCTCCGCTCGACACCCACATTCCAGCGCTCAATCGGATCGTGACCGGCTGTCTGGCGAAGAGTCCGGGGGAACGGCCGCAGAGCATCACTGACGTGAGGATCTCACTCGAGGAGATTGCGCGCGAGCGCGCAGCGCCAAGGGCCGAAGACCCGCGACCGTCGGTCGCCGTGCTGCCATTCGCCGACATGAGCGCTGGCAAGGACCAGGAGTGGTTCAGCGACGGGCTCGCCGAAGAGATCATCAACGCGCTCGCCCGGATCCGCGGCCTGCGCGTGATCGCCCGCACCTCGGCCTTCGCGTTCAAAGGCAAACAGACCGACGTCCGCCGCATCGCCCACAGGCTCGGTGTCGGGCACATCCTCGAGGGCAGCGTCAGGCAGGCGGGCAATCGCATCCGAGTGACCGCGCAGTTGATCGCGGCGGCCGATGGCAGCCATCTCTGGTCGGAGCGCTACGACCGCGACATGGATGATGTGCTGGCGATCCAGGATGACATTGCACGCACCATCTCCACGACCCTCAAGGTCAGGTTGACCGCCGATCCGTTGAGGCGGCGGCCGACGCCAAGCACGCCTGCCTACGAGGCGCTCCTCAAGGCCCGGTATCACCTGCTCAAGTTCATGCCGGATTCGCTGCAGCGAGCGCGCGACTATCTGGAGCAGGCGATTGCGCTCGAACCCGACTTCGCGATGGCGCACGCCGCGCTCGGGAGTTATTTCAACGTCCTGAGCCTCCTGGGCCTCAAGCCGGCGCGCGAGACGGCCGCGGCCGCCAGGGCGGCGCTCGAAAGGGCGCTGCAGATCGATCCGTCGCTTGGCGCGGCGTATGCCGCTCTGGGCGATCTGGCTGCCACTCGGGAGTATGACTGGGTCACAGCCGAACGGTGTTTCCAGCAGATGACGCTCAGCGGACCGGTCGAGCCCTGGTCCGCGTACTACTATGCGCAGTTCCTGCTGTCCCAGGGCCGCCCCCGCGAAGCCGCCGAACACATGGAGCGCGCGATCCACGACGACCCGGTGAACGCGAGCCTCGTTTCCTCGTACGCCAACTGCCTCGCGTCCGACGGCCGCGCCGAGGAAGCCTCATCGACGTATTCCCGCGCGCTCGAACTCGATGCCGGCTTGTGGGTCGCGTACGAAGGGCTCGCGATCCATCAAGCGTTTCGCGGACTGGACGCCGATGCGCTTGCCGCTGGCGAGAAGGCGCACGCGCTCGCGCCGTGGAATCCGACCGGCACCGGCATGCTGGCCGGCCTTTTGCGGAGGACTGGTGATGGAGCGCGGTCAACCGATGTCCTGCAACAGCTCGGCGACGGCCAGCGGTACGGTGCTCCGATTGGACATGCCATCTACCACGCCATCTGTGGCGAAAGCGACGCCGGCGCCGAGTGGCTCGAAAAGGCCATCGAGCAGCGCGACCCGAGAGTGATGGTCTTTCTTCGGCTCGCGACCGGCGCCGTCTGGCGCGCAAGTTCCCGCTGGACAGCGCTGGCGAAAATGATGAACCTGCCGGACTTCGCCTCCTGAGACGCGACGGTCCAGACGCCCTCGCCTTCTTCAGCGCTCCACGCCGACGAGCCCCCACCCGGTCGATCCCTGCCGAAAGAAGAACGTCGCGGGACGCGCCCACCCGGCGTGCATCGGGTGCCTGGCACTGATGGTCACACCCAGGAAATTGCCCGACGCGAGCAGACCTGCGGGCGCCTGCGCCGAAAGCGCCTTCACTGAAGATGGATCACCCATCGGAGTCCGGGTGCTGGTGGCGTTGTCGAACCTGAACCACTGCAACGAGTACTCCTCTGGCGCTGTGGCGACCCCTGCGTCAACGGCAGCGTTGGCAAACGTGAGCGTGCCGTTGGCGGCGAGCGACGAATCGACGACCGGGCACACCTGGTTGAGCCATGCCGCGACGACCTTGTCCCGCCGCGCGATGAGCACCTGGGTCATGTAGTCGGTGGCACGCGGATCCGAATACTGCGCCTTCATGACGATGCCGCGAATCATCTCGTTCGTAAACCGCGACACGATCCGCGCCCCCCAGAAGGCGTCGTCCGGACGCATGTTGGCGAATGCCGGATTGGGATACTCCGGCTTCCACGCCAGCGGGTCGAACGCCTCGGACTCGAGCCGGCCGATCGACGGCGGCACGGCCGGATAGTCGATGAGCATCCACGGGCGCACGTAAAGACCGAGAGTCGCCAGCGACAGCCAGCCAGGCTTCTGCTCGAAGAGGAATTCGTTGCCGGCGCGATGGCGCTGCGCATAGACGGTCCCGCTGCCGAGGATCGAGCCGAAGTCGAACATGTAATGCTTGAGCGCCGCCTTGCCGTTCGTCGTCTCGAGCATGTCGAGGCTGTTGATGCCGCGCGAGTCGTCATGATTGAGCCAGGCGCCGAAAACGCGCGCGGCGCGCAGCTCGCGCCGGTGCTCGTGGCTCACGATGTCGTTGGGGTCGTCGGGCCGCGTACCGTAGTAGCGGAAATTACCGGCGGGCCGGCCCGGCGCAAAGCGGCTGACGATCACGCGGTAACGACCGTCCTCGCGGCGCGCCGCCTCGTCGAACACCCGGTCGAGGTCGTATTTCTTGAGCTGCCGGCGCCTGCCGTTCAACGGATCGCGAATCGTCGCCTTCTCCGAGATCACCAGCGCCTTGCGATCGATGTCCGCGAGGTACACCTCGACGACGTGATAGCCGATGGCGTGATAGAACGCCGTGCCGATGATTTCCGCCGCGCTCGCCAGCTCCGGGTTCGACGGCGGATCCACCTCGATCTGATAGACCTGTCCTTTCGGATCGGACATGCGGAAACCGGGCTGAACACCGGAACTCTTCCCGCCCGATACCACCCAGCCCTCGAGCGAGATGCTCGTCAGTTGATCGGGGCCCTTGACCACCTCCTCGACCGTCATGGCGCGGCGGCCGATGCGGTTGGTGAACCAGCTCGAATCGGGCACCTCGTCCACGGAGTTGACGTTCATCGCCCGCACGTCGAGGCGCTCGCCCTTCTCGCCGAACGAGTTGACCAGGAAGTCGTAGCCGTTGGTGTCCTCGATGACCCCCACCTTCGAGGCCTCGATCGCCCGATCGTCGTCTACCCAGATCGGATCGTCAGGATAGAAGCGCGGCGCTGCCGACCAGCCGATCGACGCACCCGCCGCCGAAAGCGCCACCACCATCACTACGGTTGCACGCACACCAACCCTCCGCCACATCTCCAAGCGATCCGAACGTTCCGAACGATCCGAACGATCTTTAGAAAACCCCACCCCACACGATGTACAAGTGCTTGCCGTCACTGCTTCCGAATCCGGCATCCACCCGGAAGATGATCGCGCTGTCGGTGTTGAATCGGAATCCGAAGCCGTAGTCGCTCTCGAGGTGTTTGAAGTTCATGTCGGCCCGGCGGTCGGCCACCTTCCCGGCGTCGTAGAACAACGCCGCGTCCAGCCCGCTCCAGATCTCCCATCGATATTCGGCCTGCGTCAGGATGGCGTGCGGTCCTCGAAAGCGGTATTCCCGGAACCCACGCAGCGTGTCGTTGCCGCCGAGCGTGCGCATGTAATAGAAGGGCATCGGGTCGCCTTCGTCGGTCGTCGACGTCGACGCGGCGAGCCGCACGGCGAAGACCCGGCGGCCGGCAAGGAACCCGAAGAACTGCCGGACGTCGGCGTCGTACCGGTTGAAGTTGTACACCCCCGCCGAGCGATCGTCGTAGTTGGCGAAGTCGAAGCGGTACCACCCGCCTTCCCGGGCATTCTTCGGCTTGCGATAGTCGATCTCGACGAACAAATTGGTCTTGAGGAAGTTTGCCGCCTCGCCGAACCCGGGCACCTCCTCGGCAGCAAACACGTCTTCCAGGTTCGGTACACCCGTGTCTCTGCCGCTGCCGACGACAGGCGTCTGATACTCGACACCGCCGCCGACGAGGGCGAACGAAATCGGCCGAAAGCCGGCACGCCCGCCGAAGAAATCGGTGCGGATGGCATAGTCGGAGCGATCGTCGCGATTGGAGTCGGGCCCGAGGCCGTAGAAATTTTCCTTTGGGTAATCGCGCCGGCTGACCCAGGTCTCCAGCAGCAGCCGCCGGTCGAAGAGCTCCGGAAAGGTCAGACGGGCTTCCGCCGCCCAGTAGCGGCGTGTGCTCGCGGCGGTCCAGATGTCGAACGACCCCTTGTTTTCGAAGAGGTCACGGTCGCGGAAGCCGATGCCGTAGGCAAAACCGCTGCCGGTGGTGAGCGACCCGAGCTTCGGGTAAAAGCCCTCGCGATCGACGATGAAGATCGCCTTGTCCTCGGCGAACGTCATCGCCCGCTCGAGGCCCCCAGGCTCGTACGGACGCACCTCGCGCGCTTTCTCCTCGCGTCGCTGCCGATCGGCGTCGGCTCGCGTGGCAGGATCCTGAGCGAGAGCTGACGAGAGGGCAGACAAGGAGATGAAGAGTGTCAGCCCCGCCAGCCTGATCATCCCCGCAGTCTAACATTCGCGCGAAACGCCCAAGCCCTTCGTTTTTGCACGCCTCGCCGAAAGACGTCGCCAGGACTCGTTCAACGTTTCGGTCCCGCCACCTTGCCGCGCGTGCTCACATACAGATCCCTCCAACGCCAAGCAGCGAATGCACCGCGTACTGCGCCCCTCTGCCAGCCAAACGCTCCCGGTCGACGAGGACGCGGCGCATCATCTGCGAGAGCACCGCCAGATTGGTTATCCTCTGGAGCCTCGACACGCGATGGATTCTACGCCCGACCTCTCCCGCCGCGGCTTCAAGAGCCTGACCACCCGGATGATCGTGTGGGTGCTCCTGGCGAGCGGCATGGTGTTCCTGACCGCGGTGGCGATCTCGAGCCGACTGGCGCGCTCCGCCGCCGTCCGGGCCGCCGAACAAGAGGCGTTCAACGCCGCCGAAGCGGCGCGTAACCGCGTGCTCGGGGTGCTCGGCTCGGTCGAGCGGAGCACGGAGCTGCTCGGCGCGTCGCTCGAAACGCTCCATCCCGATCGACTCGCACTCGAGGCGATGCTGCGCCGCTTCGTCGGCGGTAACCCGGATGTCTACGGGTCGACAGCGTCGTTCGAGCCATTCGCCTTCGACGCCGGGCTCGAATGGTACGCGCCGTACTTCTATCGCAATCCCAGAGAGCCGGGCCAGATCACCGCCGAGAGTCTGGCCACGCCCACCTATCGGTACTGGGAGCGCGACTGGTATCGCCTGCCGATGCAGTCCCGGCGCGCACAGTGGTCGGAACCCTACTTCGATGAAGAAGGCGGCAACACGCTGATGGTCACCTACACGGTGCCAGTCGCAGGCACGAGGAACGGCCGCTCGGACGTGATCGGGGTGGTCACCGCCGATCTGCAGCTCGACTGGCTGGTCCGCTTCATTGGCGACGTCCGCATCGGGCGGACCGGCTACGGCGCGGTGCTCTCACGAACCGGCCGCGTGATCGCCCACCCCGATGCCTCGCTGCTGGCGGCACAGCTTTCCGCGGATACGCCCGCGCACGTACGGGAGCGTCTCGCCCCGCTGGTTCGCCAGGGTCTCGAGCACGCCGGCGGCTTCGAGCCGATGACGATCGACGGCCAGCAGTACCGCACGGTCTTCCGGCAGGTCGACGACGCCACCGGCTGGACGCTGGCGGCGCTCTATCCCGAACGCGAATTGATGGCAGACGCGCGGCGGCTGTCGTGGATTCAGGCTGCCGTCGCCGCCGGCGGTCTTGCGTTTCTCGCACTCGTGGTGGTCGCTCTCTCGCGCCGTTTGACGGCGCCGCTGCACGGACTCGCCGAGCGCGCCCGGCAGCTCGCCACGGGAGATCTCGAGCTCTCGCTGCCGCCGGTGACCAGCCGTGACGAGCTCGGCACGCTCACGAGCGCGTTCCATCACATGCGCGATTCCCTCAAGGAGCACATCCGCACGCTGCGCGAGACCACCGCGGCCAAGGAGCGTCTCGAGAGCGAGCTGAAGGCTGCACATCGCATCCAGATGGACATGCTGCCACGCGAGCGTGCGGGTGGCCCGGACGAAGGATTCGAGGTCGCGGCGCATCTGGTGCCGGCGCGCTCCGTTGGCGGCGACCTCTACGTGCACTTCGTGGAGAACGGCCGCGCGGTGTTCATGCTCGGAGACGTGTCGGGCAAAGGCATGGCGGCGGCGCTTTTCATGGCCAGGGCCAAAACGCTCTTCGACGCTCTCGCGCCGCGGATGCCCGACCCCGGCGCGCTGCTCACCGAGCTGAACCAGCGCTTGTGCCTCGAGAACGAGCACGGCATGTTCGTCACCGGCGTCTGCGGGGTGCTCGACCCGGTCAGCGGCGAGCTGACATACGCATCGGCCGGACACGATCCGCCGCTCCGCGTCCGCGCCGGACAGCGCCCCGAACCGCTCGCCATCGACGGCGGCCCGATGCTGGCGATTTTCGACCACGCCAGCTATCCGGTGCGCCACGACCGGCTCGCGCCAGGCGAGTGCCTCATGATCTACACCGATGGCGTGACAGACGCGACCGACACAGGTGGGGCGATGTTCGGAACCGACCGCCTCATGGAAGCGGTCAGCGGGTGCAAGGAGGTCGACGCCTACTCGCTCACGCAGGGAGTGTTCTCCATCGTCGAGGACTTCGCCAGAGGCGCCCCGCAGGCCGACGACATCACCGTACTGACCGTGCGCTACCTGGGCCGTTGAAATACCCGCTCGATTTGGCGAGCGCAACGTCCGGTCTCAGCCGGACCATTGGAAAAGCCGCCGCAACCGGCGGGAAAAACCGGCTGGTTGGGTAGAATCGCGGATACTGGGTGTGGATGCAGTGCCGTACCGGCTGCACGAGCGTAAACGGCGTCGGATGTGTGTGGAGTAACTCGATGCGGCTAATGGTCCCTATGCTGGCTCAGATTCGTACTCGCCTGGCGTGTGTCGCGTTGGCGCTGGCGCTCTTCGCCACCGTTACCGGTGCGCAGCAGCCTTCCGCCTTCACGGCCGGCGCCCAGACGGCACCGCTCACTCAGCCCGTACCGGTGGATCCGCGGATCACGACCGCGACCCTGCCGAACGGCTTGCGCTACTACATCCGGGCCAACAGGACACCGCGCAATCGCGCCGAGCTCCGCCTCGTCGTCAATGCCGGTTCGGTGCTCGAAGACGACGACCAGCGCGGTCTGGCGCACTTCGTCGAGCACATGTCCTTCAACGGCACGACGCATTTTCCGAAGCAGGACGTCATCTCGTTCATGCAGGCCATCGGGATGCGGTTCGGGGCGCACGTCAATGCGCACACCAGCTTCGACGAGACGGTCTACCAGCTGCAGATTCCCACCGACAGCGTAGCCGTGATCGATCGATCGCTCCTCATCATGGAGGACTGGGCACACAACGTCACATTCGACCCGGCAGAGATCGACAAGGAGCGCGGAGTCATCCTCGAAGAGTGGCGGCTCGGTCTCGGCGCCGGAGCGCGCATGCAGGACAAGCAGTTTCCTGTGCTGCTCAAGGACTCGCGCTACGCGGATCGGCTGCCGATCGGCAAGCCGGAGATCATCAGGACGTTCTCCTACGACACGCTGAAACGGTTCTATAACGACTGGTACCGGCCAGACCTCATGGCGGTCATCGCCGTGGGCGACTTCGATCCGGCCGTCGTCGAGGGGCTGGTCAAGACACGTTTCTCCGCGATTCCGCCCGCGAAGACCAGGCGCGCGCGTCCCGTCTTCGACGTGCCCGATCAGCCGGCGACGGCCTACAGCGTGGCAACCGACCCCGAGGCGACCGCGACGACGGTCGGCGTCATCACCAAGATGAAGGCGCGTGACCAGACGACCATCGGCTCGTACCGGCAGTCGCTCGTCGAGCGTCTGTTCGCCGGCCTCCTCTCGTCGCGATTCGGCGAGCTCGCCGATAAACCGAACCCGCCGTTTCTGGCCGCCGAAACCGGCCGCGATCTGTTCGTCCGGACCGCCGAAGCAACCTCGATGAACGCGCTCGTCACCGAAAGCGGGATCGAGAGCGGTCTGACGGCGCTTTTCACTGAGGCGAACCGGGTGCTGCAGTTCGGGTTCACCGCCACCGAGCTGGAGCGCGAGAAGCTGAACATGAGGCGCGGGCTCGAGCGCGCCATGGTCGACGAAGAGGCGCACACCTCGGATTTGCTCGCCGACGAGTACATCCGCAACTTCAACGAGATGGAGCCGATTCCCGGCATCCCGTACGAGTATGCCCTGTATCAGCGATTCATCCCGACGATCACGCTGGCCGAGGTCAACGCCGTGGCCAAGGACTGGCTGAGGGAGCGCAATCGCGTGGTGATGGTCAACGCTCCGGAGAAAAAGGGCGTGACCATGCCGGATCAGGCGAAGCTCGCCGCAGCGATCAAAGCTGCGACCGGCAAGCCGCTGACCGCCTACGTCGACGAGGTCAGCAAGCTTCCGCTGCTCGATCCGCTCCCTGCGCCCGGCAAGATCGCCAGGACCACCGCCAGGGATGCGCTCGGGATCACCGAGTGGGAGCTCTCCAACGGCGTCCGCGTCGTGCTGATGCCGACCACGTTCAAGCAGGACGAGATCCTGTTTCGAGCGGTGAGCCCTGGCGGGACGTCGCTCGCGAGCGACCAGGACTTCGTCGCGGCCGAAACCGCCGACGAGGTCATCGGGCGCGGCGGGCTGGGCAAGCTCGATCAAAGCAATCTGGAAAAGCTGCTCGCCGGCAAGACCGTGGGCGTGAGGCCGGAAATCCGCGAGACCGACGAGGGTCTGCGCGGCGGCGCCTCGCGACGCGACCTCGAGTCGATGTTTCAGCTGATCTATCTCACCTTCACGCAGCCGAGGGCCGACGCCGAGGCATTCAGAGCGTTGACCGGACAGCTGACGGCGACGCTCGCCAACCGGCAGGCGCTGCCGGATGCGGCGTTCAACGACGCCGTCGACGAGGCGGTCAGCCAGGGGCACCTCCGGGCGCGGCCGTTGAGCCCTGCGCTCATCGGTCAGATGAACCTCGACAGATCGCTGGCCTTCTACAAGGACCGTTTCGCCGACGCGAGCGATTTCACGTTCGTGTTCGTCGGCAGCTTCAACGCCGAGACGATCAGGCCGCTCGTCGAGCGGTATCTGGCGAGCCTTCCGGCGCTCAACCGGCGCGAGGCCGCGAAGGATGTCGGCATGCGCACTCCGGCCGGCATCGTCGAGCGCCAGGTGGTGAAGGGCGTCGATCCGAAGAGCGAGGTGAGCGTCACCTTCAGCGGACCGTTCCAGAACGACCAGATGCGCCGTATCGTGGCGCGCGCGATGTCGGAAACGCTGGAGGGGAATCTGCAGCGGACGCTGCGCGAGGATCTGGGCGGTACCTATGGCGTGAGCGTCAGGGCCGACTTCAAGAAGCGCCCGCTGGAGGAATACCGTCTCACGATCGAGTTCGCCTGCGATCCCGCCCGCATGGACGCGCTCGTGACGGCGCTGTTTCAGATGATCGACCGGTTCAAACAGACCGGACCCACGGTTGCCCAGGTCTCCGACGCGCACACCGCGCTCGTCCGGGATCTGGAACTCAACATGCGCGACAACCGCTACCTCCTCGACCAGCTGGCGTTCAAGTACGAGTACAGCGAGGACCCCGCCGAGATCTTCAACATCCGGCAGCTCTACGATCAACTGAGCGTCACCGCGATTCGCGACGCCGCGCGCGCGATGTTGAATACGGACCGCTACGTGAAGGTGACCCTGGTGCCGGCTGTAGTGGAGGTACCGAAGTAGGCACTGACGCAGGGTCCAGCTTCAGCTGGACCAGCCCGGTCCGGCTGAAGCCGAACAACCCTTGGTCCGGCTGAAGCCGGACTCTGCTTCGTACGATCGAACGTTCATGACTGCAACCGAGCTGACGCGAGCCGGTGCCAGCCACCGCCGGCGCATGCGCGCGCGTTCGCCCCACGAGCCACACCGGACGGCCACGCCGCTCGAGCTGCTTTTCGATCTCGTTTTCGTGGTGGCCATTTCGGAAGCGGCGCAAGGACTTCACCACGCGCTCGGCAGCGGGCACGTCACCGACGGGCTGCTCGGCTACCTGACGGTGTTCTTCGCCATCTGGTGGGCCTGGATGAACTTCACCTGGTTCGCGTCCGCCTACGACTGCGACGACGTGCCATACCGCCTCGCGGTGTTCGTCCAGATTACCGGCGCGCTCATCCTCGGGGGCGGCGTGCCGAAGATGTTCGAGACGCAGCAGCTGAATCTCGCCACGGTCGGCGGGTACGTGGTGATGCGCATGGCGGCCGTGACGCAATGGCTTCGCGCCGGTGCGGCCGATCCCGAACGACGGACCACGACGCGACGGTACGCCCTTGGCGTTACGCTGCTTCAGATCGCCTGGGTGGGGCTGCTGTTCTTGAATCCACGCCTGTTCCTGCCGGCCTTCGTCGTCCTGGCGGTGCTCGAGCTGTTCGTTCCAGTCTGGGCCGAACGCGCCGTATCGACCACCTGGCATCCGCATCACATCGCGGAGCGATACGGTCTGCTCACCCTGATCGTGCTCGGCGAAACCATTCTCGCCGCCACCATGGCCGTGCGGTCGGCGCTCGACATGGGGGAGACGTTCTCGACGCTGGCGCCGCTGATCATCGGAGGGCTGCTGATCGTGTTTTCGATGTGGTGGTACTACTTCGATCGGCCGGTCCACGATCTGCTGACCAGCCTGCGGAAAGCCGTCGTCTGGGGATACGGCCACTACTTCGTGTTCGCAGCGGCAGCGGCAGTCGGCGCCGGCCTGACGGTCGCCGTCGATCACGCGGCGCATCACGAAAACGGCCGAACCGTGAGCGTCGCGGGCCTCGCAGCCGCAGGCGCTGGCGCCCGCTCAGAGGCGACGGGCGTTGATGCCCTTGGACCCGTGGGCGCCGGCGCCGCAGTCGCAATCCCCGTGGCCACCTATGTGCTGAGTTTATGGTTCCTCCACGATCGCCCGGAGTATCGTCAGACTCGGGCCTACGGACCGATCGCGGCCGCGCTCATCCTGCTGACGCCATTCTCCGGACATGCCGTCCTGTTGACCGGCATCGTCCTCGCGTCGACGCTCGCCGTGAAACTCCTGGTCCTCGGAGGCACACCCCATGAGGCATCCTCTTCGTGACACTCGGGCAGGCTCGCCACGTATGAGGACCATCCCACTGTCGAGACGCTACGCGCGTACAGCAGCGGAGAGGGCACGGAGAAACGGTTTCACACGGAGCAACGGGGGAACGGAGACGAACGGAGGTGGCAGCCCCCGACGGCACAGCTGCCGAACCAACACTCGCAGTGGGCCGGCGCTTCGCGCGGCAGGGATCGAACGAAACGGCGATCACAAACACGCACCCCATTCTCGAGCGTGCTTGTGATCGCCGTTTCGCTCGATCCCTGACGCCGGCGTAAGGCCGGCGGCCCACTTGTGAGACGTATCGACGGATGGCGGCTCCGTTCGTCTCCGTTGCTCCGTTGCTCCGTGTTCAAAACCGTTCCTCCGTGACCTCCGTTCCTCGTCCGCGAAAACGCGATGGACGTTCGCACCGCCCAGGGCTACACTGCGTTCGCACACGGGCTCCCCCGTGACGAGGAGCGCACCTGTGACTGTGATTCGCGCGCTGGCCTGCGGCCTCCTCCTTTCAACTGTCTCGCTCGCCGCGCACCACTCGTTCGCCGCCCAGTACGACGCCGATAAGCCGATCACCATCTCGGGCACGGTCGTCAGAGTCGAGTGGACGAACCCCCACATGCACTTCTATCTCGATGTGAAGGACGAGCGAGGTACGGTGACGCAGTGGGCGTTCGAGGGATACCCGCCGAACATGCTGGTGCGTCAGGGCTGGAAGCGCGAGGTCACGCTCAAGCCGGGAACCGCCGTGACCGTCGCCGGCTGGCGGGCGCGCATCGAGCCGAACCTGGTTGCCGCACGCGAGGTCACGTTTCCAGACGGGCGAAAGCTCACGGCTGGTCCGCCCGCCGGCACCGGGGGGCAATAGACTGGCGCGCAGGAGAGCGCGACGTGAACAACCACCACACGATCCGGCTGACGGCGGCGCTCCTCATCGCGGCAGCCCTGCCGCTGTGTGCGATCGCGCAATCGAATGCTGCGGCGAAGCAGGTTCCGCGCGCCGCCGACGGCAAGCCCGATCTCTCCGGCGTATGGATCGCCACCGGTGCGCTGCGGCTCATGGCCGGCGAGGCGGAGCTGGCCGCTGCCCGTCAGTTCGACATCGCGGCCGGCCGTGCGCCGGCGCCGCCTGCTGAACCACCTCCCTACACGCCCGAGGCCGACAAACGTCGTCAGTACTATCTCGATCGGCGAGGCATCGACGATCCGATGGCGAGATGCCTCATTTCCGGCGTGCCCCGCATCAGTTTCAGGCCGCTGCCGTTTCAGATCGTCCAGATGCCCGGGCAGATGATCTTTCTGTACGAGACACACCACGCCTTCCGCATCATCCCGACCGATGGCCGGGCACACCCCGACGACATCGAGCCGTCGTATCTCGGCGACTCGGTGGCGCGCTGGGACGGCGACACGCTGGTCGTCGACGTCACCGGCTTCAACGACAAGACGTGGCTCATCGGCGTCGGTACGGTTCACAGCGAAAAGCTGCGCGTCACCGAGCGGTACGACCGCGACACCTACTCCACGATTCGCTATCAGGTGACGATGGAGGATCCGGAGGTGTTCACGAAGCCGTGGCGGACGGAAGAGACCTTCAGGCTGCGGCCGGGTGAGCGGATTCGGGAGTACGAGTGCATCGAGAACAACGAGGACCTGCTCCGCATCGAGCGGCTGCTGCAGAACGAATCGGTGTTCAAGCGTCCATGAGCGGTCACGCGCCGGCTCACCCGCTCCTGCGGACGGCCGCAGGAAAGGCCTGCGTCGGCTTCTCCGAATACAACGTGATTGCTCGTCGGACCTTTTTGCGCGGCGTCACCCAGGTGGCTGCTCTGGGCTCGCTCGGCGGTCTCGCCCCGCTCCTGCGCGCCTGGCAGGCCGCCGGCACTCTTCCGGATCGACCGCTGATCGTGCGATCGCGCAGCCCGCAGGATCTCGAGACGCCTGTCGGGCTGCTCAGGGACTGGATCACACCGAACGACCTGTTCTTCGTACGGTCGCATCTGCCGACGCCGAACGTGGAGATGGCGAAATGGGCGCTCGCCGTCAACGGGTCGGTGGAACGCCCGCTCACACTCGGCCTCGACGACCTGAGGGCGCTCCCGCGAGTCGACTCGGTGGTCACGCTGGAGTGCGCGGGCAACGGCCGCGCTTTCTTCGCTCCGCCGGTCGCCGGGGTGCAGTGGCAGAAAGGCGCCGTGGGCAACGGACGCTGGACGGGTGTCCGCCTTGCGGACGTCCTGCAGCGGGCCGGCGTCAAGGCGACTGCGACGTTCGTGCTGTTCGACGGCGCCGACCGGCCCGTCGGAACGGTGCCGGATTTCGTCCGCACCATCCCGATGGCGAAAGCGATGCACCGGGACACGCTGCTCGCGTTCGAGATGAACGGGGCACCGCTTCCCGTCGCGCACGGCTTCCCGCTGCGAGCGATCGTCCCGGGCTGGGAGGGCGCCTACTGGGTGAAGTGGCTGACGACCATCGACGTGCTCGACGAGCAACACGATGGCTTCTTCGTTCAGACCGCCTACCGGTACCCCAGAACGCCGGTTGCTCCCGGAGCAGTCGTCGCGGCCAGTGAGATGGACCCGCTGACCGGGCTGGCGGTCAAATCGCTCATCGTCTCGCCCGCCGAGGGCGCAGCCCTACCCATGGATCGCCTTCGCGTCACCGGCTTTGCGTGGGCCGGCGAGGCGGACATCGCACGCGTCGACGTCTCGATGGATGCTGGCCGTTCATGGCAGCGGGCGAGTCTCGGGCGTGACCGTTCACCCTACGCCTGGAGGGCCTTCGATCACGAGTGGCGAGTACGCGCGCCAGGGAGCTATACGCTGCTGGCACGCGCCACCGATAGCCGGGGGCGTGTTCAGAACGATTCGGCGCCCTGGAATCCCTCGGGGTATCTATGGAATGCCGTCGATCGTGTGACCGTCACGCTCGGCGCCGGCGCTTTGCCTCGCACACCGCCTCCCGCTGCAGCACAGACGGAATTACCGCCCGACGCCGACGCCTCACTGGTGCGTCAGAAATGCCTCGTCTGTCACGACGCGGATCTCATCACGCAACAGCGCCTGAACGAGGCCGGCTGGTCGAGAGAACTGGACAAGATGATTCGCTGGGGCGCGTCGCTCACCGACGATGAGCGCTCACGCCTCTTAAGTTACGTCGTTCGGCACTTCCCGCCCCGGTGACTCGGATGAGCCCTATTGACTCGAGACAGGGCAGATATTTCCTGACGCTTTTCAGTCACACATGGAGCTACACTGCGTGCGCTCACGGTTCGGTCCGTGGTGAGGAGCGTGACCGGTGACAGTCAATCGCACACATGTCGGCGTCCTCGATCCGGCCGGCCGTCGATGGGGCTTGCTCCTCGCCGGCACCCTGATGGCGCTGTCAGCGTTGATGCCCGGTGCCCGCGCAGAAGACGAGCAAAGCGCCGGCCGGGCGCGCAGCGATCCAGATACCCGGGAATGGATTCAGCTCTTCAACGGCCGTGACCTGACCGACTGGACGCCCAAGTTCGCCAGGCACGAGCTCGGCGAGAACTTCAGGAACACGTTCCGCGTCGAAGAGGGGCTGCTGAAGGTGCGCTACGACCAGTGGCCGATGTTCGACGGCGAGTTCGGCCACCTGTTCTACAAGGATCCTTTTTCGTACTACCTGATCGCCGCCGAGTATCGATTCGTCGGCGAACAGGTGCGCGGCGGGCCTGACTGGGCGATGCGCAACAACGGCCTCATGCTGCACAGTCCGCATCCGAGAACGATGCTGAAGGATCAGGACTTTCCGATCGCCCTCGAGGTGCAGCTGCTCGGCGGGATGAGCAACGGCCGGCCGCGGACGACCGCCAACCTGTGCACGCCCGGTTCGAACGTGGTGTACAACGGGCGGCTTCACACGGCACACTGCACCAATTCGTCCTCGAAAACCTATGACGGCGACCAGTGGGTGCGCGTGGAAGTGCTGGTTCACGGCGACGAGCTCGTGCGTCACATCGTTGACGGGCAGACGGTGCTCGAATACTCGAAGCCGCAGATCGGCGGCGGCGCGGTGGCGCCCGTCGATCCGGCCGTGAAGATCGACGGGACGCCGATGACCGGCGGTTACATCTCGTTGCAGGCGGAGACGGCGCCGGCCGACTTCCGTAAGGTGGAGTTGCTCAATCTCGAGGGGTGCACGGACGCGCGCGCGGCGAACTACAAGACGTACATCGTGAAATCGAACCCGGCGATGTGTCGATAGCGGAGGTTCTTCCTCACAGAGGCGACCCATGGACCGACGCGCCTTCCTCACGATCGGCGGCGCCGCCGTTGCGTCGCTGGCGGTCGATTCCGCGCACGCGCAGCCGTCCGACCTGTCGGGTCTCTCGCTCAGACGCGCCGGCGACCTGCTGCGGAGCAAGACCGTCTCGCCCGTCGACCTCACGCAGGCGTGTCTTCGCCGGATCGAGCGCTACAACCCGTCCCTCAACGCCTTCATCACCATCGCCGGCGAACAGGCGCTCGCCGAGGCGCGGGCCATCGAGGCAGAACAGCGGCGCGGCCGCTGGCGGGGTCCGCTCCACGGGATCCCGATTGCGCTCAAGGACAACATCGACACGGCGGGCGTCCGCACGACCGGCGCCAGCGATCTTTTCAGAGAGCGCGTGCCCGCCGAGGACGCTGAAGTCTCCCGGCGGCTGAAACACGCCGGCGCCATCCTGCTCGGCAAGCTGAACATGCACGAGTTCGCGTACGGCGGGACGTCGACGGTCTCGGCCTTCGGGACGATGCGCAACCCGTGGGCTCCCGAGCGCGTCACTGGCGGCTCCTCGGGTGGGCCCGGCGTCGCCGTTGCCGCCGGCCTCTGTTACGGCTCGCTCGGAACCGACACGGCGGGGTCGGTGCGCATGCCGGCTTCGCACTGCGGCATTGTCGGCTTCAAACCGACGTACGGGCGAGTGAGCGTGCGTGGCGTCATGACGCTGTCGTGGACGCTCGATCACGTCGGGCCGATGTGCCGGACCGTCGAGGATGCGGCGCTGATGTTGAACGTCGTCGCGGGATACGATGATCTCGATCCGACGACCGCCGACGTACCGGTGCCCGACTACACGCGCGCCCTCGGCGGATCGACGGCGAAGTTCCGCCTTGGCGTTCCGCGTGTTCCCTTCTTCGACGGGCTGGACTCTGAAGTGGCGGCAGCCGTCGATACGGCATTGGGCATCCTGCGACGAATGACCGCCAGCACCACGGACGTGCAGCTCCCGCCGTCGGGGAACCCGGCGCGCGTCTGGGCGCCCGAGGCGTACGCGTATCACGCCGCCTGGATCACCCAGTCTCCCGACAAGTACCAGCCGGGTACGCGCGCGACACTCCAGCGATCAGCGGCCGCGAACGCGTGGGAGTACGTGCAGGCGCGGCGTCAGGTCGAGGTCGCGCGGCGAGAGATCAAGAAGGTGTTCGGCAGCGTCGATCTGCTGGTGACGCCGACAATGAAGACGCCGCCGCCGCTCCTCGGCTCGCAGGCCGCAGCGGGAGGCGGCGGGAACAACAACGCGGCGTTCGACGTGTTCGGCCTGCCGACGATCTCTGTTCCGTGCGGCTTCACCGCCTCCCGGCTGCCGATCGGGCTGCAGATCACCGGCGCGCCCTGGGCCGAGTCTGCCGTGCTGACACTCGCGCACGCCTACGAACAGGCCACGGAATGGCACCGCCAGCGTCCGCCGCTCCCGGCGTGAAGGGTCGGTCCGGCTGAAGCCAGGCTGCAGCCGGACACTACTTGACGTGGCCCAGCCCTTCGGCGCACGCGAACTCGCGCAGCTGATCGTCGGGCGGTGCGGTCATCTTGCGGTAGGTCTTCACCGTCTCCCATGGCTTCACGAGTGCCTTGGGATCCGTCACCGTGATCCGATCCTCGAGGAGACCCGGAGCGGTGAAGCGGATGCGCTCCCTGACCGTCATCTGATCGCTGTGCGGTGTGAAACCTTCGATGTAGGTGTCGTCGCGCAGCGCCACCGTCTCGACCACCAGCGTGTCTCCCTCCCAGTGCCCGGTCGAGTAGCCGGCGTAGGTCGGGTCGTCGAGAATCGCCGGCGTCGGCTTGCGTCCGTCGAGATACACGCGACGCAGCGCATCGTTCAGCTCGCTGAAGAAGGTGATCTTGTCCTTCGTCTGCATCACCTCCATGCCGTACGCCATGTTCATCATTGCCGGCATGCCGGGCGGCAGACACCTGGCGGTGTTGTCCGACTCGGACGAACCGGCGATCCGCGACTTGCTCATCGCCTGCCATTTCGCGAGGTACTCGGGCGTCAACTGCGGCGCGTCGGCACTGCGTCCTCGCGAGCCGTCCGAAAGCGGAGCCGTGCGCGTGGGCGGCGGCAGCGGCTGTCCGGGCGCGGGTGGCGGCGCGGCGGCACGGCCGCCCGCGGCCCCGCCAGCCGGCGGCCCGAAGGGGTTGATCGGACGATACACGCCGGAGAAGTCAGGCGGTGACGCAGGCTGCGGCGACGCCCGCTGCCGTCCCTCGACGACGCTCAGCGCGGCAACGACGGCTATCACGCACCACGCGACGATTCTGCCGTTCACCATGACTGCCCTCTCCTGCTTTAAACACAGAGCTCTGGGTTAGTCACCGGGAGGCGCGTTCGGCAGCACCTTGCCGTCGGCAAGCGTCACGCGGGCGATCATCCCCACCTTGCTGCCATCCTTCGACGGGCTGTAGTGCACGGTCACCTTGTCACCGGCTTTCAGGACGCTGCGCGACCAGCCGGCGCGAAGCAGCACCCCGGGTGCACGCCCCTCCATCGCCCACTGCACCTTCCCGCCCTTGCCATCGTCGACGTCCATGATCAGCCACGTGTGCGGATTGGTCCATTGCCATTCCTTGACGACGCCGGTCGCGGTGAGGACGGTCTCGACCGCGAAGGCCACGTTGCTGTGATGTGAATACGCCGGAGCTTCGGCGAGCTGCCACACGGCCGCGAGAGCGGCCAACGACGCGATGCACCGTCTCCTCATGAGGCGCTCCTCGTCCTGCTGCCGCGGTCGTCGATGCGCACGCGTGTCGCGGTCAGGACGCGGGAAGTATGCCGCAAAACGTGCGGCCTGCGGCAAGGCAATCAGCTTGCCCGGCCGCTTCAGATGGCTGGATAGTCCGACCTCCTGAGGTCGTCGGGAGGGACTGGATGATCAGCCGAAGGCACCTCCTTGGAACGGGTGCGGCCGCAATGGCCTCTGTAGCATCGGCTCCATCGCTGCGGGCATGGCTTGCCCAGACCACCGCAAGTCTCAAGAGCAGCACGCCGAGCGGTGAGCTGATCGCTCAACTCTCCGACAGCGTTCCCCGACTGATGGAAACGCACCGCGTGCCCGGTCTGTCCATCGCTGTCATCCGTGACGCACGGATTCTGTGGGCTCAGGGATTCGGCATCAAGAACGCCTCGACGAAAGAGCCGGTCACTGCTGACGACGAATCTGCTCGATCCATTCGGGATGAGCCACAGCAGCTTCGGCAGGCTGGATCGCTACACGAAGGACGCCGCGGACGGGCACGGCCCGAGCGGCAGGCCGGCACTCTCAGGCAACGGGCAGTACCTCCGGATGCCCGCGGCTGAACGAGAGCGGCTGCGGGCGCTGCCCGATTCCTCCGACGATGCGTCGGCTTCCGCCGGGCTTTACACGACCGCGTCCGACTACGCCAGGTTCATGATCGAGATCATGCAGCCCACGAAGCGGGGCGAGCATCATCTGTCGGACTCGTACGTGACCGAGATGCTCAAGCCCCAGATAGAGGTTGCCCCGGACATTGCCTGGGGCCTCGGATGGGGCATCGAGCAGACCGCTTCGGGCAACGCGTACTGGCACTGGGGCGACTGGGGCGTTTTTCGAAACTTCGCGATCGCGTTCAGGGAACAGAGACTCGGAGTCGTCGTCCTGACGAACAGCTTCTACGGCCCGGAGGTGTATGGACAGCTCATTCCTGGCGCGATTGGCGAAACGCATCCGGCGTTCGCGTGGGTCAACTCATATCGCCCATAGCGCGCCGCGGTTGAGCGGCCTCTCGATCGCAATCGCCCTGATCCTCGACGCGGCTCCGCACGGCCCGCCCGCTGAGCCTGGGGGTGCCATGTCGGTCAAAGGACGGTGGGCTTGTGGCCGTCGAGCCGAGGATCTAGACTCGCATCGAGCGCGGCGTCGTATCGGCTAACTCGTAGTTCAGAGGAGGCCTTATGCGTGGCTCGGCGCGATCACTCCTCGGCGTGCTGCCGCTCGTGGCGATCGTGGCGCTCGCAGAACCTTCCCTGTGTTTCCCGCAGCAGCCTGTCCCGAACCCGGATCAGGAATACCTGCTCGGTATCTGGCGGCTCGATCTCTCGCGCTCCAAATACAGCCCAGGTCCTCCGCCGAAGAGCGAGACGCGCACGTACACCCGCGACGACGAAGGCCTGAAGGGCGTGGTGCAGCGGCACCTCGCGGACGGTCGCGAGGAGACCATCGAGTACCGGGCGAACTTCGATCAGGAATATCCGGTGTCGGGCACCGATGCCTACGACGCGGTCACCTTCAAGCGGATCGACGCACGGACCGCGCAGGCGGTCCTGTCGCACGCCGGGCAGGTGTTCGGCATGGCCCGGCGCGTGATCTCGGAAGACGGTCAGACGATGACGATCACGTTCCGGCGCGAGTCGAGCACCATCGTGAACAACGTCGCCCTGTATCGCAAGGAGTCGAAGCGCTGAACGGGTCCGTCAGAGCGCGCGGCTGCCCATGGGCGCCGATGTCAGCCCGAGCTGCTGCAGCAACCCGTGCTGATCGTACGAGTCCCAGCCCTCGACGATTTTGCCGCCTTTGACGTACACGATGCTCATGCCGAGGATGCGCATCGGCTTGCCGGTCGCCGGAAAGCCGAGCGTATCGCCCTGATGGGTGCCGCTGGCCGCCCAGCGCACCGCCATCTTGCGTCCTTCGACGATCACGTCGTCGACGATGACCTTGAGATCCGGAAAGGCGCCGAGGTACGCCTGCTGGAACAACTTGAAGCCCTCCGCGCCGATCGCATCGCCGCCGTCGGCCGCCTTCCCGTGGCCGATGCATTTGGGCGACATCATCTCGTCGATCGCCTGAGGGCGACGCTTGTTCCACACCTGGTCGAACCATCGGCGGGCCAGCCGTTTGTGGGCCGAGGACTCCGACGCCGCGGGCGCGGCCTTCCGTGTCTTCTTCTTCGCCGGGGATGCCTTCCGCTTGGGCATGACTCCTCCATGCAGTTGCCGATGCGAACGAATCTGTCTTGCCGCGCTTCGCGGGGCGAACGCATGAGTGTAGTGCAGGCGTGCGCATGTGGAATGAATTCCGGCTTTGGGCTTTGGGCTCTCGGCTTTGGGCGAAGACGAATTCGTCACAATGGCTCCTAACCGAGCTGAAGCTCGGTTCTGCGTACTAACTCCTAACCGAGCTGAAGCTCGGTTCTGCGACCCGACCGGGCCGGCCGCTGCCCTCCCGTGAACCCGGATCGGCGTAAAATGCCGCCGATGATGAAGATCGGTCGACGGGGGTGGTGGGCCGCCGGCCTGCTGTGCCTGGCCGGTCTCGGCGCTGCCCCCGCCGAAGACACGCGCGTGGCGGATGCCGCGATGCGAGCCGATCGTGCGGCGGTTCGCGCACTCGTCGCCCAGGGGGCGAGCGTGACGGCAGCGCAGGCCGATGGCACGACGGCGCTGCATTGGGCGGCGCGCACCGACGATGTCGCGACCGCACAACTGCTGCTGAAGTCGGGCGCCAAAGTCGACGTCTCGACCCGCTACGGCGTGACGCCGCTCTATCTCGCCAGCGTCAACGGCAGCGCGGCGATGATCGGCGCGCTCCTCGGTGCGGGCGCCAACCCGAACGCGGCGAACCCTGGCGGCGAGACCGCGCTCATGACCGCGGCGCGCACCGGCAGGATCGACGCCGTGACGCTGCTGCTCGATCGCGGTGCAGCCGTCGACGCGAAGGAAAACGTACGCGGCCAGACGGCGCTGATGTGGGCGGTGCTCGAGAACCACCAGGACATCGTCCGGCTGCTCCTCGCACGCGGCGCCGATGTCAACGCGCAGACGAAGATCGACATCCCGGACGGCACCACCGGTGAGCCACAAGCGACTTCGGGCGACATCGGCGCCCATGGCCCGGGCATCTACCGCTCCCGGGCGGTGCCGAGCCCGACCGGCGCGATGACGCCGCTGCTCTACTCGGCACGCGAGGGCAACCTGCCGATGACGCGCATCCTGCTCGACGCGCACGCCGACATCGATCGGCCCGCCGCCAACGGCACGAGCCCGCTCGTCGTCGCCATCACGAACAACCACATCGAGCTGGCGCTGTTTCTCGTGGAGAAGGGCGCCGACGTCAATGCTGCCGATCGGTTCTACAAGCGCGGTCCTCTCTTTGCCGCGGTCGAACGCCGCAATCCCGACTTCACTCGCGACAGCGCACCGCCCGCTGAGGATCCGCGCGACCCGATGGATCTCATCAAGGTGCTGCTGCAGCGCGGCGCGAATCCGAACTGGCGCACCAACACGACGCCCTTCCGCGGGTTCTATCAGGTGAGCGCCAACTGGGCGAACTTCGACGGCCAGACGCCGTTTCTTCGGGCGGCGCTGTCGGGCGACGTGACGCTGATGCGCCTGTTGCTCGAGCACGGCGCCGATCCAAACATCAAGACCAACGACGGCGCCACGCCGCTGATGGCTGCCGCTGGCGTCAATTGGGTCGTGGCGCAGACCTACAGCCGGTCCGAGGCCGAGTATCTCGAAGCGGCCAGACTGTGCCTCGAGCGCGGCAACGACGTGAATGCGGTCAACTCACAGGGCTTTGCCGCCATCCATGGCGCCGCCAACCGCGGCTTCGACGCGATGATCGAGCTGCTCGCCGCCGCCGGAGCAAAGCTGGACGTCAAGGACAAGCAGGGACGAACCCCGATGACGTTCGCAGAGGGCGTGTTCCTCGCCGTTCAGCCACCGGTGAACAAGCCGTCCACCATTGCGCTGCTGAAGAAGCTGACCAATCAGCCATGAGGCGTCTTCTCACGCTCTGCTCGCTGGCAACGATCTCGCTCGTGGCGGGCCTCGCCGGCCAGTCGACGCCTTCCCCGGCCGCAGCTGCGCGTCAGACGACGGGTACGGCCGCCAACCTGTCACGAGCGGAACTGCTGCAGCGCTACTGTGTCACCTGCCACAACGACCGCACGAAGACCGGAGGGCTGACGCTCGAACGCCTCGACGCGGAGCATCCGGACATGGACGCCGAAGTCTGGGAGAAGGCGATCCGCAAGCTGCGCGCCGGCATGATGCCGCCGGCTGGCGCCCCGCGCCCGGCGCGCACAGAGCTCGAGACGTTCCGCAAGGCGATCGAGTCGTCCATCGATCGCGCGGCGGCGGCCGCGCCCAATCCAGGAACGACATCGCTGCACCGGCTGAACCGCACCGAATACGCCAACGCCATCCGCGATCTGCTGCGGCTCGAGATCGACGCGTCGGCCCTGCTGCCGGCAGACGACTCCGTCGAAGGCTTCGACAACATCGCCGATGTCCTTGGTACCTCGCCGGCGCTGATCGAGCGCTACATCGGCGCGGCGTCGAAGATCAGCCGCCTGGCCATCGGCGACACCACGATGGGGCCGGTCTCCGTCACCTACAAAGTCCGCGGCGACCTCTCGCAGGATCGGCAGATCGAGGGGCTGCCGGTTGGCACCCGCGGCGGCATGGTGTTCCGCCACAACTTCCCGGTCGACGGCGACTACCTGTTCAAGTTCTCGCTGCTGAAGGTGAACTTCGGACCGCAGTACGGCGGCGCGGCCAAAGACGAGCAGATCGAGATGAGCGTCAACGGCGAACGCGTGCTCATGCGCGATCTGCCATCGACGACGTTCTACTACATCCGTGCCGGCGGGGCCGGCCGCGGCGGCGGTGGCGGCGGTCGCGGTGCCGGCGGCGGCGCTGGAGCAGCGCAGGGTGGCGGCGCTGGCGCGGCACGCACCGGCGGTGCGCCCGCAGCCGCCAGCACTGCTCCGGAGGGTGCGCCGGCGCGCGGCGGCGGTGGCAACGCAGCGGGCGGTGCCGGCGCAGGCCGGGGCGGCGGCCGCGGCGGCCAGGGGAACGCCGCGCTCGAAATACGGCTGCCCATGAAAGCGGGACCGCAGACGATCGCTGTGACGTTCATCAGGAAGTCTGCGGCGTACGTCGACGACCTCACACAGCGGTTCGACTCGACGACCGGCGACCTGCAGACCGGCGTGCAGTTCGGCTACACGACCGTGCCGCATCTCTCGAGCGTGGAGGTCCTCGGTCCCTACACGATCACCGGCCCGGGCGACACGCCGAGCCGCGAGCGAATCTTCGTGTGCCGCCCCGCAACCGCTGCTGAAGAGACATCCTGCGCGCGGCGCATCCTCTCGACGCTGGCGCGGCGGGCGCTGCGCCGTTCGGTCACCGATGCGGATCTGGCGCCGCTCATGGCCTTCTATGCCGAGGGGCGGAAGGCGGGCACGTTCGATCGCGGCGTCGAGATGGGACTGCGGCGTCTGCTCGCCGATCCAGGGTTCGCGTTCCGGTTCGAGCGCGACCCGGCTTCGGCCGCAGCCGGCACCGCCTACCGCATCAGCGACTTCGAGCTGGCGTCACGTCTGTCGTTCTTCCTCTGGAGCAGCATTCCCGACGACGAATTGCTGAAACTCGCCGGCGAGGAGAAGCTGAGACGCCCCGAGGTCCTGGGACAGCAGGTGCGCCGGATGCTGGCCGATCGCCGCGCCGAGGCACTGGTCGTCAATTTCGCGGGCCAGTGGCTGCAGCTGCGCAACCTGCGGAACATCCAGCCGGACAACGACATCTTTCCGGACTTCGACGACAACCTGCGGCAGTCGTTCCAGCGCGAGATCGAGCTGCTGTTCGACAGCGTCATCCGCGAGGATCGCAGCGTCGTCGACCTGCTGACCGCGGACTATACGTTCGTCAACGAACGGCTGGCCCGGCACTACGGCATCCCGAACGTGTACGGCAGCCACTTCCGACGCGTGCCCGTCACCG
>DASUGH010000145.1:0-7063 GCA_036274155.1 Vicinamibacterales bacterium | reverse complement strand
TGCACGGCGGGCAGCCGAATCTCGGCGATGCCGGCGCGCGGTCCCATCGCGAGCAGACGCAGATCGCTGGCAACCTTCGAGAGCTCAACGGCGAGGCGGCGCATCGCACCCGAATATGCGAGTACGTCACCCATGCTTTGCGTCACCCGGAAACGGTTCGCAGCCGGTTTCAACGGGAGGCCGGTCAGCTGGCCAAGCGTGGCGATCACGAGCGTGGCGTAGTCGTCGCCGGCGTTGAGGCCGGTGCCGACAGCCGTGGCGCCGAGGTTGAGCTCCGCCAGCGATTCCGCGCAGCGATCGACGTCGCCGGCGCCCCGTTCGATGCACGCCGCGTAGCCGCCAAACTCCTGTCCGAGCGTCATCGGCACGGCGTCCTGCAGGTGGGTTCGGCCGACTTTGAGCACCGATTGCCATGAGACCGCCAACTGCGCCAGCGAGGCAGCGAGCGCGCGCGCCGATTCGACGAGCCCCCGATGCTCCAGCAGCAGCGCCAGCCGCGTCGCCGACGGATACACGTCGTTGGTCGACTGGCTCATGTTGACGTGATCGTTCGGGTGCACCAGCCGATACGCGCCGCGCGCGCCACCGAGCAGCTCCTCGGCGCGGTTGGCTAACACCTCGTTGGTGTTCATGTTGTGCGACGTGCCGGCGCCGGCCTGGTACACGTCGACGACGAACTGATCCAGCAGCGAGCCGGCCAGCACCTCCTCCGCAGCACGGATGATCGCGCCGCCGACACGTGCGTCGAGACGGCTCAGCGTGGTGTTGGCGTGCGCGGCGGCCTTCTTGATCAGGACGGTCGCAGTGATCAGGCTTGTTGGTGCATGAAGGCCGCTGATGGGAAAGTTGGCGACGGCGCGCGCGGTCTGGATGCCGTAGTACGCCTCGGTGGGAACCGCCAGTTCGCCGAGAGGATCGCGCTCAGTGCGGAAGGACATGGCGAAAATGACGGAAAGAAAAACGGAATAGCGCATTTACGGATTGACGTATTTACGGATTTGAATTGACGGAAAGACGGAAAGACGGAAAGACGGAATCACGGATTGACGGATGACGGATTGCCGAATCTGCCGAGTGGCCGACTCGTTCCTTCCCCGCACACAACCGTCTGTCGATCCGCTCAATTCGTCAATCCGTCATTCGGTCAATCCGTCAATTCAAATCCGTAAATACGTCAATCCGTCAATCCGTGATTCCGTCTTCCGTCAATCCGTAATTCCATCATTGGCAAATTATACTGTCCGTATTATGGCTTTCCTCGACAGCGTCCTCTCGCTCATCGTGCGCACCTCGACCGATTTGCCGCCCGACGTTCGCTCCGCGATGCAGATCGCGATGGCGCAGGAAACCCCGCAGACGCAATCGTCGCAGGCGCTCTCGATCATCGCGCAGAACGTCGACCTCGCGGCCGACGGCGAAGGGGCGATCTGTCAGGACACCGGCATGCCGACCTTCGAGGTGAAGACGCCGGTGGGCGCCAACCAGATCGTGATGAAGCAGCAGATTCGCGAGGCAGTGGCCGAGGCGACGCGCCGCGGCAAGCTGCGGCCGAATTCGGTCGATTCGATCACCGGCGAGAACTCGGGCACCAATCTCGGTCCGGGCACGCCGATCATCCACTTCGAGCAGTGGGAGGACGAGGACGAGATCGAGGTCAAGCTGATCCTGAAGGGTGGCGGCTGCGAGAACATGAACGTGCAGTATTCGCTGCCGGGCGATCTCGCGCACCTGGGTCGCGCCGACCGCTCGCTCGAAGGCGTGCGCAAGTGCATCCTGCACGCCGTCTGGAACGCGCAGGGAAAAGGGTGCGCGCCTGGTGCGGTGGGTGTCTGCATCGGCGGCGATCGCACGTCGGGGTACGTCGGCGCGAAGGAGCAGCTGTTTCGGACGCTCGACGACGTGAATCCGGATCCGCGGCTCGCTGAGCTCGAAGCGTCGATCATGGGTGAGGTCAACAAGCTTGGCGTCGGCGCCATGGGGTTCGGCGGCCGCGTGTCGCTCATTGGCTGCAAGATCGGCGTGCTGAATCGGCTGCCGGCCAGTTTCTTCGTGTCGGTGGCCTACGACTGCTGGGCGTTCCGGCGTCTTGGCATCGTGATCGACGCGCGCACCGGCGAGATCCGCCGCTGGCTGTATCGCGACCCCGCGAAGCCGGTCGCGGCAATGGCCGACCAGGCGGGGTTCAGGCGGACGGGACGCGAAGTCGTCCTGAAAACGCCGCTCTCGGAAGAGCAGGTGCGCGACCTCAAGGTCGGGGACGTGGTGCTCGTCTCGGGCCGGGCGTTCACAGGGCGTGACGCGGTCCATCACCATCTCATGAGCCACGAGCCACCGGTCGATCTGCGCGGGGCCGTTCTCTACCACTGCGGCCCGGTCGTGGCTCGCGACGGCGAAGGATGGAGGGTGACGGCGGCTGGGCCGACCACGAGCATCCGCGAGGAACCGTATCAGGCCGACGTGATTCGGCGCTACGGCGTCCGCGCGGTGATTGGAAAAGGCGGAATGGGTTCCCGGACCCTGGCCGCACTCAAGGAATCGGGCGCTGTCTACCTCAATGCGATCGGCGGTGCGGCCCAGTTCTACGCCCGCACCATCAAAGCCGTCGAGGGCGTCTCATTGATGGAGTTCGGGACTCCGGAAGCCATGTGGCATCTCCGGATCGAGGATTTTCCGGCGATCGTCACGATGGACTCGCACGGGAACAGCCTGCACAAGGACGTGGAGCAGGCGTCGGCGCAGGAGCTGACCGCCATCGGGCAGTAGCGGACCTGCGGTCTAACTCACGTTCATTCAGCAAGATAGCTGTGCAAAACAGCTCAGCCCGGGCTTGCTGAGCCCGTTCATGGCCGATATAATTTCGAAGAGGTCCAGGAGACGACAACCATGATCAACGTGTCCACCACGGCAGCGTCGAAGATCAACGAGCTGCTCGCGGAAGAGAACAAGACCGGCAGCGGTCTTCGCGTGTTCGTCCAAGGCGGAGGCTGTTCCGGCTTCCAGTACGGTCTCATGATCGAAGAGTCGGGTGGCGCCGGTGATCAGGTGTTCGAATCCAATGGCGTCCGTCTGTTCGTGGATCCGGTCAGCATCAGCTACCTCAAGGGCGCCGAGGTGGACTTCGTCGATACGGTGACCGGTGGCGGCTTCACGATTCGCAACCCGAACGCGACGTCCACCTGCGGGTGCGGCTCTTCGTTCAACGTCGACGGCGAAGGCGGATCCCATCACTGATTGACCCGGATCACGTCGAAGGTCAAAGGTCGGGCGTACCTGTGATCTTCGATCGTTGACCTTTGGCGTGCCATGTCCTCTCTGCCCGATCTCAGCAAGCTGAAGCCGGCCGGCGGAAAGCGCTCCGGCAAGCGTGAGCAGATCGTCAACGTCTTCCTCAGGCAGGAAGGGCACCTCAGCGCCGACGACCTCGTCGATCTCATTCGCAGCGAGGATCACCGCATCAGCCGCGCCACCGTCTACCGCACCCTGCAGTGGATGGTGGACGCCGGTATCGCGCGCAAGGTCGACTTCGGCGAGGGCAGGTTCCGCTTCGAGCACTCCTACCGGCAGCCGCGGCACTTCCACTTGATCTGCAAGACCTGCCATCGCTCGTTCGAGTTCCTCAGCTCGGACATCGAGGGGCTCATCGAGGAGATCTCCTCGGCACGCAGCTTTTCGGCCACGCAGAGCGTCGTGCAGATTTACGGCAGCTGCGAAGAGTGCCGCACTGGCCGCAGCAGTTCGATGACGGGCATGGGGCACACCGACCTCGTGTTCGCGCGCGACGCGCTCCGCATTGCCATCGCCACCGAGCGCAGCGGCCTCGAGTTCTATTCCCGCGCCGCCCGCGTCACTCGCGACGCGCGCGGGCGGAAGGTCTTCAACGATCTCGCGCTCGAGGAGCAGGAGCACCTCGGCAAGCTCGAGCAGCGTTACACCGAGCTGCTGCGCCGCGATCCCCAGCTCGAGTCGCGCCCCACGTTCCTGTTCTTCAAGGGCGCCGCCAACGGGCTGTTCGCCGAGGGTTCCGAGCGACTGATGAAAGGCGTCAACGACCAGCAGGCGCTCATGATCGGCATCCGCTGCGAGCGCGGCTCGCACCGCTTCTTCAAGAAGTACGGCGAGCGCTTCGAGGATTCCGAAGGCAAGCAGATCTTCCTCGAGTTCGCCGACGAAGAGCGCGCGCACCTGGACCTGCTCGTGCGAGAGTACCGCGCCCTGGTCAAGCGGCAGGGGCGGACGCGCCGGCCGGCGCGATCCGCACCGGTGCGCGCCGGCGCGCGGTGACCCGTCAACAGCCTCAGAGTCAGCCGGCGCACGGTCAAGGGCTGATCGATCTCCACCTTCATACCACCGCATCGGACGGCCGATGTTCACCGCGGCAGCTCGTGGACCGCGCTTCGGCCGCTGGTCTCACGGTGCTTGCCGTCACCGATCACGACACCACGGCTGCCTCCGCCGAGATCGCCACTCATGCCGCCGCCGCCGGCATCGAAGCGATCAGCGGCATCGAGGTGACCGCCGTCTATGACGGCCGCGACGTCCACGTGCTTGGATACTTCGTGTCAGCGACCGGGGCGGCGCTGCAGACGTTTCTGGCCACGCAACGGGGCGCTCGCGTCGCACGGGTGAAAGCCATTGCCGCGCGCCTCGCCGAGCTGGGATATCCCATCGACCTGTCCGCGATGCTCGACGACGCGCAGGAGGCGTCGGCGCGGTCTCTGGGACGTCCGCAGGTCGCTCGCGCGATGGTGGCCGCCGGCCACGTCGGAAGCATTCAGGACGCGTTCGACGGCTGGCTGGGACCGGGCGGCGTCGCGTTCGTGCCGCGCGAGGGAGCGGCGCCCGAGGCGGTCATCGAAGTGATTCACGAGGCGGGCGGTCTCGCATCGCTCGCCCACCCGGGGCGGACATTGATCGACGACCAGCTCGAACGGCTTCGCGACGCCGGTCTCGATGCGCTCGAAGTGTTTCACTCCGATCACGCGCCGGCGCAGGTGACGCACTATGCCGGTGTCGCCGCGACGCTCAATCTGTTGTGCACCGGCGGTTCGGATTTTCACGGCGATCCCGCGCGCGCTGTCTCCCCGGGCAGCACGACTCTGCCGGCCGACGAGTGGCGCCGGTTTCAGGCCGCCCGCGATCGGCATGCCTGACGCCGAGGTCCCGGTCGTTCAGCTGCGCGGTGTAACCAAGGACTATCACGGGCTCCGCCCGCTCAGGATTCGCGAGCTCACGCTCCATCCCGGCCGCTCGCTGGCGCTGCTTGGCCTCGACGAGGCGATGGCCGCCGTCCTCGTCGATCTGATCACTGCCGGCTCACGCCCGGACACCGGTGACGTGCTCGTCTTCGGCGGATCAACGGCGGAGGTGACCGATCGCGAGCGCTGGCTGGTCCTCCTCGATCGCTTCGGATTGATCAGCGGCCGCGGTGTACTACTGGAACAGCTGACAGCGGCGCAGAACCTGGCGATTCCGCTCTCGCTCGAGGTCGAGACCATGACTGACGGGCTTCGCGCCGCGGTCGGGCGGTTGGCTGATGAGGTCCGTATTCCAGCCGCACGATTGTCGGAAAACCTCGATCAGCTTCCGGCCCCGCTCAAGCTTCGCGTCCGGCTCGGCCGTGCGCTGGCGCTTGATCCGCAGGTGCTGCTCGCCGAACACCCGAATGCGGCATTGTCAGCCGATGAGGCGCAAGCGTTCGCCAGAGACGTCATGAGCATTGCGCGCCATCGCCGCCTCGCAACGCTCACCTGTACCGCTGATCGAAAGTTCGCTCATGCGATCGCCGAGCAGGTGCTCACGCTTCAGCCGGCGACCGGAGAGCTCAAAGCTGCCAGCCCGTGGCGGCGCTGGATTTGAACTCGTTCGTCCGATCGTCACTCCATGTGGCTGGAACGGAACTTGTTACCGATTCACAGCAGGGCCGCTCGAGGCGGCCTGCGGAGGTTGTCGATGTGGCGAACGGCACCATCAAGCGGCTGGTGAGAGATCGCGGGTTCGGATTCATCCGCGACGACGGCGGTCAGGAGTGGTTCTTTCACCGGAGCTCGGTTCAGTCAGGCGGATTCGACCAGCTCAACGAAGGTCAACGCGTGAGTTTTGACGAGGAACCCTCGCAAAAAGGCCCGAGGGCCGGGAACATTCGCGCCGAAGCGTAAGAGGGGCGCTCACTCCCCCAGTCCTGCAGCATAAGCGACGACTTTCGGCAGCTCGGACATCAACCATCGGACGTCACCTCGGCGACGCCACCAGCGCTCTGGCGTCGACGGATCGTACCGGCTTCCGTGCACGAGAATCTGAACGTCCGTTCCCCTGAATGTCCTGCCGAACGCCATCGAGACACGGCGAAGGTGATACTTCGACGACACGATGATGATGCGCCGCCACCCTTGCTTCAATGCGATCTCGCGGACCGTGCGCGCCTCCTGCGCGGTGTTGTCGTGCCCGCGGTCAGGCGAGATCAACGCCTCAGCCGGAACCCCCAGCTCGATCATCATCATCTCGAGGAGGTCGGTGTCGGACACGACCCTGGCGCCGCGCGCTTCCGCGACGTGGATGGCCTCGTCCTCGAGGTTGCCGCGCGAGAGCACGATGCGCGGGGCGTAATGGGCGAGGTAGAGGTCAACCGCTTCGAGCGGCCTCTCCACTCGTGTGCCTGCGAGAACGACAATCGCGTCGGCTGGTTGAAGTGGATCTTCACGCGCTAGGAACCGGCCGACCCCGAAGAAGACGATTACCGCCGCTGCGATGGCGAGTACAGATAACCACAGCCTCCAGCCGGCAGTCAGACGACGGATGGGGTGGACGGTTCCGGTTGTGGGTGGAGGAGGAGGCTGGCCCCGGGACGATGGCAGCACTCCGGCGATTATTCCACGCAGCCGCGGATTTCGATGCTCGGACCGCTCGGCGGAAGAGCGGCCCGGTCTGCCAATCTCAGCCTTCGATCAGGCGGACGTCGCCCGCACGCGGCCCTTTGGTGGACTCTTCAGCTTGAAACTCGACACGTTGACCTTCTCGAAGAAGCTCGAAGACCGCCTGACGTACAGCGCTGCGGTGAAAGAAATGT
>DASUGH010000144.1:0-3126 GCA_036274155.1 Vicinamibacterales bacterium | reverse complement strand
GAGGTCAGCGTGTCGGTGACGGTTGACGATCCAAAATCGATTCCAGGGATCGCCGAGGCGCTGTCCGAATTCGCGCAAGTGTCGACCGAGCGCGAGATGGCGCTGCTCTGCGCCGTCGGCGACCGCCTGCGCGACGAGCCCAACATCGCGGCGCAGGTCGTCGGCGTGCTCGAAGAAGTGCCGCTCAAGATGATCTCGCAGGCGGCGTCGAGGCGAAACATCACGGTCGTCCTGCGCCAGAGCGACCTCACGCATGCCATGGAACGGCTGCACGAGGAGTTCTTCACGTGAGAAGGTCGAGCCTCCAATGAAACTGCTCATCGTTGGCTACGGAAAGATGGGCCGGCTGATCGACGAGCTGGCGGCAGCGGCGGGGCATGAGGTCGTCGGACGGGTGGACGCCGGCCGCGACGAATGGGCACCGGCCGATGCGGCGGTCGATTTTTCGACGGCCGATGCGCTGCTCGCCAATTTCCCGCGATACGTCGAGCTTCGGGTGCCGGTAGTGATCGGCACGACCGGCTGGAATCAGCACGTCGAGAGCCTGCGCGCCGGGGCTGCGAAGGCGCGGCTGGGCGTCGTCGCATCGGCGAATTTCTCGATCGGCGTGAACATCTTTCAGCTCGTCGCGTCGCAGGCGGCGCGCCTCATGCGTGAGCAGGAGCAGTACGGCGCCTGGATTCACGAAGCACACCACGCCACCAAACGGGACGCACCGTCGGGGACGGCGCTGCTGCTGCGCGATGCGATGATCCAGGCCGGGTTCGGCCGCGCGATCGACATGTCATCCACGCGTGCCGGCACGATTCCCGGCACGCACACGATTGGATTCGACTCGGCGTCCGATACCATCGAGCTCACCCACACTGCGCGCGATCGCCGGGGCTTTGCCGCCGGCGCCCTCGTCGCGGCCCGCTGGGTGCAGGGAAAAACGGGCTGGTACTCCATGCAGGACGTGCTGAAGGGTTAACATCGCACCATGCGCAGACCATTTACCGGCGTCGGCACCGCGCTCGTCACCCCGTTTCGCAAGGACGGCTCACTCGACGAAGCGGCGGTCAAGCGTCTTGCGCGCCGGCAGATCGACGCGGGTGTGCACTTCCTGTCGCCCTGCGGAACCACCGGAGAGGCGCCGACCCTCAACCACCGCGAGAAGCTTCGCGTCGTCGAGCTGGTGCTCGAAGAGGCGAATGGAAAAGTGCCCATTCTCGCGGGCGCTGGCGGGTACGACACGAAGGAAGTGATCGAGCTTGCGCGCGACATGGAGCGTGTCGGGGCGACCGGCATCCTGTCCGTTACGCCGTACTACAACAAGCCGACGCCGGAAGGTCTGTATCAGCATTTCAAGGCGATCGCCGAAAGCATCCGCGTGCCGGTCGTGCTCTACAACGTCCCCGGCCGGACCGGCATCAACATGGACGTCAAGACCACCGCGCGCCTGTCGGAGATCCCGAACATCGTGGCGATCAAGGCGCCGGGCGATCTAGTGCAGATGTCCGAAATCATCTCGGCGACGCGCGAGGACTTCATCGTGCTCAGCGGCGACGATCCGGTGACCGTCGCGACGATGGCCGTCGGCGGGGCGGGCGTCGTATCGGTGGCGTCGAACGAGGCGCCGGCGGAGATGGTGCAGATCGTCGAGCTGTGCGAGCGCAACGATTTTGCCGCCGCACGGAAGCTCCATCACTGGCTGTTGCCGCTGATTCAGGTCAATTTCGCCGAGTCCAATCCGATCCCCTGCAAGACGGCGATGGCTGCGATGGGACTCCTCGAGGAGGTCTTCCGCCTTCCGCTCGTGCCGCCCGCCTCCGCGACGCGTGAGAAGGTCATTGCCGTGCTCCAGCAGCTCAAGATGCTGGGGGCCGCGGCCCGGGCCGTGTAGCGGCACGTGACAGCGGCTTCGTGATGATGGAGTCGCTGGCGCGCGTCGATCCCGTCTTCCTCACGCGCAGCCTCGTTGACATCGATTCCACCACCGGGCGCGAGACGGCGGCCGGGGAGTGGCTTGCCGGCTTTCTGGGCGCCCGCGGCTATCACGTCACTCAGCAGCCCGTCACCAATGGCCGGTTCAACGTGCTCGCCACGCTCGGCGAGCCGCCGCGTGTCGCGTTGTCCACGCATTTCGACTGCGTCCCGCCGTTTTTTCCGAGCCGCGAGGAGCGGGGCCTCATCTTCGGCCGCGGGTCGTGCGACGCGAAGGGGATTCTGGCCGCGCAGATTGCGGCCGCCGAGCGCGTCCGCGCGTCCGGGGAGTCGAGATTCGCGCTGCTCTTCGTCGTCGGCGAGGAACGCGGCAGCGACGGCGCACGGGTCGCAAACGAACAGGCGCCGCCGGGCCTGCAGTACCTGATCAACGGCGAACCGACGGACAACCGGCTGGGATCGGCGACGCGGGGTATTTATCGCGTCCGCCTGCGCGCGTCGGGGCGGGCGGCGCACTCCTCATTTCCGGAGCTGGGTGAGTCCGCCATCGACAAACTGCTCGATGCGTTGATGGTCATTCGTGGCCTGCAGCTGCCGGAGGACCCGCTTCTTGGGCGGACACATTACACGGTTGGCCTGATCGACGGCGGCGTGGCTCCAAACGTCGTGTCGCCGCATGCATCGGCGGAGCTGCTCTTCCGGACGGTGGGAGATGGCGTACCGATTCGCCATGCGCTCAAGGTCGTGGAGAGCCTGGTCACCATCGAGCCCGTCGTCGACGTTCCCGCGGTGCGTCTGCACGTGCTTCCCGAATTCGAGACGGCGGTCTTTCCTTACACCACCGACGTGCCGATGCTCACGTCCTGGGGAACCCCGCTGCTGGTCGGCCCTGGCTCGATTCACGTGGCGCATACGGACGAGGAGCACATCGTCGTGGACGAGCTGAACGCGGCGGTTGATCTCTACGAATCGCTGCTCAAGCGATTGCTGGCGGCCTGATTCGCCTGTCGAATCGCGGTGTGTCGGCCGTACGCTAAACTGAGTGTTTACCGGGGGACTCGCGTCGCCCGGTGTGGGTGAGCCGCATCGCGGCCCGGAGCCTGTGCAACTTCAGCCTGCGAACCGCGTCAGGGCCGGAAGGCAGCAGCGCTAAGTAGACCCTGAGGTGTGCCGCAGGTCGCCCGGGCTGCGGTGGGGCTCATC
>DASUGH010000143.1:0-8926 GCA_036274155.1 Vicinamibacterales bacterium | reverse complement strand
GGCGCGCTCGAAGCGGCGCGTGCGGCGCGGGCAACAGGCGCGCGCTTCGTGCTCATCTCTTCCGACAAGGCGGCGGAACCGCGGAGCGTGATGGGCGCCACGAAGCGTTTTGCCGAGTACCTGGTGCTCGGCGAGGCATCGGAGACGTTCCGTCCCCTGGTCGTCCGCTTCGGCAACATCCTCGGCAGCAGCGGGAGCGTCGCCGAGATCATGCTCAGACGGGCCGGTGCGGGGCTGTCGCTGCCGGTGACCGACCCCGACGCCACTCGTTACTTCATGACAGCGTCCGAGGCCGTGTCGCTCGTGCTCAAGACCGATCTCGTGGGCGGAAGTCCCGGGATCTTCTGGCTGGACATGGGCGACCCGATCCGCATCGGCGACCTGGCGCGGAGGATCGCCGCGCACGTTCGCTCGACGGGCGGCCCGGCGGTGGGCATCGAGACGATTGGGCTTCGGCCGGGCGAAAAGCTCCACGAGGAGCTCACGAGCCAGGGTCTGTCGATGCGGCGCACGGCGCACGCACGGATCTTCAGCGCGCGGCAGCGGCCCATCCCGTCCGCGCTGGTGGGGAAGGCCTTGAGGACCGCGCGGCGCGCATGTGCAGCGGCAAATCCGACAGCTGCGCTCGACGCGCTGACGCAGCTTGTCAGCGACTACACGCCAAGCGAAGCGGCCATGGCCGAAGCGGCGAAGTGGCACAACCGGGAGTCGGCTGAGAGCGCAGCCTGAGCGGCTGGCGGCGTAGGGCCCCTCGCCTGGCGTTCATGTTCTCCAATTCCGGTTCGCTGCGGCGCAGTGCCGCGTGCGCAGCGCTGAGCATCCCTGCACATCATTGGTTCCCCGTCTCCTCTCCGTTTGCAGACCGTCTCGAACGGCCTTTTGGCGTCGAACGAGGGCGGGGCTCGGCGTTGGAGAGATGGGGTCCGAGGCGGCCAGAACGTATGCGTACACCGCAGACAACCTGCTCGACTCGACCACGGTCAACCAGGTGACGCGCGGTTCGCATACGATGGGCAGGGCTGGCGGATCCGCAAGCTGGTGGAACAGGGCCCGACCTACTACTTCACGCGCGGACCTAGCGGACAGCTGCTCAGCGAGTGGCTGAACACGGGTCCCACGACCGCGACGGCGCGCGATTATGTCTATGTCGGCTCGCAGCTGCTCAGCGTGATCACCAGGACCGACCTGGCACCGAAGCAGTCGGCGGAATCACGCAGACAGCATCTTCTCGATCACGCCGCGACTGGCGGCCAGCATCTCCGCGACCCGTGACGCATCCTTGCCGCCGGCCTCGGCGAAGTCCGGTCGTCCGCCACCGCCGCCGCCGACGATCGCCGCCAGCTGCTTGACGACCTGGCCGGCAGGCACTCGTTTGGTGAGGTCCGGCGTGACGCCGACCACGACCGAGACTTTGCCTTCTGAAGGCGCGGCAAGGACGACGACGCCGCTCTTGATGCGGTCGCGATGCCGGTCGACCAGCGCGCGAAGACCGTCCTTGTCCAGGCCGCTCACTTCCTGTGCCACCAGCTTGACGCCGGCGACCTCCACCGCCTCGTCGCGTTGGCCGGCGCCGCCGCCGATCGCGGCCTTCACCCTGGCCTGCTGAAGCTCCCGGGAAGTGCGACGGTTCTCCTCGAGCAAGGCGGCAATACGCGGAGTGAGGTCCGCGGTCCGGGCGTTGAGCGCCGCCGCCGCGCGTGCGATCTCGTCGCGCGTCCGTTGATAGGCTCTCATCGCGTCGAGGCCGGTTATCGCCTCGATGCGGCGCACGCCGGCGGCGACGCCGCTCTCGGACACGATGGCGAACAGGCCGATGTCTCCGGTCGCCCGCACATGTGTGCCGCCACAGAGCTCGACGCTGAAGCCCGGAATCGATACGACCCGCACTTTATCTCCGTACTTCTCCCCGAAGAGCGCCATCGCCCCGGAGGCGATCGCCTCCTGTGTGGCCTTGACCTCCGTCCTGATCGGCGTGTTCTTCAGCACCTGCTCGTTGACGAGACGCTCGATCTCCAGGATCTGGTCGGGCGTCAGAGCGCTCATGTGCACGAAGTCGAACCGCAGGCGATCGGGAGCGACGAGCGAGCCGGACTGCTTCACGTGCGGCCCGAGCACCTGGCGCAACGCCGCATGCAGCAGGTGGGTGGCCGTATGGTTGCGGCGCGTTGCGTCGCGGATCGATTCGGTCACCGAAGCGGTGACGAGATCGCGGCGCCGGAGCGCGCCGCTCCGAATCGTGATCTGGTGCAGGCGCGGCCAGTTGCCTACCCGTACGATGCCGGTTACCGCGGCCTCGACGCCCGGTCCTGAGATGACGCCGGTATCCGAGACCTGGCCGCCGGCCTCGAGATAGAAGGGTGTTTCGGCGAGCGCGACGAACCCTTCGGCCCCTTCGTCCAGGTGGTCCGTTTCCTGGTGGCTGGCGGTAAACAGCGCGAGCACCTGCGTGTTGACGGTGATGGAGTCGTAGCCGCGGAACGCCTGATCGCCGGCAGCTGCGAGCTCGCGTTCTGACTCCGGCGCTGCCGTCCACGCCGCTTCGCGAGCCGCTCCTTTGAACGCGCTGCGCGCGCGCGCCTTCTCGCGCTGTCCTTCCATCGCCTGCTCGAACCCCTCGGCGTCGAACCGCAGCTTGCGATCGTCGACCATGTCCTCGATGAAGTCGCGCGGCAGACCGTACGTGTCATAGAGGCGGAAGGCGGCCTCTCCGGAGACGACACCGCCGGCGGCCGCACCCCGGTCCAGCACCTCCTCGAGCCGCGGCAGGCCGTCGGTGAGGACCGCGTCGAATCGTTCTTCCTCGCTTCGGATGACTTCGACGACGGCGGCGCGGCCCGAAGTGAGCTCGGGGTAGACGTCGCCGGACTCGCGAACCAGCGTGTCGACCAGCGTGTGCAGGAAGGGCTGAGCGATGCCGAGCCGTTTGCCGTGGCGCATGGCGCGCCGCATGATCTTGCGCAGCACGTAGCCGCGCCATTCGTTGGACGGGACGACACCGTCGGCGATGAGGAACGTCATCGCGCGCATGTGGTCGGCGACGACGCGCATCGACACGTCCGCCGGGTCCATGGTGCCCATGTGCCGCCGGCCAGCCCGTTCGCCGATGGCGGTGAGCAGCGGCGTGAACAGATCCGTGTCGTAGTTCGACAGGTGACCCTGGATGACCGCCGTGATGCGCTCCAGGCCCATGCCGGTATCGATCGATGGAGCGGGCAGCGGCTTCAGCACGCCGTCAGCCTGGCGATCGAACTCCATGAACACGTTGTTCCAGATCTCGACGTAGCGATCGCAGCTGCACTCGAGCCCTCGACAGCGGCCGCCGCCCGCTTCCTCGCCACATGGAATCGCCGCCCCGCGAAAGTAATAGATCTCCGAACAGCGGCCGCACGGGCCTGTGTCGCCCATCTGCCAGAAGTTGTCGGAGCTGCCGAGCTCGCCGATCCGCTCTGCCGGCAGGAACCGGCGCCAGACGTCGAAGGCCTCGTCGTCGCGCGGGATGCCGGCTTCGCCGCGAAACACGGTGGCGTGCAGACGATCGGCCGCGAGCCCGAGGTCGCCGGTCAGCAGCGACCACGCGAAGGGGATGGCGTCCTGCTTGAAGTAGTCGCCGAACGAGAAATTGCCGAGCATCTCGAAGAACGTATGGTGACGGAACGACGGTCCAACGTTGTCGAGGTCGTTGTGCTTGCCGCTGACGCGCATGCACTTCTGCACGCTCGTGGCGCGCCTGTAGTCGCGGCTCTCGCGGCCGAGGAACACGTCCTTGAACTGGTTCATGCCGGCGTTGGTGAACAGCAGCGTCGGGTCGTCGTGCGGGACGAGCGGGGAGCTCGGGACAATGCGGTGGCCCTGTCGCTCGAAGAAGGCGAGGAATGATGCGCGGATCTCTTTGGCGGTCATTGACGCTATTGTACTGTCCGGCTAAAGCCGGACACTGCGAAGGATCGCAAAGCCGGACACTGCGAAGGATCGCAAAGCCGGACACTACGACTGATCGGATCCCTGTCGCGAACGCAGGGCGCGGAGGACGCGCTCGCTTTCGAAACCCTGACCGGTGAGATGCCGGTAAAGTCGTGCGAACTCGCGGCGGTCCTCGATGCGGGCGCGCCCGGCCAGTTTCCTTTCGAGAGCGGCCTCGAGCATCGCCTCCACGTCCACCTGCTCGAAGACGTCGTCGAGTGCCCGCTCCGCGATCAGGGGGGCGATACCGGCGGCAGCCAGCTGCTGACGTACCCGCAAACGACCGCGCCGGCGGTTCGTCTCGCGGCGGGCGATGGCGCCGGCCGTTCTCGCATCGTCGATCTGGCCCGCCTCTCTGAGCCGCGCCAGGGCGGCGTCGATCTCGCTGGCGTCGTGGTGGCGGCGGGCGAGCCTCGCGCGCAGTTGCGATTCAGACAGCTCCCGGCGGGCGAGCATGGCGATGGCGTCCTGGTAAGCGGAAAGCGCCATACCTCAGTGTACGGTCTGGCGGACCTGTCAGTCGCAGATGGTCCGGCTGAAGCCGGACCCCACGATTATTCGGGACGCTAATGTGGGATCCGCCTGGGACCGCTCACCCGCCGAAGCGGGTGATGTTGTTGAGGCTGGCCATGTTCGTGTCGCGAGACATCTTCTCGCGAGCGAGGTCGGCCGTCGTCGCGATGCCCTGGACACGCAGCTTGAACTCGTCCACGTTCGACGCCCAGCGCACGGCTTCTTCGTACGAGACGAATCCCTGCTCGAGCAGGCTGAAGATCGACTGATCGAACGTCTGCATGCCGTACTGGGAGGTGCCCTGCGCAATGGCGCTGTGGATCAGGTGCGTCTTTTCCTTGTCGATGATGCAGTCACGGATGTAGGGCGTGGCGATCATCACCTCGACGGCCGGGACGCGCCCCTGGGTGTCGCGGCGGGGGAGAAGGCGCTGGGAAAGTACCGCACGCAGAACGCTGGCCAGCTGCAGCCGGACCTGCTTCTGCTGATGGGGAGGGAAGACCGCGACCACGCGGTTGATCGTCTCTGTCGCATCGAGCGTGTGCAGGGTCGAGAGCACCAGGTGCCCGGTCTCGGCCGCCAGCAGCGCTGTCTGAATCGTTTCGAAATCGCGCATTTCGCCGACCAGGATCACGTCGGGATCCTGGCGGAGCGCGCTGCGCAGCGCCTGGGCGAACGAATCGGTGTCGACGCCAATCTCGCGCTGGTTGATGATCGAGCGCCGATCCCGGTGCAGGTACTCGATCGGATCCTCGATCGTCATCACGTGCGCGGCGCGCATCGCGTTGATCTCGTCGACCAGGGCGGCGAGCGTGGTGCTCTTGCCGCTGCCGGTCGTGCCGGTGACCAGGAGCAGGCCGCGCTCTTCGGCGGCGATCCGCTTCAGCACCGGCGGCAGGGCGAGCTCGTCGATCGACGGCACGCCGAAGGGGATGACGCGGAAGATCATGCCGATGGTGCCGCGCTGCTGGAAGGCGTTGCAGCGGAACCGGCCGAGTCCGACCACGCTGTACGCGAGGTCCATCTCGTGGCGTTCCTTGAACTTCTCGCGGTGCGCGGTGGGAATGACGGCGGCGGCCATGGCCACCATGTCGTCGTGATCGAGGCGCTTCTCCTCGCTGGCCGGAATGAGCGTCCCGCGGACGCGCATCATCGGAAAGCTGCCCACCTTGCAGTGGAGATCTGAAGCGCCGCTGTCGATGGCGGTTTTCAGTAAGTCATTGACGTGCATGGCGCTCGGGGTGGTCCCGGCGCCTGCTCGCGAACTTCAGGGCGGGACGGAAGCGGACCCGTGGTCCGCCCCATCTTATCGGCGGGAAGCGGCGCCTGAAGTAGCCGTTTCCCGTGAATTCACGTACTGAAGCCAGCCGTGCGTATCGGGCGCGTCGCCGCGGACGATCTGGAAGAACCGCTGCTGCAGCGCGGCGGTGATCGGACCGCGCTCGCCGCCGCCGACTTTTACCCGATCGACAGATTTGATCGGGGTGACCTCGACCGCCGTGCCCACGAAGAACACCTCGTCGGCAATGTAGAGCATTTCACGCGGCAGCACCTGTTCCCGGACCTCGTACCCGAGATCACGGGCGATGGTGATGACCGAGTCGCGCGTAATGCCGGCAAGGATGGACGATCCGACCGGCGGCGTGTGAATGACGCCGTCGCGGACGATGAATACGTTCTGACCGCTGCCCTCGCTCAGGTTCCCCTGCGTGTCGAGGGCGATACCCTCGGCATACCCCTCGGCGATCGCCTCCATCTTGATCAGTTGCGAGTTCGCATAGTTGGCGACGCTCTTTGCCATGCCCGGCATCGTGTTCGGCGCGATTCGCGCCCAGGTCGACACCTTCACGTCGAGACCCTTCTCGATCGCGTCCTTCGTGAAATAGGCGCCCCATTCCCAGAGCATGATGGCGACGTCGATGGGACACGGCGACGGGTCGACACCGAGCTGGGCGTAGCCGCGATAGACGATCGGCCGGATGTAACAGGCCTTGAACCCGTTGACGCGGATCAGCTCGAGGACCGCATCGGTGATCTGCTGCTGGCTGTAGCGCGGCTCCATTCGGTAGATGCGGGCCGAGTCGATCAGCCGGCGGATGTGCGCATCGAGTCGGAAACAGGCGGGTCCCTGGCTGGTCTCGTAGCAGCGCGCGCCCTCGAATACGCCGCTGCCGTAGTGGACGACGTGCGAGCCGACGTGAATCCTGGCGTCCTTCCAGTCCACGAAGCTGCCGTTCATCCAGATTTTGCCGGTCTCGGGGAAAGCGGCCATCGAGGTCTCCTTTTGATCATTGTACAGGAGCGAGATGTCGGGACTCGGGGCTCGGGACTCGGCGACGGTTGCAGCTCACAGACGCGGAAATGTGTGAAAGGCGCGCCCAGCGAAGAACCTCGAACAAGGAACCCGGAACCTGAACTCAACGAACCTGGAACCTGGAACCCGGAACCCGGAGGAACCCGGAACCTGGAACCCGGAACCTGAACTGAACGAACCCGGAACTTGGAACCTGGAACTCGGAACGGGGCGAGTCTCTCTACTGCGTTTCTCCACAGAAGGGACAGCGATCGGTTCTGGCATGGAGCGGCTTCCGGCAGTGCCAGCAGAAACGCGGCGTCGGCGTCTCACGCGCCTTGAGACGTGAATGGATCTCGGCCACCTGGTCGTCGGTGCTCTGCCCGGCGGAGCCGCTGCGGGCTGCGCGCCTCGGCGCCGGCTCCCGCGCCGCCAGCACGTCGTTCAGAAGATCGCTGGCCCGGGCGTAACGTGACGACAGGTCAGGTGCGAGCGCACGCAGCACGATGTCGTTGATCGCCTTGGGGATCTTGCTGTTCTTGAGCCTGGGCGCGGTGACGAGCTCGCCGCGCATGAGCCGTTCGAGATCGGCGGGAGCCGGTGTCGTATACGGGAGCTCCCCGGTGAGCATCTGATACATCGTGACGCCGATCGAGTACACGTCGCTCGCGAACACCGCCTTTCCGTGAAACTGCTCCGGCGCCATATATGGAGGGCTGCCGATGACCGTCGTACCGTGAGCCGCGATCTCGAGGAAACGCGACGTGCCAAAGTCGCTGACCTTGAGGATGCCCGATTCCGACACGAGCATATTGCCCGGCCGAAGGTCACGGTGCAGGACGCCGGCCCGGTGTGCGTGATCGACGGCGTTGCACATCTGACACGTGAAGTCGAGTGCCTGCGCCAGCTCGAGAGCGCCCTCGCGATTGATCAGCTGCTCGAGCGTCTCGCCGGGCACGTACTCCATGACGATGAAGAACTGATCGTCCTGCTTCTCGGCCGTCAGGATCGTGACGATGTTCGGATGACTCATCGACGCGAGCAGCCGCGGCTCTTTGACGAGATCGCTGAAGTCGACGTCCTGCTTGTGCGGAACCTTGATCGCGACCTTCTTGTCGATCCAGGTGTCTTCGGCGAGATAGACACTGCCGAATCCGCCGCTGCCGAGAGAAGACAGGATGCGGTACTTACCGAGGGTCTGACCCCTGAAGAACATTGAGGTGGAAAGGAGTATATAGAATCGCCGCTATGCCCGCGAGATTCCACGCGCCGGCCGCGCACGCCACCGGCGCGCTCGTCGCGCTGCCCGCTCAGGAGGCCGCCCATCTGACGCGGGTGCTTCGACTGCGTCCCGGCGACGCGGTTCGTGTCTTCGATGGCAGTGGCCGCGAGTTCGATGCGGTGGTGGAGCAGGCGGGGAAGTCCGGTGTGCACGTGCGCGTCGGCGCGACCCGCGACGCGGCGCCCGAGCGACGAGTGGCAGTGACGCTGGCGCAGGCCGTCCTCAAGGGCGACAAGATGGACGACGTCATTCGCGACGCCGCGATGATGGGCGTGTCGGCGGTGCAGCCGGTGGTGTCGGCTCGCAGCGAGACGACGCTGGCGGCGCTCGTGCGCGGCCGCCGCCGGGAGCGGTGGGAGCGCGTGGCGGTGGCCTCGGTCAAGCAATGCGGACGCGCCGTGCTGCCGCCGGTGCTGCCGCCGTGCACGCTGGAGTCGCTGCTGGCCGGACTGCGTCAGGCCAGACCGGCGGCCACTGCGCTCATGCTCGTGGAGCCGTCGGCGTCGGCGGAGGCCGATCCACTGCGGGAGCTCGCGCTGCCGCCGCCGCGGGCGGCGACGGTGATCGTCGGGCCCGAGGGTGGCTGGACGCCCGCCGAGGTCGCCGCAACCGAGGACATGTGTTGTCTCGTGACGCTGCGCGGCCCCACCCTGCGAGCCGACGCGATGCCGGTGGTGGCGCTGGCCGCCGTGTTCGCAAAGTGGGGAGAGCTCTGACAACGGTGACAGTACCGGTGCGAAGGTGCGAAGGTGCGGGGTGCGAAGGTGCGCGGTGCGGGGTGCGAAGGTGCGCGGTGCAGGGTGCGAAGGTGCGCGGTGCGGGGTGCGAAGGTGCGCGGTGCAGGGTGCGAAGGTGCGAAGGTGCGGGGTGCGAAGGTG
>DASUGH010000142.1:0-17818 GCA_036274155.1 Vicinamibacterales bacterium | reverse complement strand
CTGCGAGGGCGTCGAGGACCGCTGGACGCGAGCTCCGTGAGCTCGCTGATCCCCACAGCCTTCTCGCGCGGTCAGGCGAGTCTGGTCGGTCGTCTCCACAGGGATTCGCATCCTCAACACAAGTGAGCTCTGGGTCTAGAGCCTAGCATCGTCGCGATGAAGTGGCAGCAGCAACTTGCACACCACATCGAATTCGGCCTGTTGGGGCGGCCGCCCCGCGCCGCATCGCAGAAAACACGATGCGATTCGTCGTTGGAGAACGCAATTAGCGCCACCGGCGGCACAGCGGCCAGGAGTTCACTGGGGACTGGACTTCTGTCGTCGCAGTCCGACGAGCAGCTCCGAGAGGTCTGGCGGCAGCGGCGCCTCGAACGTCAGCGGACGGTTGTCGGTCGGGTGCAGGAACGACAGCCGGAACGCGTGCAGCGCCTGCCGGGGAAAATCGATCGGCCGCAGCACCTCGGGTCCGTAGACGTAGCGCCGCTCGCCCACCAGCGTGTGTCCGCGCAGCCGCGCCTGGATACGAATCTGGTTGCGTTTGCCTGTCGTGAGCCGCACTTCGATCAGCGACGCGCCGGGAAACGATTCGAGCACCGTGTAGCGTGAGATCGCCTCGGCTCCGCGCGGGTCGTCCGGGTGCGTTGCCTTCTGGATCAGCACCTTCTCATCCCATACCAGTCGATCACGCCATTCCCCGGTGCGCGGCTCGGGATGTCCGTAAACGACGGCGCGATAGATCCTCTCCGGCTCGCGGCGGCGGAACTGGGCCTTGAGCGCCGCCTGGGCGCGTGTCGTCTTGGCGAAGATGACCAGTCCGGAGGTGTCGAGGTCGATGCGGTGGACGACGAGCGGACGCCGCTTGCCGCTCGACCTGAGATGGTCCTCGATGAGGCCGTAGGCCGACTCGGCGGCCGCGCGGCGCTCGAGCGGTACGGAAAGCATTCCCGCCGGCTTGTTGAGGACGATGAGCGATTCGTCCTCGTAGAGGATATCGAGGCTGCCGGCCTTGAACGGGCCCGGCCGCCGCGTCGCGCTGCCCGGCCGGTCCATCCAGACGGCTATCACCTCGCCTTCGCGCAGCCGCCTCGCCCCGTCGGTGCCGCCGGCCTCGTCGTCGCCGATGAACACCTTGCCGCGTTCGAGCGCGGCGGCGACCCGGCTGCGCGATCCGAGCCGGTCGGCGGCGGCAAGAAACTTGTCGAGCCTGACGCCTGCGTCGGCAGCAGCGACGATCCAGGAGGGGCGGGGAGGAGACAGCCCGAAGCCTCTCTTAGCTCTCGATCCCGTACACGCTCCGATACTTTCCCTCCAGGTATCGCAGATACGGCTCGGGATCGATCCGTGATCCGGTGATCCGCTGGACCAGTTCCTGCGGTTCGTACTTGCGGCCGAACTTGTGGACGTGGGCGCGCAGCCAGGCGAGGAGCGCCGAGAAGTCGCCGCGCCGGATCCGATCGTCGAGGTCCGGAGTGTCGCGTTCGATCTGCTCCCAGATCTGCGCGGAGATCAGATTGCCCAGCGTGTAAGTGGCGAAGTAGCCGATGGCGCCAATCGACCAGTGAATGTCCTGCAGGATGCCCTTCGCGTCGTTGTCGGGGACGATCCCGAGATATTCCTGCATGCGCGTGTTCCACAGCTCCGGCAGGTCCTTCGCATCGGCACTGCCGGTGAGCATGGCGATTTCCATCTCGACACGCAGCATGATGTGCAGGTTGTAGGTCGCCTCGTCCGACTCGACGCGGATGAGCGAGCGCTGCACCTTGTTGATCGCGCGATAGAACTGCTCCAGGGTGACCTCGCCGAGCTGCGACGGAAACTTCGCCTGCAGCTTCGGGAAGAAATACTCCCAGAACGGCATGGAGCGCGCGATGAGGTTTTCCCAGAGGCGGCTCTGCGACTCGTGCACGCCGAGCGACGCCGCATCGGCCAGGAGCGTCCGGCCGTAGGCGCGGTTGATGCCCTGCTCGTAGAGCGCGTGTCCGGTCTCGTGCGCGCTGCCGAAGAAAAGGGAGAACGGTTCGTTCTCCACGATCCGGGTCGTGATGCGCACATCGTCCGGGCCGATCCCGGTCGCGAACGGGTGCACCGACTTGTCCTGACGACCGCGCGACCAGTCGAAGCCGAAGGCGCTGATGACCTCCTCACCGAACTGCCAGAGCTCCTGTTCGGGATACGGCACATGGAGGAAGCTGTCGTCGACCTGCGGCCGCTCGGCGATCTCTTTGATCAGCGCCACCTGGCGGGGCCGTATTGCCGCGAACAGCCCGTGGATGTCGGCGGTCGTGATGCCCGGCTCGAACTCGTCGAGCAGCGTGTCGTAGGGATGCGTCTTCGGAGGAAAGAAGGCGACGTAGCGCCGTTTCAGTTCGATGAGCTTCTCGAGGTGCGGGCGGAAGTGCAAGTAGTCGGAGCGCGACCGTGCTTCGATCCAGGCATGCTGCGCTGCCGAGACTGCCTGCGCCTGCTCGGCCACGAACTCGGCCGGAACCCGCTTTGCCTTGTGGTAATCACGCGCCGTGACGGTGATGGTCCGGTGTTCGTCGGAGTCGCGGTCGAGCTGTGGCAGCGTCGGCTCCAGCCGCTCGAGCAGCCTGCCGACCTCGTCGGAGGTGAGCTTCTCGTGTGCGGTCTTCCGGATGGTGGCGACCATCTCGCCGTGCACTGGGGCTCCCCCCTGGGGCATGTAGACCTGCTCGTCCCATTCGAGCAGGGACGCAGCGCGATGGAGATCGACGACCTCGCCGATGACGTTGTTCAGTTGTGTAAGGGCATCCTGCACGAGTCACAGGATATCAAGGTCAAGGTGCCGGAAGGTGCGAGGGTGCGAGGTGCGATGGTGCGAGGTGCGATGGTGCGAGGTGCGAGGGTGCGAGGTGCGAGGGTGCGAGGTGCGAGGGTGCGAGGTGCGATGGTGCGGGGTGCGAAGGTGCGGGGTGCGAGGGCTTGCCGCGCCGTGGCCGCGAAGCGGCAAAGGCGGAGGCGAAACGTCCATTCTATGATTGGCAGCGAGAGGGAATGACCGACCGACCCGACGCCCGCTCCGCGCTTCCCGGCCGGCTGGCCTCCATCGTCCGCTGGGGGATCCGCCGCTCGAACGTGGTGATGTTCGTGGCCGGGTTCCTCTTCGACGCGCTCACGATTCAGCGGATCGATGCGTGGACGGACCTGGCCCTGCAGCTCGTGTACCTGGTGTGCCTCAGTGCCCTGCTCCTCCTCCAGCACCGGGAGTCGACGGGCCACTGGACGCCGCGCGGCATCGTCGCGCGCTGGTGGCACTACAACGTGGAGCTGCTGCACTTCTTCTACGGCGGCCTGCTGAGCGCCTACGTGGTCCTGTATTTCCGCAGCAGCAGCGGCCTGAGGACGCTCGTCTTCTTCACGCTGCTGGTGGCGCTGATGTTCTTCAACGAGATGCCGCAGGTCCGCCGCGCCGGCCATCGTCTTCGACTGGGGCTGTATGCGTTCTGTGTGCTGTCGTTTCTCAACTATTTCGTTCCGATTGTCGTGGGGCGGATGAACGGCTGGGTCTTCCTCGCCGCCTTGCTCCTGTCGGCCGGACTCGTCTGGATGGTGGCAGATCGCCTGGTGGCGTTCGACTTCGACCGGCCGGTGGCGCGGCTGCGGGCCTTCCTTCCGGCGGCTGCCGTCTGCGCCATCATCGGCCTGCTGTACACCATGAAGCTCGTGCCGCCGGTGCCGCTGTCGGTCCAGTTCCAGGGCATCTACCACGACGTGCAGCGTCGTGACGGCGCCTACACGCTCGTCTACGAGAAGCCGCCGCTCTGGAGCTTCTGGCGGCGCGACTCACGTCCGTTTCACAGACGTCCGGGCGATCATCTCTTCTACTTCGTCCGGGTCTTCGCGCCTGCCGCCTTTACACACCGGATCTTCGCCCGCTGGGAGGTCAGGGATGGCGGCGGCGTCTGGCGCACGAGTGATCGAATACCGGTGTCGATGATTCGGGGCGGACGGGCAGAAGGCTATCGGACGTTCGCCGAGAAGAGCAATTTCATGTCCGGACGCTGGCGCGTAACGGCCGAAACTGAAGATGGCCGCGCTCTGGCGACGCTCACGTTCACGGTCGACGACGACAGGAGCGAAGAACAGCGGGAGTGGGCGACGATTGGGTCGTAACCCTCCTACGCCGCCGTCGCGTCCGATCCGCGTGCCGCGTGGTGCTCGACCATCGTGAGATGGCGGGCGTAGTAGCGCTGGAAGCAGGCCACCACCTCGTTCCGATCGCCGAACCGTCCGGTGTTGAACTCGACCTTGCTGCGCGCTGTGTGGAGCTTCAGCGTCAGCATGTACCGGCCGAACGACTCGCGCGTCTCGCATGACTTGATCTCGCCGTAGGGCACCGGAGCCTCCCAGTCGGAGAACGAGATCTGTTCGAAGTCGATCACCAGCGTGGCGTCGCTTTTCTTGGTGACCCGTTTCTGGGAAGGGAAGTACTTCTCGACGATCACCCGCTCCTCGCGCGTGTCGGGCCGGTAGCGCCAGGCCAGCGATTCCTCATGTGCGGCGCTGAAGCGATCCTCGTACGCCTTCCACATCTTCTGTTCGATCTGTTCTGCGTCGGCGATATCGGCGAGCCACGATTCCTGCACCGCGGTCAGCAGCACCCGGCCGTAGTCGCCTTCCGGGATCTGCGCGCCGAGCGCTGACGCGCGAGCGCTCAGAGACGGGTGGCTGTCGAATGGATGCGGAAACGCGGTCTGACCGAGGTCCTGCCCGAGGGTTGCCGACGACACGTACGAGGCAAATCCGGCGGAGACACGGCCGGCGATGCCGAGCTGCTCCTGTCGGGAGTTCTCCGAGAAGAGCTCGCGTTCGATACGCGAGCGGTAGCTGGAGTAGGCCACCACCTTGAGAAGCGCCCTGGCCATGTCGGCTGGCGACGTCCGGTCGGCGGCAATGCGGTCGGCACGGAACTCGCGCAGACGGCTCATCCGGCTGATCGAGAGCTGGAAGAGCGCCCAGAAGAACAGCATGAAGTAGAAGATCGGCCGCGACAGCCCGCCCTGGTAGAGCGCTCCCAGGTACTCGCCGTAGCGTGACAGCATCGGCGACATCTTCTTCGTGTAGTGCGTGTCCTGACCGCTGAAATGCGCCATCTCGTGCGCGAGCACGGCGTCGGCCTCGCGTTTCTCCATGAACTTCAGAAGCGAGAAGCTGACGAAGAGCGTCCGGCCTTCGAGCACCGTGCCGTCGAGTATCACCGGGTTCTCGGTGACGAAGAAGTTGTCGTCCACGCCGGCAACGATGTGCGTGGGCGGTTCGGTCTCGAGCACCTGGCACATCTCGCGCACGTGCGCCCAGAAGCGCGGCGCCATCTGCTCGGTGAGCAGCGTGCCGTCGAGCGGTGGAACGACGCTGATGTGCTTGAAGATCGCCTTGATGATCAGCCACACGGCGACGACCGCGGCGATGCCGGTGAAGACGATCAGCTTCGGATAGTACGAGTCTGCCCAGAGTGCCGTCATCCAGTAGGACAACAGCACGGCGATGGTTCCCTGGCCGATGGCCTGCAGCAGCGAGGCCACCTTCAGCACGTTCCAGCCGGCGACGAAGCTGGCATACAGCGTGCGCTGCGAGACCAGCGACACGAGGACGCAGCCGAGGGCGAACAGGAACGCGAAGCCACCGATGACGACGCAGGCGATGGCAATGCGGCGCATCCAGAAGAACTGCGCGTAGTCATCGCACAGTGTGCCGAACGCCGGTGCCAGCTTGTCCAGTTCCGGGTCGCCGCCACGGCAGACCGTCGACGCCGCGATGGTGCGATAGAACTCGAGCGCCTGCGCCCTCTCTTCCTCGCTCAGGGTCTTGTCCTGAGTGATCGAAGCCACGGCGCCATCGCGCACGCGGGTGTCGTACTTGCCCACCGCGTGATTGGCGAACCACCAGCCGGCTCCCGGAATCATCATCATCAGGATGAGCGGAAGCGCGTACGCCCGCAGGAATCCGGTCTTCGAGAATTTCTCAGTGCTCATGGCCTTGCCTTCTGAATTTCTGTGTTCCGGCGACCGGCGGATCGCAGAACTGCACACAACTGACGCAGCGGGCGCGACCCAGGCGGCCCAACGCTGGTAATCGGCAGGCGGGGGGTGAGGCTTGAGGAACGGCGCCCGGGGCTCGGGATTCGGGGCTCGGGGCTCGGGGCTCGGGGCTCGGGATTCGGGATTCGGGACTCGGGGCTCGGGGCCCGGGGCTCGGGATTCGGGATTCGGGACTCGCGGCTCGGGACTCGGGATGCGTGGTGCCCAGGCGCGACCTGTCGGCACTCCATGAACGCTGGACGACGGGCGACCGATCCCCGGCGCGAGCCGGTCCACGACGATAAACAGCGCCGGGGCGCGTCTACTGAGCGCCGGCTGTGTAGGTGAATTCCAGGATGCTTCCCGGGTTCGCGAGCGCCTGAGTGCGGGCTCCTGACGCGTCGGATGTCTGGCCTGTCGGATCGGTCGCCAGATAGAACACTCGCTGATCAGGATGCACCGCGATGTCGCGGTAGCGGTTGGTCGTCTTGAAGATCTCGAGCGGCGGCTCCACCACCGACCGGCCGTCATCCGCAAGGCCGAGACGATAGACGACGCCGCGCAGCATGCTGAGAACGAGCAGCGAGTCGTTCCATCCCGTGATGCCGCGCCCGCGGCGATGCACGTCGAGCCCTCCCGGCGCGATCGTGCCGCCACGGGCCTGCCTCACTTCGTCCGCGGTCGCGAAGGTGAAGAACGTCCGCAGCGGCGGCGCGAACTGAGGATGGCTCCACTCGGTCTCCTTCTGCGTCGGGACCGACGGCGGCACGGCGCCGCGCGCCGGCAGCGAGGCGCACGGCTCGGGGCTCGACGCCGACCAGTTCGAGAAGGCGTAGGTCTTGTCGTCCCTGAACCCGGCAACGTTCGGCCACCCGTAGTTGCGACCGGCTTCGATCAGGTTCACCTCGTCGTCGGTATCGGGGCCGTGCTCGGACTCATAAATCCTTCCGCCGGAGCCGGCGACCAGCCCGAGCGGGTTGCGATGGCCGTACGAGAACACGTGGCTCCGCACGCCGTTGATCACCGGGTTGTCACCCGGAATCGAACCATCGAGATTGATCCGCAGGATCTTGCCTTCGTAGAGCGACCAGTCGCGTGCCTTGACGCTTGCGTCGGTCGGCAGTTCCTGCGCCCGGTTCACCCGGCATCGGTTCGGTCCGAAGTTGCTGCCGCCGTCGCCAATCGTGAGATAGAGCTTCGAGTCGGCGCCGATGATCAACCGGCCGCCGACGTGGTCGGTATGCGCTGGCAACCCCTCGAGAACGTCGAGCGGCTCGACGAGCGTGTGCGCCCGCTCGTCATAGCGGTAGCGCCGGATCGCCAGGCGTGACACCACCTCCGGTCCGGGCGCATCGTCATAGGTGAACGCGACATAGGCGAAATCGGCGCCGCGGCCGCGCAAGAGGTCCGGGTGCAGCGCGAGGCCGAGCAGGCCATCCTGGAGGATCGTCACGGAGACATCGGGGATGGTCAGGAGAACCGTCTTCGTGCCGTCGGCAGGGTTGATCCGAGCCACACGCTTCCCCGAACGCTCGGTCACCCAAAGCTGCTGATCCGGTCCGTAGGTGACCTCCCAGGGTCCGTCGAGGCCGGATGCCACCACGCGCATGGTGAACCGGTCGAGGGAGCGGGTTGCTGCAGGCCCTTGACGCGCGGCGAGTGCCGCTGCGAAAGCGGCAGCCGCCGCAACGACGACGCACGCCGTCCGCACAGCGCGCCACGCGATTCCGTTGCCGGAGATCCTCGAGCCTCGCTTTTCGTCATGCATAACGCACCGTCGTTCCAGAGAAAAGCCCATGAATCTATCTCTGTGCTCTCGGTGCCGCTGTGGCATATCTCCCGGTGCCCTCACAGCCCGTCAAGTGGCTCACGACGGGCTGTGAGGCGTGGCCATTCTAAACCCAGAGCTCACTTGTGTTGAGGGTGCGAATCCCGGTTCCGGCGACCGGACCGCGCTGCGAGGGCGTCGAGGGCCGCTGGACGCGAGCTCCGTGAGCTCGCTGATCCCCACAGCCTTCTCGCGCGGTCAGGCGAGTCTGGTCGGTCGTCTCCACAGGGATTCGCATCCTTAACACAAGTGAGCTCTGGGTCTAAGTCTAGGTGGGCGCCTTCGCGCGCTCCTTCAGAATGAAATCGTGAATGGTGTCGACCGATCGCAGCGCCACCATACCGGTCTCTTCGTCACGAATCGCCACGCCGAAGCTCCGCTCGAGCTCGAGAACCAGCTCGAGGACGTCGATCGAATCGAGCCCGAGCCCCTCTTCGAAGAAGAGCGGCGTGTCGTTGCCGATGTCGGTCGGCTGAATCGGCAGGCGAAGACAGCGGACGATCGCCTGCTTGATCTCGGCTTTCAGCGATTCACCGGTCTCAGACATATCCCTCGAAAACCAAATGTCTATAACAATCCCCCGTCGGCGCCGATCACCTGTCCGGTGATATAGCTGGCGGCATCGGACGCGAGAAACGCGACCAGCGAGGCCACCTCGCGCGGCCGCCCCGCCCGGCCGATCGTCACCGACTTGAGGTGCGCCGCGAGCTCCTCCGCCGGCAGCGCCGCGAGCATCTCTGTCTCGACCAGCCCCGGCGAGACGGCGTTGACGAGCACGCCCTTCGCCGCCAGGTCGCGCGACAGGGCACGGGTGAAGCCCTCGAGGCCGGCCTTCGACGCGGCGTAGCTGCTCTGGCCGGTCAGCGGCGCCCGTGCGCTCGGCGACGACACGTTGATGATGCGCCCCCAGCGCCGCAACAGCATCCCGCGTACGACGGCGCGGACGCTGTAGAACGCGGCGTTGAGATTGACGCCCATCACCTCGTCCCAGCGGGACGTATCCGTGAAGACGACATGAGCGCCGCGCGTGATGCCGGCGTTGTTCACCAGGATGTCGACAGGTCCGAGCGCCTGTTCGACGCTGGCGAAGAACGTCGTGACCGATGCCTCATCCCGCACGTCGCACTGCGCCGCCCAGGCGCGCCCCCCGCGGGCCTGAATCGCTGCTTGCAGCTCGAAGGCCGGCGCCTCACGCTGCCGATACGCAACGGCAACCGCAGCCCCCGACTCGGCGAGCGCTTCTGAAATCGCCCGGCCGATGCCGCGCGACCCACCGGTAACCACGGCAACGCGCCCCGCGAGGCTCAGATCATCGCGCCATGTGGACATGCCACTCCACAGGACAGTCGCGCATCGCCTCTATCGTCACGGGGCGCCGGCCTTCCGAGCGAGGATCTCACCGAGCCACGCCAGCTGGCGTTCGCTGCAGATGATGATCAACGGGGCCATCATGATACCTCACGCGATTGGAGATACTGCCGCCCGGCCAGGGGCTCTGCTCGGACATCAAGTGGCCAGGTCGCTTGGCTGGGCGCGTACGACCAGGCTGAACAGGGCGCCGCCGCTCGCGAAGCTGTTGACGAGCGCGACCGGTCCCGGCGCCTTCATCGGTTCGCGGGCCAGTCGCAGTGACGCGGCGCTGTCGTCGGCCTCGACCAGCCCGGCGATCGGCGGCACGGTCCCAACCGCGCCGCACAGGAGCGCCGCCGCACACGCGGCACTTCCCGAAGCGCCCGACTCGCCGAGCGCTCCCTTGAGCGACGTCACCACCGGCGACGCGCCGGCGAACACGTCGGCGATGGCACGCGCTTCTATGGCGTCGAGCGAGGTCGCATTCGCGGACGCGTACACCACGTCGACCTCTTCAGGCGAGACGTCAGCGTCCTCGAGCGCGAGCCGCATCGTTCGCGCGAGTGGCGCCGGGCGGTCGGGCCAGCTGTTCACCGGGACCGCGGCGCTCGACGCCGCCACTCCAAGGATCGCCCCCCGGGCCGCGCGGCGCACGCCCTCGGGCTCGACCCAGAAGGCAAAGGCCCCTTCTCCCATGACGAATCCGGCGCGCTCGACGTCGAACGGCGCCAGACGCCGCGACGGCTGCGCCTCGGCAGACATGACCTTGAAACGATCGTGCGCTTTGTAGAACGTCTCGAAGAGGGCGTCGACGCCGCCGGCGATCAGCGCCGATGCCCGTCCTTCGCGGATCAGGTCGACGGCACCGACGAGCGCGGCGAGACCGGAGGCTTCCTTGTGGCTCACCGTGACGTTCGGGCCGCGCAGCTTGAACTCGAGGCCGGTCAGCCCCGCGGCGGAATTGCCGACGGTGCTGTCGAACAAGAGCGCCGGCGCCGCCGTTGGGCCGTTGCGAAAGAGCGCATCGAGAAACTGTTGAGTGGACTGACCGCCGGCGGTCCACGTCCCAAACAGCACGCCGGCTGAATCGTCGCCGTCGGCGGGAACGTTCACGCCCGCGTCCTCGAGCGCCAGCTTCGTCGCCGCTACCGCGTAGACGCCGGTACGATCGAGGCGCCGGAGCTTCATCGGCGGGACCCACGCCGCCGGCTGGAAGTCTCGCAACTCGGCGGCGAGCCGCGTGCGGCACGCGCGGGTGTCGAAGGCAGCGACGGGGGCGATGCCGGTCGCACCGGCGCTCAGCGCGTCGCAGAAGGCCTGATGCGAGGTGCCGAACACCGACACGACACCAATGCCCGACACGATGACCGGCCGCCGCACCGGCCGTACGTTACCATTCTTCATGCGCGATCTGTGGGCGCGACCCCGTTTCGCCGCGCGTGCCGGCGCGTTGCTCTTCGCATTGACGTTGCTCGTTGCGCCGGCCTCGGGCGCGCAGCGGAAGCCGTCGGCGACATCCGCCACAGGGCCGTCGTTCGAGGAGCTCTACAGCCGGGGACAGAAGGCCAACGCCGGCATCACGACGCTCACCGCGCGCTTCGTCGAGACGACCACGCCCTCGCTGCTGACCCGGCCGATCGTGGAGCGCGGCGTGCTTTACGTGCAGCGACCCTCTCGCCGAGTCGCCATCCGTTATACCGACCCGCCCGATCGCGTCGTGCTGATCGACGGCGACCGCATGGTCACCTCGTGGCCGTCGCGCAAGATCCGCGACACGCGTGATATCGGCGCCACCCAGCAGCGCATTCAGAAATACTTCGACGACAGCGATGCCGCCGAGCTCAGAAAGGTGTTCGACATCGAGCTGCGCGATCGCAGCGAGCGGCCGGGCATGCGAGAGCTGGCGATGGTACCGAAGCGCAAACAGATTCGCGAGAATCTGGCGAAGCTCGAGCTGTGGGTGGAGGAATCGTCAGGACTGCTGCACGCCATGCGCATGACGTTCAGCAACGGCGACACGAAGCTGATGGAATTTACGGACGTGGTGCCGAACGCTCAGATACCGTCCGAGGCATTCCGCGCCCCGGGATGACAGCCGGTCACAGGAACGTGACCAGGATCCCCACACCCATCAGCCAGTATCCGGTGCGGTAGATGTTGGCCATCGGCATGCTCATGCAGCCGCTGCCGAAACTCACCCACCGCCGCCGCGCAATCACCGACAGCTTTCCAATGGAGAAGCAGACGAGCCCGAGGAGGACGACCGGAAACGCGCGCGGATGTGGAACGTTGCCGGCTGCCATGTTCTGCACGGCCACGACGAACAACAGCGCCACGGCCGCCGTCGCGCAGGTCTTCGTCAGAATGCCGAACTCGTGTTCCCTCATGCGCCAATCATCATTCCTCGGCACTCTGCGTCCTGCATTTGGCATTGCCCGTTCGGGTTCTCTCTGTGTCTCTGTGCCTCGGTGGCGAAAATCTCGGTGCCTCGCAGGCCGATACGACTTCACCACGGCCTGCTCTAGACCCAGAGCTCACTTGTGTTGAGGATGCGAATCCCGGTTCCGGCGACCGGACCGCGCTGCGAGGGCGTCGAGGGCCGCTGGACGCGAGCTCTGTGAGCTCGCTGATCCCCACAGCCTTCTCGCGCGGTCAGGCGAGTCTGGTCGGTCGTCTCCACAGGGATTCACATCCTCAACACAAGTGAGCTCTGGGTCTAGGTCCCGTCGACGCTCAAGAGCTCGCGCACGGGCAATCTCGCGGTGAGCGCCTCTGACGGCGGCGCCAGGTCGTGCTCGCGCATGTAGTGGCCCGGATCCATCAGCTTCTGTGTGCGCCGGAGCGCCCGCAGCAGGAAAAGCGCGTTGCGCGGATCCACCTCGCGAAGCCACTGCCATACTTTCTTGCGCCCGCGCAGGTTCAGCACCGATCGGCGCCAGGTCTCGCAGTACAGCTCGAAGAAACGCTGCGGCCCGAGCGCCGGCTCCCAGAGCAGATGGTGCATGTCGAAATGCGACCAGCGCCGCGCGCGCAGCTTGTCGCGCATGCTGTCGAAGTACGCAGTTCCCGGCAGCGGCGTCAGGATCGTGAAACCGGCTTGATACAACTGGTGCCGCTCGACGAAGCTCCAGAGACGCTCGAAGTCGCTTTCGCGCCATGCCGGGTCGATGACGAAGTTGCCGGTGACGCCATACGTGAGGCGGCGCGCCACCTCCACGCCCTGCGCCGTGTAGTCGACCGTGGTGTCCTTGGTCAGACCGCTCAACCCTTCGTTGGTGGCCGCCTCGAGCCCGAAGAAGATGTCGAACTCCCTGGCAACAGGTCTCCACGCTTCGAGCAGCTCCGGATTCCGCGCCACCGTGTCCACACGGCTTTGAACCAGAATCCACTGCTTGCGGATGCCGCGGCGCCTCAGCTCGTGCGCCAGCTCCAGGCTGCGTGACGGGTGATACCAGAACAGATCGTCGGCGATGAAGACGTGGTCGCCGACCGACGCGAGGTCGCGGCACACCGAGTCGATGGATCGCTCGCGCACCGCGCGGGCGTGCAGTTGCCAGATCGAGCAGAACGAGCACCTGAACGGGCACCCGCGCGCCGTCTCGACCAGCCACGCCGGGCGGTGTGCCAGACACGCGTACTGGCTGCGCCATCCCGCCACGTGATGCCGCGCCGGCAGCGGCACCTCGTCGAGGATCAGCGTGCCGCGCTCGCCGGCGGTGCGAATCAGTCCACCGTCGCCGTCGGGCAGCGCCAGACCGGGGACCGTCGTGAGCGGTCGCTTCTGCGCAATCGCGGCACAGATCGCCGGCAGCGCGCGCTCGCCGTCGTCGAGCACGACGGCCGCGACGTCGGCACAGATGAAGGGCTCCGGGTAGGCAGCCGCGGTATGACCACCGATGACGATCGGCACCTCGGGCGACAGCGCGCGAACCTGGCGGGCGAGCTCGGCGACCTCGTCGCTCTCGAGCGCATGCATCGCGGCCATGCCGACCAGATCCGGACGGGCGTCCCGCATCACGCGCGCGAGAGGAGAGCTGAAGCGAAGGTCTGCGAGGGTGACCCGATGTCCTCCGGCCTCGAGCGCCGCCGCGATGTATTCCATGCCCAGCGGCTCGATCCGGAAGAACGGCCCGAGCCCGAACCGTTCGTTCGATGGAATAGGGCGGAGCAACAGGACGTTCATCGAAGCGGTCACTCTAACATAGCAGCCGATGGGCGTCGCGGCGTCGTGTGCCGTCGGCCCGGCTTGCTATACTGCGGCTGCTCGGCCTCCACTCACATGCCGCGTCGTTCGGCGGCTTCGTAGATGTTCCAGCGCATCGTTTCCACCATCGTCGAGGTGGCGAGCCGCCGCCCGGCTCTCGTGTGCGGCGCGCTTCTCTGCGTAGTCGCACTGTCGATCGAGGGAACCCGCCGGGTGACCTTCGATCCCGACGTTCTCTCGCTGCTGCCGCGCGATGGCCGGGTCATACCAGCCTTCCGCACCTACCTGTCTCGCGTGGGCAGTCTCGACGAGCTGTACGTGGTGTTCACCGCGCCCGCAGGGCGCACGATCGACGATTACGCCGACGACATCGAGGGCTGGATCGAGGCGCTGCGCGCGGCGCCCGAGATCGAACGGGTCGATACCGGGCGGCCGGATCGCTCACGCGACTTCGAGTGGATCGCCGATCGCCGCCTCTGGCTGCTCGACGACACGCGGCTCGAGAAGGCGCTGAATCGGCTCAGCCCTGAGGGTCTCCCGGCCGCCGTCGCCGAGAGCCGGGCATTACTCTCGGTGCCTTCGTCCGACGTCGCGGAGCTGGTGCGATACGATCCCGCCGGCCTCTTCGCGCTCGTCCGCGACTCGCTCGGCAGCGAACAGGCCGGACTGAATCTCGGCATCAGCGGCAGCGGCTACCTCGCGGCGGACGGCCGCAGCCGGCTGGTGATCGCCAGGCCGAAGCAGCCGCCGTTCGACACCGAGTTCTCGCGCACGCTCGACGCGCGCCTCCAGGCAATGCGCGCGAATCTCGGACGGGCGGGCGCGACCCGCGAAGACGACGCCGGTGATCCGCTGCCGCCGCTGCAGGTGGAGTTTGCGGGCGGCCACCGCATCGCGGTCGAGACCGAGGCGGTCGTCAAACGGGAGAGTATTGCGAACTCGATCGGATCGCTGGCGCTGATCCTGCCGCTGCTGTTCGTCGTCTACCGGAGTTTCTGGCTGGTCGGAGTCGGTGCCCTGCCCTCGGGCTTCTCTCTGTTGATCGTTCTCGGGGCCCTTGGTTTCGCCGGCGCCCGCCTCTCCGCTGCGGCAACTGGCGCGTCGGCGATGCTCTTCGGCCTCGGCGTGGATGGCGTCGTGCTGCTGTATGTCGCCCATCTCCTCACGCCGACGGAACGCCATTCACCCCAACGCTCCGCCGCGCTCGGCGGCCCCTCCTCGAGCATGCTGCTGGGGATGTGGACCACGGCAGCCACGTTCTACGGACTGACGTTCGTCGACTTCCCCAGCCTTCAGCAGCTTGGCCTGCTGATCGGGCACAGCATGCTGGTCTGCGGTGCCTTGACTCTGCTGGTCGTGCCGGCGCTCCTGCCGAGGCCGCAGCCGGGCGCCGGCGCACGCGGGCTCACGATGCCGCGGCTGGCGAGCTGGACGAAGCGTCATCGGTATGCGCTCGTCGCAGGCGCCGCCGTCGCGACGGTGCTCCTCGGGATCGCGTCGATGCGGCTGCAGGTGGATCCCACGCTCGATCGGCTGAGGTCGGCGACGAGCGCCGCCCGGCTGGTCGAAGACATCGGCAGGAAGTTCGGTCTCCCCGGCGACGTGTACATCGTGGTCTCGGAGGGGCGTGAGCTCGAGCCGCTGCTCGAGACCAACGAGCGGTTGGTGTCGCGCCTCAGGATGGAGATGCCTGGGCTCGCGTTCGAGCCGCCGACGCGCCTGCTTCCCTCCGCGGCATCGCAAGCGCGCGCCGCCGAACGGCTGCGCGTGTCGAACCTGACTCCGGCACGCGTCGCCGCCGCGCTGGAGCGTGAAGCGGCAGCACAGAGTTTCAAGCCGGGTACGTTCGACCCGTTCACCGCGCGGCTTCCTCACCTGCTCGACGCATCGGCACGACTGACCTATGACGGATATGTCGCGCACGGCCTGAGCGACCTGATCGGGCGCTTCGTCGTGCACCGCGATGGCAGATGGATGCTGGTGACGTACGCGTTTCCGACCGCCGGCGCGCAGGCCACCCGGCTGCAGCACATCGTCGACGCCATCGACCCGGCGCAAACGCTGACCGGACTTCCGCTGGTCAATCGCGAGCTCGCAGATAGGTTCCTGCCGCAGTTCCTGAAGGGCCTTACGATTGGCACTCTCATGGTCGTCGGCCTCGTCGTCCTGGCGTTTCGCGATTGGCGCCTTTCGATGCTGGCGCTGCTTCCCACGGTTGTGGGACTGGTCTGGACTGGCGGCATCCTGGCGCTCGCCGGCGTGCGGCTCGACCTCTTCGCCATCTTCGCGGTCGTGACGTTTCTCGGAATCGGCGTCGACTACGGGATCCATCTCGTGCACCGTTACCGCGAACATGGCGACAGCGAGCGGGCCACCGCGGAGCTCGCGCCGGTGATCTTCGTCGCCGGAGCAATCACCTTGCTCGGTTACGGCACGCTCGTGAATTCGTCCTATCCGCCGCTTCGTTCGATGGGTGTGGTCTCGGCCGTGAGCGTCGTCGCGCTCGCGGCGGCGTCGGTCCTGGTGCTGCCGGCGCTGTTGCAGATTGGCAGGCGCGCATGACGATTCGCGCCGTCGCGTTGATTCCCGCCTTCAACGAGGCCACCGGGATCGCTCGTGTCGTCGAAGGCGTCCGGACGGCGGTTCAGCACGTCATCGTCGTCGACGACGGCTCGACCGATGGCACGGCGGAGCGGGCGATCTCGGCAGGCGCCGAAGTGGTGCGGCACGATCTGAACGGCGGAAAGGGTCACGCTATCCGGACCGGGATCGCCCGGGTCCTCGCCGGCGACTTCACGCACGTCGTTCTCCTCGACGGTGACATGCAGCATCTGCCCGAAGAGGCCGCGCAGCTGCTGGCGGCGGCCGCGGAAAGCGGCGCCGACGTCGTGCTCGGCGAGCGCCGTTTCTTCAAGACGAAGATGCCGGCATCGCGGTATCACGCCAACCGTCTCGGCAGCCGGGTGCTTTCTTGGTTCGTGGGCGTGCCGCTTCGCGACACGCAGTGCGGCTTCCGTGTGTTCCGGGTCGATGCGCTGCGCGGACTGAGACTGCGCGCGTCCGGCTACGAAATCGAGACCGAGATGCTGGTGAAGAGCCGTCGGCGGGGAGCACGGCTGGTGAGCGTACCGATTACCGCCGTCTACGCCGGTGAGCGCAGCAAGCTGCGGCCGGTACGCGACACGACGAAAACCTGCTTTCTGGCGGTGTACTATCGATTCCTCGAACGTGTCTAACCGAGGCTCTGCCGAGGATTCCTCGACGCATTCTCCGCCGATTCGGCCGGTCGACACGGCAGGACCGCAGGCGAACCGTGTGTCTGCTATTGCTGCCGACCGCAGCGCGTCGCTGCCGCGCCGCTGGACGCTGCACGGCCTGAACAGCGGCGCCATCTTCGCTGCCACGTGCCGCGGTGTGGCGATCCTGCCCCGCTTCGTGTCCTATGCGATCGGCGACGTCGGCACCTGGATCGCCTGGCGGGTCATGCGGGAGACCAGCGAGGCGCTGGTCGACAATCTTCGCGTCGTTTTCCCGGGCGAGACCGCAGGTCAGCTTCGGCAGCGGGCGTTGGCGACGCTGCGATCGTACGCGCGCAACGTCATCGACTTCCTGTGCGCAGTCAACATGCCAGGTCCCCGGGCGAAGGAGCTCTTCGTTCTGCGGCCCGCAGATTACGGGAGGTTCTGCGAGATCCGGGCGCGCGGCCGCGGAATCATCTTCGTCTCCGGCCATTACGGCAACTGGGAAGCCGGCAGCGTGTGCATGCGGCACGTGTTCGATCTCCCGCTCACGATTCTCGCCCTCCCGGATGACCGCGAGGAGGCCAACTCCATACGCCGGGAAATCCGTGATCGGCTCGGCACCGACACGATCGAGGTCCGGAAGTCGTTCGACACCGCGCTCCAGATTCGCCGCCGCCTCGCCGACAATGGCATCGTCGCCATGCTCATGGATCGGCACATCGGGCGCGACCGGATCGCCGTCTCACTCTTCGGCCGGCGTGCCTGGTTCATGCGCACACCGGCGCTGATGGGATATCTGACCGGTGCTCCGCTCGTGCCCTGCTTCATCGAGCGCCGGAATCACGGCGGATTCGACGTGCTGCTCGGAGATCCGATCGACGTCGATCACGAGGCGCCGCGCGACGAGGCCATCCAGCAGGCGGCGCAGGCGTTTGCCAGGCAGCTCGAGGATCGCATTCGCCGCCACCCCGACCAGTGGTTCCATTTCTACCCGTACTGGAAAGCGCAGGCCGGGGACTGATCTCGGGGCTCGGGATTCGGGGCTCGGGACTCGGGATTCGGGATTCGGGGCTCGGGATTCGGGGCTCGGGACTCGGGGCTCGGGGCGCGGGACTCGGGGCTCGGGATTCGGGACTCGGGGCTCGGGGCTCGGGAT
>DASUGH010000141.1:0-4229 GCA_036274155.1 Vicinamibacterales bacterium | reverse complement strand
GATTCCACGTACGGAAGTGACCAAGCGGCTCTGGGCCTACATCAAGAAGAACAAGCTGCAGGATCAGAAGAACAAGCGCATGATCAAGTCGGACGCCACGCTGAAGGCCGTCTTCGGCGGCAAGGCGTCGGTGAACATGTTCGAGATGACGAAGCTGGTGAACAAGCACCTGAAGAAATAGGCCATCCGGTGGGAATGCGGACCGCCCGCCCGGGGCTTCTGGCGTGGTGTCCGCATTCCATCCGCGCGAGCGCGCGCGTCACATGAAACCTGTTGCAGTTCTCTTCGCGGCGACTCTGTTCGTCACGATCGCCGTCGGTACGCCGTCGGCCCGACAGGGGCCGCCTCCCGCCGGCGCTGGTGCCGCCGTTCCTGGCGGCGCGTTCCCGGCGCAGGAAGGTCGCGGCCGCCGTGGTGGCGGGCCGGCGCGACCGGCGCCTCGAAATCAGTCCGGCCGCGTTCTGTTGCAGGGCGCGACGCCATCGGAGAAAGGCGTCTGGCTGCCCGGTCCCGGCATTACCGGCCCTCCCGTGAAGCCGATCGATCAGCTGCCGATCCACCCGTGGGCCCGCGCCGTATTCGCCGACCGCCAGATCAACGAGCTCGAGCCGCACACCCGATGCAAGCCCTCGGGCGTGGCGCGAGAGTTCCAGACGCCGTACGGCGTCGAGTTCGTCGAGCTGCCGGCACTGCAGAAGATCTACATCTTCGACATCGGCGGGCCCCACACCTTCCGCACCATCTACATGGACGGGCGATCCCATCCGAAGAACGGCGCGCGCAGCGCGTACGGCCATTCGATCGGCTGGTGGGAAGGCGACACGCTCGTGTCGGACTCGACCAACTTTCACGAAGGGTTCTGGCTCGATCGCAAGGGACTGCCGCACACCGAGCAGCTCCACACCGTCGAGCGGTGGACGCGCAAGGACTCCAACACGATGGAGTATTCGCTCACAGTGGACGACCCGGGCGCCTACACCGAAAGGTGGACCACCAGCGTGGTCCTCAGCTGGGAGCCGAACACCGAGCTGTTCGAGTACGTCTGCCAGCAGCAGAACTACGCGCACGAGTTGATGGTCGGCGATATGAAGTCGGTGGATCGGACGACGGTGGTCGTGCCCTAGGCCGCCAACGATGAGTCTTCGGATTGTCGGCGGGTCTGTCTACGATCCCGCGAACGAGGTCAACGGCGACGTTCGCGACATCTGCATAGCGGACGGCCGCATAGTGGCCGACGTTCCCGCAGGGACGCGAACCATCGACGCCACCGGCATGGTGGTGATGCCAGGCGGCGTTGACATCCACTCGCACGTTGCCGGCGCCTCCGTGAATCTTGCACGGCGTCTTCTGCCCGAGGAGCACGACGCCGATCCTGCCCCGCGTCCCGATCTTGTCGAGGGCGAACCGCAGGCGCGATCAGGTTCGGGCGGCACGGTGCCATCGACGTTCACGACCGGCTATCGCTACGCCGGGCTCGGCTACACGACGGTGTTCGACGCGGCCGTCGCTCCGCTCACCGCGCGACAGTCTCATGCCGATCTCGACGACACCCCCATCGTCGACGCCGGCTTCTTCGTGGTGATGGGGAATGACGACTACCTGCTGCGCCTGATCGACGCCGGAGAGCGGGGCGCGGCACGGGATTACGCCGCGTGGCTGCTCGGGTCGGCCGGCGGTTACGCGATCAAGGTGGTCAATCCCGGCGGCGTCGAGTTGTGGAAGCGCGGGCAGCGCGCACGCACTGATCTCGATTCGCCGATCGGCTCCAGCCGCGTGACGCCGCGGGCCATTCTCGAGACGCTGGTCGAGTCGGCGAACGGCCTCCACCTTCCGCACCCGGCGCACATCCACTGCAACAACCTCGGACTCGCCGGCAACGTCACCACCACGCTCGAGAGCATGCGCGCGGTCGGTGGACGCCGTGCGCATTTCACGCATCTCCAGTTCCACAGCTATGCCACCACGTCTGACGGCGGCTGGTGCTCCGGCGCGCGCGACGTGATCGAGTACGTCAACGCGCATCCGGAAGTGAGTGCCGACGTCGGTCAGGTGATGTTCGGTCCCGCAACCACGCTGACGGCCGACGGCCCGGTGGAATATCTGCTCCACAAGAGCAGCGGGCGCAAGTGGGTCAACGTGGACGTCGAGCTCGAGACGGGATGCGGGATCGTGCCCTACACCTACCGCGGACGGGCGGCGGTCGCCGCGCTGCAGTGGGTCGTGGGTCTCGAGCTGTTCCTGCTGTCCGCGGATCCATGGCGTGTCGTGCTGTCCACCGATCACCCGAACGGCGCCTCGTTCATGTCGTATCCGGAACTGATCCGGCTCCTCATGGATCGTGCGTATCGCGACGAGCAGCTCGCTCGTGTCAATTCCAGGCTGCTCGCTGGCAGCGCGCTCACTGATGGCATCGCACGCGAATACACGCTGCAGGAGATCGCCATCGTCACTCGCGCGGCCCCTGCACGTCTGCTCGGCCTGCGCAACAAGGGACACCTCGGCGCGGGAGCCGATGCGGACGTCACGGTTTATAGCCGCGACGACAACCAGTCGACGATGTTTGCGACGCCGCGCTACGTCGTGAAGGGGGGATCGCTCGTGGTCGAGGAGGGACAGCTCCGGCGTGCCCCTGTGGGGCACCGCCTCTACGTCCGGCCGGAATTCGATCGCGCTGTGGAAGCGGGCGTGCGCCGCTTCTTCGAGCAGCACTCAACCGTCTCGTTCGAGCACTATCCGGTTCGCGCGCTGCCCGGTGTGCCGTGTGCCATCGCGGGCTGACGTGGAGATTCGAGGCGTCTTCATCCAGGACACGTTTGCCGAGGCGTTCGGCATGCGCGCGGCGCGATTGGTCATCACGGCGCGTTCTTACAGCTGGGCGCGCGAAGCCGCGCTGAAGCTCACCGGATTTGCGACATCAGTCATCGCGTGCAAGTGCGAGGCGGGGATCGAGCGCGAACTGGCGCCTGCCGACACGCCGGACTCGCGCCCGGGCGTGTCGGTCCTCTTCTTCACGATGGACATGGACAGCCTCGGGAAGCGGCTGATCGAGCGCATCGGCCAGACCGTGCTCACGTGCCCCACGGCCAGCTGCTTCGACGGCCTGCCCGACAGCACAGATCGAGTCGCCGCTGGCCGGGCGCTGCGTGTCTTCGGCGACCGGCTGCAGATGAGCAAGATCGTTGGCGGCCAGCGTTACTGGCGCATCCCCGTGATGGAAGGGGAGTGCCTCATCCAGGAGAGCTTTGGCGTCCAGAAGAAGGGCGTCGGCGGCGGGAATTTTCTCCTGCTCGCCGAGAGCGCCGATGCCGGTCTCGCCGCAGCTGAGGCCGCGGTGAAGGCGATCGAAGGCACGCCCGGAGTGATCCTGCCGTTTCCCGGTGGCGTGGTTCGCAGCGGCAGCAAGGTTGGCGCGCGCGGCTACAAGGGGATGATCGCCTCGACCAACGATGCGTATTGCCCCACTGTGCGGCCTCGCACGAAGTCCGAGTTGCCGGACGGCGTGAATTCGGTGCTGGAGATCGTGCTCGACGGGCTCGATGCGCCGTCAATCAGTCGTGCCATGCGCGCAGGGATCGATGCCGCGTGCATGCCCGGCGTCAGGGCGATTGGCGCCGGCAACTACGGCGGCAAGCTGGGTCCGTATCATTTCCACCTGCGCGAGGTCATGGCGTGATTCGCCTTGCCCTGCGGAATACGGTCGATCAAATCATCGAGATCGATGGCCTCACGCCCGACCGCACGGCGGCGCTCTCGCAATCCGATATTTCGTCGTTGCCCGTGCTGGCCGGCTCACGCCGGGCGACGGTAGGCGATTTCTTCACCGTCAGCGGCGAGCGATCCGATCGCCTTCACATCGAGGGCGATCTTCACAACGTCGACGGTCTTGGCGCGGGCATGGCCGGCGGTGAGCTGATGATTCACGGATCCGGCGGACGCCGGGTCGGTGCCGGAATGACCGGCGGCTCGATCGACGTGCGCGGCGATGTCGGCGACGATGCGGGCCTCGGCATGCAGGGCGGAGCGCTGCGAGTGGCTGGCGATGCCGGAGATCGGCTGGGTGCCGCGCCGCCCGGGGCCGCAAAGGGAATGACCGGCGGCGAGATCGTCGTGACCGGATCCGCCGGACGGGACGCCGCGGCACGGGCGCGCCGCGGATTGGTGGTCGTCGGCGGCAATGCCGGCGCAGATGCCGCGCGCGCCATCATCGCCGGGACCCTCGTGGTGTTCGG
>DASUGH010000140.1:0-7062 GCA_036274155.1 Vicinamibacterales bacterium | reverse complement strand
GTGGCCGTGGCTGCAGGATTGATCGGCTTCACCGCCGGCATTGCGATCGGCGCGACGATGAACAACGCCTACTACTACGGTCCATACGGATGGCATGGCGGGGCGTACATGTACAACGAAGCGTGGGACGACTACTACGATCACCGCGAAGACGCCCGCGAAGACTGGATGGACCATCGGGAGGATCTGGCCGAGGAACGCAGCGATCGCCTGGAGGACCGGGGAGAGCAGCGGAGTGAACGTCTCGAGTCGACGCAGGAACAACGCACCGAGCGCCAGGAGAACCGTCAGGAGAACCGTCCGGAATCGCAGGCGCAGCGGACCGAGCGGCAACAGACGCGGCAGGAGAACAGGCCGGACGCGTCCGCGCAGCGGACCGAACGTCAACAGACACGCCAGGAGAGCAGGCCGGAAGCGCAGACGCAGCCCACCGAACGTCAGCAGACGCGCCAGGAGAGCAGGCCGGAAGCACAGACGCAGCGGACCGAACGCCCGCAGTCGTCGTCGCTTCAGGAGAACGGGCTGGCCTCGCAAACGCAGCGGGCCGAGCGAAGCACGTCGTCACCCGTCGCTACGCAGGGCGCCACGACAGCGACACAGCGTTCGGAGCGGATGGGCAGTCCGGAAGCTCGCGGGTATGGGGACGCCGGGGCGGCGCGCTCGACGGCGACACAACGCAGCACCAGCTCACGCCCCGACGCATTCTCGGGGTACTCGAGCGGCTCCTCGCAGCGTGCTGCCAGCTCGCGCGGTCAGAGCAGCCGCAGCAGCAGCGCCCGCACCCGCAGTGGCGGTGGTGGGAGCCGCCGGCGGTGAACAGCCTGCGAAGGACGGTCGACATGCTCACCATCCATTCACAGTCGACGGCCGGCCGTGCTTACGGCCTGATGCGCGCGCGCCTGGTCACTCTCTCCGCGATGCTCGCAGTCGTCGGTGTGCTGTGGTCCACGGTCGGTGCGCAAACACCGGCGCCGCGTATGTTTCCGTCGCCGGAAGACGCCGTCAAGACGCTCATCGATACCGTCAAGAAGGGCGACCTCGCGGCGCTGCTGACGATCTTCGGTACGGATGGCAAGGAACTGATCGAGTCATCCGACCCGGCGACCGCGCGCATGAATCGCGACGTCTTCAGCGTGGCCACCGCCGAGCAGTGGCATCTCGAGGATGCCGGTCCGAATCGCAAGACGCTCGTGATCGGCAACGAGGCATGGCCGTTCCCGGTGCCGCTCGTCAAGGACGCTCGCGGATGGCGCTACGACACCGCTGCCGGCAAGGAGGAGATCCTGGCGCGCCGGATCGGCCGCAACGAGCTGGCAGCCATCGACACCATTCGCGCCTACGTGTCGGCACAGCGCCGTTACGCCGCACAGGGACATGACGGCAAGCCTACGGGCCTGTACGCGATGAAGTTCCAGAGCGATCCCGGCAAGGAGAACGGACTGTACTGGCCGGCTGCCAGGGGACAGAAGCGAAGTCCGCTCGGCGATCTCGTGGCGCAGGCAGCGGAAGAAGGTCGTCCGATCGGCGGCGCAGGCCCGCGGCCGTCGCCGTTGCACGGCTACTACTTCAAGATCCTTACCGCACAAGGCGCTGCCGCTGCTGGTGGCGCGAAGAACTATGTCGTCAAGGGCGAAATGTCCGGCGGGTTCGCCCTGGTCGCGTGGCCGGCGCAGTACGACGTCACCGGCGTGATGACGTTCGTCACCAATCAGGACGGTACCGTCTTCGAGAAGGATCTCGGACCGCGAACGGAGGCCGCGGCGCGAGCGATGACGGCCTTCAACCCCGACGCATCCTGGCGTCAGAGTCGGTAGCGCGCGCCGAGCTCGGAGCCGGCCGGGGCAGCGGCGGCCCTCCACGACCGCGTGCGCACCGGGCCCCGATGATGGCGGAATCACCGCCGCTCGTCGAGAAAGCCGAAGGCGTACAACGTGCCGTCGCTGGCGCCCACGTACACCTGGCTCAATGCGCTCCAGTAGCTCGCGGGCGACGCGGAGGTCGTCATCGATTGACCACTGTTCCACAGCGCCTTGCCGGAAGCACCGTCGTACGCATGGAGCACCGCCGGCGATCCCGCCTGCCCGCCAGCTGACGAGCGCCCGGTCGAGAGCGCGAACGCCACGCCGTTGACGATGAGCGGCGTTGCGGGCATGGCCAGGTCGGTGGACGTCCATGCCGGTTCGAGCGACAGCGTGCCGCTGCTTTCCGTCACGCGAAGGGCAATCACGCCGCCGCTGCGGATCGGGCCGTTGGTTGCCGGCGCGTCGGACGGCCTGCCGGACACCGGCACGAGAACCCACCGCGCGTCCGGCGTGGGAGCGGTCGACGAGGCGGCAGCACGTCGCGCCCAGGTTGCCAACGCCTCCGCAGCAATGAAACCGCCCGTCGCCACGACGGGTCGAGAGACGAGCAGCGGCGTGGAGTGATTCGCGCCGCCAAGCGACGCCGCATCGAGCAGCATCACGCGGCCGTCTTTTGTGGCCGCGGCGACGATGTCCCTGGTTCCGTGGCGGAAGACCGTCGGTCCGGTGACGAACTCCGACGTCGGCTGCGTGAACCAGTCGCGCAGTTTCAACGTTTTCGGATCGAGCGCGACGATCGCGTTTGCCTTCCCGTCCGCGGTCACCGCACCGGGGCCAATCGCGGCGAGCAGTGTATTGCCGTCGGACGAGAACGCGACCGCGCCGACCACGCTGCCGCCGTTGGTGCGATACGACACGACCGGCTTGTCTGGAGCGTCGAGGTCGATCGCAAACACTTCATTCGGCGCACCACCGCAGGTGCCGGATGTCGCGGCGTACATCATCGTGTCAACGGCAACAGGGCTGGACCAACGCGAGTTGGCGGGCAGGAACGGCGCCGGCCGTTGGAGATCCTTTCCGGACTGGAGGCCGACGACGTGCAGCCGCCCGTCGCCGGCAACGGCGTAGGCCACCATCGCGCGTCCAAGGCCGCCGCGGCCGACGTTCGGCGCACCGGGAATGCCAGCGCTCTGCGCGCGCCCCTGGCCGCCGCCGCCCGGTGTGCCCCGCTGGCCGGCCGCAGCTGGCGCCGGAGCGGCTGGTGCCGGTGGAGCGGGCGCAGCGGCTGCTCCCCGTGCCGTGCCGCCGCGACGCCCCTCGACGGGAATGCCCTCGCCGGGCTCACCTATCAGGCTGCGATATCCCGGCTGATTTCCGCCTCCTGACGGTGCGGTGGTCCCCGGAGCGGCCGGTGTCGGCTCCGCTGCACCGCTCACGATTCGAGTCGGTGCCGCCGAGACTCCGCTGTTACAGCCGGGTGACCCCGCGGGCGACGCTCCATCGAATGCCCGTGACCAGACCACGTGGCCTGTGTCGTTGTCGACCATGTGCAGCCGGTTCGAACCGCTCGCGACGATCGACGTCGGCACGAAGAGCGTCACCCCGCTCGCGGTGACGCCTTGCGTCACCGGCGCGCCCGGTGGGCTGCTCAGTGGCGCGGTCCACTGCAAGGCGAAGCCGGGCCGCGACATCGACGCTACCGAGATCTGCGGGTCGGTTCGCAGCCAGGACGTGCGTTGCGCGTCGGCGTACGCCGTCAGCCAGTCAGACCATCCGCGGCCGACCTGCGCGACCGGCACGGCGCTCGCGACGAGAACCGCGCCGAGAACACACGCGACATGCCTGATACGCATTGCTCCTCGCTAGCGGACGCCGAAGGCGTACAGCATCCCGTCCCACGTGCCGATATACACGCGTCCGTTGGCCACGGTCATGCCGCTGAAATGATTCCAGGATGTGATCGTGCTGCCGCTGTTCCACAGCTCTTTCCCGGTCTGGCCATCGAGTGCATAGAGCATGGCCTTGCGCGAGTTCGGAATGCGGCGGGCCGCCCCGCTCGAGAGCGTGCCGCCGTACCTCGGGCCTCCCGGCTCGTCCCAGGCGAGATCCTGAACCACCTGCGTTCCGTCAACGCCGCTCGAGTACGCAAAGACGATCCCGTTCGCGACCACGGTTTCCTCACCCATGTCCATGTCGCGCGAGAGCCACGCTGGCGTCAGCTGCCACTTGCCGGCAACCTCTTCGAGCTTGAACGCCGCAACGCCGCCGCCCTTCGGGCGGCTGTGTTCAATCGGCGCTTTGAACTTCGTGCTGACCGGACCCCAGAACGGTACGAGGACCCACTGTGTGCCCTGCGGGTCCTGCCAGGCGCTCAGCGCGCCCCAGACGCCGACATTGTCGAAGGCCTGTGAGTCGGCGCAGATGAGCGGCGTCGTGTAGAGCGTGGTGCGATGATCCTCGCCGCCCAGGTTGTCGCGATCGAGCAGCCACAGACGGCACTCCTTGCTCGTACCGACGAGGAACTTGCGGCCGCGGTAGTCGATGACCACTGGTGTGGTGTTCACGTCGAGGTCGCGCCGCCACAGCCAGTTCGCGTTGGGGGCGGCGAAGAAGTCGACGAGCTGCAGCTTCCGGCTCGCGTCGATCTTCACACTGACGATGCCGTTCCCGAGGCGGCGGTTTTCCGGATCGAACATCCCGTCGCCCGTGCCGAGATAGACGCGGCCCTCCGGATCGATCGCGGCGCCGCGCCGCCCCCACAGACCGCCGCCGGCCGGAATGAACGTGCTTGCTCGTCGCGAGGCGAGATCGAACGAGTGAAACGCATTCGTGAGTCCTCCGCATCCTTGTGCGGTGGCGGTGTAGATCACGCCGTCGCGGTAGTTCAGCGCGTACGCCTTGCCGTTGCCGGGAATGAACTTCTCCGGAGGCGCCGCGTTCTCGCCGTCGCCGAGGTTGATCTGATACAGCTGGCCGTCCCAGGCCACGGCATAGACGGTGTATTTGCCGGGCGATACCCGCACCATCACCGGCACGGCGGTCTGCCCGCCCGGGCAGAGCACGTTGTCAACGGGCGCCTGATTGGCGAGCCGGTTTTCGAAACGGCGCCGCCAGAGCACCTGGCCGGTCGCGACGTTGATGGCGAAGAGATCGTCGGTCACGCCCGCGACGAGTGCCACTTCGAGCGGTCCCTGCGGAGTCGTGACGTTCTCCGCGACGAGCGGAGGAAACAGGTTGTGCATCGCGCGAGCGGTGCTGTTGAGCTGCACTTTCCACAGCAGCTTCGTCGAGCCGACGTTGGCCGGCGTGAAGACCTTCTCGTCCTTGAGCCAGCCGGACCGCCCGGCATCGATGCCCTCCAGCAGAACATCGGCAGCCGAGATCGTCACGGCACCGCACAGCAGCAGGACCGACGTCAACAGTCTTCGCATGGTGATGACCGCCTTGAATCGATCGTCGCGCCGATCGGCGAGACTACCGGCACGCCAGCCGCTCTTTCCGCGCTTCGATCTTCTGGTAATCGAGTCCTTCGACGTTCTTCAGGTCCTCGAGCTTCCGGCACGGGCCGTTCTTTTCGCGGTACGAGATGAGTGCCGCCGCTTCACGTCGCAGCAGACCCGCAACCGTCTCCAGATCCAGGGCGCTCGCCGTATTCAGGTCGAGCGTGGCCTGCTCTTCAACGGGGAAGTGGGTGGAGAGGTACTCGAACACCGTCTTCAGCTCCGCTTCGCTCCCCTGGGCTCCGGCGGAAACCATTCTGTCGATCAGCTCGTGCCAGCCGTCGGGGGACAGGCGTACTGAAGCGGCAATTTCTGCGGCGTGGCACGTGCCGCACACCTTGATCGTGATGTCGCGACCTGGTCCATCCGGAAGCGGACTCTGCGCGGCGAGCATCGGCGTGGACGGTCCGGCTCCGCCGCCGAGCAGAACTGCGCACACACCCGCCACAAGTATCACGCGCATCAGCCGTTCTCCTCAAAGGTCCGACGCCACCTTCTCCCATTGTCTGCTTCGCGCCGACTTCAATACAGCGTCCGTCACGTAGTCCGTGGCGAGGGCGTCGCGGAATGTCGGCGGCGCACTCCGGCCCTCGGCGGCAGCCTGGCAGAAATCGGCGAACTGATGGATGAACGTGTGCTCGTAGCCGATCTGGAGTCCCGGCACCCACCAGTGCTTCATGTATGGATGATCGCCGTCGGTGACGTGAATGCTGCGCCACCCTCGCGTGCCCCCTTCGTCGCGATGGTCGAACCACTGGAGGCGATGGAGGTCGTGCAGGTCCCACGCGGCCGAGGCGTGCTCGCCGTTGATCTCGAGCGTGTACTGCGCTTTGTGGCCGCGCGCGTACCGAGTCGATTCGAAGGTCGCCAGCGAGCCGTTCCGGAATCGCGACAGGAACGCACAGGCATCGTCGATCCCGACCGGTTCGACCTTGCCGGTCAGGTTGTGTTTCCGCGCTTTCACGAAGGTCTCGGTCATCGCGGTGACATCTGCGATCGGACCGTTGAGCCACATTGCCGTGTCGATGCAGTGCGCGAGCAGATCGCCGGTCACGCCGCTTCCGGCCACCTTCACGTCGAGCCGCCAGAGTCCTTCGCCGCCCTGCGGCAGATCCTCGGAGATGGTCCAGTCCTGCAGGAACCTCGCACGGTAATGGAAGATGCGTCCGAGCGTGCCTTCGTCGATCAGCTGGCGCAGCAGCATCACGGCCGGGACGCGGCGATAGTTGTACCAGACGGCATTCGCCACGCCAGCACTCTCGACGGCGCTGACCATCGCCTCGGCTTCCGAGGCCGAACGCGCGAGCGGCTTCTCGCACATGACCATCTTGCCGGCATGCGCGGCGGCGATCGCAATCTCCCCGTGCGTGTCGTTCGGGCTTGCAATGTCGATGAGGTCGATGTCCTTGCGCTCGACCAGCCGCCGCCAGTCCGTCTCGGCCGACTCGTATCCCCAATTGGCCGCGAACGTCTCGACTCGCGCCCGGTTGCGTGCCGTCACGCCCTTGAGCACCGGGCGATACGGCAATGGGAAGTACCGCGGTGCCTGCAGGAACGCGTTCGAGTGCGTACGGCCCATGAAGCCGTATCCGACCAGGCCGATGTTGAGCGGCTTCATGGCCAACGCGGACCTACAGGGCTACGGCGACAGGTGCGTCCCACCCGTGCGCCGTTCGCACGTCGATCATCAGCTTCAGGACGTCGTTCCAGGTATCCGGCTGCGTCATCACGTCGTTCGGGAACATGCAGCCGTCCCAGCA
>DASUGH010000139.1:0-6082 GCA_036274155.1 Vicinamibacterales bacterium | reverse complement strand
GATCTGGTCAACTTCAAGGCGCTGACCGCGCCGATGCTCAACTTCCTGGCGGCATGCGTGAAAGGCCGTCTCAACTGCCTGATCAGCGGCGGCACCGGCGCCGGTAAGACGACGCTCCTCAACGTGCTGTCCAGCTTCATCTCGGAGGACGAACGGATCGTCACGATTGAGGACGCCGCGGAACTGCAGCTCCGTCAGGAGCACGTGGCGCGGCTGGAGACCCGCCCGGCCAACGTCGAAGGGAAGGGCGCAGTCAAGCAGCGGCAGCTCGTCGTCAACGCCCTTCGTATGCGGCCCGATCGCATCGTCATCGGCGAGGTCCGCAGCGAGGAAGCGCTCGACATGCTCCAGGCGATGAACACGGGTCACGACGGCTCGTTGACCACGGTCCACGCCAACACGCCTCGCGACGCACTGACGCGTATCGAAACGATGATCGCGATGGGAGCGACCAACCTCCCGGAGCGCGCGATGCGCCAGCAGATCTCGTCGGCGATCAACATCGTCGTCCAGCAGACACGCTTGAGCGACGGCTCACGCCGCGTGACGGGGATCGCGGAGATCACCGGGATGGAAGGCGACATCATCACGATGCAGGACATCTTCATCTTCGAGAAGATCGGGCTGACGCCCGAAAACAAGGTCATGGGCCGCTTCCGCGCCACCGGAGTCCGCCCGAAGTGCTGGGAACGGTTGCGGGCCGCTGGTATCAACCTTCCGCCCGAGATGTTTTCCGGCTCTGAAGAGGTGCGGTAATGCTGCTCTCAATCGGCGTCTTCCTGATCGTCACCGGCATCGCCGTCGGCTTCGGGTGGGCCCTCAGCGCGATCCCCACCAACCGGGCGAAGAAGGCACTCGAGAAACGCCTGCGCGAAGTCGGCTCGCTCGCGAGCATCACTCAGGAAGGGGAAGCGGCCTCCGTCGTCCGTCAGGACGAGCAGGGTCCGCTCGGGGCCAAGGCCGTCGAGAAGCTGATTGGGAAAACGGGCGCGGGCATCAGCCTGACGCGCCTCATCGAACAGTCGGGTGTCAAGGCGACCACGGGCGGAATCCTCGTCGTCAGCGGCGGTCTGGCGCTCCTCGGCGTGGTCGGCGTGCTGATGTTCGCGCCAGTGACCTCCGCCGCGCCGGCGGGCCTCCTGCTCGGCACGCTGCCGATTCTCTTTCTGATGCAGCGGCGATCGTCGCGCATCAAGAAGTTCGAGGAGCAGTTCCCCGAAGCGCTCGACCTGCTGGCGCGCGCGCTGCGGGCCGGCCATGCGTTCCAGACATCGCTGGGCATGGTGGCGGATGAGCTCTCGGAGCCCGTCGGCCCCGAGTTCAAGAAAGTGTTCGATCAGCAGAACTTCGGCCTGCCGCTGAAGGAGTGCCTCTTCGAACTCGCCGATCGCGTGCCGCTGCTCGACGTGCGCTTCTTCGCCACGGCGGTGACGATTCAGCGCGAGACCGGCGGCAACCTCGCCGAGATTCTCGACAAGCTGGCCTACGTCGTCCGCGAGCGGTTCAAGATTCTGCGGCAGGTGCGCGTGCATACGGCGCACGGCCGCTTCACCGGATACGTGCTGCTGGGGCTGCCGCCGCTGCTCGGGATCGTCCTGTCGTATCTCAGCCCGGATCACATGAATACGCTGTTCACCGAGCAGATGGGGAAGACGATGCTGATGGGTGCCGGCGTGATGCAGACCGTCGGGTACTTCTGGATCCGCCAGGTAATCAAGATCGAGGTGTGACGTGTTGATCCTGCTCCCGCTGCTCGCTTTCCTGTTTGTCTCGCTGCTTGCCTATGCGGCGTACATCGCCCTGGCGCCGAGCCTGGCGGGCAACGTCGAACGACGCCTGGCCGAAATCGGCGGCGGTGCCGCCGTCCCCACCGTGGAGACGCCCACGTGGGAACGCATGCAGGCTACGTTCAAGCGGATGGGCAAGGTGGCCCCGCAGTCGCCCTCCGAAATGGGCAAGCTGCAGCGCCGGCTCGTGGCCGCCGGCTTCCGCAACAACGAGGCGCTCGTCATCTTCCTCGGCGTCCGCGTTGCCACCGCCGCCGTGGCCTTCGCGGTACTCGCGACGCCGATCTTCATGCGCCCGAACATCATGCTGGCCTTCGGCGCGGCCGGCCTGGGCTACCTGCTGCCCAACATCGTCCTGGCGCGACTCGAAAAGCGGCGTCAGCACCGGATCCGCCTGTCGCTGCCGGATGCCCTCGACCTGCTGGTGGTCAGCGTGGAAGCCGGGCTTGGCCTCGACCAGGCGATCCAGCGCGTTGGAGAGGAGCTCGTGTTCGCCCATCGCGAGCTGTGCGAAGAGCTGCGGCTGATCAACTTCGAGCTTCGCGCCGGCAAGAGCCGATCGGACGCGTTGCACAACCTCGGCGAGCGGACCGGAGTGGACGACGTCATCTCGCTGGTGGCGATGCTGGTTCAGACCGATAAGTTTGGTACGAGCGTGGCGCAGTCGCTGCGGGTGCACTCCGATACGCTGAGGACGAAGCGTCGTCAGCGGGCGGAAGAGGCCGCGGCGAAGACCGGCGTAAAGATGGTCTTTCCGCTGGTGTTGTGTATTTTCCCGGCCATCTGGGTCGTGACGCTGGGTCCTGCAGCGATCAAGATCGTCCAGGTGCTCGTGCCACTGGCACAAGAATGACGCAGATGCCCCCGAAGGTTGACGTTCCGCGCGCGGCACCGGTGCCGCCGGTGCCGGTGACGCTTGCCGATACGGGGCTCACGGCCGACAAGGTCGAGGCGCTGATCGTCAAGACACTCTACGGCGGCGAGCAGTCCGGCCTGCAGCTGGCCGAGAATCTCCGGCTGCCGTATCCGATTCTCGAGCCGATCATCGAGCGTGCGCGCGCCGAGCGCGTGATCGAGGTCCGCGGCGCCCTTGGCGCAGGCACAGCGGGTTACAAGTACTCGTTGACCGACCTTGGCCGCGATCGCGCACGCGAGTACTCCGAGGTCAATCAGTACACGGGCCCCGCGCCGGTGCCGCTCGAGGCCTACATCGAGGCCATGAAGGGGCTGGCCTCGGTGCGTGGATTCATCGATCGCCCGCGCCTGCACGACGGCTTCTCCCAGCTCGTCATCAGCGAGCACATCTTCGAGCAGCTGGGCCCGGCGGTGAACGCCAACAAGGCGATCTTCCTCTACGGATCGCCCGGCAACGGCAAGACGGTCATCGGCGAAGGACTCGGGAAGGCCATCGGCGGCGACATGTACATGCCGTACGCCCTCGACGTGGACGGCTACATCGTCACGATGTACGACCCGATCACGCACCAGTCGCTCGAAACCGAGAACGCGAGCAGCAGCATCATCGCCGAGGCGCAGCGCGACCGCCGCTGGGTGCGTATCCGCCGCCCGGTCGTGATCGTCGGCGGCGAGTTGACGCTCGCCATGCTCGACCTGACCTTCAACAAGGTCTCCAAGTTCTACGAGGCGCCGCTGCAGCTGAAGGCGAACGGGGGTGTGTTCCTCGTCGATGACTTCGGACGCCAGCGGATGCGCCCCGAGGATCTGCTGAACCGCTGGATCGTCCCGCTCGAGAGCCGCGTGGACTACCTCACGCTGCACACCGGCAAGAAGTTCCAGATTCCGTTCGACGTGTTGACGGTGTTTGCGACGAACCTCGATCCGCTGTCGCTGGCCGACGAGGCGTTCCTCCGCCGTATTCCCTACAAGATCGAGATCGAGGATCCGTCGCTGCAGCAGTACGCGCGCATCTTCGAGATGATCTGCGAGAAGCGCAACCTGAAATTCCACCCGGTGATGGTGGCCTACCTCCACCGCCGTCACTACCGGCCCATCAGCCGTCCGCTGCGGGCCTGCCAGCCGCGCGACCTCATCGAACAGGTCACCGCGCTGTGCAACTATCGCGGCGAAGAGCCGCGCATTACGAGGGAACTGCTGGACGCCGCCTGTGCTGCATATTTCGTCGACGACACCACCGGGTCGACGAACAGCCGGCTGCGCCGCCGCGACGCGCCGGGGCAGTGATGGTGCCCGTGGACGGCGGCGACGGCCACATCGACATCGACTGGCACCCGGTCGAGCACTATCCCGCAGCCACACGCGAGATGATTGCCCGCCGGACGACCGCGCCGGCGTCCTACGAGTCGTACTACGGTCTCGCTGAACCGCCCTTCAGTCTGTCTCCAACCGTTCGGTTTGCATTCCGCAGTGGAAGCTATGCGGCCGCGTTCGACCAGGTGAGCCGGGCGCTGGAGCGCCGCGAGGGATTCATCGTCATCACCGGCGAGGTCGGTACCGGCAAGAGCATGCTGTGCCGTGCGGCGATGCAGGCCAGCGGTCCCAACACGTTCGTCTCGCTGATTCTCGATCCGTGCGTGACAGCCGAAGAACTGCTCGCACAGGTCCTGAGCGACTTCGGTGTGCTCGATCGGGACACTCGTTCGCCGCGTCGCGTGGCTCCGGCACCGCTTCATCAGCTGATTGTGGTGCTCCAGCGCTTCCTGACCTCGCTGGTACCGCTGGGTGGACGGGCGGTGGTCATCATCGACGAGGCGCAGCACCTGCACCCCGTGCTGCTCGAGCAGCTGCGCCTCTGGTCGAATCTCGATGGCGACGGCCCTCCGCTCCTGCAGGTCGTGATGTCCGGCCAGCCGGAACTCGACACGCTGCTCGGACGCGCGGAGATGCGGCAGGTGCGCCAGCGCGTGTCGCGGCGCTGCGAGCTCACCGGTCTGAAGCGGAACGAGGTCGCGGAGTATATCGACCACCGGCTCGACGTTGCGCGCGCCCCGGATGGCACTCAGAACCCTGGTCCGGCCGGAGTGTTGACGCAGGGTGACTTCTGGCGCGTGCGGTTTGCGCCATCGGCCGTCCGCACCGTCGCGGCGCTGTCGCAGGGTGTCCCGCGCCTGGTGAACCTCCTGTCCGACCGCTCGCTCGAAGTCGGCTGCGAACGTCAAGCGCGTGTGATCGACTCGCGCATCGTCCGTGAGGCCGCGCGCCGCCTGAATCTGCAACCCGCGGGTATGCCGCGCTGGCAGATGCAATGGGCTGCGGCCGCCGCGGTCGTGGTTCTGCTGGCGGGAGGGGTGAGCTGGAAGGCCATCGCGCAGCGGAGCCAGGAGAAGGCAGCGGCGCCCGTTGCGCCGACGGCCCCGGCGCCTGAGGCGCAGGCGACACCTGAGATCAAGGCTCTGGACGTGCGCAACAGCGTCACGGTCACGATCGCCACGCTGCGATCAGAGCAGCGCGCTGCCGCCGTTGCGGCTCAGTTGGTCGAGGCAGGGTTCCCGGCATTCACGCGCCGGCATCCGGACGGCGTCTCCCAGCAGGTCATCGTCGGACCGTACGCGTCAGCCGAGGAAGCCGCGGCGGCGCAGCGGGCGCTCGAGGCGCAGGGGGTCACCGGTGCCACCGTGCGTCTTGAAAACACAATGGCCGGCGGCCTCTAATCACGTGGTCACCCTCTCACGCCTGACGACCGCGTTCGCACTGGCCGCAATCCTTCATAGCGCGCCTGCAGATGCTGCCGACGCCAGATTTCAGCATGTCGCGCTGCTGGCGGCGCAGGATCGCGTCTCGCTCGTCTTCGAACTGACGGGAGAGCCGCAGGATGTCGCGACCCGTCGGGTCAGCGCAGCGGTGCTCGAGCTCGATGCGGGCCCGGTTGTCGGGCCGGCTCGACCCACGTCGTTCATGGCGCCGCCCGGCGTTCGATTCGTGATGGGCGTGTCGATTCATGCCGGGAGCGACACCGGCAACCGCCTCAAGGCCCGTATCACGCTGCTCGAACGTGCGCGCAGCGCCGTCCGTGTTCTCGGGCGCCGGGTCTACGTTGATTTTTCGCCGGACTCTCTGCCGCCTGCCTCTGCTCAGCCCTTACGCGCCGCGGCGAGTACAGGGCCGAGGGCGACTGCGGCGCCTGCTGCTGGTGCACCGCCAGTTGCAGCAGCCCCGGGTCCGGCTGCCGCGCCTCCGGCAGAGACTCCTGCCTCACGGCGTGAGGAATATCGCACCGCGGTTCAGCCGGCAATCGAGAGGTTCGAGCAGTTGAGTCCATTCATGCTTTCAGCGGCGGCCTCTCCGAGCGAGCCGGTGCTGAAGGCAATTGGCAGCAC
>DASUGH010000138.1:0-33833 GCA_036274155.1 Vicinamibacterales bacterium | reverse complement strand
ATACGGGGTCCCTCAGCTCCCGCGTCACACTCTGTGCGGACTCATGCGTGCCACTCACAGACCGACGTCCGACCGAACGGCGCTGCGAGCGTAGCCCATTTTCATGCTGCGGGGTGACTTGCAGTCATGATCACTCTGTGGTTTGTCTCGGCGCCTCAGCCGCCCGTCACGGTCTTTCGCCACCGGCTGCTACGGCGTGGTTCCCACATCCGCCGGCGGCTCGACGATGATGCCGCGCTCGACGTAAATCGGGCGCACCAGAGTGCGCAGCATCGGAAGCTGCGAGGCAAACCACAGGGCGCTGACGATGCAGATGACGCCACCAAGGCGGATCGTCATCGGCGCTCCAACGCGCTCGGCGGCGAGCCCTGACAGAAGGCTGCCAATCGGGACCGTGCCAAAGAAGGCCATGGTGTAGAACGCCATGACGCGCCCGCGAAACCTTTCATCGACGATGGTCTGAATGACCGTATTGGTTGACGCCATCTCGACGATGAAACCGGCCCCGGCAATCGCGAGCAGCGGTGCCGCCACCCACACGGCGCGCGCAAACGAGAAGAGCACCAGCGCCACGCCGAAGGTCAGCCCGCCGATGGCCATGACTTTGCCGAGACCGACAACCGTGCTGCGGGAAGCGAGATAGAGACCGCCGGCCAGTGCCCCGACTCCGGTGGCTCCCATCAGCAGGCCCAGGGTGTTGGGCCCGCCGCCCAGTTCTTGCGCGGCGATCGCCGGCATCAGCACACTGTAGGGCACGCCGGCGATGCTCACGATCGCCAGCAGGAGAAGCGCGCTGCGGATCGGAAGCGAGCCGACCACATACCGCCAGGCCGATCCGAGCTCGTGACGCATGTCCACCGGGTGCTGGTTCCCGACGTGCGGCGCGAGCCGCATCAGGAGGATGGACCCGATGACCGCGACGTATGACAACGCGTCGAGCGCGAAACACCATCCTTCACCGACTGCCGCGATGATCAACCCTCCGATGGCCGGTCCGACGATGCGGCTCCCGTTGACCATCGACGAGTTGAGCGCAATTGCGTTCGGCACGTCCTGACGATCGCCGACCATGTCGACCACGAGCGCCTGCCGTGCCGGCGTGTCGAACGCGTTGATGGCGCCCTGGAACAGCTGCAGCACGAGGACGTGCGTGACGGTAATCAGATCGCTCAGCGTCAGGACGGCGAGCAGGGCCGATTGAATCAGCGACAGCACCTGCGTCATCAGCAGGATCCGCCGTTTGTCGCTGCGATCGACGAAGACGCCGGCCAGCGGCGTCAGCAGGAGCGTCGGAATCTGACCGCAGAAGCCGACGATGCCGAGGAGCAGTTCTGATCCGGTCAGCCGGTAGACGAGCCAGCTGGTCGCGACGCGCGTGATCCAGGTTCCGACGAGCGAGACACTTTGACCGCTGAAGAACAGGCGGTAATTGCGATGGCGCAGCGCCCGGGCGAGCCGAGGGGTCGACGGAGACACCCTTCATTGTCTCCCGGCCATCTCACCCAGCGCCGTTACGATGTGATGATCATGACGTTAGCCGGTAAACTTCCTTTCGCTATGAAGGTCATCCCGGTTCTCCTCGTGGCCGTGCTTGCCGCGTGCTCGGACGGAGGCGTTCAGAAACAGCCAGCTGCAACTGCCCCGGCTCAGGAAGGCTCCGTGAGCAAAGCTGCATTCGGAAAGACGCCCGACGGCGCCGCCGTCGATGTCTACACGCTGACCAACGCCAACGGCGTCGAGGTTCGCGCCATCACCTTTGGCGGCATCATCACCTCCATCCGCGTGCCCGATCGCACCGGCAAGTTCGACGACGTCGCGCTCGGCTTTGGCGAGCTCGAGCCGTACCTGCGCAACCCGCCATACTTCGGCGCCATCATCGGACGCTACGCCAACCGGATCGCGAAGGGACGCTTCGTGCTCGACGGACGCACGTACACGCTCGCCGTGAACAACCGGCCGAATCATCTGCATGGCGGCATCAAAGGATTCGACAAAGTGGTGTGGAAGGCGGAGCCGTTCGAGCTCGCGAACGGTGCCGGCCTCGTCTTCACGCACGTCAGCCCGGATGACGACGAAGGCTACCCCGGCACGCTCACCGTGAAAGTCACCTACACTCTGAACAACGACAACGAGCTCGCGTTCGAATACGAGGCGTCTACCGACAGGGGCACACCGGTGAACCTGACGCAGCACACCTATTTCAATCTGGCCGGCGAGGGCAATGGCGACATCCTCGGTCACGTGCTGACGGTTCATGCGAGCCGCATGACTCCGGTCGGACCGGATCTGATTCCGACCGGAATCGCGAGCGTCGCCGGCACGCCCTTCGACTTCCGGGCGCCAACGGCGATCGGTGCCAGGATTCGCGCCGGCGACCCGCAGATCAGGAACGGCAACGGCTACGATCACAACTTCGTGCTGGATCGAACCAGGCAGGGGCTGGAGCTCGCCGCTAGGGTCGAGGAGCCGACGAGCGGGCGAGTCCTCGAAGTCTCGACCACCGAGCCAGGCATGCAGTTCTACACTGGTAATTTTCTCGATGGCAGCCTGACGGGAAAATCCGGACGGCCGTATGCGCAGCGCACCGGCTTCGCGCTCGAAACGCAGCACTATCCCGACTCGCCGAACCACCCGGAATTCCCGACGACAGTGCTGAGACCGGGCGAGGTCTATCGCTCGAAGACCGTGTACGCGTTCAAGGTCGCCAGGTAGTCGACCCTGCGCCGCGACACCTCCCCGGTAACAAATACTGCCGCCGCCGGAATAGGTTCACACGCAGACTGTCGCGGTTCGGGCGGGTGTAATGACGTGGGATGCCTCGGCGTAGAATGTGTCGTGAGATTCGGCTGAAGCCGGAGAATCTCGGACCCTCATCGTGGACTTCGCGCCTCGCGCGAAGCGCCTTCGTGGTGTAGACCGGACGCCCAATACTTCGTGCTCAGGAGGACCGTTTCCATGCGGACGTTTCTGTGCCTGGCCGCCGTGTCCGTGGTCACCCTCGCGGCGGAGTCGAATGCTCCGCTGCTCCTCCAACGACCAACGTTGAGCAAGTCGCAGATCGTGTTCGTCTATGCCGGCGACTTGTGGGCCGTTCCGCGGGAAGGGGGCGATGCGCGCCGGCTGACGACCGGCGTCGGTGTCGAGACCAATCCGGTCTTCTCGCCGGACGGCGCGACGCTGTCGTTCACCGCGGAGTACGACGGCAACGTCGACGTCTACACCGTGCCCGCCGCCGGCGGCGTGCCGAAGCGGCTGACGTGGCACCCGTCGGCCGACCAGGTCCTTGGCTGGTCGCCGGACGGAAAGAAGATTCTGTTCGCGTCGACCCGCGAGAGCTATGCCGGTCCGCCCGAGATGTTCACCACCGACGTCAACGGCGTGCATCCGGAGAAGCTGCCGCTGCCGTGGGGGTACGAAGCGTCGTACGCGCCGGATGCCTCACGGCTCGCCTACGTGCCGATGAGACGCGCCTTCGGCGTGTGGAAGCAGTATCGCGGTGGCGACACGACGCCGATCTGGCTGGCCACGCTCTCGAACTCGAAGGTCGAGAGGATCCCGCGCACCAACTCGAACGACTTCAACCCGATGTGGATCGGCGACAAGGTCTTCTTCCTGAGCGACCGCGACGGCCCGGTGTCGCTGTTCTCGTATGACACCCGTTCGAAGCAGGTCAAGGAGGAAGCAAAGAACACCGGCCTGGATTACAAGTCGGCGGGCGCGGGTCCGGATGGAATCGTGATCGAGCAGTTCGGTGGCCTGCTGCTCTTCGACGTGAAGACCGGCCGCACGAAACAAGTCCCGGTCAAGATCGCCGGCGACCTGCCGGAGGTCCGCGAGCGCATGGTGAACCTGGGCCAGCGCCTCGATGCGCCGGATCTGTCGCCGACGGCAGCTCGCGCCGTGTTCGAGGCGCGCGGAGAGATCGTCACGGTGCCGGCGGAAAAGGGTGATGCACGGGTGATCACGAACACGCCGAACGTGATGGAACGATCACCGGTGTGGTCGCCGGACGGCAGGAACATCGCCTACTTCTCCGACGAGTCGGGAGAGTACGAGCTGCACCTCGCACCGCAGAACGGATCGGGCACGGTGACGAAGATCGCGATGCCGGCACCCGGCTTCTATCGTGCCCCGCGCTGGTCGCCCGACTCCTCGAAGATCTCGTTCGTCGATGCGCGCATGCGTATCTGGTACCTCGATGTGGCCTCGAAGAAGTTCACCCAGGTGGACAAGGAGCGCTACTGGGCGGCCTTCAGCGACGACTGGGTGCCGGTCTGGTCGCCGGATTCGAAGTCTCTGGCGTATTCCAAGCGCCTCGCCAACTACATGGGCGCGATCCATTTCTACTCGCTGAGCGACGGAAAGATCACGCAGGTGACCGACGGGCTGAGCGACGCGAAGTTTCCGGCGTGGGACACCGACGGCAAGTACCTCTACTTCGCGGCGTCGACCGATTCGGGGCCGTCGCTGCAGCCCGACGTGGGCAGCGGCACGCGGACGGTGACCCGCAGCCTCTACATGGTGGTGCTGAGCAAGGATCAGCCATCGCCATTCGCTCCCGAGAGCGACGAGGAGAAGATCAAGGAGGAGCAGGCGGCCGATGGGCAGAAGCCGGCGGAGTCGCAAAAGCCGGAATCGGAGAAGGCAGAGGCGTCGAAGCCGGAGCCTCCACGCCCTGCACCGGCGCCGGCCAGGCCCGTCGAGGTCAGGATCGACTTCGAGAACATCGGACAGCGCATTCTGGCCATGCCGATGCCGCCGCGCCGCTACGTGGCGCTGGACGTCGGGCGCGCCGGCGTGCTGTATGCGATCGAGGCGCCGCTGCCAGCCCCCGAGCAACCGGCCGGCATCGTCGTTCACCGCTACACGCTGAGCTCACGACGCGCCGATGTGGCGGCCACCGGGGTTCAGGCGTTCAGGATCGCGCGCAGCGGCGACAAGATGCTGGTTCGTCAGGGCACGAACTGGTTCATCCGCAACGTGCCTCCTCCTCCACCCGCCAGCGCGTCGGCAACTCCCCCGCCTCCGGCTCCGCCGGCGACCGGAGGGCAGCTGAACGTCGCCACCCTGGAAGTGCGGATCAACCCGCTCGCCGAGTGGAAGCAGATGTACCGCGAGGCGTGGCACATCCAGCGCGACTTCTTCTACGACCCGAACTTCCACGGTCTCGACCTGAAGGCCGCCGAAAAGCGCTACGAGCCATTCGTGGAGAACATCGGGTCGCGCTCCGATCTGAACTATCTGTTCGCCGAGATGATGGGCAACGTGGTCGTGTCGCACCTCGGCGTGGGCGGTGGCGAGCAGCCCGACGTGCGCCGCGTGCAGAGCGGGCTGCTCGGCGCCGACTACGCGATCGAAAACGGGCGCTACCGCTTCGCCCGCGTCTACAACGGCGAGAACTGGAATCCCGACGCGCGCGCTCCGCTGACACAGCCGGGGGGCAACGTGCGGGCCGGTGAATACCTGCTGGAGGTGGCAGGACGGAATCTGACGGCGTCCGACAACCTGTATCGCCTGTTCGAGGGCACCGCCAACAAGCAGGTGCGGATCAAGGTTGGCTCCGATCCGTCCGGCGCCGGCGCACGCGAGGTCACCGTCGTTCCGGTTCCCAACGAGAACCGGCTGCGCAATCTGGCCTGGGTGGAAGACAACCGCCGCAAGGTCGACCAGATGACAGGCGGTCGCGTCGCCTACGTCTACCTGCCCGACACGGCGGGCGGCGGTCAGACGAACTTCACGCGCTACTTCTTTGCCCAGGTGGGAAAGGAGGCGGTGATCGTCGACGAGCGCTTCAACGGCGGCGGCCAGCTGGCGACCGACCTGGTCGAGTTCATGACGCGCAAGCTGATGTCGGCTGTGGCCACACGCGACGGCGAAGACGAGATCGAGCCGCAGGGCGCCATCTTCGGCCCGAAGGTGATGATCATCAACGAATTCGCCGGGTCGGGCGGCGACGCGATGCCGTGGTACTTCCGCAAGGCCGGCGCCGGCACGCTCGTTGGCAAGCGCACCTGGGGCGGACTGGTCGGCCGCGCCGGGTCGCCGCGGCTGATGGACGGCGGCAACGTCAGCGCTCCATCGTCTGCCGTGTGGGATCCAGCCGAGAGCAAGTGGATTGCCGAGAACACCGGCGTGGCGCCGGACATCGAGGTGGAGCACGAGCCGGAGCTGGTGCGGCGGGGACGCGATCCACAGCTCGAGAAAGCCGTCGAGATCGTCATGGCGGAGCTGGCGAAGAACCCGCCGAAGAAACTGGTGCGGCCCGCGTACCCGAAATACGAGACGCTGCGGTAGTGCCGGCTCAGCGAGGGCCTCGCCTGACGAGCGAGGCCCTCTCTTGCGGAAGTGCCGGTCAGGAATTCAGCTTCGGGCAGTGTTGGAACGCTGGAAAGTCCGGATCGGGCTCGATCAGATCGAGCAGAATTACGAACCCGGTGTCCGGGTCCACACCAATGGGAACGGTCACCGTCGGCTGCACTTTCACCGGCCGATGGCCGTAGTCGAACGTGATGTGAATCGTCTCGGCGACTGGATCGACAACGACAATCAGCGCGCCGTTGGCGTTCAGCGGCTCGGCGAAGTTCTTCGATCCTGGTCTCGACAGCCCATGCGGTTCGAGCGGTTCGTGACCCGAGCACCACTGCGCGACGATCTCGTGAACGGTTGCGTGCGCCGGAACGGCGCTGAATCCAATGGCCAGCAGGACGGCGACGGCGCCGCCAGCCACGTGAGTGGGAATTCGCATGCGTCCTTCTCCTGGAAGCAACAAAGACCGGCTTGCCGTCCCGCGCGACGTCATGCCGCGGGGTCGGCGTCGCTATGCCAGCAAGCGGCCTGCCACCGGAAACGCGAGGACACACGCGCTTCCGCGCAAGCCGGGTTTCGCGATGTGAATGCGAATACGGTCTTTGTAAGCGTGCGGCGGTCGAAACGGATCGAGGGCGCGAGCGTCTGCTCGAGACGGAGCAGTACGAACGATCTCGGCCAGCAGCGTCCGCTCGATTCGCGATAGCATCACGCACGTCAACGCCGCCGAGCATGCCGGAACCTGGCCGCGTAGGCGAACGACGAGACGCTGCGGTAACCAGCGACGTCGCAAGTGCCGGGGCGTTCACGCGACGAAGACACTCGATGTGGGAGGGTGACGCCATGAGAGTTGGACTATTCGTGCTGCTGCTCGCGTCCATGCCCGCGATCGTGCAGGCGCAAACTGCACCGACCACGCTGCCGCCCGACATCAACTCCGTCACGCTGTCGCGGCTGCCGCCGGTCACGCCGGAGGATCTGGACGAGGAAGGGCGGCGTCTGCTGGAGAAGAACCCGCAGACCAACCCCGGGCCTGGACCGACGCACGTCACGAGCTACAGCCCGAGCGGCCGCAGCCTCGGCATTCCCACTGGCGTCAACAGCCCCGTCGGCGCGCGGTACTTTCAGCTGGCGGTGCTCATCATCGCGAGAGAAATCGACCAGCAGTACGAGTGGACCGCCCACGAGCCCGCCGGCTTGAAGCAGGGACTCGAGCAGTCGGTCATCGACGTCGTCAAGTACAACAGGGACGTGAAGGGCCTCTCCGACAAGGACGCCACGCTCATCACCTTCGGGCGCACGCTGTATCGCGAGCACAAGGTGAGCAGCGAGTTGTGGCAGAAGATGGTCGGCCACTTCGGGCGGCAGCACACCGTGCAGCTGATGATGATCATGGGCGACTACTTCAGAGTGGGCTTCATGATGAACGCCGTCGATCAGCACCTGCCGGCCGGGCGGCAGCCGCTGCTGCCGCCGATGCCGAAATAGACGGACGATCGGTTCACGACGACGCAGACCATGAAGGCCTCCTGTCGAGAGGCCCTGGTTTCGCCTTCTCGCCAGACGGCAAACGGCTCGCGATCGCTCGCGCCACGATCACCAACGACATCGTGCTCCTGAAGTCTGTGAGGAAACAATTCTCGTGCGCGGACTTACTTCCCAGCTTCGACAGCTGCTCTTCCTGATCGACAGCGCGTACGATCACGGGTCCTGGCACGGCCCCAACCTTCGCGGATCGATTCGCGGGGTTCGCCTCGAGGAGGCGGTATGGCGGCCAGGACCGTCACGTCACAACATCTGGGAGCTGGTCGTCCACGCGGCGTATTGGAAGTACAGGGTCGTGCGGCGGCTGACGGGGGCACCGCGCGGATCGTTTGCGCTCGTCGGCTCGAACTGGTTCCGGCGGCCGCAGGAAGGCACGACGCGTGCCTGGCGGTCAGATGTCGCGCTGCTCGATCGAACGCACCGGGAGCTGCGCGATGGCGTGGAGGCGTTGTCGGCGCGCGATCTCGAGCGGGCGCACGGAAAGGTGACGAACCTCGCGCTCGTCACCGGAATCGCAGGGCACGACGTTTACCATGCCGGGCAGATCCAGCTTCTGAAGCGCCTTCGTCGTGACACCAGGGCCTGACAGCGTCCGGCTGAAGCCGCCACGCTATAGTACGGTGAAGCGGCGCACGACGCCGAGCTGAAGCTCGGCGCGAAGGTCACCCAACGGCGATGCCGAGCTGAAGCTCGGCACTGCGAAGGAACGCAGACATGACCACGCGACATGTGACTGCCGCCGCACTGCTGGCCATAGTCTGGGTGGCGGTTGAGCGTGCGCCCGCGCGTGTCACACCAGTCGCGGCGCAGACTGTGAAAGTGTCGCGACTCAAGCAGAACCCGCTGATCACGGTGAACTCGTCGCCGACGCTTGGCGGCAACGTCAACGGCCCGAGCGTGATTCGCGTCCCCGACTGGATCGAGCGTCCGCTCGGGCGCTACTACCTGTACTTCGCGAACCATCGCGGCGACTTCATCCGCCTCGCCTACGCCGACTCTGTCGGCGGCCCATGGAAGGTCCACGAGCCCGGCGTACTCCACGTGCGCGACACGGCGCTCTTCCGGCTGCAGCCAGACTCGGCACGGTTCGGCGGCTTCAACACCCACCTGGCGTCGCCCGAGATCTTCGTCGACGCTGCGCGCAAGCGGATCGTGCTGTGGGCACACGGGTGGTGGACCAACAACGAACAGTGGCCGACGCAGCCGGCGGCGGCACAGCGCTGGGCCGACGAGAAGGGGTACGGCCAGTTCACGCAGTCGTCGGTGTCGTCCGACGGCCTGCGCTTCACCGCCCAGCCGGCGATCACCAAGGAGAGCTACCTCCGCGTGTTTCCTCATGGGGGCGCGTTCTACGGCATGTCGCGTCTCGGACGTCTGCTGCGCGCCACCGATCTCACCGGGAGCTTCGAGCCGGGGCCGAATCCGTTCCAGGCAACCGCCTACGCGCGCCGCGTCCGGCACGTGGCGCTCGCCGTCCGCGGCAATCGCCTGATCGTGTTCTTCACGGCGATCGGCGACGCGCCCGAGCGGATGCTGATGTCCACGATCGATATGGCCGGCGACTGGAGCGAATGGCGTGCGTCGACGCCAGTCGAGATCATGCGTCCCGAGACCGAGTACGAGTGCGCCGGACTTCCCGTCGCGCCGTCGGAGGTGGGCGACGTCGAGGTGCCGGTGCGCCAGATCCGCGACCCTTTCCTCTTCGAAGAACAGGGCCGGACGATCCTCTTCTACTCGACCTGCGGCGAGCAGGGGATCGCGGCGGCGGAGATCGCGATTCCCTGAAACGCTTCTTCGTGCCCTTCGTGTCCCGGCGGGGCGCCTTCGTGGTTATCGGCCCCGTCCTCCGGACGCCCGGGCCGCATCCGCTGCGAACATCAGCGCCATCGTCGCCCAGTTGGTCGCGGCCGCAGATATGAATTGATCCTGACCGTGCGGGAACTCGCTGTCGAAATACGGCTGCACGGGGATGGCGCGAGTGCGCACATACCAGGAGCCGTCCTGAAGCTGTGAGCCGAGCAGAAAGCGCACGCCCCTCTCGTAGACAGGATCGGACGGCGTCACCATCCCGGTCTCGGCAAGAGCGGTCAGCGCCTGGCCGGTTGCATACGCATCGCTCGCCAACGTCGGGATCTGACCCCATCCGCCATCGTCGCGCTGCTGCGCGATCAATGCGCTCGCGGCTTGTCTCAGCACGGTCCGGTTCGCCCCCGCCCAGCCGAGACCGAGGAGCAGGTAGACACGGTCCTCGTTCTTCGCTGGCTGTGATTTGACGAGCCACGCGCTGGCGCGCTGCACGGCGCGTTCGTATTCAGCCTTGAACGGCGGGGGGGCGTAGACACGCAGCGCACGGAGCGAAAGCGCCGTCACCTCGATATCGCTCGATTCAATCGGCGGGCGCTGGGTCGCCACACGCCAGCCGCCGTCGGCGAACTGACGCCGCTTCAGATAACGCGCCAGCGCATCGGTCGCCGCATCGGGCGCGAAGTCAGCCGCCGCGAGGCCGGCCAGGATGTACGAGGTGGTATCGACGCGCCCCGGGATCGGGATGTCCTGCAGCGTTCGTTCACGCCAGCTCTCGAGATAGGCGCGCGAACGCACCATCTGCTCGCGTATGGCGCTCTCGTCGATGCGGAAGCCTTTCCGCCGCGCCGACGCGGACGTCATCTGGAAGAGGCTGTTGTTGTGGCACGAGATGCATCCGGCCTTCGTGAGGAACACGGTGTCGGCGTGCTGCAGCAGCGGAAGGCTGACAGTGATCGCGTCGCGTACCGATCGCGGTGCCGCCGGTCTCGCCAGCGTCGGCGCCGGCAACACCACGTCTCTGACACCAGCGTTCCGCAATGCCGCGACAACCGCCGTATCACCGTGCCGTATGGCCCAGCCCAAGGCCTGCTCGTCGCGGACGCCCTTCTCGAGCAGCATGGTGACCCCTTCGGCTGGCAGCGCTTCGGACGCCGCTGCCGCTCGCAGCACTGCCGGGGTCGGACCGGCGCCGCGTGCGAGCAGCAGCTGCATGCTGCTCGAGCTGCCGTAGCGCGCCGCGGATTCGAGCGCGCGAGTGAGGGCCGCGGGGGCGGCCACCTTCATCAGCATCTCCACGCAATCTGCGCAGCCGCTTCGCATCGCCAGATCGCCCGGCAGCGGAGCCGTGGCGGCACCGCGTTCGAGCAGCAGGCGAATCGTCGCCGCGTCACCCGCATCGCCTGCCTGACTCAACACCGGCTCGCCGCCGAGCCGCGCGCCGCGATCGAGCAGGGCTTTCACGACATCGCTGCCGCCGGGCCTCGCGGCCGCCAGCACGAGCGCCGTACGTCCGTCGGCAGAGCGAAGATTCGGATCGGCGCCACGATCGAGCAGGAGTCTCGTGGTCTCGAGATCGTCCACCGCCCACATCAGGGCGGTGGCGCCCGCGTCGTTGCGGGCGTTCGGGTCAGCCCCCAGGTCGAGAAGCTTCCGAGCGGAAGCCGCGCTTCCATAGAGGCCGGCGTACATGAGTGACGTGATGCCACCGGATCCCGTCGCCCGCGCCGCGCCGGGATTCGCGTTCAGCAGCTGGTCGATCCTGCGGCGATCGCCGCGTCTGAGCGCATCCAGGAGCTCGGTCGCAATCGGGTCGCGCGCCGGCGACGGCGCCTCACCAGCGAGCTCGTCCGGCCAATCGGCGCCCTGATCGATCCAGGCTCTGATGGCGTCGATCTCCTCAGGCCGCAGCGCTCCTGTTGGAGGCATCTGCGGCCCTGCCTGATTACCTGAGACGCGAATGTACAGGCGGCTCGACGCGCTGTCGCCCGGGACGATGCGGGCGCCGTTGGCGCCGACGCGATTGGGCATCGAGTCGCGACGGCGGTCGAGGCGCAAGTTGCCGTTCTGCAGCGCAACGCCGTGGCAGCCGTAACAGTTCGCACGAAGGAGCGGCTGAATATCGCGGGCGAAATCGATCCGCTCGGGCGTCTGCGCAGACGTCCCGCCAGAGTCGCCGGACGCGAACGTGGCGACGGCGAGAAAGAGCAGACCACTGGAAGTGAGGCGCACGGTCCTGATGTCGACTCCTTATACACCAGGTGGCCGGTGAACCTTTTTCGATTCGTACACGACAAGAGGCACAGAGAATCGAAATTCTCAGTGCCTCGTTCGTCGGCAAGAGCCGAGCTGAAGCTCGGCGCTGCGTACTCGTGTGTCACGCCGAGCTGAAGCTCGGCGCTGCGTACTTACTGGCCGCGGCCTCCGCCTCCGGGTGCGCCGCCGCCACGTCCACCGCGACCGCCTCGTCCTCCGCCGCCGCCAAACGAGGGATAGGGCTTCGGATCGACGATGAGCCGGGTGAGGAACAGATCGATCGATGCCGCCATCACCTCCACCGCATCCGGGGCGTTGTTGTCGAACGCGTGATCGGCGCCCTGAATCAGCGTCAGCGTCGACGGGACGCCGAGCGCGTGCAGCTTGGTGAAGAAATCGACGCTGGACGCGACCGGTATCGTGCCGTCCTTGGTCCCGTGAATGAAAATCGTCGGCGCGAACTTGTCGCTGATATACGTCGTCGGCGATGCCGCCGCAATGTTCTCGGGCGTCGCCTGGCCCTGCGCGAAGAGTCCCTTGGCGATCTGCGCACTGGCCAAGGGGTAGACACCGACACACGCATTCACGTCGGAACTGACGCCGGCGTTGCCGCCGTCGCCTTCGAACTCCGGTTTGCCGTTCGTGCCGGCCGCCATCAGCGACAGCATGCCGCCGGCCGAGTAGCCGGCCACCACGATCCGGTTGGGCTCGATTCCGAGCTTGGCCGCGTTCGCGCGCGTCCAGCGGATCGCCGCCTTGACGTCGTGAATCTGCGCCGGCCAGGAGGACTGGGTCTGGAGCCGGTAGTTGGCCGAGATGTTGGTGTAGCCCCGGGCCCCGAGCGCCTTGGCGTCGTTGATGATGTAGCCGGCGTTCTTGTTGCCGGCGGCGAAGCCGCCGCCGAAGAGGTGAATGATGGCCATGCGCTTCGGCGTCACGCCGGCGGGCGGCTGGTACACGTCGAGCGTGAGATCCATGGTCCCGCCCTTGCCGAACACGATGTCCTTCTCGGCGCGCAGATTCCCGATGTCCGGCGCCGCCGGTCCCTGAGCCTGTGCCGTGATCGCCGTGAGCGCCGGCGCCGCCGCCACCGCACTGGACGCCGCGATGAATCCCCGCCTCGTGAGTCGCGCCATGCCTCGTCTCCTTCTCATGAATCCCGCTGAACGATAACGCCCAGAATCATAGTTCATTCCTGTCAGCCCGTGGCGAAACCCGATCGTTCCCGGGCTACCTCGGCGACGACGTGTTCTTTGGCGGCCATTCGGGCCAGACATTGCCCGACGTCGCCTCGATCGGTATCGGACCTTGCAGCGAGAAACCGGGGACGGGGCCGCCGGCGCCCTGCGGCCGCGGAGCTGGCGGCGGCTGATGGTCGGCGGCCGTCGTGCATCGCATTTCGTTCCACCCCACGTGCGCGGTCACGTGCTTGGCGAAGGTCGGGATCTCACCATCTCCCCAGTCTTCGTGGAGGATGTTGAACGTCAGCGTGTCTCCCTCGATCCGGAAATCGTCCAGTGCCGCCATGGTGTACGGGTTGTCGCACGTGCCGCACACCATGCCGCGGAGCCTGTCGCCGACTTTCTTGATGATGAAGAACTGCTTCGGCGCACCGACCCCGAATCCCAGCCAGACGCCGACGACATCCTTCTCGGTCAGCTTCGACTTCCATGGACCCGGCTGCACGTAGGGCAAGCCGTCCGCGCCGTCGGCGTTGCGGCGCTGCGGATTGCCCGGCACAGCAGGACGGCTCTTCGGCAGCACCGACACCTTGACGGGGATCGGATCGGGGCCACGCGGATCCTTGATGAGCACACGTTCGAATTTGCCCCCGCCCCGCCCGCCGCTCGTGCCTGTCACGATGAGACGGCCCTCCCGGAACGTCGCCAGCGCCCGGTCTGTATACGCCGTGCTCCCGTCGGCGTTCACGTGCGTCACCTGGAACGTGATCCCGCTCGGTCCGAACGTGCCATCGACGAACGCCAGCGTCGTCGCATCGGCGCAATAGGTGCAATAGATGCCCCGGACCGTCGTGCCGCGGATCGAGAATTCGTAGGTGTGCGCTTCGCCGCTCTCGGTTCTCCAGCCGCCGCGATAGTCGTCTGCGTCCTGACCGGCGGCAGCACGCGCAATGCTCAGCATGGCGACCAGCATTACCATTCGATTCATTGAGCCTCCTTCGGTCGTCCAGGGGTCGATCCGGGAGTGTACGTCTGCTGCCGGATCCCGTCGTCCGGCTGAAGCCAGGCTGAAGCCGGACACTACTCGAACGGGGTGTGGGAGACGGTCGTGAGAAACGGGTGTGACAATGCGGCCCGGGGCGCTTATCCTCCCTCAGTCATGCGCACCCGCCACCTCGCCGCGCTTCTCCTGACCATCTCGACGGCCATCGCCGCAGCGACGCTCGTGGCACAGGACGCAGGGCGGGTGCAATACGAAGCGGCGGTGGACGCCTGGGACGCGGGGAACTACCCGGGCGCGCTCCGCCAGTTCCGCGCGGTGCTCACCGGCCCCGGCGGTGATGCCTATCTGGAGCAGGTGGCGCTCATCACCGGCGAGTGGCATCTCACCACGGAGCTCAGCGCGCCAGACCGGCTCTTCATCAACCTCACGGCAGCGGGTGCGCCGCGATGGAGCCCGGACGGCCGGTATGCCGCCTTCGAATCGGTTGCGGACGACCGCCGCACCCTGCACGTGTTCCGCCTCGATACCGGAGGACCGCGCCCGCTCGATCCTTTCGATGGCTACAGTGTCACCTTCTCACACGACGGAACGCGTGCGGCCTTTCTGCGAGCCATCGAGGACGACGAACTGCGCGCGGCGCGACCGAAGAGCGCGTCTGGCATCCCGGTGCCTGGCGGACGCGGGGGCCAGACGCTCGCCAATCTCGAGGCTGCCAAGGCTGCCGTCGTCGAGCGCACGCTGGCCTCGGGCGTAGAAAGAATCGTAAGCCCTCCCGGCGGCGTCACGCGACTCACCGTCCACTATTCGACCGACGATCGCCTGTTCGTCACGGGCGCGCCGGTGACCGGGCCTCAAGGACAGTCCCAGGTGTACCGAATCGACGAAAAGGGCGCGCCGGTTCCCGTGACGACTGGCGGCACACCGTTGCGGGTCGTGCAGGCGCTCGCGGGTGGACGGCTGCTCGCCGCTGCCGGCAACGCCGGCTTCGCGATTGTCGAACCAGCAAACGGCGACGTGCGAACGTTCGACGCCACCACCTACTCTGCGTCGGCGCGCGGCGACACGATCGTATTCCTCACGCGGGTCAACAACGCGTTCTCGGTGCGCGTCGTGCCGGTCGCAGGCGGCACACCGGCGGAAGTGAAGTCATCCACGCTGCCGGTGGCCAATCCGGCGATCTCGCCCGACGGGCGGCGCGTCGTCTTCCAGATGATGCCGCGCGAAGACTGGGAGCTGTTCGTCGTCGACACCGCCGACAAGAGCGAGAGGCGGATCACGAACGAGATTCAGCACGATCACACGCCACGGTTCCTGACGAACGACCGCCTGCTCGGGATCATCGGCGAGCCGCGTCACCGCCGATCGTACGTCTACGATCTGGGCTCCATGCGCCGCAGCCGGCTGTTCCACAACAACACGATCCGTACACTGTCGATGGAGCACTCGTGGTCCGTGAGCCCCGACGGCTCGCGCCTGCTCGTCGTCGCCGACCGCGATGGCGACACCATCTCCCCGGAGCGAGGTGTGTACCTGGTGGACGTCACGGCCACCGTCACTCGCCAGGACGTGCTCGATCGTCTGGATCGCCAGCTGGCAGCGGAAGTCGCCCTGCGCGATCGCGGCACCCGCATGTTCGCCCCGATGACGCGGCAGGTGCGCAGCGTGGTCGACACCGCATCGGTGATGCGCATCTACGGCTACGAACGCGACATGGTCGCGTTCGGCTCCAAGCACATCTCGCAGCCCGGGAACGCGCTGGCATCGGAGTACATCTACAAGACGCTCGAGTCGTTCGGCTACACGCCGCAGTATCAATACTTCATGGCGCCCGTCGGTGGCGGCCGCCCTCCCGTACGCACCGCCAACGTCATCGCCACGCTTGCGGGCACCGTGCATCCCGAGCTCGAGTACGTCGTGAGCAGTCACTACGACTCGGTTGCAGCCGGACCAGGCGCCGACGACGACACGTCGGGCTCGGCGGCGCTGCTCGAAGCGGCGCGAATCCTCCGCCACCGCCAGATGCCGGCCACGATCAAGTTCCTCTGGTTCACCGGCGAAGAGTCGGGACTGCTCGGGAGCCGTGAATACGTTCGTCAGGCGGTCGCACGCCGCGATCGCATCGTCGGCGCGCTGAACAACGACATGGTGGGATTCGCCGACGATCACCGCCTCGACGACACCATCCGCTACTCGAATCCCGGGCTTCGCGATCTGCAGCACGCCGCGGCGTTCCTGTTCACGAAGCTCATCACCTACGATGCCCGCTACTACCAGAACACCGATGCCGCGTCGTACTACGATGCCTACGGCGACATCGTGGCCGGCATCGGTTCGTATCCGATCCTCGGCAACCCTCACTACCACCAGCCGCACGACACGCTGGACACGGTGAACTTCCAGCTCGTCACCGAGGTGGCCAGGGCGACGACCGCGTCGATCATGCTGATGGCCTCGAGCCCCTCACGCGTGAACGATCTCACCGCCGTGGTGAAGGGCGCAGGTGCGGAGGTCGCCTGGGCGCCATCGCCGGAGAAGGAGGTGAACGCGTATCTCGTGCGTTCCTGGACGAACGGTCAATCACAGGACGTACGGGTGACGGCACCCCGAGCCACCATCGCGGGCGCGCGTGCGGGAGACGCCGTCTGGGTCAAGGCCGTGAGCGCGCGCGGAATCGAGGGCTGGGACTGGCAGCGCACGACCGTGCGATGACGTGATTACTTGGTTTCGGCGCGCTGGCGCTCCCGGTCGCCGCCGGCGCCCGAGCCGACGCCGAACTTCTCGCCCTTGGCGGTGATGGCCGCAGTGACGTAGCCGCCTTCACTGCCATCCTTCAGAGGCGCCACCATCACCGTGATCTTGTCGCCGACCTGAATCATCTTGTCGCGATAACCGGCACGGTACATGTTGTTGGTGCTGTGACCCTCGAACTCGACGTCATGCGTTCCTTTGGCATCCGTGACGGCGAGGATGAGCCGCATGTGCGGGTTGATCGCCTGGAACTTCTTGACGACCCCGGTGATGCTCACGGACTTCGTGAAGTCGAACTGTGCGGCCGAGTGATGCGCCGCCACGGACGCTCCGAAGCCGAGTAACAGAACGATCGTCAAGGCGCGCGACAACTGTGTCATGACAGTATTCTCCGTCAAGTCTCCGTCAGCATCCGTTCCGGTCACGCTCAGGGGCGGGCCGCTTTCTTCTCGAGCTCCTCGAGCCGCTTGTTCCACCCCTCTTCGGCGCACTCGTACGGCAGCAGGTGACCGTTCGGCACGAGCGACCACTTTTTCTCGGCCTTGACCGGCTGCGTGTAGAACACCGGGTCGGTCATCGTCATCTCCGCCGTCAGCACCTTGCCACCCCTGGCGTCGGTCGTCAGCCGGTAGCGCTCGACGATGCGGGCCTGATCGCTGTGGGCGTACTGCTGGTCGACCTGCTCGACGAGCTGCGTCGTTTCGACGACGAGCGTCTCGCCTTCCCAGCGGCCGTTCGAGTAGCCGTTGCGGCCGGGGATTCGGTCGCGCTCGGGGACGATGCGATCGCCCAGATACACGCGCCGCACCTCGCTGTGTGCCTCGTAGATGATCGTGATCTGCTCGGGCCGCTGGATGATTTCCATCGGATAGCCGCCGGAGCCGAGCATGGAGCCGGGCATGCCGGTGCCGAGGCAGTATCCGCCGGGTGTGTCACCGGTCGGCGACACGAGAGCGCGATAGGCGGCAACCTTCTTCTTGGCGACGTCCGTCATCGGCAGCGCCGCCCCGCCGCCGCGTCCGCCGCCGCCACGCCCCTGCCCCGGTTCTGAAAATGTCGTCCACACACCGGTGAAGTCCGGGTGGTCGTCGGCGGCACGCACGCCGGAGGCGAGGGCGAGCGCCGTACAAAGTCCGAGCGCACTCAGTCGCGCTCCAGCACACGTCAGTTGCCGCATGAGACATCCTCCACCGGCCTGTCGCGCCGGGTGCCGCGACCACCCCGCCGGCAAGCGAACCTGAAGGACATTACACCCGGCGAGCTACCTGGCGCCACTGGTAGCTCGTGACGCTCACGGTGCTCTGGTTCTCCCTGGCTGCTACTCCGAACGGAGCGCGCCGAGCGGATTCGACAGGCTGGCGCGATAACTCGGGACGGCACACGCCGCGATGGCGATCAGCAGCTGCAGCATCGCGACGGCCACGACGGTGAACGGACTGTCGAGATCCAGGTTCCCGAGTTGTCCGGATGCCAGTCGCGACAGCATCAGCGCACTGAGAAGACCGGCGCAGATACCCGGCAGGGTCATTCGAAGACCACCGCCGATCACGTGGCGCGCGATATGGAACGGCGAGGCGCCAATCGCGGCATGGATGGCGAATTCACGCGCGCGCTGACGCACAGAGTACGACACCGATCCGCCCAGTCCAACGATCGACAGGAAAAGTGCGAGTCCGCCGCAGAGGGCGAAGAAGCGCGTCACGATCAGCGCGCCAGACTGCTCGCGCGCGTCGATGCGCTGCCGCATCGTCCGGAGACTGTAAATCGGCAGTCCGGCGTCCATCCGTCGAACCTGTTCCCGCACGGTCCCGAGCAGCAGCTCCGGGTTGCCCGTGGCACGGAGCACGATGGCGACGGGCAGCGCCGCAGCTGCGGCGTCGAACGGGAGGTATGCGTACGGTTCGCGCACCTCGTTGACCGATCGGTGCACGATATCGGCCGCGACGCCCACCACCTGCACCCGGCGTCGCTCGGCGCCAAGTGACACCCACTGCCCCACCGGATCGACTGACGGCCAGAAACGGCGCGACATCGTCTCGCTGACGATGACCGACTGGCCGTCTACGCCCGAATCGGCGAATTCCCGTCCCCTCGTCACCCGGATTCCCAGCGTGCGGAAGAAGTCAGGCCCGACGCGATAACTTCCCGCCGTCGGACATGGTTCTGCCCCGCACGATTGCCCATCGATCGACACATCCAGCCGCGCTGGAAATCCCACATAGAACGGGACGCGATCGGTGACCGATGCACTCGTGACACCCGGCAGCGCCCGCAGCGCGGTCACGGTGTCGGCGATGAAGCGGTGGGACGCAGGCTCGGCGTATCCATGGGACGCGGGATCGATTTCGAGCACGATGGTTCTCTCGACGTCGAATCCGATCTCGACCCGTGCCGTCAGTACTGCCGTGCGCAGCAGCAGAGCAGCGAAGGCGAGGAGCAGCGTGGCGCCGGCCATCTGCAGTGATACGACGGACGCGCGCAGCCGGACCTCACCAGAGACGCGCGGACCGGCGGACGGCGCCATCGCTGCGGCGATGGCCACGCTGGTGGCCCGGCGTGCCGGCAGAAGCCCGGCGGCAACCCCACACCCGATCATCAGGACCGACGTGAAGAGGGCCACGGTCCAATCGGGTGTCACGTCCAGCCGCTGCGGGATTGGCGTCTCGGGCGCGAAAGCGCTGAGCAGCTGATTACTCCACCGGGAGATGAAGAGCGCCAGACCGGCGGCAATGGCAGCGAGCACCAGACTCTCCGTGACGAGCTGCTGCGACAGCCGCCCCCGCGTCGCACCAAGCGCCCCGCGAAGGCTCATCTCCCGCTGGCGGTCGACGGCTCGCGACAGCAAAAGACCCATGACGTTGAACACGGCAATCAGCAGGACGACACCGATCATCGACATCGCTGTGACCGCGACCGTCGCCAGCGCCCGCAGCTCCGGCAGCCCCTCGTCGAAGGTCACGAACGACGCCGTTCGGCGCCCGTTCGTCTTCGGCCACGCCCGGGCAAGCTCGCTGGCCGCCAGCTGCAGCTGACGGTTGGCGAGTGCCTGTGTCGCACCGGGCCGAAGCCTGGCGAACAGTGTGAACGTGGCAGCGTCGGGACGTCGGCTTCGCAGCGGCAGCCGCAGCGCGTCCCAGTCGGCGATGCGAACCCAGACGTCGGGATCGTAGAAGCCGGCGCGGAAATCGCGTGACAGAACGCCGACAACCGGTACGTCGACGCCGTTCAGCCTCACCGACAGACCGGCGAGCGACGCCCCGGACAACGTGCGCTGCCAGAATCGATCGCTGATGACCGCCGACACCGGATCGCCGCGGGAAAATGTCCGCCCAGCCGCCGCGGCCGCGCCGAGCATGTCGAAGTAGTTGTCCGTGACTGCCAGCCCCCAGGCGATTCCGGCGACATCACCCTGACGATGGCTGAGCGTCACGATGGTCTGAGCACTGATGTCCAGAGCAGGGACATCGCGAGTGAACGCCTCGAGCTCGAGGAGCGATGCCCCGCCGCCTTCGGGTGCGCTGCCGCTCACCGTGACCAGCCCGGCGCCGGCACCCTCGATCGGAGGCGACCTGATGAAGAAGGCGTTCACCGCGCTGAACGCGACCGTCATCGTGCCCAGACCGATGGCGAGCGTCAGAATCGATGCCGCGGCGAAACCAGGGTGGCGAACCAGGAGTCGGCACGCGTAACGGACGTCGCGGAGAATTGTCTCGAGACGCAGCCTCCAGGGACGAGGCATTGCAGATCTATACGTGCGTCACGCCGAGTTATTACAGGGCTGCCCACGTAGTGTCCGGTTTCAGCGGACGTGCTCCGTAGTGTCCGGCTTCAGCGGCAACAATATACTTGCCTAACCGACTTCTCTCAGTCGGTAGCCCGTCCACCAAGCCGGCGACCATCGGCCAGCGTAATAGACACGAAGATTCCGCCCGGCTCTCCGCTCTTCAGCGGGTTGACGACCACGGTCACCTTGTCGCCCGCCTTCAGCGTCGTCGACTTCCAGCCGGTCTTCACCATCGAATTCGGGCTGCCGAGCTCGACCCCCCAGCGCTCGCTGGCGCCCCGTTCGTTCGGCACGTCGAGCTGGATCGACGCGTGCGGGTTCGTCCAGGCGAATTCGACGACCGTACCCGCCAGCGTTTTGGTGACGGTGCGGTCGAACAGCACCGGCGAGTGATGCGCGAGGAGCGAACCAGCCGCCAGGAAGACCGCGAGCACGCCGGTGACGACTGAGCGCTTCATGACTGCCTCTCCCACCGCGGGCATGCCGCGACGATTGACTGAACACTCCGAAAGCCGGATCTCCCCGGGCTCAATTGACGATGCTCTTCGATCGGGTGGCCGGAAGCCGCTCGTTCAGATCGGGCGTACATTGCACCTCGGTGATGTCGGTGTCCTCGACCCGCCGAAACGTCTTGGTCATCTTCCACTCGCCCACCCAGCTCTTCGGGTCGGTCATCGTGTAGTCGATGTCGAGCCGGCCGTCGGCGAGCATGCGGAAGCGTTCGACGATCTGCAGATCCTCGCTCGCCGGAATCGAGGCGCCGCCCTGATCGAGCCAGTGATGATGTCCCGGGAAGTACCTGGTATCGACAACGAGCGAGTCGCCTTCCCAACGGCCGATGGACTCGCCGTTGAACGACCGCACCACTTCATCCACGGGCGTATGCTCGCGGCCATCGAGGTAGATCATTCGCACGCTGTTCATGAAGCCGCTGATCATGTAGATGGCTGTCGGCACCTGCACCATGGCGATCGGCCATACCCGCGTCATGATGAGCGGCATGCCGGCCGGCCAGCATTGACCGATATCGTCGCGGTAGACGCCGCCCTTTTTCAGCGCCTCCATGCCGCGGTCGTAGTGCACCTGGGCTTCGGGAGTGAGCTTGAACGTCGGCGGCACGAACTTCCAGGTGTTCGCGCGGCCGTCGTGCTGCCACGTGCCGGTCAGATTGAACGGTGCAGCAGGACGTGCCTTCGCGAGATTCGCGGTCGCCAACGCTCCAAGCTTCGCAGGCGGCGCAGCGGGTGTCTGGCGCTGCCCCTGGGCAGTGGCAACCGTCGCGGCTGCGCCGATTCCACACGCGACGATGGCCACGGCCAGGTGGCTGAGGACGTTCCTGGACATGAATGACTCCAATAGCATCGGCCGAACGCCGGCCACCAATGATTCTGCGCCCGGCGCCTCAGGTCAAGCCGCCGGGTGAGCTCAGCACGGCTAGCGAGCGTCCGGCGCTCTCAACACTCTGGCGAGCGTTTCCTGCAACTGGTCGGGGCCGAAAGGCTTCAGCAGGACGTCGTCGACGCCGACCGGCCGCGCCGCCACCTGCCTGGCGGTCACGATGATCACCGGGACGCTTGCCAGCCGGGTCGACCCGGCGCGGTATTCGCAGAACTCCCAGCCGGTCATGATCGGCATCATCAGATCGAGCAGGATCACGTCCGCGGGAAGCCCGTCTTCGAGTCGGCGGATGGCCTCCTTCCCGTTGGAGAATCCGCACACCTCGTATCCCTCGTAACGGAGCATCAGGCACATCGCCTCACGGAGGTCGGCGTCGTCTTCGATGACCACAATCCGCGTCTTCGTCATGCGAGGCTATCCGTGCGCGCCTGCCCTGCGCGGCAGCGTCACCGTAAACGTCGCTCCCTGTCCGGGCTCGCTGTCCACGTCGATCCCGCCTTCGTGCGCGTCGACGACCTGTTTCGCAATCCAGAGCCCCAGTCCCAGGCCGCCGTAATTCGCGGACGACACGGCCCGCTCGAAGCGTTCGAAGATCCGCTGCTTCTGGTCGGCGGCAATGCCGATGCCCTCGTCCTTCACGACGAGGCGCGCCGCGTCGCCGGTGCCGCGTACCGACACATGGATCGGCGTGCCTTCGCCGTAGCGGATGGCGTTGGTCACCAGATTCGACGCCACCTGCTCGAGGCGGAATGGATCCCACTCGCCGGCGACACTCTCGTCGCTCTCGAACACGATGACCGGCGCGCTTCCCACCCGATCGGCACGAAACCGATCGACGATCTCGCGCACGAGCACGACCAGATCGACGGGCTCGCGGTGCAGCTCGAGCCGGCCCGAGGTGATGCGGCTCACGTCGAGCAGATCCGCCATGAGCTTTTCGAGCCTGGTCACCTGCCGCTCGATGACGGCAAACTGCTTGGTGAGGGCGGACTCGCGGCCGCCCTGCCCCTCACGGCCGAGCCAGCGCGCAAGGGTCGTGGTTTGAAGTTTGAGCGTGCTCAACGGCGTGCGCAGCTCGTGTGACGCCACCGACAGAAACTCGTCGCGGGCCGCTACCGCGGCGCGGAGATCGGTGACCAGACGGTCGGACTGCTGTTCGGCTGACGCCCGCAGCCCTCGTTCGTACTCCAGGTCCTCGTGCAGCGTCAGCAGCCCCACCAGCAGCTCCCGCATGACGTCAGAGGGAGCGCCGGCGAGGTCTGCGTCGGTGATACTGGTCCGCCCGGCGCCTATTTCAGCCAGATGCCGCAGAATGTCGGCGGCGAGGCAGTCGGCGTCAGCCGCGTATCCGCCTGGCGGCTTCAAGGGCTTCTGCCTCCGTTTCGTAGAACGACACCTGCGTGATGTTCATCGAATAGGCGACGAACCGGGCGACGGCGCGGATCACGATGTTCTTCTCGACGATCACGCACATGTACGTCAGGCGTGGGGCGATGCGGCGCATCCACGCGCGGAGCGCGGCCCGCACGGCGGGAGACGGCCGTATGACCACCGAGAGATCGAGGACTTCGATGAACGTCGGCCATTGGCAGGCGAGCTCGTACATGCGACCGAGCATCAAATCGAGGCTCTCCACGGTCTGCACCGGGATTTCCCTGTAGAAGACGATGCCTGGCTCCACGACATAGATGCGCGACAGCAGCGCCTCGCGCTCCTCAGCCGTCATCTCGGCGCCGTACGGGCGCGCCTCTATCGTCACCATGCGAACACCAAGCGGGTAGAGGAGAGTCGCTCGAACCTCTCGCGACGCGGGCCGAGAGACCCGGCAACGAGAGCTGCCGCGGCGAAGTTTCTCACACTCGGACGGAGGTCTCCAACTGATTCAGGCGATCGTACGGTGCGGGATCGGGTGCGCGTTGCGAAGCAGCGGGAATGTCCCGGCCGGATCGATGACGCAGGAGCTCAGGGCTTCAACATCCAGGTCTGGTTGTAGCCGCCGCTGCAGGACCACTGCTGGACCTTGGCGCCGTCGTTGCGGCTGGCGTCGAACACGTCCAGGCACTTCCCGGAGCTGACGCTCACCACCTTGTATCGATTGCTGCCCGATCGATCGAGCCGCCACAGCTGATGGTCGCGACCGTTGTAGCGGTTCTGCTGCACGAGGCCGCCATCCTGATTGGAGTTGTCGGCGACTTCGAGCGCCTTGCCGCTTCCCTGGCTGATGATGGAATAGTGGCCGCGGCCGCGATCGACCACCTCCCACCGCTGGTTACCGCCGCCGCTGCAGCTCCACTGCTGGAGCCTGGCGCCATCGCGGAGACTCCGGTCCTCCACGTCGAGACACTTGCCGCTGTTCTGGTTGACGAGGGCACCGGTGAAGAACGGCTTCTCATCGGCAGGTGCGATCACAACCGGCGGCGGGTCGCCGCCGGGACGTTTGTCCCAGGATGAATCCTCCCACCTGTAGGTCACGTCGACGCTGCCATTGCGGGTGCTGACCGAGCAGTCGAAGGAGTAGGGGCGGCCCCGGTCATCGCGATCGCGATGGTAAATGCCTGTCCCGCGAATGCCCACTCTCGAGCCAGACTCCTGCCTGAGGCGGGCGCGCCGGTAGTCGACGTCCACATCCGGCCGGCGGCCGCCGACGGCGCGCCCCATCTGGAACTCGAGCTCGGATTCACACCGTCTGATGAGAAGCTCGTCGTCCTGTTGCTGCGCCTGTCCAGGGACCACGGCGACTGCGAGACCGGTGAATATCATCGCAGCGAGGATCGGTCGCGTCCGCCTGCTGACGTTGCCGCTGCGCCACCCGTACTGAGTTGTGCTCATCATTCGATCTCGTCAGGCAGTCTTTCAATTCCAATGCCGATCCAGGAAGCAGGTAGACGCGGCCGTACAGGCCCTGCAACCCGTCTTATCGTCCTGGAAACAGGAATACTGGAGTGAGCTCGTGTCGCCCGTGCTCAGACGCGCATCGGTCGGCGATGCCGGGCAGATTGTCGCATCCGGCCGCGCACCCGCCATGGCGTCAGGTTGCAACAACAGGCCGAATCGTCGATGCTCAATGAGCAAACCACGGTTGTGTGAACCCCGCCCTTCCCGACTACATCATCATCGGCGCCGGGTCCTCGGGCTGCGTCATCGCCAATCGGCTGTCAGCCGATCGAACGGTGCGCGTGCTGCTGCTGGAGGCAGGCGCGTCCGGCGAGTCGGACCCGGCCGTGACGACGCCAGGCCGTTGGACGTCGCTCATCGGTTCGCAGTACGACTGGGGGTTTTCGACCGAAGTTGAACACGGCCTGGCCGGTCGTCGGATCGGCGTCCCGCGCGGGAGGGCTCACGGGGGATCGAGCGCCATCAACGCGATGGTGCACATTCGCGGCGATTGGCGCTGCTTCGACGCCTGGAGCGCACTCGGGAATCACGGGTGGAGCTATCAGGAGCTCCTGCCGTTGTTCCGGCGCTCCGAGCGCAATGACCAGGGTGCCTCCCCGTATCGCGGAGTCGACGGCCTCCTCGCTGTCAGCCGCGGCACCGACCCGCACGCTGGCCACCACGCCTTCCTGCATGCCAGCGCCGAGCAGCGGTTCCGCGCCGAGGTCCGGCATGATTTCAACCAGCCCGATCCGAGCGGCGTCGCTGGATGCTTTCAGAAGAACATCCTCGACGGCCGCCGTCACAGCACCGCGGCGGCGTTTCTCTCCCCTGCCCTGACGCGGCCGAACCTCGAGGTCCGGTCGAGGGCATACGCCACGAGGCTGCTGTTCGAAGCGAACCGCGCGGCAGGTGTCGAGTTCCTGGAGGACGGCTCGCTGCATCGCGTGAGGGCGGCCCGTGAAGTGATAGTAGCGTCCGGCGCCATCAATTCGCCCAGGCTCCTCATGCTCTCAGGCATCGGTCCAGCCGAGACCTTGTCTCGCCACGGGATCCCCGTCGTGACGGACCTGCCCGGCGTGGGCGCGAACCTGCAGGATCACCTGAAGCTGTCGATCCGTTGGAAAGGCAAGACCACCCTGCCGGCATCGACGGTGACGGCGGGGTTGTTCACCTCTGCGGCTGAGAAGACGCCGTGCGAGCTGCAGTTCTATGTCGGCCGCGGCCTCGAGCAGACTGACGACTTCGTCACCATCACCGTGTCACTGGTCCAGACCGCATCACGAGGATCGGTCACCATCGGCTCTTCGGATCCGCTGGCAAGCCCCATCATCCGTGCATGCTATCTGCAGGCGCACGAAGATCTCGACGCGCTCGTGCAAGGGGTGCACCTCGCCAGGCTGTTCGGGAGCTCGCGCGCCTTCGATGCGTTGCGCGGCGACGAAATCGAGCCCGGCGCGGGCGTGACATCGGACGCCGGGCTCGCGCGTTTCGTTCGCGAGAAGGCCGACTCCATTTACCACCCGGCCGGCACCTGCCGCATGGGGCCTTCGTCCTCCTCTGATTCAGTCGTGGATGCCGAGCTGCGCGTACACGGCATCGGGAATCTTCGCGTGGCCGACGCGTCGATCATGCCAGTGCTCGTGAACGCGCCGCCGCACGCAGCCTGCGTGATGATTGGAGAAAAGTGCGCCGAGCTCGTCGGAGGCGGCAACTGACCCTGAACAGCGGTGCCGCCGCCGGGGGGAATCAGTTGCGGCGCCTGACGAAGTTGCCGGCAACGCCGCAATCATTGGTGCAGGGTGGCGGCGGCACGTAGCTGTCCTTGATCCTGTCGCGGTACTCGGGATAGAGCGTGTCGCGATAGCCGAGCACGGCCTCGCGCGGCAGGTTGTACAGCTTGATGAACTCTTCGACGAACGGGTTCCGGTCAGGCGGAAAGTGCGGCACGCTGTCGCCCGGTTCGCGCCCCTCGAAACCGGTGATGCAAGGGTCGCGGTAATCGACAGGCGTCTTCGAAAGCCTGAAGCCTTTGGAGATGATCTCCGGTTCCACCAGATAGACAGGGTCGCGCGCCACCATGAGGACGGTGAGCACGTCGCCGTGGCGGAAGAATCGCCAATCGATGGTCGCCTGGTCGCTGAGCGGCACTCCAGTCTTGCGGATGAATCCCGCCTTGAGATGCGTCGTCTGCGCGGCCAGCGCGCCGCCCTCCCAGCGCCCGGTCGTGAAGCCGGCCTGCGTGTGAAGCGCGTTCGCGGACGGATGCGGCCGATCGTCCATCCAGATGGTCATGGTCATCCAGTCTTCCCACGCGTCGATCGTGTAGGATGCGACCCGCTTCGTTCCCGGGTCCGACTGACTCGAGACTCGCAGACCGAACGGGCCGAGCACCATGTAGGCGGCACCCCAGCCCTGGCACTGCCGCTCGATCATGCCCTTCTGCGACTCGTCGTACGACAGCGCTCTCGTCCGCCCTTCCTCGGTCAGCGCCAGCCCGAGGTAATCCACCGGCACCGAGTCGTTCTGCACGTCCTCGGTCGCGAGCGGCGTCCACGATCCTGCGAATTCGAACTGACTCGGGAGTACGCCTGGACCGCTCTGCGCCAACGCCGTGCACGCGGCGAGAACGACGACGAGCGCGACCGCGCACCGCCGGCCTGCCGGCCGCCCGCGGCAGACACGAGACGCTACCAGGTCGACGAGCATGGTGTGGGTTTCCACCTGGAACCGTCAGGCTCCTTCTTGAAGTGCGGGCTCACGATATACGGGGCATTCAAGTACACCGGATCCTCGACGATGGTGGTGACGAGGAGCAGCTGGCCGCCGTCGGGAAGAGGAGCGACGTCGAAGTGCTCCGACACGGTGGCGCGCTCGCTGTAGGGCACGCCGTTCTTGCGCAGATACCCGGCGCGCAGGTTCGACGTGACCACCCGCAGGCTGCCGCCGCGGTCGGGGGCAGTTACAGGCTCCCAGCGTGCCAGCGACTCACCCTGCCAGGTAGGCGTCCCGGGCGGGCGCGCCGTGAAGCGGAAGAGCCGCGTCTGCGTGCCCGCGTCAGTGTCGATGCGCAGCGTGTCGGCGTCCTGCCAGGTGATGTGCAGGCGGCCGGGCACGCTCATGATCGCGCCGGCACCGTACGATTGACATTGGTTGCCGGCTCGCTCGTCGGCCGCCGGATCCCATGCGTTGATGATCGGCACTGCCGCCGGGTAGACCGGAATTCGACGGTATTCCCCTTTCGCCGGCGTGACCATCCGGTACCGCCAGTTCTCGGTCACGTAGGCGACCCAGTACCCGGTCAGATCGATCGGTGCCGCCTCGCGGGCCGACGGGGCCGCCGCACCGCCCTGCCGTTGAGCGCCAACGGACGCCGGCACGGCGGCGGCACTGACGCCGATCGCGATCAGCGATATCGCGACCAACGAGCGCCTCATGACTTCTCCTTCACGAGGCTCCTGTACACGGCTTCGATGAACTTGTCGGTCGTCCACTCGCCACGATCGCTGCCGTAGCGCGCCGCGTAGCCCTTTGCCGGGGCTGCCGTCTTGACCTGCTCGAGCGATCGTCCGGCGTCGACGAGGTCGCGAACCCGGTCGCGGATGATGCTCATCATGTCGCGGTACTCGATCACATCGAATTGATCGTAGAGTCTGCCGTGGCCGGGAATCACGATGGTGCCGGCCTCGCGCGACACGATCGGCACAGATGGAACCGCCAGATCGGTCAAACGATTCAGCGCCGCGATGACACCGCTGATCGACCCGCCGCGCTCGACATCGATGACGGGAAAGTGGCGCGTGTCGATCACGTCGCCAGCCATCACCACGTCGGATCGCCGGAAGAATGCGAAGGCATCGCTGTCGGTGTGCGCCGCCGGCTGGTGCAGCACCTCTATCGCCTCGCCGTTCAGATACAGGTACTTCCGCGCGTAGTGGAACGACTCGGTGGGCAGTCCGCCGGGCGCGCTCGCCGACCCCGATTTCGACGAGACGGTCATATGCCTCGCCACCCCTTCGGCGGCGACGATTGCGGCAGACGATCTGAGGACGTCCGGCTTGGGGCCCGGGCTGCGTGTGCCGGGAAAGAACGTATCGCCGGCCTTCGACAGCGTTTCATTGCCGCCGACGTGATCGGCATCGGGCCCGGTGTCGATCACGTAGCGAATGGGCTTCTGTGTAATCCGCTTGATCGCCGCGACGACCGCCGGAGCCCTGGCGGCCGTCCCTGCGTCGACGACGACCACGCCATCGTCACCGACCTGAACACCGATATTCGCCCCGGCGCCCGCGATCATGAAGAAGTTGGGACGAACCTCCAGTACCTCCAGGTCCGGCGGCGCGGCGCCGGCGGCCTGTGCAGGCAACGCTGCGGTCTGCTCGACCATCGGACCACGATCGGTGAGGCCGAACAGCGCGCACGCGGCGACCGCGATGGCAGGTGAAAGACGATGGCGTCGGCGGCTTGGGACAGTGATCACGGCTTTCTGCCGGGGAAGCCTAGCACACGGTCCTTTACACTGCTGCACGTCGTGCACGTCGTCGCGTTTTTGGCTGGGCCGGCGCGGCGCTTTGAGATATCGTCCGCGCCACATGACACTCTCCGCTGGCACGAACTTCGGTCCGTACTCCGTCTCCGCGCCGCTCGGCAAGGGCGGCATGGGCGAAGTGTGGCGCGCGCGCGACACGCGACTCGGGCGCGACGTCGCCATCAAGGCGCTTCCGCCCGAATTCGCGCTCGATCACGATCGCCTCGCGCGCTTCGAACGTGAAGCCAAGGTGCTCGCGTCGCTGAACCACCCGAACATCGCCGCGATCTACGGCCTGGAACGGGCCAATGGCCATCAGGTTCTCGTCCTCGAGCTCGTCGACGGCGAGACGCTCGCCGAGCGCCTCGCACGCGGCCCGATCCCGCTGCAGGAAGCGCTCCGCCTGGCGCTGCAGATCGCGGACGCGATCGAAGCCGCACATGAGAAGGACATCATCCATCGCGATCTGAAGCCGGCGAACATCAAGATCACTGCCGACGACAAGGTGAAGGTGCTCGACTTCGGGCTGGCCAAGGCGTTCGAGGGCAACGGTACCAACGCGAACGTCGCCGACTCACCGACGCTGAGTCTCGGGGCCACCACGCAGGGCGTCATCCTCGGCACCGCCGCGTACATGTCGCCCGAACAGGCGCGCGGCCAGGCGGTGGATCGCCGCACCGATATCTGGGCGTTCGGCTGCGTGCTCTACGAGATGCTGACCGGCCAGCACGCGTTCCGCGGCGATCACGTCTCCGACATCCTCGCCTCGGTGCTGGCGCGCGAGCCTGAATACGCCGACCTGCCGGCGTCGCTGCCATCGCGTCTGAAGGATGCGCTCCGCCGATGCATGGAGAAGAACCCGAAGCGCCGCTGGCAGGCGATCGGCGATCTGCGCGTCGAGCTCGAACAGATCCTGGCGGATCCGACCGGAGGCCTCGTTTCCGCAGCGTCGGCCCCGCGCAGTCGGCTCGCGCTGGGGCTCGTCGTCTGCCTGACGGCGCTGGTTGCGGCCGCAGCCGCCTGGTTCCTGAAACCGGCACCGCCCGCCCCGGCCAGGCCGATCGTCCGTTTCTCCTTCACCGCGGCGCCGAACCTCCAGCAGGTTCGCGGGTCTACCCGGCCAGTCTTCGCCCTGTCGCCCGATGGGCGGCACGTCGCCTACAACCTCGTCACAGGCGTCTACCTGCGATCGCTCGATGCGCTCACCGCCCGGATAATCCCTGGCACCGAAGCCACGCTCGCGAACATTTTCTTTTCGCCGGACGGTGACTGGCTGGCGTACTGGTCGGCTTCGGCAACAGCGCTGCAGAAGATTCCGATCAGTGGCGGCGCTTCGGTGACGATTGCGCCGGCGTCAAATCCGCTCGGCGCGTCATGGGGCCGCGACGGCAACATCCTCTTCGCTGAGGTCGACGGCATCATGCGCGTCTCCGCTGACGGGGGGACTCCAGATCTCGTGATCAAGACGCAGGGCCTCGGCTTCCCTTCGAGTCCCTCGCTGCTCCCGGATGGGAAGACCATCCTCTACAGCCTGACACGCGCGAGCGGCGCCAATCGATGGGACCAGGCGGACATCGTCGCGCAGCAACCCGGCGGCATGCCAAAGGTGCTCGTCCGCGGCGGCAGCGACGCCGTCTACGTACCGACCGGCCATCTCGTGTACGCCGTCGGCACCGTGCTGTTCGCCGTCCCCTTTGACGCAGCGACCCTGGCGACGACCGGCAGCCCCGTGCCGGTCGTCAATGACGCGCAGCGCGCGACGTCGGAGGCGAGCGCGACTGCGAATTACGGCGTGTCTGCCAACGGCACCCTGGCGTATCTCAACTCGACCATCTCGACCGGCCTTGTGGAGAACACGCTGGCCATCGTCGATCGCGCTGGTGGGGTGAAGTCGCTCGACGTCCCAAATGCGGTCTATCGCAACCCTCGCGTTTCTCCCGACGGCCGGCGTGTAGTCGTCGAATCGATCAGCAGCTCCGGGCAGAGCATTCTGTGGGTGTACGACCTTTCAGGTGCGGCGGCGATGCGGCGGTTGACCCAGGAAGGCAACAACACGCGCCCGGTCTGGACCCCCGACGGCAAACGGATCGTTTACGGGTCCGATCGTGAGAAGACTCCCGGCATCTTTATCCAGCTTGCCGACGGCAGCGGGCTCCCCGAACGCGTGACGACCGCACCTGATGGAACGGAGGACTACCCGGAATCGTTCTCGCCCGACGGGAAGGTGCTCTCCTTCGCGCGCGTGCGGCCACCGCTCGGCCAGGACAGCTGGGGCCTCTGGACGGTGCGCATGGACACCAGCGATCGCAAGCCGGAGGTCTTCTTCGACCTGCCCGCCTCGAACGAGTTCGGCTCGTCGTTTTCGCCCGACGGCAAATGGATCGCGTACGCGAGCAATGCTGCTCCGAACAAAGACAGTGCACCGACTGCCTTCTCCATCTACGTGCAGCCGTTTCCGCCGACTGGCGTGAAATACCAGATTTCCCAGAGTGCGGGGGCCTGGCCGTTGTGGACTGCCGGAGGCCGGGAGCTCCTGTACCGGCTCGCAGGGACGGTGGGCTCAGCGAGGCTGAACGCCGTCTCGATCACCATGGCACCGGTCCCGGCGTTTACGTCGGAGCGCTCGCTGCCGATTCAGGGCTTTCAACCGGTCGTGAACAATCGCGAATACGACGTCTTCCCGCGCGGCAACGAACTGTTGATGGTGGTGCCAGCCGCGCGACAGGATCCTGGCCCGCCTCCGCCGATCCCGATCACCGTCGTCCTGAACTGGGCCGAGGAGTTGAAAGCGCGCGCCCCGTCGCGAGCGCGCTGAGTTCGCCTCCCCGCACGTCCCCGCGATGACTCGACCGGTGGCGGACAGGTCGCATGCCCGCCTGAAGCCGGTCCCAGTTGCTCCTCGACGCAGTGAACAACGACGGTTCGTCCCAGTTGACGTGATGTACACTCCGCCATCCCGTTGGCCATCTACAGCTGAGGAGTCTCGGAGGACACCAGCATGCGACTGCATCACGCCGCGTTCGTCGCTGTACTCATCTCGCCGGCGCTCGTTATTGCGCAGGGAAACCTGGGTACGTACGAGGACCGGATAGCAGTCGAGGACGTGATGGCTCGTTACGTCTGGGCGGTGGACTCACTCGATGCCGACGGCTACGTTGCCGTGTTCAGCGAGGACGCCACCATCGATTCGAACGGGAGCATCAGCAAAGGACACGAGGCCATTCGCGGGATCGTCACGAGCCTGGTTCGCCGCCGCGACGACAACAAGGCGAAGGGTTTGCCCGCCGGGAATCTGTACCACGTGATCAGCAACGTTCGCATCACGTTTCCAAAACCGGGCGAGGCGTTGCACCAGTCGTACTGGCAGACGGTGCGCCGCGACAAGGATGGCGTGATGACCGCCGCCGCGATGGGGCGCTCCGAAGACCGGCTCGTCAAGCGCAACGGCAAGTGGCTGATTCAGCACCGCAAGCTGACGGTCTTCACCGACTGACGGTCCCACTCTGAGCGCCGCCGCATGTAGCGTCCGGCATTAGCGGGGCCGATGCTTCAGCCGGACCTGCACCGCCCGCGCAATCGACCTATGAAGGTCCTCGTACTCGGCGGCACCCGGTTTGTCGGCCGCCACATTGTCGAATCGTTGCTGGCGCGTGGACACCAGCTCACGGTCTTCAATCGCGGTCAATCGCACGACGACCTGCCGCCCTCCGTCGAGCGCCTGCGCGGCGACCGTGACGGCGGCGCGGCGGCGCTCGACGTGCTGGACGGCCGGCGCTGGGACGCCTGCATCGACGTCAGCGGCTACACGCCGCGGCAGGTGCGGCCGAGCGCCGAGCGGCTGTGCTCGCGGGGCACTCACTACGTCTACGTCAGCGCCGTGATGACCTACGGCGACGCGCAGGAGCGCCCGGTGCGCGAGTCGCATCCGCAACTCGCCCCCGCGGCCGACGACGCCACCGAGATCGATGGCCAGAGCTACGGCCCGCTGAAGGTCGCCTGCGAACGGATCGTGCGGTCGCTCTACGGTGACGACGGTTGCGCGCTGCTGCGGCCGCAGATCGTCGTCGGTCCAGGCGACCCGAGCGGACGCTATGCCTACTGGGTGCACCGCGCACGCCGTGGCGGCGCCCCGATGCTCGCGCCCGGCGACGGCAGCGACCACCTGCAGGTCGTCGACGTACTCGATCTCGCGCGCTTCGCCGCGGTTGTGGTCGAGCGCCGCCTCTCCGGCGCCTTCAACGTTGCGGGCCCGCGTTTCACCTGGCACGAGTTCCTCGAGCCGATGCTCGGCGCCCGCCGGCTCGTGTGGGTGCCTTCCGAAGTGCTGCAAGCCGCCGGTGTGAGTTATTTCGAATTGCCGCTGTACCGGCCGGAACATGGCTGGCTGAGCGCGCTGATGGACGTCAG
>DASUGH010000137.1:0-8407 GCA_036274155.1 Vicinamibacterales bacterium | reverse complement strand
CGTCGAGTTCCTGCGTGCCAACGTCTACATGGCGACCGGCCGGCCAGGTGACGCCGTCAAGGTCCTGACGCCATTGCGAAGCGACCCGAGCCTGGCCGGATTCACCGCCTACAACCTGGGCATCGCGCTGTTGCAGGACGGCCATCAGCAGCAGGCGATCGAGCAGCTGGACAAGGCGGGGCGAATGCCGACGGTCGATCCCGCCGGTCTCGCGATCCGCGACAAGTCCAACCTGGTGCTCGGCACCATCCTGTTCGAAGCGGGCAGTTTCGATCGGGCGAAACAGTCGCTGGACCGCGTCCGCCTCGAGGGACCATTCTCCAATCAGGCGCTGCTCCGGGCAGGGTGGGCCGAGGCCTCGGCCAAGCAGTTCGACCGTGCGCTCGTTCCGTGGACCATCCTCGCGGAGCGTGAGCCGACCGATGCTGCAGTCCAGGAAGCAATGCTCGCCGTGCCGCATGCGTACGCCGACCTGAACCTGCACGGCCGCGCAGCGGTCACGTACGGGCGGGCGCTCGAGTTGTTCACCGGCCAGATCGGCAGGGTCGACGCATCGATCCGCAGCATCAGGGAAGGCCGGTTCCTCAAGGCGCTCATCCGCGAGGAGAGCCGGCAGGACGCCGACTGGGTCATCACCCTGCGCAGCCTGCCGGATGCGCCGGAAACCTATTACCTGATGGAGTTGATGGCCTCTCACGACTTCCAGACGGCACTGCAGAACTATCTCGATCTCGAGGACCTGCGGTCCAGGCTCGTCACGTGGAAGACCAGTCTCGACGCCTTCGACGACATGATCCGGCTGCGCGGAGAGCATTACGAGCCGCTGCTCCCTCAGGTCGACGCGGAATTCCAGGAGCTGGACGCGCGCATCCGCCTGCGCCTCGAGCAGCGCAAGCACCTCGCCGATCGTCTGCAGGTGATCCTCACGGCACCGCGTCCCGATTTTCTCGCGACTGCCGACGAACAGAGCGCCATCGAGCGCATCACGCGCATCGAGAAGCAGCTCGCCGACTCCGACAGCCCGGAGTCGCTCGCGCTTCGGCAGCGCGCGGCTCGGCTGCGCGGCACCATCACCTGGCGGCAGGACACCGAGTACCACGAGCGGTTGACCGCTGCACACGTGCACCTGCGCGAACTGAACGCCGAGATCGATGCGCTCACCCGGCAGTACGAATCCTTTGTCAGGACGAGGCAGGCAGCGACGCACAGCTACGTCGGCTACGACGAAAAGATCGCACGGCTTCGCCAGCGCGTCCGCGAAGCGCTGCCTCGCGTCGACGACCTGATGGCCCGCCAGGGACGGATGATCGAGACCGTCGCCATCAACCAGCTCGACGCCCGCCGTGAACGCCTGGTCGCCCAGCAGACCGAGGCACGCTTCGGCGTCGCCGACAGCTACGACCGCGCCGCGCGCCTCCAGTCCAGTGTGGAGGGACGTTGATGCGCCGTTTCGCCATCTCGATCGCGCTCACGCCGGCGCTCATCGTCGGCTGCGCCGCGCGTGCCGAGAAGACGACGGGGACGCTGGCGGAGCTGCGTAACGTGCGCCCTGACGTGCAGGAGGTGCAGGTCGATCAGGGCCTCGAGCAGGCGATGCTCCACTACCGGCGCTTCCTCGAGGAGACACCGGAGACCTCGATGACGCCGGAGGCGATGCGGCGACTTGCCGACCTGCAGCTCGAGAAGCAGTTCGGCATACGGACGGGCAACGCTCAGCGGCGGGAAATGGCGGCCCCCGAAGCAGCCCGCGCGGTTGCGGGCGCGCCGATCGAGAGCTCCACGCCGATCGCGGCGTCCGCCGGCGGAGGGCTGCGGGAGTCCGATCAGGACTTCGAGCGGCGCGCGACCGCCGAGAGCGGGATCCTGCCGGACAGCCACAACGCGTCGCTGACCGACCTGCCCAGTGATAGTCGAACCGCCGTGCTCGCTGACGCCGATGCCAAGGGTCCGCTCGAGGCGATCGCGCTGTACGACAAGCTGCTCACCGAGTATCCCAACTACGAGCACCGGGACAAGGTCCTCTACCAGAAGGCGCGGGCGTACGACGAGCTCGGCCGCACCGACGACGCCATCGAGACGATGGAGCGCCTGATCAGCGCCAATCCGAATTCCGAGCACTTCGACGAGGTGCAGTTCAGGCGAGGCGAGTACTTCTTCACGCGCAGGCGGTACCGCGACGCCGAGAGCGCCTACACGGCGATCACCGCTCTGGGCGCCAGGTCCTCGTACTACGAGCTCGCGCTCTACAAGCTCGGGTGGACGTTCTACAAGCGCGAGTCGTACGAGCAGGCCCTCGACAAGTACACGGCGCTGCTCGACTACAAGGTGTCGATCGGCTACGACTTCGACGGGCAGCACACGGAGGAGGACGAGCGCCGCATCGCCGACACATTTCGCGTCATCAGTTTCAGCTTCAGCAACCTCGGTGGTCCGGAGGCTGTCAAGGAGTACTTCGGCGCATCCGGGAGCCGCTCCTACGAAGACCGCGTCTACAGCAATCTCGGCGAGCACTATCTCGGCCAGCTGCGGTACGACGACGCGGCAAAGACCTACAAGGCGTTCGTCGCCCTCTATCCATACCACCGTGCCGCGCCGCGGTTCAGCATGCGCGTCATAGAGACGTACACCCAGGGAGGGTTCCCCAAGCTGGTGCTGGAAGCGAAGCGCGAGTTCGCGTCCATGTACGGGCTGCAGGCCGAGTACTGGAAGCGCTTCAAGCCCGAAGACGCCCCGGAGGTGCTCACCTACCTCAAGGCGAACCTGAAGGACCTCGCCACGCACTACCACGCCGAGTACCAGGGCACGGACAACGCCGGCGAAAAGACCGCCCACTATCGCGAGGCGCGCCGATGGTACGGCGACTATCTCCTGTCGTTCCCGGCTGACGCGGAATCGCCGTCGATCAACTACCGGCTCGCCGACCTTCTCCTCGAGAACAAGGACTTCGGCGACGCGGCGAAGCAGTACGAACGGACGGCCTATGAGTACGAGCCGCACGCCCAATCGGCTGCCGCGGGATACGCCGCGGTCTACGCGCATCGCGAGCAGCTGAAGTCCGCCCAGGCGGAGCAGCGCGACTCCCTCAGGCGCGAGACGGTGGCGAGCTCGCTCAAGTTCGCCAACGCGTTCCCGGAGCACGAGCAGGCCGCGCCGATCCTGGGCGCCGCCGCCGACGACATGTACGAGATGAAGGACTACCGCCCCGCCGTGGAGGCGGCGCAGCGCCTCATCGACACGTATCCAAGCGCCGAAACGGGCATCCGGCGCTCGGCGTGGGTCGTCGTGGCGCACGGCTCGTTCGAGCTCGCCGAGTACTCGAAGGCCGAGCAGGGCTACGCCCAGGTGCTGGCCGTTACGCCCGAGAGCGACGGCTCGCGCGCCGGGCTCGTCGACAACCTCGCGGCCTCGATCTACAAGCAGGGCGAGCTCGCCAACGAAGCACAGGACTATCGCGCGGCGGCCGACCACTTCATGCGGATCCGCACGGCCGCGCCGACGTCCGCCATCCGGCCGACGGCCGAGTACGACGCAGGCGCTGCCCTGATCCGGCTGCAGGACTGGACCGGCGCGGTGAAGGTGCTCGACGGGTTCCGCACCGCCTTCCCGCAGCACGAGCTGCGGCTCGAGGCCGACAAGCAGATCGCGAACGCGTACCGGCAGAACGGCGACCTGTCGAGCGCCGCCACCGAGTACGACCGCCTCGCATCCCAGTCCACGGATCCGGCGTTGCGCAGCGAGGCGCTGCTCGTCTCCGGCGACCTCTATGCGCAAGCCAAGGCGCAGGATCGCGCGCTCGATGTCTACCGCCGCTACGTCAAAGAGTTTCCCAGGCCGGTCGAGACGGCGCTCGAGACCCGCTCCAAGATCGCCGAGATCTACAAGGCGACCAACGACGAGCCGCTCTATCACCGGGAGCTGGAGGAGATCGTCCGCGCCGACGCGCACGCCGGCAAGGAGAGGACGGGTCGCACCAAGACGCTTGCGGCACGTTCGGCGCTGGTCCTTGCCGAGCAGACCTTCGGAAAATTCGTCGCGGTGAAGCTGCGGCAGCCCTTCGAGACGAGCCTGAAGGAGAAGCAGCAGCGCATGGACGACACCATCGACGCCCTGGAGCGGCTGGTGGACTACGAGATCGCCGACGTGACGGCCGCCGCCACGTATTACATGGCCGAGACCTACTTCGATTTCAGCCGCTCACTGACGGAGTCGGAGCGGCCGACCGACCTGAAGCCCGCGCAGCTGAAAGAGTTCGAAGAAGCCCTCGACGAGGAGGCGTTCCCGTTCGAGGAGAAGGCCATCGGCGTCCACGAGAAGAACATGGAGCTGCTGCGCGCAGGTGTCGTCAACGCGTGGACCGAGAAGAGCCTGGGCCGGCTGACCGTGCTGATGCCGGGGCGCTACGCGAAAAAGGAGCTGAGCGGCGGTTTCATGAGCGCGATCGATACCTACGTGTATCGCTCGCCCGTGTCGCAGGTGGCTCCAGCCGCCGCCGACACGGCGCCGACTGATTCGGGCCAGACAACGCAGGCGGCGCCGGCAACCGTGGACCACGGGGTGGACGATGCGAACCAACAGTAGGACTCGCTCCGTGAAGGCAATCGGCCGCGCCATTCCGTGGGTGGCCACCTGCGTCGCGCTGGGATGTGTGCCAGTGGCCAAACCCAAGGTCACTCCGACGCCGCCGGCGGCGAGCAAGCCGGCGGAGCCGGCGGTCCCCGTCGTGGACGTCGCGCAGGACGCGGGCGGATTCACGATCACGCAGCGCATGCCGATCACCGACGACGTGCGCACCGATTATCAGACGGCCGTGGGCCTGCTGGAAAAGGCGCAGTACGAGCCTGGCATCGCCCTGCTGGTCACGGTGACCGAACGGGCGCCGGCATTGACCGCGGCGCACATCGATCTCGGCATCGCGTACGAGCGCACCGGCGACCTGGATCGTGCCGAGGCCAGTCTGCAGAAGGCGCTCGAATCGAGTCCGCGACACGCCGCCGCCTACAACGAGCTCGGTCTGGTGCAGCGCCGCAAAGGAGAGTTTGCGAAGGCGCGTGCAAGTTATGAGGCGGCGCTCGCCCAGTTTGCCGATTACCACTATGCGCACAGGAACCTGGCCGTTCTGTGCGACCTGTACCTCGGCGACTACGCGTGCGCGATGGAGCACTACGAGGCGTACAGCCGGCTCGTTCCCGACGACGCCGAGGTGGGCAAATGGCTTGCCGACCTCAATAACCGTCGAAGCAAACCGAGGAAGCCATGAACCGATCCTTCACGTTCGTGCTGCTGCTGACTGGTGTCGTGCTGGCCGCCGAGAGATCCGGGGCCCAGCAGGCCGCCGCTGCCGCCGACGCGCAGGCGACGACGGCTGCACAGCGACAGACCGGCGAAGCGCAGGCAAAAACAGGTACCGCGGAGGAAGCAGCCCAGACGCAGAAGGCGTCGGACGCAACGGGCCAGGCGCCGGCAACCGCGCCGCCGGGACAGTCAGCGGGCGAGAGCGCGCAGGGACAGCCGGACGAACCGGCGAAGCTGACCTCCACGCCCGGAGCCAAGGCGCTGGGTATCTCGATTCTGGGCAATCAGGAAGCGCCCACGTCGCTGGTCATCGTTCCGTGGAAGACCTCCGAGCTCGGCAGCTCGATCGGCATCTCGCCGGTGCTCGACGACTCGCGGCAACCGGTCGACAAGGACGTGTTCATGCGGGCGCTGCGCTACCACGAGATCAGCTCGGGAGCGACGCGGGATGGTGCGGCGGCAGGCGGCAAGAAGTAGGGCGGGCAGCTGAAAGCGATGCGACGCAGTCCACTGCGCCGCACAGGAGGTAGTGATGACTTTTTCGGAGTTGATGGGAAACATCGGCTGGTTCGGACTCTCGGTGATGCTCAGCCTCGCCGTCCTGTCCATCTTTTCGATCGCCGTGATCGTGGACAAGCAGCGGCGCTTCCGCGCGGCAGTGCGCGAGTCACAGGACTTCAAGACTGTGTTCGGGAAGTTCCTCCACGGGGGAGAGGTGCAGGAACTGATCGACGCCCTGCAGTCGCACCCGAATTCCCACACGGCCAAGGTCGTGTCGGCCGGCATCCTCGAATACGACGGCGTGCGCCAGGCCGGGGGTGATTCGGGCGCCTCGCTCGAGCTCGTCACCAGCGCGCTCAGAGACTCGATGTCCGAGACGCTGATCGACCTGAAGAAGGGTCTCAGCTTCCTGGCCACGATCGGCTCAACGGCCCCGTTCATCGGCCTCTTCGGCACCGTGGCCGGCATCATCAACGCGTTCACGAACATCGCGGCCACCGGGTCGGGCGGAATGTCGGTGGTGTCTGGTGGTATCGCCGAGGCGCTGGTCACGACCGCCCTGGGCATCTTCGTCGCCATCCCGGCGGTGGTCGCCTTCAACCACTTCACCGGCAGGATCGAGAACTTCCACGTCGAGATGAACCGCGTGTCGTCGCAGCTGGTGAACTGCCTGTTCAAGATCCCCGAGGTCAAGCTGCGCGAGTTCAAGGTGCGCGAGGCGGCGGCGTCGACGGTCAAGGTGCCAGAGGTTGCCCATGCGACTCGGTGAAGCATCCAAGATGCAGTCATCCATCAACATCACGCCGCTCGTCGACGTGGTGCTGGTGCTGCTAATCATCTTCATGGTGATGGCGCCGCAGATGCGGAACGGGCCGGAGGTGGACCTGCCGGACACCTCGAAGCCGAGTGAGCAGGGCGACGAGAGAAGCCGGACCCTGGTCTCGATCGACGAGGCCGGAAAGATCTGGGTCAACGACCGGCAGGTCGCCGCCGAGGAGCTCGGCGAAGGCCTCCGTGCGGCAGTCGGTGCAGATCCGGATCCCAAGGTCGTCATCCGCGCCGACTCGAAGCTCAACTTCCGCGAGGTGCGGCAGGCGATGCTCGCCATCGAGCAGGCCGGCTTCCGCGGGGTGGGGCTGATCGCCAAGCCGACAGGCCCACAGGGAGAGTGACGTCATGCAGTTCGACTCAGGGGGTTCCGACTCCGGTCTGCAGTCCGAGATCAACATCACGCCGCTCGTCGACGTGGTGCTCGTGCTGCTGATCATCTTCATGGTGGTCGTGCCGCTGCTCATGAAGGGCTACGACGTCGGCATCCCTCCGGCGTCCACCGAGGCCGCGCCGGCGCAGAACGAGGCGCCGCAGGTGGTCCTGAGCGTCGGGCCAACGGGCTGCCCGATCCTCGCACCGCCGTCAGGTGAGGGGCTTCCGGCGGACTGTCGCGTGACCCTGGCCGATCAGGAGATTGCTGCGGCCGAACTGCCCACGCGCGTCGCGCAGGTCCTGGGCGACCGGCCCGCGGAAAAGCGCGTGCTGTTCCTCGGCGCAGACGACCGCTTGAACTACGAGGGTGTTCTGCGCATCGTCGACTTGGCCATGTCGGGCGTCTCGGATCTGAAGATCGAATTCATCGAGACCAATTGAGGTCGCTGCTTTGGTGACACACATGGAAACCGGAAGGAGCAGGCTCACAACGTCCGGGGCTCCGTCCGCCCGGAGCATGTTGACGAGCGTGGCGCTCCATGTCCTCGTACTCGTCCTGTTGCTGCTCCTGTCGGCGACCGCAATGCTGCACAGCGCGCCGCCGGTCAAGAAAGAAGTGGACGTCGTGTTCTATCGTCCACCGCAGCTTCCCGTGCCCGCGCGCCCGGTCACGGCGCCTACGCCACGCGGAAAAGGTGCCGTGCCCGCTCCAGGCGCGCCGGCGCCTGCCCTGAAGCCGAGGCTGGAAGCCGCGCCGGGGCCGGATGGGCCTGGGACGCCGGAGCTCCCGGCCGGGCCCGAGGAAGGCCGTCCGGTGGAGACGCCGCAGCCGTAGGTGGGAAACGTCGGCATCCTGGCATTCCGCGACCAGTTCGCGAGCCTGACACGGGCGAGGAATACGCCGCGCCTCGGCGCTGATGCGCGCTACGGCGCCGCCGATGATGTCGGCCGGGCATCGTCAGGCTCCAACTTGACGACCAATACGCCGGGCTCGAGCGGTGGCATCAACGTCGACTCGCTGAACCGCCGCGTGGGCGGCGGCGGCGGCGGTGGCCAGGGCGGCAGCGGCGGTGGCGGCGGTGGCGGGATGCAAGGCGTGCAGGTCGGCCGCGCCACCAGCACGATCGCGGGGCCCGGCGGCGACGACCGGCCGAAGGCACGCGGCGGGATGGGGGCGTCCCGTACCGACGAAGAGATCCAGATCGTGTTCGATCGCTACAAGGCGTCGTTCTATCGGCTTTACAACCGGGAGCTGCGCAACAACCCCACCCTGCAGGGCCAGATGGTGCTGCGCCTGACGATCGAGCCGGACGGCAGCGTGTCGATGTGCGAGCTCAAATCGACCAACATGGAGGCGCCCGATCTGGCGTCACAGGTCGTGGACCGCGTCAAGACTATTAACTTCGGTGCG
>DASUGH010000136.1:0-41870 GCA_036274155.1 Vicinamibacterales bacterium | reverse complement strand
GCGTGACCTACCAGCTGACATATGGCGAGTGGATCCGGCTGTTTCGTCGCCACTCCCTGGTCGTCGAGGATTTGATCGAACTCCAGCCTCCTCCGGCAGCAACGACGACGTACTCGGACTACGTGTCGCTCGCCTGGGCATCGAGGTGGCCGGCGGAGCACATCTGGAAGGTGCGAAAGCCTACCGCTCTCGATCGGCTGATGCCCAGTCGACGATGAGGGTGATCCCGGTCGTCGAGCCCGGGGCGGCGTTGGCGACCTGCCCGCCGGGCGTCGTTGGCGCCACGGTCGGGGCAAGCTGCAGGAGAAAGCGCTCTTCATTCGTGACGCTGAACACGCTGCTGAACGGTTGCCGAGGCGCCGGGTGGCCGAACACAGGCATTGCCGCTGCCGCATTGAGCGCGCCGCCGGCAGGGTTGATCGAGACCGACATGAACCGCGGCGCGAATCCTCCGAATCCAAAGAAGTAGAAGAGTTCCTTGCCGTCCCGACTCCACCGCGGCTGCGCCTGGCCGGTGGTGGTGTTCGCACCAGCGCCGGCCGAGACCTGTTGCTCGACGCCCGGCTCCGGAAACGATTGAATGTACACTTCATTGGCTCCCGTCTTGTTCGAAACGTACGCGATCCAGCGGCTGTCGGGCGAGATTCGCGGAAGACTCTCGGTGAACGACGTCTTCGTCACCTGAATCGGCTTTGCTCCAGGTTTGTGCTCGCCGGGCTTATCGCCGGTTAGGGGCAACGCCCACACATCGCCGTCCTGAACGAAGGCCAGGTACTTTCCGTCGCGAGACCAGTCGGAGAGGCTGAGCGCCTTTGCGCCGCCCTCGGGCTTGTACAACAGCCTGTCACTCCCGACCACGCCGACGGCGCGCTCGTAGATGCCGGAGCCGCTGTCGCGCGTCGAGTCGAACGCGATGGTCGCTCCATCGGGCGCCCATCGCGGGTTCTGGTCGTTGCCGGTATCGGTGGTCAGATTGGTTTGCCGATTCCTTTCGATATCACGCCACCAGATATCATTACCACGGGTGAATGCCACCAGCTGTCGGTTGGGTGATAGTTCCGGACCCTGGTACTCGCCCTCCGGCGCTGCCACGGAGAGTCGGGTGCCCTTCCGGTCGTACCACACGAGCTCGGCATTGGGCGTCTGCGCGCCTTCGGGGGACGTCCGGTACGCGAGGATGCCGTTCAGGGACGCCGAGAATGTCCAGGTGAGGGCACCGGGCGGGGCGAATCGGTCGGCAATCGTGAACGCATCGCCAACCAGTTCCAGGCGTTTGAGATCGAACTTCTGGGCCATCAAGGCGCCGTCGCGCACGAACACGAGATGACCGCTCGAGTATTTCACTTCGGCTGCAATGCCAGGCAGCGAATGCCGATCCTTCGAGCCGAGCGTTCCAACGTAGACGACGCGATCGCGTGCGTCGGCGCCGGTGGAAAGATAGAGGTAATGTCGGCCGTCCGGCAGGAAGTGCGGGTACCGATGCGACTGCTCCTTCCGCGACTTGTCCAGCTCGGTTTCGGGCGTTGGTTGTCCGCCGCTGCCGGCGGGAACACGAAGTAGCGGACCGCCGGGGCCATCGCCAGCGACGAGGATGACATCGTCGTTGTTCCAGGTTCCGAAGTAGTTGCCCGTTGGCAACGTCGCCAGCTCTTGAGCGGGACCTCCCGTCGCTGCGACTTTCTTCAGCTTTCCCTCAGCGACGAACCCGATGTAGCGGCTGTCGGCCGACCAGAACAGGTTGTTGTTCTGACCGGCGTTGTTGTTCGGCCCGAAAGTGGTAGCTGGCGTGATCCCGTCGGTGCTTGGTATAGGTTCAGCGGCGGCCGAGTCGAGCGAGCGGACCCAGATCCGCGCACCGGCCTGGGGCACCGACACGAACGCAACCTTACGGCCGTCCGGCGAGAGATAGAAGCTGTTCGGCACGCCAACGAGCACGCCCAGATCCAGCCGGACTGGATGCACGGCGGACGTCGGCTTGAGGAAAAGGCGTGCCGCCAGACCGGTTGCTGTGAGCGCAAAGACCATCGCGAGCACGCCGAACGCCATCTCGCGGCGACGAGGCTCTACGGCGATGGCGGCCGCGGCAGCGCTTGCTTCCGATTCGCTGCGTGCTTCCTCGAGTGCAACGCGCGCGTCGCCGATGTCACGCAGCCGACGGCGCTCGTCCTTGCGGAGGCAGCGTTCCAGAAGCGCGCGAACCTTGGGGGGCGTTGCGGCAGGGAGCGCCGTCAGGTCGGGCTCGCCGACGAGGATGCTGGCAAGCGTGTCCGACACCGTCTCGCCCGTTGGAAACAGCTGACGACCGGTGAGCATTTCGAAGAGGATGCAGCCGAACGCCCACACGTCGGCGCGACGATCCAGCTCCTTGCCGCGGGCCTGCTCGGGACTCATGTATGCCGCGGTGCCGATCACGAGACCCGAGCTCGGGTGACCGCCGCTGAGGGTTGGCGAGTACGACAGGTTCTGATCCGTGGCCGCCGACTCGTGAATCTTCGCGAGGCCGAAATCGAGAACCTTGACGTGTCCCTCAGGTGTGATCTTGACGTTGGCCGGCTTGAGGTCGCGATGGACGATCCCTTTGTCGTGCGCCGCTTGAACCCCGCGCGCAATCTGCAGGGCGATGTCGACGGCTTGGTCGACTGGAATCGGGCCGCGCTCGACGCGCTCGGCGAGCGTCTCGCCCTCGACCAGTTCGAGGATCAGATACTTCGCGCCGTTGATTTCCTTCAGCTCGTGGATGATGCCCAGATTGGGATGGTTCAGGGCTGCCAGCACCTGCGCTTCGCGGTCGAAGCGGGCCAGCCGCTCCGGGTCGAGGGCGAAGATGTCGGGCAGTGCCTTGACCGCCACGTCGCGGCCAAGCTTCGAGTCGCGGGCGCGATAGACCACGCCCATCCCGCCTTCGCCAATTGCCGCGACGATCTCGTAGGTGCCGAGTTGCGTGCCGGCTGAAATTCCCATTCGCGATGCCGTTCAGCGGGGCGCACGCGCCCAGTTGAGCATGTACGTAATCACCGGCTGCTCTCGATTGGTACCCACCGGCCGGCCCCCGAGGCCTCGGCCGCCACCGCCGAGAGCCGTCTGAAGCAAGAAGCGTCTGTCGAGCGTCACGCTGTAGCTGGTCGTGCCGGGAATGCCCCGCTGCACGCGTACCGTAGGGGCGCCAATCTTCAGCGAAGGTCCGGCGTCAACAGAGGCCGCCCATACCTGCCCGCTTCCGGAGACGTATGGAAACTGGTTGCCCGTGTAGTAGAAGAGCTCCCTTCCGTCCCGGCTCCAGCGCGGCTCGAGACCACCTGCAGGAGACACAGGCTGCCTCACGCCGGGCTCTGGAAACGACCGGATATATATCCGGTACTCTCCCGGCTCGTTCGACGCATAGGCGACCCACCGCCCATCCGGCGACACTCTCGGTGTCAGCTCGATGAAGGGAGTCTTCGTCACTTGAATCGGCTTCGGTGATTCGGCCTTGCCCTCATCCTTCCTTCCATCAGCGTTCCGGTCAGTGGGGGTGAGTGGCAGCGCCCAGATGTCGTTGTCCTGTGTGTAGACGAGATACTTCCCGTTGCCCGTCCACTCCGACAGCGTCTTCGCCGAATCCGTCTTCAGCACCAGCGTGTCATCCCCGACGACGCCGACCGTGCGTATATAAAGGTTGGCGACGCCGTCGCGAGCGGAGTCGAACGCGATCCTCGTATCGTCAGGAGACCAGCGCGGGTTCTGATCGTCAGCCGGGTGAGTGGTGAGGCGATCGGTGCGCGCGTTCGCAATATCGAGGATCCAGATGTCGGACGGCGCACCTCGTCCGAAGGCCACGTACCTTCCGTCGGTCGATAGCTCGGGTCCCCGGAACTCCGCTTCGGTGGCGGCAGGCTCCAGCCGTGAGCCACCCTTGTCGAACCAGACAAGCAGCGTGTTGCCGCCGCCGATACCGCCGCCTCCGACCGGATTGGTCCGGAAGGCCAGAGATCCTGTCATCGACAGGGAGAAGGGGTAAGTAAGGGCCGCGGGAGGCGCGAACGGATCTGCGATGGAGAAGGGAGCGCCCGTAAGAGTGAACCCTTTCACGTCAAAGACCTGAGCCATCAAGGCGCCGTCGCGGATGAACACGAGGTGGCCGCTCGAGGAGTACTTCGCTTCGGCGGCGACGCCCGGTAGCCGGACGCGCTCCTTCGACTCGAGATCGCCGACGTACGCCACGCGATCGCGCGCGTCGGCACCGGTCGCGAGGAATATGTAATGCCTGCCATCCGGAAGGAACTGCGGAAAGCGATGGGATGTTTCCTTGCGCGCCTTGTCCAGCTCTGTCGCCGGCGTTGCCTCGCCTCCGCTGCCCGTGGAGATACGCAGGAGCGGGCCGCCTGGCGTCGTCTCGGAGGCCACGAGGATAACGCCCTTGGCGCCCCAGCTCCCGGAGTAGCTCCCTCCGCCGGGCAGGGCGGTCAGCGTCTGGGCGGGTCCTCCTGTCGCCGCCACTTTCTTGAGCTTCCCGTCCGCGAAGAAGCCGATGTCCTGACTGTCGGCCGACCAGAAGATGTTCGAGCCGGTCACGCCTTCCGTGCTCGGGATCGGTTCGGCGAGCGCGGCTTCCAGCGGACGCACCCAGATCTGCGCCGGCTGACTGGTCACGAACGCGATCTTCAGGCCGTCGGGCGAGAGCACCACGCCGCTGTCGCCGGCAAGATTGTTTGGAAGCGTGGCTTCGAAGCGCCGCATCGGCGACTCGAGGGTGGGAGCAAACATGAGCCGCGCGGCCAGTCCTGTGGTCAAAAGGCACAACAGCACCGCCGCTGCGGCGAGCGCCCACTCCCGGCGCTTCGAAGGCGGAGCCGCCGCGGTATCGGTCTCGCCGGATGCTTCCTCGAGCTCGATGCGCGCGTTGCCCATGTCCTGCAGGCGCCGCGATGGATCCTTGCGAAGACACCGCTCGAGCAGCGCCCGAACCTTCGGCGCCGTTTCGGCAGGCAGCGACTCCCAGTCGGGGTGCCGCGCGAGAATGTTGGCCAGCGTATCGGAGACCGTTTCTCCCTGCGCGAACGTCTTCTTGCCGGCGAGCATCTCGTACAGCACGCACCCGAATGCCCAGATGTCGGCGCGGCGATCGACCTCCTTCCCGCGAACCTGTTCCGGGCTCATGTAGGCAGCGGTGCCGAGGATCACGCCGGCTGCGGTGTTCATTGCGCTCAGGGTCGGCGAGCGCGACAGGCCCGGCGGCGCTTTGGAGGACTCGTGGATCTTGGCGAGCCCGAAGTCCAGCACCTTCACGCGGCCCTCGGGCGTAATCTTCACGTTGGACGGCTTGAGGTCGCGATGGACGACGCCGCGATCGTGTGCGGCTTCGAGCGCTTCAGCGATTTGCCGTGCGAAGGCGATGGCCTCGGCGACCGGCACGGGTCCTCGCGCGATCACCTCCGCCAGTGTCTCGCCCTCGACCAGTTCGAGGATCAGATATTTGGCGCCGTCGACTTCCTTGAGCTCGTGGATGACGGCGATGTTGGGATGGTTGAGCGCCGCCAGGACCTGCGCTTCGCGCTCGAATCGTCCGAGCCGCTCGGGATTGTTCGCAAACGTGTCAGGCAGCGCCTTGATGGCGACTTCGCGACCGAGCTTCGTGTCCCGGCCGCGGTACACCTCGCCCATGCCGCCCATGCCAAGCAGCTCGAGGACCTCGCAGGATTCGAGGAGCGTCCCTGGCGTTAGCGCCATGGCGCCGCGATCCTACCTCAACACTTCAGCGGCGGGGCTTGAATAATCGCGGAAACGGATTGTCAGACGCGCAGAGGATCCCGGAGAAAAACGCGGCAGCCAGGTGCGGATAACGGCTGGATTTTCGGCAGCAGCCGCGATCACGACCATGCGTGAACACTCCATCGCAGCTTCCGCCGTGCAGTGCGAGATGCATTCGAGACGTCCGTCGCGACGGTCACATCGTGGACACCCGGCAGCGTTCTGCGGCGCGCGCGGCGTCCACGCGTGCAGCCCGTGCCTCCAGCAACGCCGATGCCGCCCGCTGCCAGTCGAGTTGCCGCGAGCTCGCTGATCCGTTGACACCGGCGACGGCGTCTCTGCCGCCAGCGCGAGAGGGGCATCGTCAAGACCGCGGAGAACGATCTCCGCGTTGGACGAATGCAACAACTCGCAGGTCATGCAGCCGACTGCCTGATGTTCGGTCAGATGGTCGAAGCGCGTGAATGTGAAGAACGATACGCTCCCGATCACGCGACGGCCGATCGCAGTTTCTTAATCCCTCGTGGGATCATCGCAATGCAATTTTTGTTACACTGCTTAGTCCGCACGAACTCCTGCTCTCCATTTCATGGCCGAAGCTGTCGTTGCTGCCGCGGAGCGTACGCTTCCGCACAATCTCGATGCCGAACGTTCCGTGCTCGGCGCCATCCTGGTGCACAACGACGCGTTCAATCTGGCGGCGCAGGTCATCGACTCCGGTGATTTCTATCGCGACGCGCACCGGCGCGTGTTCGATCGGATGGTGGCGCTCAACGAGCGCGGACAGGCGATCGATTTCATCACGCTGAAGGAAGAACTGTCGCGCGCCGGCGAACTGGACGAAGTGGGCGGACCCGCCTACATCGCCTCGCTCGCCGACGGCGTTCCCCGCGCGACCAACGTCGAGTACTACGCGCGCATCGTCAAAGAGAAGTCCACGCTTCGCCAGCTCATTTACGCGGCGAACCGGATCGTGACGAACGCCTACGAGGCCGAGCAGGAAGCGGAGCTGATCCTCGACGAGGCGGAGAGCGCGATCTTTGCCATCGCCGACGACCGGTTGAAGGCCGGATTCGTGGCGATGAGCGATCTCGTCAAGGACAGCTACCCTCAGATCGAGCAGCTGTTCGAGCAGAAGCGGCTCATCACCGGAATGCCTTCGGGATTCGTCGATCTCGACGAGATGACGCGCGGGTTTCAGCGCGGCGATCTCGTCATCGTCGCCGCGCGGCCGTCGATGGGGAAGACCAGTCTGGTGCTGAACATCGCGCAGCACGTGGCCACGCAGCCCGGGTTGACGGTGGGATTCTTCAGCCTGGAAATGTCGAGGGAGTCGCTTTTCATCCGCATGCTCACCTCGGAGGCGCAGATCGACAGCCATCGCCTGATGAGCGGCGCGATCGGACAGAAGGACTACGGCCGCATCTCGCACGCGCTCGAGACGTTGAGCGGCATGCGGCTGTTCATCGACGACACAGCCAACATCGGCGTGCTGGAGATGAGAGCCAAGTCTCGCCGGCTGCAGTCCGAGCACGGCCTCAACCTGCTGGTCGTCGACTACATCCAGCTGATGAGCGCACGCGGGCGCTTCGAGAACCGGACGCTCGAGCTCGCCTCGATCTCGCGTTCGCTCAAGGGGCTCGCCAAGGAGCTCAACATCCCGATCATCGTGCTGTCGCAGTTGAGCCGTGCGCCGGAGTCCCGCTCGGATCACCGGCCGCAACTGTCCGACCTCCGCGAGTCGGGTGCGCTCGAACAGGACGCCGACGTCGTGATCCTGATCTATCGCGACGATGTGTACAACCGGGACCCGAACAACCCCGAAGCCGGCACGGCGGAGCTGATCCTCGCGAAACAACGCAACGGCCCGACCGGCGTCGTGCGCCTCGCGTTCCTCCGCGAGCAGACGCGGTTCGCGAACCTGGCGCAATAGAGACCACGAAGGCCTTCCGGCACACAGGAAGGACACGAAGGGCACGGTTCCGCGACGGTTGTCCGACGGTTCATGGCGCGGCTGGCTTTGCAAACCTGGCTGCGTCGATCGGGACGTTCGGCCGCACCTCTTTCAGCTCGATCGTGTCGCGCCCATCCAGCCAGGTCACGGTCCAGCGGAACGGCATCTTCACGCCTGATACGTCGCGATAGTCCGCGTAATCCACCTGCGTCGGCACCGGTCCGACGGGCGAGCCGACATAGCGAAGCTGGCGTACGAGGAGACCGGATTCCGCGTCGAAGTAGAGCGTCGCCGTCACTCCGCCGCGGCCGGTACCCTGGACGACCTGGACGTCGCGATCGTCGATGCTGGCGGGCAGGCCCACTCGCCATTTCTCGGCGACTTGCTTGATGCGCGCCGGAAACGACAGCTCCGTGTCGAGTCGAACGCCGTCGAGATCGGCGCCGGCGAGCGCCAGCACCGGCACCGGCCGATGCGGGGCTGCAATCCATCCGTTGGTGCCATCGTAGGTCGTCGTGCTGTTTCCGCTCGGCGTACTGACGACCGTCGTTCTCCGGTTCGGCGACTGCGCGAAGATCTCGAGCGGGCGCTGGTCCCCGTCGGGTCCATATCCCACGCTCGTCCCGGTGGCAGTGAAACTCGTCAGCGCTGCGACGCGGGCAGCACCGCCGATCGCCTCGATGTACTTGTCGAACACGGTATCGGCCGATGGCGCCGAGCGCGCCTGTTCGATGATGCCGCCCGAATCGTCCAGCGGCTGCGCGCCATAGAGCATGGTCATGCTCGGCATCAGCTGCGGCCGCTGGCTGCCGCGGTGACACGAGAAGCAGGTCACCGCCTGGCGTCCGCCGAAGTTCGACTTGTTGATGGCGGCCATCATCACCACCATGCGACGTGCCATTTGCTTGCGCGGGCTGTCGGTGGCGTAATTCTGCCAGCTGCTGTCGCCGGAACGATGACAGTCCTCGCACGACATGCCGAGCGCCGCGGAGAAGATCCCCATGGTGCCCATGAAGTCGTTGACCGGGATGCCCTTGAGCACCTGGACGTTCTTGAACACGTCTTCGGCCATCAGCGGCCGCTGCGCGGCCTGACCTCGGAGCGTGGCAAGCGCCAGCAGGCTGATCGAGAGTGCGGCGCCGAGAACGGTGAGGACGCGTGTCGATGGGAGTGTCATCGGGTCACTCGAGCGCAGAAAACGCAGAAAACATTGACGGCCGAATCCGGTCGGCTCAGCCCGGAAGGCAAGCGTAACCTCAGGCGCTGCGCCTCGGGAAGAGACGCCAACCGCGTCGGCCGGACGGGCGGACGCGGTGGTATATTGCCGAGTGCATCGCTCATCGGCAAGGCGACGTAACCAGCAATGGGCGGGGGCGATGACAGAAGGGACCTCCCATGACGACGCGTGCTCACACGAAACTGATGACGCTTTCCCTCTGCACAGTCCTCGCGAGCGCGTTCCCGGTTCTGTACGCGCAGGACGCCTCCAAGCCGGCTTCCACGAACCCGCTCAAGAAGGCTGCCTCGGCGGTGACCGAGGGCACCAAGAAGGCCGGCTCGGAAGCTGCTGACGCAACCAAGAAGGCCGGTTCCGCCACGGCCGAAGGCACCAAAAAGGCCGGCACAGCAGTCGCGGATACCAGCAAGAAAGCGGGTACGGCGACGGCGGACGCGACGAAGAAGGGAACCGCTGACGTCGCCGAGGGCAGCAAGAAGGTGGGGACGGCGGTCGCCGATACCAGCAAGAAAGCGGGCACGGCGACGGCGGACGCCACGAAGAAAGGAACCGCTGGAGTCGCCGACGGCAGCAAGAAGGCCGGCAGCGCCGTCGCCGACACGAGCAAGAAGGTCGGGTCGCAGACGGCCGAGACCTCGAAGAAGGTGGGAACCGAGGTGGCCGAGGGCAGCAAGAAGGCAGGTACCGCGGTCGCCGACACGAGCAAGAAAGTCGGCTCGAGCGTCAAAGACGCGGTGACACCCGACAAGAAGTAGAGACCTTGTGCCCTCGTCTGTTCTCCTGGCGATGTCGTTCCACGGCGACTGAGGGCATCGAGGGGAGGACACGCGTGAGAAGCACCAGTCTGTTCATCGCAGGCCTGCTCGTCGGCGCCGTCTGTGTCCGAATCGCCGAGGCCCAGGGCGGCCACGTGCGCGGCCTGAACCACGTCGGGATCAGCGTTGCCAACTACGAGCAGGCGCTGGACTTCTACACGAAGACGCTCGGCATCCGGGAGGCCTACACCATCCGGAATGCCGACGGACGGCCGCGCCTCACGTACCTGCAGCTGAGTCGCGAGACGTTCCTCGAGCTGATTCCCGCCGGACCGAATCAGCCAACTGGTGTGACGCATTTCGGCATCGAGGTCGACGACGTCGCTGCCACCGTGGCTGACCTGCGCGCACGGGGCGTCACCGCCGCCAATCCCGGTCTGACGTCGGCCAAAGCGGACTTCACCCGCATTACCGATCGCGACGGCGCCCAGATCGAAGTGATGCAGTTCGGCCCCGAGTCGCTGCAGCGCAAAGCGATCGATGCCTGGAAGTAGCCGCGCGCCTCGGTGAGACGCTCGAGGGCATGAGCCTGGTCACGGCGTCACGCCGCCTCTCGGCGGCCGTGGGCGCGCTGTCATTCGCGCCGCCCGTGACTCACGTCTACAACCCGCTCGAGTACGCCCGCCGCTCGCATGAAGCCTACCTTGCGAAGTACGGCTCCGGCACGCGCCGTGTGCTGCTGGTGGGCATGAATCCCGGTCCGTTCGGCATGGCGCAGACCGGCGTGCCGTTCGGCGACGTCGCGATGGTCCGCGACTTCCTCGGCATCGAGGCCCCGGTCGGCAAGCCGCAGATCGAGCATCCGAAGCGTCTCGTGCTCGGGTTCGACTGCCCGCGCGCCGAGGTGAGCGGCACGCGTCTCTGGGGCTGGGTGCGCGACCGCTTCGGCACGGCCGATGCGTTCTTCCGCCACTTCTTCGTGGCCAACTACTGTCCGCTGGTCTTCATGGAGGAAACGGGCCGCAACCGTACGCCCGACCACCTTCCTGCGCAGGAACGGCTGCCGCTCTTCGCCGCGTGTGACGACGCGCTGCGTCGAATCGTGTTTCAACTCCAGCCGGAGGCCGTGATCGGCGTCGGTGGGTTCGCAGAAAGGCGCGCCCGTGAGGCGCTCCCCGGCTTCCGCGGCGTGATCGGCAGCGTGCCGCATCCGAGTCCCGCGAGTCCGCTCGCCAACCGTGATTGGCCGGGCCAGGCCGACAGGGCGCTGCGCGTCCTGGGTATCGAGCCCACGAAGGCTTTCCGCCACGCACGAGACACACGACAGCGATAAATTCGGGCCCTCTGCCGGATCCCGAGCCCCGGATCCCGGGCCCCGGATCCCGAGCCCCGGATCGCAAGCCCCGGATCCCGAGCCCCGGGCCCCGGGCCCCGGATCCCGAGCCCCGACCACCGTGATCTTCGTGTCCCGCGCGAAGCGGCCTTCGTGTTTGATTTTGCATGCTTAACAAGATCTTTGCGCGCGCTTAGTAACTCCACGGCCGCCGGATCCGTCTATCCGGGCATGAGAATCAAGATTGCCTTCGCTGCACTGCTCCCCGTGGCTGCTCTCCTGCTCCACTTGGCCTCCACTGCTCAGGCGGAACCCCAGGCGCAACTCAGGGTCCGCGTGGTCGACCAGACGAACGCGGTGCTTCCGCGCGCAACCGTGACCCTCTTCACGCTGGACGGCAACCCTGGCGTCACCGCCACGGCCGACGACTCAGGCGTCGTCGTCTTTCCGGCGCTCGCGACCGGGTTGGCGGAGATCGTGGTGCGGTTCCCCGGCTTCTCGCCGTACATCGACAAGGCGACCATCGAGCCGGGCGACAACGCACGCGCCGCGGTACTGCGTCTTGCGCCGGTGAACGAGGTCGTCACTGTGAAGGCCACGCCCAGCGGCAACCGTTCGTAGGGCGCGGATGGCGGCCTGCAAGTTCGTGTGCGCCGCCAACGCGCGGGCGTGAGCGCTCGAGCCCCGGATCCCGAGTCAGGCATGCACCGGGGACGTGATTTGACAGACCTCCGGCACAGTGAGAGATTGTCGCGTCCGGGGGTGTGACGTATGACCACACGCGCGCGATGGCTGTGCTGTCTGTTGTCGGGTCTGGTCGGAGCCTCGATTGCCGTCGGCGCGCATCATGGCGACGCCGATCGCTACAACCAGGAAGTCATCACCGTCACCGGCACCGTTGTCGAGATTCAGATGGTGAATCCGCACGTCGCCATCATTTTCGACGTCGATGAGGGCGGTAAGCCCGTTCGCTGGACGGCCGAACTTGGCGCGCGCGAGCCGCTCATCAAGCAGTTCGGCTGGACGCCATCCACCGTCAAGAAGGGGATGAAGCTGACGATGATCGGCCGGCGCGTAAAGAGCGGCGCTCCGTATCTCAACCTCACCGAGCGCGCCAACATCGTCGTCAGCGACACCGGCAAGGAGATCTTCCGCACAGCGAACTTCGGACAGCCGGCGCCAACCGGGCCGAAGGGCACTCTCAACAACCAGTAGCCGTGCCTCGCATACCGTCGTTCGTCAGGTGGGGAAGGCGGACCAGGACGAGAGCGGCGCTCGGTGTTCTCTGCTGTGCGCTCGCCGGCGTGACGATCCGCGGCGACGCGCAGGCGCAAGCGCCGTCCAACACGTCCGCGACCGAGAGCGTCCGCCAGGTCGCGTACCTGAAGGCGTCGAACCCCGAGGCATCCGATCACTTCGGCTGCGGCGGTGTGAATCAGGGCCACACCGGCCAGGGAGTCGCCATCAGCGCCGACGGCACCACGCTCGTGATCGGCGCCCCGCACGAGAGCAGCAACGCCCGCGGTATCAACGGCAACCAGCGAGACAACTCCGAGTTCGATGCCGGCGCGGCGTACGTCTTCATTCGCAACGGCGACCGCTGGGCGCAGCAGGCCTACCTCAAGGCGTCGAATCCCCAGGACAGCGCCGAATTCGGACACTCGGTCGCGCTCAGCGCCGATGGCAACACGCTGGCCATTTCGGCCCACTGGGAAGCCAGCAAGGCCACCGGCATCAATGGCGATCAGAGCGACCGCTCGATCCCGCAAGCCGGCGCCGTGTATGTCTTCACGCGCCGCGGCGCCGCGTGGACGCAGCAGGCGTACGTCAAGGCGTCCAACACGGGCGAAGCCGGCACCGCGGATGCGTTCGGCGAGGGCGACCAGTTCGGCTTCTCACTGGCGATCAGCGCCGATGGCAACACACTGGCCGTCGGCGCGCTGACCGAGGACAGCGGTTCGGCCGGCATCAACGGGAACCAGGCCGACAATTCGGCCGCATCCGCCGGCGCGGTGTACGTCTACTCACGCGCCGGCACGACATGGTCGCAACAGGCGTACGTCAAGTCGGCGAACATCGATGCCGGCGACATGTTCGGCTACGCGGTGGCGTTGAATGCCGACGGCAGCGTGCTGGCGGTGGGCAGCTTCGACGAAGACGGCTCCGGCCGTTCGATCAACGCGCCTCCCGACAACAGGAGCGCCGGCGCCGGCGCCGCGTACGTGTTCACACGCGCCGGCGCCGTCTGGTCGCAGCAGGCCTACATCAAACCGTCGAACCTTGAAACGCAGGACTCGTTCGGCGTGGACGTGAAGTTGAGCGACGACGGCAATACACTGCTGGTCGGATCGCTCGACGAGGACTGCGCCGCGACCGGCGTGAATCTCCCCGGCTGCGACACCGACTGGCGCGAGGACCTCTCGATGGGCGCGGCCTACGTTTTCGTGCGAACGGGCGGCACCTGGTCGCAGCAGGCGTTCATCAAGGCGTCGAACACCGGCTTCAACGACTGGTTCGGGGCGCGTGTCGCGCTGAGCGGCGACGGCAACACGGCGGCGATCGCTGCACCGCTCGAGGACAGCGCCGCGAAAGGGATCAACGGCAGGCAGAACGACGACTCGGCGACGGATGCCGGAGCTGTCTATCTCTTCACGCGCACCGGCACGACCTGGCGTCAGCAGGCGTACATCAAGGGCTCGAACACGGAGGCGTTCGACGAGTTCGGAAGTGCCGTGGCGCTCGAACGGACGGGACGAACGCTGATGGTCACGGCGCGCGGCGAAGACAGCGCAGCCACCGGCCTCAACGGCAACCAGGCCGACAATTCAGCCGCTGAAGCCGGCGCGGCGTACGCGTTTCGCATCGATCCCGTGACCAGGTAGCGCGTTGCATCAATCCGTCAATCCGTCAATCCGTCAATCCGTCAATCCGTCAATCCGTCAATTCGTCAATTCGTCAATTCAAATTCGTAAATGCGTAGATCCGTCAATGGTTATTCGCTAAATCTTCGATCCTCAAATCGTCAATGTCCCATTCTCGCCGCGCGCACCTGAAGTCACTCGCGGGACTCGCCGCGTTGCCGTTCCTCGATCAGGCGGCGCGTCAGGCCGACCCGCCGGTTCCACGGCAAGGCATCGGCCGGCGCATTCGCCACGTGTCGTACAGCGACCTCGGCGGCCGTCCCGACAGCGTGCAGATCATGCTGAACCGGCGACACCTGTACGTGGGCCACATGTTCAGCAACGGCCTGACGATCCTGGATGCCAGCGACCCGCGGCAGCTGAAGCCTGTCGGCTTCTTCACCGGCGGCGATTTCACAAGAACTCACCACCTGCAGGTGGCCGACGATCTGCTGCTCGTCGCCAACGGCGCCAACATCGTCGCCATGCAGTCGTACGACAACCTGCGGAGCTACTTCGAGAACGCGCTCGCCGACAGCATCACCAACCGGCGGAAGTTCCGCTCGGGCCTCAGCATTCACGACATCTCGCGGCCGCCGGCGATGAAGGAGATCGCGTTTCTCGAGATGCCCGGGCTCGGGGTCAATCGTCTCTGGTGGCCTGGCGGGCGGTACGCCTTCGTGGCCGCGCATTTCGACGGCTTCACCGATCACATCCTCTGCATCGTCGACCTCGAGGAGGTGACCAGGCCGGAGGTCGTCGCCCGCTGGTGGCTGCCCGGTATGAATCGCGGCGCCGGAGAAGCGTCGACGACTGCGCCAGGACGGCGCGTCGCGCTGCACCACATGATCACCGACGGCAAACGCGGATATGGAGCGTGGCGCGACGGCGGCGTCACGGTGCACGACCTCAGCGATCCCGTTCGCCCGGCGCTCGTATCGCACGTCAACTGGTCGCCGCCTTTTCCCGGCGGGACGCACACCACGATGCCACTGCCGGGTCGCAACCTCCTGATGGTCGCCGACGAGGCGAATGCCGAACAGTGCGCGAAGGGGACGTTCTACACCTGGGTGGTCGACGTTCGCGTGCCGGAGAACCCGGTGACGATCTCCACGCTGCCGACGCCGCAGGAACGCAACTACTGCGCGCTCGGCACCTTCGGGCCGCACAATCTGCACGAGAACCGGCCCGGCAGCTATCGCAGCGAAGAGACGATCTTCGCGACCTACAACAACGCCGGCGTGCGCGTCTTCGACATCCGTGACGCGTTTGCACCGAAAGAGATTGCGTACTGGATTCCGCCAACGCCCGCCCGGCTCATCGATCCGCGGCCGAACGTCTCACTGGCGGCGAAGAGCGCCGACGTTTACGTCACGACCGACGGGCTGATGTACGTGAGCGACTGGAACGCCGGACTTCACGTCCTGCAGTACGAGGGGTAGTCGTTTGTACGCAGAACCGAGCTTGTACGCAGAACCGAGCTCGTACGCAGAACCGAGCTTTAGCTCGGTTCGCGCGGTTGGTCTCGAATCAGGAACGCGAACGACCGGAGACGGCGCGAACCGGTCCGGTCGTTCCGCTGCGCGAGCTGAATGCTGACGTGGCCACGTTCGTGTCTCACCGATAGATGAACTCACGGCCGGCGTCAGCGTGTTCAGGGAACCATGCCCTGATCGGCACCGGCATTCCTGCCGACGCCTCGCCGAGCAGGATCGTCAGGTCGGCGTTCGACCCGGCCGGCCGGGCGATCTCGTGCGTGAACGCCGTCAGGTAGACGCGGGCCCCGTCCTGGCTCGACACTCGAACCAGATCGTTACCGGTGCCCATACGCTCGAAGAGGTACGTTCCGCCTGCGAGCGTGACACCTGGCAGAGCCACCGCTTTGTCGAAGGTCAAGTAGGTCCGTGACGACGCGGCGTGTCCGCCCGCAGTCGTGGCGAGCACGATGAGAGCAGCGCCGCACGCCGCGAGGATCGATTTGCGAATCCGCATGTGCGTTACCTCCTGATTCAGATAACGCCGCGGTTGGGTCAATCGAACACATTTGGATTTCGGCGGCTGCGATTGGGCAGGGCCGTCCGCGGCACGAACCCGGGACGGCTCTCGATGCAGCCTGGCGAAGGGGGTCAGACGCGCGCTTCGACCGGATGATCCGGCGACCCGGCTTGTGTTTCCGATTGAGCCGGCGCCGGAGCGGGTGTGAGCGGCGGCAGCGCATCGCGGCCGTCGGTTGGCAGCGTCTCCTTGAACGTCGCTGCTGCCTTCCTGGAGAAGAAGCGCCACTTGCCACGGCCGAGCCAGGTTTTGCGCGAGCTATCCCTGAGCGCGTGGCGGACCTTCTGCTCGGACATCCAGGCCGGGTGCGGAATCCGCAGCGGCGCGTCGATGGTGCGGAGCTGCTTCAGATGCACGAGCGTCACCGCCTCTGCCATCAGATACCCGTGGTTCTCGAGGACAGCCGCCTCGGCGGTGGACATCTCGTCGTAGTCGATGCGAATGGTGGCAATGACGTCGCGCGCGAGCTCGGGCGAGTAGCCGTAGAGGCGCGCCGCGCGATCCATCTGGAAGCGCAGCGGCGAGCTGTCGATGCTCCAGAGGCCGCCCTTCATCCGGCCCGACATGAGCGACGTCATCAGCCATCGCTTCTGGAACAGCTGCGCGTGATGCGACACCGTTCCCGCCAGGCGTCTCAGCGACCAGAGCAGCGAGTGTCCCCACCGCGGCTGGTACATGTCGCCACCGTCCGAGACGAGCAGCGTCTCGTGCGACTGCCAGACAGGCTCGACGCCGCGATAGTCCGATAGCCCACCGTCGACGAGCCGGATACGGCGGAACGTCGATGCTTTGAACGGCGGGAGCAGCCAGGACGACACCGCCGCCGCCATGGCGACGCTCCTCGGCTCATCGCTCGACCTGTCGAATATCCACGGGGCGCCGGTCACGAGATCGGTCGCGCAGAAGATGAAGCGCGGCCGCTCGGGAAGATGCTTGAGCTGCATGGCGCCGAGACCCCGGCGCTTCATGTCGCGGGCAAGCGTCTGCACCGCACTATTCGTCCCCCAGTCAGTGAGCAGCCATCCCTTCAAGACCGCTTTGAGGCTCAAGTTTTCCGACGTGATGCGCCGGAAGGGCGCCGAGATCTCGCGCTCCCACACGTCGGCGTCGAGCGGCTGCGACGCCCAGCGTGGCGAGGTTGCGGCAAGATGCGCCGCCAGCGTCGCTCCACCTGAGACGGCCGAGATGGTCGTCACCCGGCGCAGGATGCCCAGCTCGTTCAGACGGCGCACCGCGCCAAGGTGGAACAGCGCGTTGCGGAAGCCACCTCCCGACAGACAGAGCGCGATGGTATCCGGTTCGGGTTGCGGCTCGTAGCGGAGCCGCCCATACGGCGTGTTACCGGGATGAGCCGGGGCCTCGGGATTCATCAGAAGTCTACCTTGAGCGCCAGCTGCACCTGACGTGGCGCAGCCGCTTGTGTGAACTGGCCGAAGGTCGGAGACGGGTTCGAGGGATAGACGCCGGTCCCGAAGACGTTCTGCACCCCCGTGAAGTTGGTCCGGTTGAACAGGTTGAAGACCTCGAGCATCGGCTGCACCGACAACTTTCGCATCACGCGAAACGGGCGGGCTACGCGGAAATCGACCGTTGCAAACGAGGGAAGCCTTCCGGCGTTGCGGCCGATGCTGGTGGCCGGGTCGTTTGGATCGGTCCGCGGGCGATCGGGGGAAGAGCTCCCGCCATCGCCGTCGCGGTTCAAGTCGCTGCCGGCCACGATGTTGTACGGGTGGCCCGATCCAATTGCGACGATCGTCGCCAGCTGAATACCACCCGGCACGGCGAACACGCCGGTGGCGACGAGACGGTGCCGCTCGTCCTGGAGCGAGGGACCGCGTTCATCGTCGGGCCTGAAGTCGAGCGGCAGCCCGTCGGGATCGTCGGGGTTGCGGCCGCGGCCGTTGTTCTCCGGCAGGAACGCCGTCTGAAAGTCGCTGGAGTTGTCCTCCGCCTTCGACAACGTGTAGTTGACGATCACCTGCCCGGAAGGCAGGCGCTTGCTCACGGACAGCCGGAGCCCTCGATACCACGTCTCGCCGAAGGACGTGTATTGCAGCACCGACGCCGAAGTACCGGCACGGCCGTCGACATCGGCCGGCCGGCGATCGACACCGAGTGACTGGACGAGCGGGTTGTAATCGATCGTTCCGAGCTGTCCGAAGCCGCGGACGTGAATGAAGTGCGCCGACACCTGGAATTGCCCGGGGAGCTGGCGCTCGACGCCGATGGTTGTGTGATGAGCGTACGGCGTCGTCAGATCCGGATCGATGGTGATGGCGACGCTCGGGAAGCTGCCGTTGGTGATCTGCAGCGCCTCGGCCTCTGAGAGGTGGTGACCGGGCCTCGCCCATGCGCCGAACGACGGCTGTCCGCGCAGCACGAGCGTGCGGACGCCGTCGCTGCCGCCGTTGATGTACTTCGTGATCCCGAACACCGATGTGAGCGTGTTGTCGTAGTACACACCGTAGCCGCCCTGTACTGTCGTCGTCCGGCTGTTGCCGGGACGCCAGGTCACTGCCACCCGCGGCGCCAGGTCATTGCGGTCCGACTGGAACTGGTAGCTGCCCGGGTATCCTGCCGGCGCCAGCGTCGACGCTGGCCAGAACTGGGTCTGATAGCGGAGCCCGAGGCTGAGCGTGAGCGAGCTGCCGGCACGCCACGTGTCCTGCACGAAGCTCCCCAGCTGCCCGAAGTCGCTTGCGGCGCCGGAGAACCCGTAGCCCTGGACGTAGGCGACCGGCAGGCCGAGCGCGACGGCCTGAATGGATGAGATCCTCACCGGTCCGCCAGCGGTCGGCAGATTGAACTCCTGGAAGATGTAGCGGCCGCCGAAGTGGAGCGGCAGCGATTGGCGACGCCCATCGATGTAGCTGACGTCGATTCCGGCACGCCACTGATGGTTGCCTCGATAGTGGCTCAGCGAGTCGGTGACTTGATAGCGCGTGTTGTCCCGGTAGGTAGGGGTGAAACGCTGCCGTCCCACGTTGGCGTAACCGGTGACTTCGAGGGTAGGGCCCCCGGCGTTCTCGTCGGTGCAGAGTCCGCAGGACGGATCGAGCGACCGCGCGATTTGATCGCGGAACGCGACCTGGCCGCGAAGCTCGTTGAGCGTGCGTGGGGAGAGCACCGCCGTGTGATAGCCGGCGCCCATGATGTCGGTGCTCTCGAGCACGGCGCCTCGACTTCGAGCGATCTGGCCCCCGAATGGCTCGATGTTCTCGTAGAGCTCGGTGGCGGTGTTCAGACGTGCGCCGAAGCTCTGATTGTCTGAATGGCGGTCCAGCTTTCCCAGAAACTGATTCAGCACGGTCTCATACGGCACGCTACCGGTCTCCACCGGGAAGCCTGCGTTCCTGATGACTTGCGCCGGCGTTCCCAGCTGCTGGCCGGTGAACGGATTGAACACCGTCGTCTGATCGTCGATGGTGACCAGGTTGCTCGGCCGTACATCGGCGCGCTCGAACGAGAGGAAGTAGAACGAGTTGATCCTCTTCACCGGGCCGCCAACGGTTGCGCCGTACTGCCACTGGTTGTAAGGCGCCTTGGACATGTCGATGGCGTCGCCTGCAGGCGTGAACTTCTCGAAGTACGCCTTGCTGTTGAGCGCATCGTCACGGAAGAAGCCGAACAGGCTTCCCGAAACGACGTCGGTGCCGCTCCGGGTCACCACGTTGACGATGCCGCCCGAGGCGGCCCCGAATTCTGCCGAGGGGGAACCGCTGATGACCTGGAACTCGCGCACGCTGTCCTGACTGAAGAGCGCCCGCACGCTGCCCACGGTCTCGTCGTTGTTGTCGAGGCCGTCAACCTGGATGTTGTTCGAGCGGCCGCGCTGTCCAGACATCGAGAGCCCGGAGGTTCGCGCCGGTCCCTGCAGCGGCGTCTCGTCGAAAGACACGCCTGGCGTCAGCGCGGCGAAATCGAGCACGTCACGTCCGTTGATCGGGAGCGCGTCGATGCGGTCCTGGGTGATGACGTCGGAGCCGGGCGAGCGCTCGCTCAAGACAGCCTCCGCCTCGCTGACCACGTCGACATGGTCCGTGATGATTGACGGGATGAGGACCAGTTCGACCTCCACACGCTCGCCGAGCGTCAACGTCACGTTCTCGACGGTTCGCGGCCAGTATCCCGTCAACGACGTGGTCATTCGGTACTGGCCGACGGGCAAGCCAGGCATGACGAACCGGCCGTTCTCGTCGCTGCTGGTCATCCAGCTGACCTTCGTTTCCTGATTGACGATCGTCAGGGCGACGTCGGGAAGCGCCTTCTTGCTCGATTCCTCGCGCACGGTTCCAACCAGATCCACGAGCGTGGTGGTGCTCTGAGCGCCAGCAGCAGCTGCCGCGACGAGCAGCAGGAATCCGGCGGCGATGAGGCGCACGCAGAAAAGTGTCATGGGTTGGAATTGCCACGAACGTAGTCGGAGACGGACGGCGGCACCCGTCCCGGAGCGACGGCCGGCACCGTGCCGCCCTGCACGTAGGCGCGCAGCTGCTCGTATGACGGCGCTGACTGCCGGGCCAGGACCGTCGCTGCTGCCACGCCATTCCTGGAGCGTCGGAAACGCATGATTGCGGGGTAAATCAATCTGCGAGCTTTATTGATCTCCCCCGCTGGCTCGTGCGCTTTCAACGCGTGCCACGGGTTGAACGACATGTTCTCGCCCAGTTCCGTCAGCTGCTTCGCTGCCTCGTTGACGCTGTGAGGAACGCCCGACTCGGGCCAGAAGACCTGGCGCGGGATTCGAAGCGTGGCCACCGTCTCGAACGATCCCTTCCAGAGCTTCGTATCGTCGTCCGCAGGCGTGCGCTTTTTGTCGGTATAGCGCTGGACCTGCAGATCGAACCAGGCGTCGTGGCCGGCCAGGAACGACATCAGCGCGTGCCGGAGCAGGTCGTGGGCGGCGATGCGTCGATCGCAGAAGTCAGCGGCCGACGCCGGCGTGGGATCCCATCCACCGATCTGGGCCAGCAGCTTTGCCAGCTTGAGCTTCGGGAGCATCAGCACGAAGCCTGCCGCCTGACGCTTGAGCACGAATCCAATCGGCCCTGGCAGCGACCGTTTGAGCTCCGGCGTCAGTCGCGGGACGGCTTTCAGCTTCACCGTGCCGGACCCGAGCTTGTACGGTGTCTGAGAGAAGTACTCGAGTGCGAGAGGACTGCGGGCGAGGACCGCTCCGCTCCTGAAGAGCGCCCAGCCGCCGCGCCAGCGGCTGAAGCGCTTGAGGAAGAACCAGGCGACGCTCAGCGAGCCTTCTTTGACGGCTGGCAGGAACTCGAGGTAGTCGTTGGGATCACGAAGGAAGAACGCGCCGTACGTGACCAGGATGAAGTCCTGCGTCGAGTTCTCCTCGTCGACCGGCGCGACGCGCTCACCCTGCACGTCGAGGACCTTGATTGCGAGACCGCGCGGCTCGTTCTTGAGATCGTGATGGTTTTCGAACGCATTCGAGAACCGCACCCAGGCCCGGTGCGTGCCCGGTTTCGCGAAGAGGCCGTGTGCGTACTGCGGGTCGACGGCGCGGACGACGAGCTCGGCCTGCACGCACCCGTGCATCTTCGGGTGCGCGTCGCGCTGCACGTGCGTCGGTGCCTGTTTCTCGAGCCCTGCTTTGATCTGCCCGATCACCCGATCGATCGGAGCGATGGCAGTGGCACTCGCGTCACGCATGGCCGCCTCCACCTGCAAACCCGTTCACGAGTCGGTTGAGAGCGCTCAGGCCGGGAAGGAAGAAATATTCCGCGCCGCGAACGGTGACGAACCGAGACAGCCCCGAGACGCGTGCCGGAGACGGCAGCCCCTGGATGGTGAACGCCTTCTCGCGCTGGTGGTCGCCAAGCAGCGGGTCGCGCTCGTCGAGCAGCCCGGCGAAGCCGGAGTTGTTGATCCAGTCCTGCTGGATGAACTCGAACTGCCGCTCGAGATCGCCGTTCAAACAGAGAAACATCAGGCCGCGCTCGGACGCGTTGAGCGGATCCTGTTCGTGTGTCGATCCGTAGGATCGGCCGCGCCGGAGGATCCGGTGCCGATTCGACGCCAGGGCGGCGGCGCGGGTGACGTTCTCGTTGTCGAACGTATCGCGCGGGTTGGCGCGGCGGATGTGCGCGCCCATCGGGCAGCCGTATCCATGCGGATCTTCGGCGAAGCCGAATTCGTTGTCGTCGCGTGTCGTATAGGGGACGAGCGGCGTGCCGTCGCGCTGCCGGCCGATCGCTTTCGCGGCGAGCTGCTCCGCGGCCGTGGCGTCGTCGCCGGCCTTCCTGAGGAAGAAGCTCCAGAACTCGCCCACGTGCTGTTCGAGCTGGCGAGCGACCAGGTAGGTGCCGTTCCTGCCAAATGTGGGGCAGGGCGTAACCGAGGGAACGACCGGAACGACGCCGTCGGCGTTCGGATAGCCGAGCACGACCTCGCCGAGCGCCGTCAGATGCCGCGATTCCGGGAAGCGCTCGGCGTCATGGCTGCCGGTGAGAATCGGCTGCGACATGCCGTCCATGAAGCCGAAATGTTCGTGGCCGCCCATCGCTGTGAGCGGGACCGCCGGCACTTCGGCCCGCAGCTCGAGGCCGGAGTGAGGCGTGTAGCGCGCGATTGCCGCGCGCAGCGCCGCGTCGTCGGGCGCGAACAGCATGAGCAGGATGTCCACCGGGCGATGGAGGCCGCCCCATCGCCAGTCGGATGGCGCGCTGCGGCCCGTGTCGCCGAGAATGCGCTGGCGATGGCCGCTGCCGTCGATCCGCTCGGTGAAGGCCGTGGAAAACCCGTCTGATGTCCACCTCCGCGCCCGGCAGAGTGTCGTCAAACCGGAATAGGTCAACGCCACGTTCACGCACGGCGGCTTTTCAGCGGCAGCGGAAGGCGCGGACGTGGCAGCCTCACTGGACGACCGAGTTCGCCCGTTCTTCAACGCCGGGGTCAGCTCCGGCACGAGCCAGCGCAGCCAGTCCTGAGCGTCGCCGACGTTCGTGATGTGGTACAGCAGGTAGGTCGCACGATCGAGATGCGGATATGCGCTCAGGATCGGCCCCTGCATGTCGGCCCACTCCGGGACGATCTCACTGGGAAGCATGAAGAATCTCCGGCAATACCTTGGGCGCCGCGCCAAGGCGTCTCACGGCCTGAACAGCCTCCTCTTCCGGAATCTCCCGAGCCAGCGCGGACCGGAGGTGCTCGTTGTTCCAGATCTGACGCACGCTCAAACCTGGATACGCGCGGTACCAGACGCTATAGGGCACCATGGCCAAGCGCACGTATCTCTTGAACCGCTCGAGATTGCCTGTGCCCGGATTGCCTGTGCACTGCCCCCAGATCTTCTGGATGCCCGGACCGAGATGTGCGCCGAAGTCATCCAGGTACGACGTCCAGCTGTGGTCGTAGTTCGAGAGGAACACGAAACGGCCGCCGTCGAGCAGCACCCATTGCGCACAGTGCACGGTCGAGAGGCCGAACAGTTTGCCGCGCCATGCGTCGGGCAGCACGGCACGATAGAAAATGTTGTTCAACAGAAACAGGAAGGTCATCAGCACAGCCCGCCGCCACAGCGGACCGACTTCGGCGACGAGCGACATGTGGTTCTGCACGTCGTGGTCTTCCTGGTCGATCACGCGACGGAGCGTTTCCTCCGCCTCCGGTGACATCGGTTCCGGCAGGCGTGGCGCTGCTGGTTCCGACGTCGGTACTCGCAGCACCCACAGCCCGAGCAGCCCCAATGCCACGGCGATGGCCAGGAGCACCGTGTAAGTCTCGAGCCCGAAAAGCGATTCGAGGTGAAAGAATTGCAGAATCGGCGTGACCGGTCGCTGGAGACCGAACAACGACTGCACGAGCAGAATTCCCGCGACCATTGCGGCGATCACGAAGGCGACGCCCTTCGTGCGTTGCCCGCGCGCCTTGTCTGCCGACGGCCATCCCGTGAGCGCCGCGAGCCACGCCGCCTTCGCGCAGAACATCGCGACCAGCACGGTCAGGGCGATAGCGGATGCAGATTTCAGGAGCAGCACCGCTGCGAGCACGACGGATGGGAGGAGCAACCACCACCGCCAGTTGGATAGGCGGGATACCCACGACGGCTTCTCGGGCGTATACGAGCCGCTGATGTCCTTGAGCGTCTTCCATAGGGGAACGACCGACGCGTCGCCGCCGGCGCTGCGCATTGCCGCGATGCGTTCCGAGCGTCGGCGTTTCAAGGCGGCCCCGAATCCGGCGACGAGGAGCACAACGAGTGCGATGATGGCGACGGTCACGGACAATCGGTGGTTGTTCCACAGGCTCACCGGGAGATCCGGATTGATCAACGAGGCCGCTGCGGCGCACGTGATCAGCAGTGCCGCGACGACCCAGTGTCTGGCCCGGGCGCGAATCTGCGGCAGCGAGCCGCGCCACAGGCTGCCCGCGAGCAGCGACCCGAGCACGCCGACGATCGCCATGTCGATAGCAGCGAGAACGCTCCATACGGTGACGCCGCGCCAGTCGTTCCAACGCGAGAGCCAGGCCGCGAGCACGATGGTGACCACGGCGATCGGCAAGGCGACCCACGGCTTCTTCCGCAACTTGGCCGCGAGCATCGCCCCGGCGGTCAGGACGAGCGCAAGGCCGGCGATGGTCAACAGGCTTCGCGCGATGCCGGAGGACCAAATCACGGAGAGGTAGAGCAGCGTCTCGAGCGTGATCGTCGCGACCGCAACGAGTGCGGCCACCCACGGCATCGCGAGCTCCCATCGCCAGTACTGCTTGATCCCCGCCGCGGGGCGAACGAGCTGGCGTGCCAGGAGATCGGTGTCGCCACTGAGCAGGCGATCCATCCACTGGCGAATGTCCCGGTCGGCCCGTATCGACCTGGCGGTTCGATAAGGAGTGCTCACGTGATACAGATTGGGCGACTTGGCGTTCCCCTTCAGAAAGTCGAACCGCGCCTTGGGCGTAGGTGAGTCGGGATAGCCGTTGCAGTAGCGATAGATCTTGTCGATGCCCGAGTGCTCGGCGACACGGCGGAGATACACGTCACGCGGCCCGTCGACAGAGCTCTCGAACACCAGCCGTGGCCGTTTGGTGTCGCCATCGAAGATCACGAAGCTGGCGAAGTGAAGCTCCGGAAATGCGTCCGGGCTCAGCGGGAGAATCGGGTTGCCGGCGAGGTCGTCGTCGATCTGCGCCAGCTCCTTCTTCAGATCTGCGATCGCTTCAGTGCTCTCGATCTCGGCGACGACGGTGAAGACACTTCGAGCCATGGGGAAGCCGCCATCAATATCGCCAGCCCATCCGCCGCATCTCCGCGAGATGTCTCGGATCGGCGTGCATGTTCTCGATCACCGGTGACAGGTAATTGAAGGGTGATGCGCCGTCGGCGAACGCTCTGGCCTGCCATTCGAACGCGCGCTCCAGATCGCCGAGCCCGGCGTAGATGAAGGCCTGGCTGTGGGGCGGGACGTAGCGCTGGCTCGTCATCCCCTTCAGCTCGTCGAGCAGCCCTCTCGCCTTGTCGCCGGCGCCCGCTCGTGCGTAGAGGTTGCCCAGCAGCGCGAGGTAGAAGGGCGCACGGTCGGACATCGCCGCCGCACGCTCCATCAGCTCGATCGCCTCGGCGAGCCTCGATTGCATGGCCCGGCAGGCGCCCACGACGTACGTGGCCACGATGGACGATGGATCCACTTCGAACGCCTTGAGGCACTCGGCGATCGCCTCGTCGTAGCGCCGGGCAAGGAAGTACGTGTGCCCGATGCCGCTGTTGACGAGCGGCGACATCGGCTCGGTCTCCTGAGCTTTGCGCGCCTCGGCGATCCCGCCACCGACGTCGCCCTCTACCACCATCAGCCACGACAGGTAGATGCGGGCGAGCGCCTGTGTCGAGTCGAGCTCGATGGCACGCCTGAACGCCTTCTCAGCGCCCGGCCAGTCCCACTCGTCGCCGACCTTGACCAGCGCGATCGACGTATGCGCTTCGGGCAGATCGGCGTCGATGGCCAGCGCCCGCTCGGCAGCCGCGCGAGCCTCCGCAAACGCCGTCCGCGGGTGACGCAGCGAATAGAACCCGAGGAACGCATTGGCGTCGGCCAGCCCGGCATGCGCGAGTGCGTACCCGGCGTCTTCTTCGATTGCCCTGGCGAACTCCCGCAAGGCGATGCCGAGTCCACCCTGATAGCGCCGCGCCCAGAAGAACCTGCCCCTCAGATAGAGCTGATACGCGCGTGGATTGTCGGTGTAGCGCTTGATGAGCGGCCGCGGCGACAGCTCGTTCAGCCGCAGCTTCAGACGATCGACCACGCTCTGTGCGATTTCGTCCTGCACGGCGAACACGTCCGACATCTGCCGGTCGTAGCCTTCCGACCACAGGTGACAGCCGTCTGCGGCGCTCACGAGCTGCGCCGTGATGCGCAGGCGTTCACCGGCCTTTCGAACCGTACCTTCGAGCACGGTGTCGACGCCCAGCCGCCGGCAGATGCTGCGGATGTCGGTGTTGTCCGTCTGACGGACGGCGAGCGACGACGTCCGCGACGCCACGCGCAGCCCTTCGACCTTGCCGAGCCCGGTGAGGAGCTCCTCCGCCAGCCCGCTGCAGAAGTACTCGATGTCTCGATCGGGTCCGAGGTTTTCGAACGGAAGGACGGCGACGGACGGAGGGGACGAACGCTGCGCCCCGACGCTCATCCGCGGCGGTGCCGCGTCGACGTTGATCTCTTCGTTGAGCGCCGCCATCAGATCCTGCTGCATCGCCCCGGCGCTCCGGTAGCGGCGGGCAGGATCAATGCTCAGCGCCCGCTCGACGACTCGAATGATCGCGCCTGGCAGCTCCGGGCGGCGATCGGCGAGCGGAACGGTGGCGTTCTCCGCGTGGGCGCGCTCGAGCTCCTCGAATGTCTGCCCCTCCACCGGATACCGCATCGTCAGAACGTGGTACAGGAACACGCCGAGGCTGTAGATGTCGCTGGCGATGGTGGCCGGTTCGCCGGCGAACACCTCCGGTGCGAGATAGCCGGGGGTGCCGGTCAGCCGCCGGATCGCAGGGCTCTCGGCTCTGATCTCTCCTGCGCCGAAGTCCATGAGGACGATGCGTCCTCCAGACTCTCGCATGACGTTCTGCGTCTTGATATCGCGATGCAGCAGTCCGGCGCGGTGCACCGCGGCGAGCGCCCGGCTCAAGTCGATGCCGATCAGCGCCGCTTCGCGCGATCCCATCACGCCTTTGGCACTCAGCACCTGCTTGATCGTGAGACCGTCGACGAGCTCCATCCACAAGCCGACGATGCCGTCGAAACGGTCGATGCCGTGCACGGCGACGATGTTGGGATGGCGGACGCGCGCGATCATCCGGCCTTCCTGAATGACCGCGGCCGTGTCGCCCCTCGCGGACAACAGCTTCAGCGCAACCTCGCGCTCGAGAGCCGGGTCCCAGGCCACGTAGACGGCCCCGAAGCGTCCGCGCCCGATCTCGCGCTCGAGCCGGAGCGGTCCCCACATGCTGCCCGGCGGCAATGTCACCTCGGACAGATCGACAGGTTCCGCGGCGTCGGCGGCGCTCCGGTGCGCTTCGGCCAGGTTGGAGATGACTTTCAGTTGTGCGAGAAGGTCCTGGTGCCCGCGAGAATGCGCCAGCGTGTCAGCTGAGCGCCAGTCGACGGCCGCGCCGTCGGCGACGGACCCGGCGACGGCGAGCAATGGCGTATCGTCTGTTGGTACAGACACAAGCCGGGGTCCCACCCCACGAACAGTCTGTGATGTGACGGTAGCACCCGCCGGCGCGGAGTCGTCCGGCCACGCGGGGACCAGATTATAAGGCGAATTCTGAAGGACACCAGCGCCCATCACGGGAAATAAACGTGCAGGCGCGAGAAATCGAACAGCTGTTGATTCGGGCGCCCTGCCGTCGTTACTCCGGTTAGAACGCCGCCGTTTTCGGCGTTCGTCAGCATCCGGAGAGGTTAAGATGATGCCCGAGCCGCACGTGGAGGAGCGTCCCGTTCCACCGTCGGATTCCGAGTCGTCGTTCGTCCTGATCGGGCGGGCCCGATCCGGAGATCCGCTGGCCCTCGATGCGCTGTGCGACAGATACCTGCCGCGGCTGCGCCGCTGGGCTCATGGCCGGCTGCCGTCCTGGGCGCGGGGGGCCCTCGACACCCAGGATCTGGTCCAGGACACGCTCCTTCAGGTCCTGCGCCGGGTCGAATCGTTCGAGCCGCGTCATGATGGCGCATTCCAGGCCTACCTGCGCCAGGCGCTCGTGAACCGCCTTCGCGACGAGGTGCGAAGGGCCCAGCGGCGGCCGGCTGCCGAGGCCCTCGATCTCGAGAATGCCTCCCCGGACCCCTCTCCATTGGAGATGGCCATTGGTCAGGAGGCGCTCGAGCGCTACGAGGCGGCTTTGGCGCGGCTTCGGCCCGAGGATCGGGAAGCCATCATCATCCGGGTCGAGCTCGGGTGCCCGTACGCCGAGGTCGCTGCGGCGCTGGGCAAGCCCAGTGCTGCCGCGGCGCACATGGCCGTCAGCCGGGCGCTGATTCGGCTCGCTGAGGAGATGTCGCGCGTCAGCCCACGCGCGTAGATACTCAGGCAGGCTGGTCCTGCACACCCCGGTGGCGGGGCATATCGATGCCGAACCGCAGGCAGTTCGTCCGCGCCGTCGCTTCCGCCGCTGCCGGTGCGTGCGCGCTCGGCGGCGTCGCGTCATCTGCGCAGGCGCCGCAAGGCACCGCCGGCCGGCGGAGGGTGTCGATTCGCGGCCGTTCGATTCGCGTGATCGACGTACACGCGCATTGCGCCGTTTCCGAGTCCATCGAGATGGTGAAAGGCACGCCGCTCGCGGCGAGCGCCGCACCAGCCCCGAATCTCGTCCTCGACGCCGCGCGCCTGCGGACCATGGATGCCCAGGGCGTCGACGTCCAGGCGCTCAGCATCAACGGCTTCTGGTGGTACGCGGCCGATCGAGAGCTCGCCAGCCGGATCGTGCGCGCCCAGAACGAGGGGCTCGCCAAATGGGTTGCCGCCTATCCTGAGCGGTTCGTGGCGATGACATCCGTCGCGCTGCAGTTTCCCGATCTTGCCGCGGCGCAACTCGAGGACGGAGTGAAGCGGCTCGGGTTGCGCGGCGTGACGATCGGCGGCCATGTCAACGGCGAAGATCTATCGCAGCCCAAATACGACCCGTTCTGGGCCAAGGCGGACGAGCTCGGCGCGCTCGTGTTCATGCATCCGGGTGGAGCTGAGAACATCGTCCGGGAAGGAAGGCTCGCCGGACGCGGGGATCTCGGCAACATCATCGGCAACCCGCTGGAGACCACCTATTTCCTCTCGCGCCTCATCTTCGACGGCACGCTCGACCGGTTCCCGAGTCTCCGGATCTGCGGCGCGCATGCGGGCGGATATCTGCCGTCGTATCTCGGACGAACCGACGTCGCGTGCGACGTGCGCGCCTCGGCCAACTGCGCCAACAAGCGGCGCCCCCGCGACTACTTCAAGCGCGAGCTGTTCGTCGACACGATGGTCTTCTCCGACGAGGGGCTCAGGCACCTGGTTGCGGAGGTTGGCGTGAGCCAGATCGTCTATGGCACGGACGTGCCCTACAACTGGCCGGTCACGATCGATCTCGTGCTCAACGCGACCTTCCTCAGCGATGTCGACAAGGCGGCCATCCTCGGGGGGAATCTGGCGCGGTTGCTCGGCGTCGCTTGAAGCCTTCAAGACTTCTGAGGCAACGGAGGTTGCGGAGGAACGGCACAAGCCTCACACGGAGCAACGGAGGAACGGAGGTCGATTTCTCAGTGGACTCCGAGGTGGGCCCCGCGCTCCGCGCGGGCAGGGATCGAGGAGAACGCCGATCACAAGCACGCTCGAGTATCAAGCGCGTGTTTGTGATCGGCGTTCTCCTCGGTCCCTGTCGCCGGCCGCAGCCGGCGAGCCCGCCTGCAGGTCATCTCGACTTCAACTCGGTTGCTGCCGACCGAGCACCCTCTGTGCCTCTGTGCCTCGGTGGCGTTTCTTTCTACTGCGGCGGCAATGAGCCCAGGTAGGCCGAGAGGTTCAGGATGTCGGCATCGGTCATCTTGGCGACCGGTCTCTTCATCAGCGGCGCGTCGGGGCCGTTTCTGGTGCCGTCCCTGAACAGGTGGAGCTGCCGGGCGATATAGATCGGGTGCAGCCCTGCAAGCCGCGGCACGTTGGCGAGTCCTTTCATCCCTTCGCCGTGGCAGATGGCGCACGCCACCGATTTGCCTCCACCGCCGTTTTCGGCGAAGGCTTTGCCTTTCGCGATGCTGCCCGGCGGCACGTAGGCTATGAACCCTGACCTCGGGTCGCGCAGCCGTGCCCGTTCCTGGCTTTCGGGCAGCGTGATGATGCGAGCGCCGATCGGCTCCATCCCGCCCTTCGGGTCGAGGAAGCGCATTCGTCCCTGTCCGACGAACGTCGTCGGCACCATGGCCCTTTCGGTGACCTGGACAAATTTCCGCCTGGGCAGTGAGGCGAACCACTCTGCCGCCTGCCGCGCTTCCTCGTCCGAGACCGCCTTCGAGATGCCGTTCATGCGCGCGTAGTCGTGACGCGTTCCGGCTTTGAAGTCTGTCATCTGCTGAATGAGATAGGCCGCGGTGAATCCGGAGAGGTCTGCCGACTCCGGGTGGCCCAGGCCTGACATCAGATGACAGGAGCCGCAGGCCAGCGCGTCCCCGCGTCCCTTCTGCACGATGGCCGGCGCGGGTTGATGCTGGTCGGGAAACCAGTCGGGCGGATTGAGGAGGTCGTCGATCTCCTTGGGCGTGTACTGCTTGCTGCTGCCCTCGAGCGTCTTCGGACCGGCAGGTTCGGCCGGCAGCGATCCGGCCTGGACAGGAAAGGCCCACGCCGGTTCGCGGGCCGGCGGGGATGGGAGAGCCGTCGGGGTTGCGGCAGGCTGCTGCGATCCCAGCGCCGCGGACAGCGCGGCAATCATCGCGACGACGAGCAAGCCGGTGCGAATCTGCATGACGTTTCTCCTCGCAGGCCGCGCCGATGACTGACACTGGACCTGCTGCGCCCGACGTGGGGCGACGTGGGGCCGGATCACCGCGTGGGCACGGCGAGTCTAGCCGCGAGAGTCAGGCGCTGGCAATGCGGATCAATAATCAACGCATCTGATGATCCGGAGCACGATAGCCCGAGTCGACCTCGAGGCGCTGAAGAGCAACTTCGAAGCCGTTCGCCGCTTCCTCGCTTCGGCTTCCGAACCCGACCGCAGCACTCCTCCCGGCATCATCGCGGTCGTCAAGGCAAATGCGTACGGGCATGGTTCGCCGAACGTGGCGCGCGCGCTCGAGCAGGCGGGCGCGACGATGCTGGCGTGTGCCGACATCGAAGAGGGGATCGTGCTGCGGCAGGCGGGAGTCCGCGTGCCGATTCTCGTCTTCGGCGCGTTGAGCGTCAGCGATCTCGACGGTCTCTTTGATTTTTCTCTGACGCCGACGATCTCGACCCCTGGCGCCGCGCGTGCCGTGCAGGCGGCGGCAGCGCGCCGCGGCACTACCGTCGGTTACCACCTGAAGATCGACACCGGCATGAATCGTCTCGGGTTCCGTCACGACAATCTCCTGCGCACGGTCCCGGAACTGCTTGGCGGCGTAAACCTGCGGCTCGACGCTATCTATACGCATTTCGCATCGGCCGATCTGCCTGAGAGCGAGCTGATACACGAGCAGCGGGCGCGATTCGAGCGCGCGGCGCGCGAAGTCATCAGGATGGCGGAAGGTATCGGCGCCGGGTCGTCGGATGGCCGACCGATATTGCGGCATTCGGCGAACAGCGCGGCGCTCCTCCGCGATTCCCGCACGTGGTTCGACGTCGTGCGTCCCGGCCTGCTGCTCTACGGCATCGTGCCACCGCCGATGGCGTCGACGCTTCCGCTCGTGCCCGTGATGTCTCTCTCGAGTCGCGTGGTTGCCGTCAAAGGCCTTCGGCCGGGTGAGGGGGTCGGCTATGGCTGGCGTTTTCAGACCGACACGCCGCGCACGATCGCGGTGATACCCGCCGGGTACGCCGATGGTCTGGATACGCGACTGTCAGGCCGTGGCCAGGTCCTGATCAGAGGATGCCGCGTGCCGATTGTCGGCGCGGTCTCGATGGACATGATCACCGTCGACGTTACCGGCGTCGACGTGGTGGAACCGGGTGACGAGGTCGTGATCCTCGGCCGCCAGGGGCACGAGTCGTGGCAGCAGATCGACGCGCGGGAAATGGCGGCGGCAATTGGCGCCATCCCGTGGGAAGTCGTGTGCCGTCTGGGATCGCGCATCGAACGCCAGTACACGACGATGCGAGAATGAATCGTGCCCGGGGCGGAACGGAGGCGGACGGAGGAACGGGACGAACTCACACGGAGGAACGAAGAAACGGAGGCGAACGGAGGCTGTCACGCTGAACAAGTGCCTGTCACGTCACGGGCGTCACAGCGCCGGACTCCGAGGTGGGCCCCGCGCTGCGCGCGGGCAGGGATCGCGGAGAACGCCGATCACAAACACGCGCCCGATGCTTGAGCGTGCTTGTGATCGAAGTTCTCCTCGATCCCTGACGCCGGCGAAGCCGGCGGGCCCACCGGCATGAGGGTGGAGGCACCTGAACTCCGTTTTCCTCCGTTACTCCGTTTCTCCGTGTGGGCTTGTCCCGTTCCTCCGTCTCCTCCGTTTCTCCGACGCCCAGGATGCCAGGAGTCGCGTCTAAAGGAAGTGCCGCGCATGAAACCAAAGGTCGTCTTCGTCTGCCAGGAGTGCGGCGCGCAGTCGCCGAAGTGGCTCGGCCGCTGTGTGGAATGCGGCGCCTGGAACTCATTGTCGGAGGAGCGTGTCGGCGAGCCGGTGGCGATCGCAGCGGGCAGCCGGTACTCACGCGGCGGCACCGCAACTGAGGCGACTCTGTACTCGGAAGTCGAAACCGCCAATGCCACGCGCCTGACCACTGGTATCGGTGAGTTCGACCGCGTCCTCGGCGGCGGCGTCGTGCCGGGGTCCCTCGTCCTGCTCGGCGGCGAGCCGGGCATCGGCAAGTCCACGCTCCTGCTCCAGGCCGCTGCTCATTTCGCCCGGGCGATCGGACCGGTCCTCTACGCATCGGGTGAGGAGTCGGAACATCAGATCAAGAGTCGCGGCGATCGACTTGGTGTCGGAAATGCGCCGCTCTACCTGCTCTCGGAGACCTGCATCGAACGAATCCTGGAAGAGGTCGCCAGATTGAAGCCAGCGCTCATCGTCGTCGATTCGGTGCAGACCGTCTTCTCGATCAAGTTCCAATCGGCACCGGGCACGATCGGCCAGGTGCGTGAGGCGGCCACGCAGTTCCTGTTCGCCGCCAAGGGACAGAACATCCCCACGGTCCTGGTCGGCCACGTCACCAAGGACGGAAGCCTGGCTGGCCCGAAGGTGCTGGAGCACGTGGTCGACACGGTGCTGTATTTCGAAGGCGAGCGCCACCATGCGCATCGTGTGGTCCGCGCCGTGAAGAACCGGTTCGGCGCCGTGAGCGAGCTCGGCGTGTTCGAGATGACCGGGTCGGGGCTCAAGCCGGTCCCGAATCCGTCGCGCCTCTTCCTGTCCGAGCGTGCGACGGGCACACCGGGATCCGCCGTTCTGTGCTGCGTCGAAGGGTCGCGTCCCATCCTCGTCGAGGTCCAGGCGCTGGTGAGCACCAGCACATACGGCAACGCGCGCCGCATGGCGATCGGGATCGATCAGAACCGGTTGTCGCTGCTCCTTGCGGTGCTCGAAAAACGCGCCGGCCTCGCGCTTGCCGGCGACGACGTGTACGTGAATATCGCCGGCGGCATGACCGTAGATGAGCCGGCGGCCGACCTGAGCGTCCTGGCCGCGGTGGCGTCGAGCGTGAGGAACCGCGGCCTGGCGCCGTCGACCGCCGTTTTCGGCGAGGTCGGTCTGAGTGGAGAGATCCGTGGCGTTCCGCAGTCGGCGCTCCGCGCCCGCGAAGCCGCCCAAATGGGGTTCACACGGCTGGTGGTTCCAGCGGCAAATGTCGATCCGTCCGACGCCGTCTCTGGTGGCGAGGGATGCCAACTGATTGGCGTGCGGACGATTGGCGAGGCGCTGGATCAGTTGATCGCTTGATTTTCGGCGCTGGCGGTTCTAACGTTCGGGTTTCATACCGTTAAGGTTCGTACCCGGGAGTCCGCTTTTATGGCGTGGTTCGTCTTCGCGCGGGTTCTGTTCGTCGCGGCCATCGGCTATTCCGCCTACCAGGTGCAGCCGCTCGCGGCTGGAGCGCTGGTCAACGCGGCGTTCGGACTGCTGCTCGGGGTCGCGATCGTCGCCGTCGAGATCAGCGTCAAGCGCATCTCGGTGCCGCATCTGCTGGGGGCGCTGCTCGGCGGTGCCATTGGTCTCGCCGCCGCCAAGACGATCGGCGCCGCCCTCTACTGGGCGAACATCGGCAACGGCCGTGTGGTCTTTCTTCACAGCCTCATCCTGCTGGCGCTGCCGTATCTCGGCCTGGTGCTCGGCGGCCGCAAGGGAGAATGGCTCGAGCCGTCGAATCTGGCCGCCCTCTTCCGATCGTCGGCGCCACGCAAGCGCTACAAGGTGCTCGATACGAGCGTGATCATCGACGGCCGGATCGCCGATATCTGCGAGACCGGCTTCGTGGACGGCACGCTGGTGATCCCGCAGTTCGTGTTGAAGGAACTGCAGATGGTCGCAGACTCCTCCGACTCGATGAAGCGGAACCGCGGCCGCCGCGGACTCGACATCCTGCAGAAGATTCAGAAGATGGCCGGGCTCGACGTGATCGTTTCCGACATGGATTTCCCGGAGGTCCGCGAGGTCGACCTGAAGCTGATCGAGCTCGCGCGCGCCCTCGAAGGGAAGATCGTCACCAACGACTTCAATCTCAACAAGGTGGCACAGCTGCGCGGCGTCGACGTCCTCAACATCAACGAGCTCGCCAACTCGCTCAAGCCGGTCGTGCTGCCGGGCGAGCTGATGAAAGTGTTCATCCTCAAGGAAGGCAAGGAGTACAACCAGGGCGTCGCCTACCTGGACGATGGCACGATGGTGGTGGTCGACAACGCGCGCAAGATGATCGGCAAGACCATCGACGTGGTCGTGACGAGCGTTCTGCAGACGACCGCAGGCAAGATGATCTTCGGCCGTTTCATCGACGCTGCCGCCGCCGCGCAGAGTGTCCCGGCACAGCGCTCTGCGGCGCCGTCGTCGGCCGCGGCCGCCGGCAAGTAGATCGATCGCAGGCAAGAGGCAACAGCTACCGTGCGACTCCCGCCCTACGCCTGGTGGCGAACCATCTTCTTCCTCATTCCCGCCATCGGGCTATACACGATCGTGCTCGGTACGCTCTCGATCGGATCCAGCCTCTTCGAGAAGCGCGGCTACTTCGCGCACTGGTGCGCACGGACCTGGGCGCGGCTGATTCTGCTCACGAGTGGCGTGCAGGTTCTCGTGGATGGTGCCGATCGGGTGGCCGATGGGCGATCGTACGTGTTCGTCTCCAACCATCAGAGTCACTACGACACCGCCGTGCTCTTCGCCACGCTTCCGCACCAGCTGCGCATCATCGCCAAGGAGTCGCTTGGACGATTTCCATTTCTCGGCTGGCACCTGCGCCGCACCGGGCACATTCTCGTCGATCGGCGGCGGCCCGACCGGGCGGCTATCTTCGGGTGGGCGGATCGTCTTCTGAGCCAGGGGCTCTCGCTCATCGTCTACCCCGAGGGCACCCGCAGCCCGGACGGACGGGTGCAGCGCTTCAAGGCCGGGAGCTTCCAGATCGCGTTGCAATCAGGGCTGCCGGTCGTTCCGCTCTCGATCGTCGGAACCCGCCAGATCATGCGAAAGGGCGACCTCGCCGCTCGTAAGGGCCTCGTGCGCCTGGTTTTCCACGAGCCGATCGACACCCGCGATCTCGGTGAGATCGATCCGCGCGAATTTGGTGAGCGCGTTCGGCGGATCATCACGCCGGCCGTGGAAGGCACAGTCGAACCCGAACGATCCGAACGATCCGAACGACCCGAACGATCCGAACGACCCGAACGATCCAAGGATGCCCTTCACCACCGCACCTGAGATCGCGTCGATTGTCCACCCCGGCGTGCTGTGGCTGGCAGGTGCGAGCGTGGTCGATCGCGAGCCGCGCCTCGACGCGCCGCTTGCCGCCGCCGAAGCGGCGGTGCGCATGAACCCTCCTCAGGAAGTTGCTGCGGTCCGGACGATGTACAAGCGCGTGGGGCTGGATCCAACCAAGACGCGCCCCTCGTCCGAAGCGCTCCTCCGTCGCGTGCGTCGTGGCGATCCGCTGCCGCGCATCAACTCGATGGTTGACGTCTGTAACTGGTGCTCGCTCGAATTCCAGCTCCCGTACGGTCTGTACGACGCCGACCACGTTGAAGGCGATGTGGAGATGCGGCTCGGTCGGGAGGGCGAGTCGTACGCGGGCATCCGAAAGGACGACGTCCACGTCGCCAACCGCATCACCCTTGCCGACCGCCAGGGACCCTTTGGAAATCCCACCTCGGACTCGGCGAGGACGATGGTGACGACGTCTACCGTCAACGCCATCCTCGTCGTCTTCGCACCGCGCGAGTACGCAGTCGGAAGGCTCGTCGAGGTTCTCGACGTCACCGCGGCGAGAATGGCGCAGTTCACCGGAGCCCGCGAGACTGGTCGGCTGTCGTAGGGCGAGCGGCCGGCGGACCGTCCGCCGCTACTCATCGATAACTACTCGTCGATGACGGAGCTGCTCATCGATACCCACAGCGGACCTCGCGTGGGCACGCCTCATGCTCTGTACCTCTGCGTCTCGCCGATGTGTGGTGGGCGATTCACAGGGAGAAGGGTGATGAACCAGGACGAGCTCAAAGGCAAGGCAGAACAGCTGAAGGGCAAGGTGAAGCAGGCGGCAGGCGATATGACCGACGATGCTGAACTGCACGATGAAGGCCAGGCCGATGAGGCGGCCGGAAAGATTCGAGAAGGTGTTGGTACCGCGCGCCGAAAGGTGGGCGAGGTGATCGAAGAAGCGGGCAAGGCTTTCAAGCGCTGACGCCGGAAGCGTCCGTGGCGCCGGGTCCTTTCGGACCCGGCGCCTCCGCCGGTAGAATCGCCTCGAGTGCACGTCTCAGCCATTATTGCGGCCGGCGGACGAGGAACACGGTTCGGCGGCGCCCATCCCAAGCAGATTGCTTCCCTTGGCGGACGTTCGATTCTGCAACGCAGCGTCGACGCGTTCCTGGAGAGCCGGTGCGTCACGGACATCGTTGTCGCGCTGCCTCCCGAGCTCGCGTCGAATCCGCCGGTCAACCTGCAGGATGCCCGGAAACCGATCGACATCGTGGCCGGCGGCGCGCGCCGGCAGGACTCGGTCGCCAATGCCTTCGCGATCGTCTCAGGACGTGCCGACGTCGTGGTGATTCACGATGCCGCGCGTCCACTCGTGACCTCGGCGCTCATCGAGCGGACGGTTGAAGCTGCGGCGCAATGGGGTGCGGCCATTGCCGCGGTCGCGGCTCACGACACGGTCAAACGGGTACGCGACAACGTTATCGTCTCGACGCTTTCGCGCGATGAAATCTACCTGGCCCAGACGCCACAGGCATTTCGCGTGGCGGTGTTACGCGACGCTCTGGCGGCACCGGGCGACGTGACCGACGAGGCCTCGCTCGCCGAGCGGGCCGGCCATCCGGTGCGCATCGTCGAGGGCGATCCGTTGAACCTGAAGATCACCGCGCCTCGCGATCTCGATACGGCCGAGCGGTTGCTCGCCCACCGTCGGCCGGGACCGTCCATACGTGTTGGCAACGGCTACGACCTGCACCGGCTGGTGCCCGATCGGCGCCTGGTGCTGGCGGGCGTGGCGATTCCGTTCGACAAGGGACTCGAGGGGCATTCCGACGCCGACGTGGTGTGTCACGCGGTCACCGACGCCATCCTCGGCGCTTCGGGAGCCGGCGACATCGGACGGCATTTCCCCGATACCGATCCTGCGTGGAAGGACGCCGACAGCGTCGAGCTGCTTCGCCGGGCGGCGGCGCTCGTGCGCGAGAAAGGGTTCGAGATCGCCAACGTCGATGTGGTCGTGATTGCGCAGAAGCCGAAGCTGCTGCCCTATCTGGCGACGATGGTGGCCAACCTCGCCGGCGCGCTGGCCGTCGACCCCGGAGAGGTCAGCATCAAGGGCAAAACGAACGAGGGCGTCGATTCGATGGGCACCGGCGAATCGATTGCCGTTCACGCCGTGGCGCTGGTGACCCGTATCCGCTGAGGACTTGACGTCGGCCCGACCCCCGACGCCACCCACTTTTCGATGAGACTCCGATTCGCCCCCAGCCCGACCGGGCACCTGCACGTGGGCAACGCTCGCACCGCGCTCTTCAACTGGCTGCTGGCGCGCGGCGCCGGCGGCACGTTCGTCCTCCGCATCGAGGACACAGACAGTGAGCGATCCACACGCGAGTCGGAGCGGGCGATCGTCGAGGACCTCCGCTGGATGGGGCTCGAATGGGACGAGGGCCTCGAACGCGGCGGCGAATACGGACCCTACAGGCAGTCGGAGCGGTTGCACATCTATCGCGCGCACACCGTGGAGCTGATGTCGAAAGGGCATGCCTATCGCTGCTTCTGCCCGGCCGATCAGCTCGAAGCCGATCGGAAGGCGCAGCTCGCCGACGGCCGTGCCCCGGTGTACGTCGGTCGCTGCCGCGGCATTCCCCCCGAGGAGGCGCGGCGCCGTGTGGAGCATGGCGAACCGGCAGTGATCCGGTTCCGGGTGCCGCCCGGCGTTGAGGTGGCGTTCCACGATCTCGTCCGCGGCGACGTACGCTTCTCCACCGACGTAATCGGCGATCCGGTGCTCGTGCGATCCGACGGGACCCCCGCCTACAACTTCGCCGTGGTAATCGACGACGCGTTGATGGCCATTACCCACGTCATCCGCGGAGAGGATCACATCTCGAACACCCCGCGGCAGATCCTGCTCTACGAGGCGTTCGGATGGACGCCGCCGGCGTTTGCGCACGTGTCTCTCGTGATGGGGCAGGATCACGCACCGCTCTCGAAGCGCCACGGTGACACGTCGGTGCAGGAATTTCGCGAACGGGGCTACCTGCCGGAAGCGCTCACGAACTACCTCGCGCTCGTCGGGTGGTCACCCGGACACGATCAGGAACTGCTGCCGATCGACGAGCTGGCGCGGCGGTTCAAGATCGAAGACGTCGGTCACAGCGCCGGCGTATTCGATGTGGAGAAGCTGGCGTGGGTGAACCGTCACTATCTGAAGACTGCTGCTCCGGATCGCCTCGTCCGTCTCTCGGCGCCGTTTCTCCAGCGGTCCGGCTGGGTGACCAGCCTGACGGACGCGGATGCCAGATTTCTGGCGACGATCGTTCCGGCGGCCGCGGCGAGCGTCGATCGCCTGGAGCAGGTGCCAGCGCGGCTGCGGTTCCTGTTCGATTACTCGAGTGCGCGAGCGCTCGCTCATCCAGGGACCCTCGCCGAGGCGAGCCAGGCGCGACCTGTGGTGATTGCGCTCGCAGCGGAGCTGGCCGGCTCGGACCGGCTGCTCGACCGCGACGCATTTCGCGCCCTCGCCGCGCGTGTGAAGGATCGCACGGGCCAGAAAGGCAAGTCGCTCTTCCATCCGATCCGGCTCGTGCTGACCGGGGAGCCGGAGGGCATCGAGCTCGATCTGGCGGTGCCGGCGATCGAGCGCGGCGCCATGTTGACGATGAAGGACGGTGAGTCGGGGATCCGTCGCATCGCCGGCGCGCGTGAGCGCGCCGAAGACTTCGCGCGTGCGCTCGACTCGAACCGCAGCTGAGGACGCCCCGTGATCATCTACGGAATCAATCCGGTGCTCGAAGCGCTGCGGGCCGACCGCGTGACGGAGCTGCGCGTGGGCGATCGCGGCGGCGAACGGATGCGCGCGCTGCTGGCGCTGGCTGCCGAGCGACAGGTGCGCGTCCGCCACGTCGATGAGGAGCGGCTGGCGAGGGAGGCGCGGGGCGGCGTCCATCAGGGCGTCGTCGCTGAAGTGGACGCGAGGACCGATTGCAGCCTGGAGGACCTGGTCCGAGAGGCACCCGGCGTACCGCTGCTCGTGGTGCTCGATGGTGTAGAGGATCCGCACAACCTGGGCGCTATTCTCCGCACGTCGGACGCGGCGGGGGTCGATGGCGTGGTCATTCAATCGCGGCGCTCGGCAGCACTCGGTGGCGCGGCGGCGAAGGCGTCGGCGGGAGCGGTCGCTCACGTCCGAATCGCCGAGGTGGTGAATATCGCCCGTGCCGTCGCCGAGCTCAAGGCACTCGGGGTGTGGACCGTTGGGCTCGCGGGCGACAGCGAGCGCCCGTACGACACAATAGATCTGGCCCTCCCGACTGCCATCGTGCTGGGAGGAGAAGGGGAGGGGCTGCGGCGGCTCGTGCGGGAGCGATGCGACCTGACGGCTTCCATCCCCATGCTGGGCCATGTGGACAGCCTGAACGTGTCGGTGGCGGCCGGAGTCGTTCTGTTCGAAGCTGTGCGCCAGCGTCGCCAAAGCCGTCGGCCGCCAGGAGGCTAGCCCTTCCCGGTCACAGGCTTGACTTGACTGGCATGGGAAGTGCTATTATGTGCTCTTTGTCTGGCTGGCGTAGCTCAGTCCGGTAGAGCAGCTGATTTGTAATCAGCCGGTCGGGGGTTCAAATCCCTCCGCCAGCTCCACCGGTGACATCGCCGCTTCTTCGGGGACGCCGAAAACCACGGACTCCATTCAGGATACACGCGAACAACAAGGCCAGCCCGAGGCCTGCGTGGCCGGGGGTGACCGGTCCGCGGAACGGATCGGGGAGGTGGCAGAGTGGTCAATCGCAGCAGGCTGTAAACCTGCCGCCCTAGCGGCTACGGAGGTTCGAACCCTCCCCTCCCCACCAACCTTCTTCACGCCGGCACGCGTGCGAAGGTTGCGTGCCGGTCTGGAGAAGGTTGGTGGGGAGGGGCTCCCCTCCAGTGTTTTCTTTGTCGCCGCGCATGCGCGCGGCGACGTTGGGCAGGTTGCCTGGCGGCCACGAGCATCAAGCGGGCGTGCGAAGGTTGCGTGCCGGTCTGGAGAAGGTTGGCATGCGCGCGGCGACGGTTGGGCAGGTTGCCTGGTGGCCACGAGCTTCAAGCGGGCGTGCGAAGGTTGCGTGCCGGTCTGGAGAGGGTTGGTGGGGGCTCGGCGACGATTTGGCAGGTTGACTCGGAGCGATGAGCTCCAAGCGGTGTCGTGCGAAGGTTGGCGAGGGGCAACTGAATAGGCGGGCTTGCCCGCCGGAGCGCGAGGTAGCGAGCAGTCGACGACAGGCGAGTCAGCGAGCGCGCAGGCGGGAGTAACTCAGTGGTAGAGTCACAGCCTTCCAAGCTGTTGGTCGCGGGTTCGATCCCCGTCTCCCGCTCCACCCGCCTCCGCGCGCCTGAAGAACTGGCGCGCTGCGGCGAGATGGCAAGTCACGCGAAGGCTGGGGTGACCAGACTTCGACCTCGACTGAGGAGTACGACGAGTGACGGAGGGCGGCCGACGTGTCGGCCGGAGCGCGAGGTCAGCGCAGCGAGCGCGTAGGCCGATGTAGCTCAGTTGGCAGAGCGCGTCCTTGGTAAGGACGAGGTCACCAGTTCAATTCTGGTCATCGGCTCCAACCTTCGCTCACGCTTGCCAACGACGCGCGTAGCTACGGCTGGCAAGCCAGGCGAAGGTTGTTGCGCCGTAGCGCCAAAGGCGCGGCGGCGGACCACAGCGGCAGCAGTGACGCAGCTTTCTTCACTTCTACAACGAGCGCACGCATATGGCGAAAGAGAAATTTGATCGTTCGAAACCGCACGTGAACGTGGGGACGATCGGGCACATCGACCACGGGAAGACGACCTTGACGGCGGCGCTGACGAAAGTGGCGGCGGACAAGGGGTGGGCGAAGTATGTGCCGTAT
>DASUGH010000135.1:0-6864 GCA_036274155.1 Vicinamibacterales bacterium | reverse complement strand
GCGGCTCGACCACGAGCATCCTGCTGAACACGCCGGGAGAGACCAGCTCGATCGCCACGGCGATCGACGGCCATGCGATGGCGCGACAGGGACGCGGCGCAGCGGCGCTCACGACCGCCGCCGTGGGATCGTTCGTCGCCGGAACACTCGCGACCATCGCCCTCACCTTCTTCGCGCCGCCGCTTGCCGCGTTGGCGCTGCGCTTCGGTCCGGCAGAGTACTTCGCGCTCACCATCGTCGCCTTTGCAGCGGTCACGGTGCTGCTCGGCGACTCGCTGGTGCGCGGAGTGTTCAGCCTGTTCCTGGGGCTGACGCTCGGACTCGTCGGCATCGATCAACTCACCGGCAACGCCCGCTTTTCATTCGGCATTCCCCAGCTGCTCGACGGCATCGACGTCATCGTTCTGGTGATCGGCCTGTTTGCCGTCGGCGAGACGATGTACCAGGCGTGGCGGCACGGGCGCGAAGACGTGGCGGCGGTCGCGCTGCGGCGGGCCGTCGGGATGACGCGCGAGGAGTGGCGCCGCTCGTGGAAGCCCTGGCTGCGCGGCGCCGCCATCGGCTTCCCGCTCGGCGTCCTGCCGTGCGGCGGCCCTGTGATCCCAACGTTCCTTTCCTACATGGTGGAGAAGCGCCTGAGCGCTCGCCCCGAGGAGTTTGGCCATGGAGCGATCGAAGGGGTAGCGGGACCCGAGGCGGCCAACAATGCCGCCGCGGCCGGTGTGCTCGTTCCGCTGCTCACCCTCGGACTGCCAGCGTCCGCGACCGCAGCCGTGCTTCTCGCCGCCTTTCAACAGTACGGACTGCAGCCCGGCCCGCTGCTCTTCTCGTCGCGGCCGGACCTCGTGTGGACGCTCATCGCCAGCCTCTATGTCGGCAACCTCATGCTGCTCGTCCTCAACCTGCCGCTCGCCGGAATGTGGGCGCGCGTGATGCTGGTGCCACGCCCGCTGCTCTTCGGCGGCATTCTCGTTCTGGCTTCCGTTGGCGGCTACAGCCTGAACCGCTCGCTCATCGACCTCGCCATCCTCTATGCCGTCGGCGGGGTCGGGTGTGTGATGCGGGTTTACGACTTTCCACTGGTGCCGGCGGTACTCGGCCTGGTGCTCGGACCGCTGGCGGAGCTGCAGTTCCGGCGTGCCATCGCGATCAGCGAAGGCGACCTGACCGTCTTCCTCGCACGCCCGATTTCGGCGGTGCTCCTCGCCCTGGCGCTGGCGCTGCTGGCGGGCCCCTCCCTCCTCGGCCGCCGCTTCTTCGCCGCTTCGCGAGGCGAGGATTAAATCGAGCGTTTGCACTATGCTGGCTCCTCTCGAAGCCGGCGGACCTGTCAGGCGGACCTCGAGGTCCGCCTCTACATACGGTGCAGTGAGGGCGACAACACCAGGGAGGATGGCCATGGATGTGAACGCGTTTATTCAGAATGCGAGCGTGACCCTGACGGCGCTGGCCTGGAAACTCGCCGCCGCGGTTGCTATCTGGCTCGTCGGCCGCTGGCTGATCGCGTTCGCACTCGGCCTGCTCGGGCAGGCGCTGGCGAAACAGCAATTCGACGTGACGCTCACGCGCTACATGCAGACAGGGCTGAAGATCCTGCTGAACGTCGCGCTGATCGTCGCCATCCTCGGCTTCTTCGGCGTCGAAACCACGACGTTCGCGGCGCTGATTGCCGCCGGCGGCGTGGCGATCGGCGTCGCATGGGGCGGCCTGCTCGCGAACTTCGCGGCCGGAGCCTTTCTCGTCTTCCTGCGCCCGTTCAAGGTCGGCGACGTCGTCACCGCCGCCGGTGTCACCGGGACGGTGGAGTCGATCGGACTCTTCGGCACCGTGATCAACACGCCGGACAACGTGAACACCATCCTCGGCAACAACAAGATTTTCTCGGACACGATTCAGAATTTTTCCGCCAACCCGTATCGCCGGGTCGATCTGACGGCGACGATCAGCAACGCGGTCGACCACAACGACGCCATCCGACTACTCAAACAGAAGCTCGCGACCATCCCGAACGTGCTGACATCACCGGCGCCGGACGTCGACGTCCTGCAGTTCACGCCGGCTGGCCCGCAGCTCTGCGTGCGTCCGTACTGTGCCAACCAGCATTACTGGCAGGTGTACTTCGACACGAACCGGCTCATTCGCGAGTCGTTCGGCGAGGCAGGCTACCCCGCTGCCATGCCTGCTTACACGGTGAACGGCATGCTCGCCGGCCCGCCGTTCGAATCCGCGGGGCGATGACGCGGCCACTGCCGGGAGACCGTGAGCACACCACAGGCAAGTGGCCATGACTCGGGTCCGCGCTCACTCCGACGATGGTCGACATGACGTCGTCGTGGTGGGCGGGGGCCATGCGGCGCTGACGGCCGCGCTGACCGCAGCCCAAGCGGGCGCGCGCGTCATCGTGCTGGAAGCGGCGCCGCGCCACTTCCGCGGCGGCAACAGCCGGCATACACGGAATCTCCGCTGCGCGCACCAGTCGCCCAGTGACATTCTCTCCGGTGCATATCCGGAAGACGAGTTCCTGTCCGATCTGCTGCGCGTGAACGGCGGCGAGACCAACGAGACGCTGGCCCGTCTCGTCATCCGTCGCTCGGCAGAATGCCTCGACTGGATGCGGCGCTACGGCGGCCGCTTCCAGCCGCCGCTGACGGGGACGCTGCACCTCGCGCGCACCAACGCCTTCTTTCTCGGCGGTGGAAAGGCGTTGATGAACAGCCTCTACGCCGCCGCGGCGCGCCTCGGTGTCGAGGTGGTGTACGACGCCGAAGTCGAGGCGCTGGAGTTGAAGGGCCGCTCCTTCGATGCCGCGATCGCAGTGGTGGGCGGTAAGCGCCACGTCATCCGCGGGCGATCGGCGGTCGTCGCCGCCGGCGGCTTCGAAGCCAACCTCTCGTGGCTGCGCGACGCGTGGGGCGAGGCTGCCGACAACTTCGTGGTCCGCGGGAGTCCGTTCAACACCGGCCGTCTCCTCAGAATCCTGCTCGACGCCGGCGCGCGGCCGGTCGGCGATCCGCGCGAGTGCCATGCCGTGGCGGTCGATGCACGCGCACCGCGCTTCGACGGCGGCATCGTGACGCGAATCGACGCGGTGCCGCTCGGCATCGCCGTCAACCGGAACGCCCGGCGCTTCTACGACGAAGGCGAGGACTTCTGGCCCGCGCGGTACGCCATCTGGGGCAAGCTGGTGGCACGTCAGCCCGGACAGATCGCATACTCGATCATCGACGCCAAAGTCGCCGGCACGTTCATTCCCTCGGTCTTTCCACCGATCGTCGCCGGCTCGATTCGCGAGCTCGCCGGGCGTCTGGAGATCGAGGGGGACGCGCTCGAGCGCACGGTATCCACGTTCAACGACCACGTGCGACCCGGCACATTCGCGTCCACCATCCTGGACGACTGCCGGACAGTTGGACTCAGGCCGGAGAAGACTCACTGGGCACAGCGGATCGACACGCCGCCGTTCTCGGCGTACCCGCTCAGGCCAGGGATTACGTTCACCTACCTCGGTGTCGAGGTCGACGAGTGCGCGCGCGTCATCGGCGCCGGCGGCGAGCCTTTCGCGAATGTTTGCGCGGCCGGTGAGATCATGGCCGGCAACGTGCTGCGCTCCGGGTACCTCGCGGGGTTCGGGATGACCATCGGACACGTGTTCGGAAGGATTTCCGGAGAGAGCGCGTCACGGCATGTCGGACACTGAGAGGCAGGACGAGCTGACGCTGCACGGCGCGCAGGTGATGAGCGTCTGCAACGCCTGCCGTTACTGCGAACGCTTCTGTCCGGTTTTCCCCGCGATCGAACGGCGCGTCACGTTCGCTCGCGCCGATCTCGCGTACCTGGCGAACCTCTGTCACAACTGCGGCGAGTGCCTCTATGCCTGCCAGTACGCGCCGCCTCACGAGTTCGGCATCAACGTGCCGCAGACGCTGGCGGCTCTCCGCTATCGCTCCTTCGAGGAGTACACGTGGCCGGCATGGATGTCCTCAGCGTTCCGTCATCAGGGCACGGTCACCGCCCTGATCGCTGCCGGCGGATTGACCCTCGCGCTCTTCGCGGCCGTGCAGGCCGCGAACCCGCAGGCACTGTGGGATCCCGACCTGCGCGCGCAGTTCTATCAGGTCGTGCCGCATTGGGCGATGGTGACGCTGTTCGGGACCGTCGGGCTCACCGTCGCCGCGGCGCTGACGATCGGCGTCGTCAGGTTCCGGCGCGACATGGCCGCCCTGGCGCCGCGCAGACCCGACGCCGCCGTGCCTGGCGCGGGGCGCGGCGCGCTCGGCGACGTGCTGACACTGCGACATCTCGACACCGATGGCGTGGACTGCGCGAGTGCCGAAGAACAGCGAACCCCGTGGCGACGGTGGTCGCACCACGCGACGTTCTACGGCTTCATGCTCTGCTTCGCATCGACGACCGTCGCCGCGGTCTACCACGCAGCCGGATTCACAGCGCCATACGCCTACGCCAGCCTTCCCGTATTCCTCGGGACCGTCGGAGGGTTGGGGCTGCTGGCCGGCACCGGCGTGCAGTGGCTCCTCCGGAGGCGCCGCGATCCGGCGTTGGCAGATGTCGCGCACGCGGGACTGGACGACTCGCTGATCGTCCTGCTGTTTCTGACCAGCCTCACCGGCCTGCTCCTGCTGGCGCTGCGCAGCCAGGCGGTGATGGGGCTGCTCCTGATCGTGCACCTCGGGACGGTGCTGGGGCTGTTTCTGAGCCTGCCATACGGAAAGTTCGTCCACGGGCTCTATCGCACGGTGGCGCTGCTGCGGTCGCGGCAGGAACAGCAGTAACACTCGTGGGGTCCGGCTTCCCTGGGCGCCGTCGCCGCACGGCAGCGAAGGCGGCAGCCGGACCTGGTGCTCAGATGACAGGCTCATCCATCCACGCAAGACTCTATGATGAAGTCGCGGCCACGACATCGATGCCCATCGCGAGCCCGATGGTGTCGGGCCGTTGATTCGGCATAATCGGGCCAGGGAGGCGCACTGATGCGTACGTTACAGGTTGTTCTGGCGGGTCTGCTCTCGATGATGTTCATGGTGACCGCGACACCGGCGCAGACGCGCCGCGGCGCGGCGCCGCCGCCGCAGCCCGCCCAGCAGGTGCGCATGCCGCAGGGCAACGTCGAGCACGGACGCTACCTGGCGGAACACGTGGCGATGTGCGTGGAGTGCCACTCCGAGCGCGACAGCAGCGGAAACATCATCGAGAGCCAGAAGTTCGTCGGCGGCAACATTCCATTCCTGCCACCGGACGGCTGGGCCACGCGAGTGCCGCGCAACCGCGGGCTGCCGGGCTACACAGACGAAATGGCGATGCGACTCCTGACCCAGGGCGCCATTGGCCGCGACGGCAAGCAGCTGAAGCCGCCGATGCCGCGTTTCCGCATGACGCCGCAGGATGCCGCCGACGTCATTGCGTATTTGCGGTCGCTATAGATCGTTCGATGGTTCTGAACCGGGGCTCGGTGACACGGGATCCGGGGCTCGGGACTCGGGACTCGGGACTCGGGATCCGGGACTCGGGATCCGGGCTCGGGATCCGGGCTCGGGACTCGGGACTCGGGATCCCGGCTCGGGGCTCGGGATCCGGGGCTCGCGGGTCGGCGGTCCGCCTGAAATCGGACACTACTCGGAAGGTCGTCACCGCCACGCCAAGCCCAAGCGCGACCACCGCGAGTCCCGTCGGGCCAGGCTGCCTGATGAGCGAGCGAAGCGCCAGGGGGGATCTCTCACTTCAGGGCTCGTCAGCAGTGATCCCACGATCCCGAGCCCCGAGTCCCGAGCCCCGAGCCCCGATCGCGACTACTTACTCTCCTTCGCAGCGGCAGCTTCCTGGGCGCGCGCGGCGCTGAGGATGTTCCGCATCGCGTAGTTGCCCTCGTGGCACGCGTATTCGACCAGAGGCTGGTGGGGGTCCCGGGTCAGCGTCATGCCGAAGGTCCACGGCCGCACCCATGTGTCCGGATCGTTCACGGTCATCGACCAATCGATCTTGTCGGGGCTGATCGGCTTGAAGCGCTCGGTCAGCACCAGCTTCGGGGAGGCGTTCCGGTAGACGGTCCGCGGGTCGAAGTTGGTGGTCTCCACCACCAGCGTGTCGCCCTCCCAGCGCCCGCGCGCGTCGCCCATGTGCGACCTGAGGCCGCTTCGCCGGCTGTTGTTGAGCGGGATGACCCGCGTCTCGTGAATCATCTCGTAGCGGATGGCGACGAACCCGGGTGACTGCGTGATGTCGTAGGCGTTCCCGTAGATGGCTGGCATCATCGAGCCGGGCAGGCCGCGGGTGATGCACCGATCGTAGAAGCTGCGGTCCGTGTAGGAATCGGCGCGTTCCCCGCCCCGACCTCCGCCGCCCGCTCCCCTGCCGCCGCGGCCGAGGCGCTGCTGTGCAGCCGCCGTCTGGGCTGGAATCAGACCGTCGGCGGGATCGCTCACCATCCAGGCGCGGCTGTTCTTTGCGCCGTAGTGCTCGTACCAATGAACCGGTCCGGCGCCCGTATCGCGTCCGCCGATGCCCCTGGCCTGCTCGAGCCGGCCGACGTCGCGCGCCTGCGCGAGCTCGGCGAGCTCGGAGTCGTCGAACTGTTCCAGCTGCTTCCCGGCCAGATTGCCCGGACGCTCGAACGGAATGCCGTTCTCGTCCACGTTGCTGAAGCCACCCTGGAGATCGGGATCGCCCCACGGCGTTCGCGGCGCGACGTACGGCTTGGCGGTCGATGCGGCGCGTGCCGCCGGGCTACGGGTCTGACCGGCTTCCGGTTGGACCGTCATGGCGGCGACGACTGACGCGGCGACGATGCCCGCCGAAAGCAGCTGCCTGGTCATAGAGCCTCCTAGCACGCTAAGACTACATCTTTCTCCG
>DASUGH010000134.1:0-10321 GCA_036274155.1 Vicinamibacterales bacterium | reverse complement strand
CGACTCCGATCTTCGAGACCTCCGCGCGCGATCTCCAGTGGCTCACACGATCGACATTCGTCGGCACCGGGGAGCGATATCCGAACGAGGTGGTCATCAGGTTCTGGCGGGTGGAGTAGGGCGTTCAGGTCCGGCTGAAGCCGGACCCCACGGGTTACGAATCGTGGGTTACAAATCGCGGCGGCTGAATTGCCAGTACGCCAGCGCGATGAAGAAAACGGACGCTGCGCCGAGAACCGTCATGTTCAGCGCGAGGTCGGTCGCGCCGTTCAATACCTCCGAGCCGGGAAAGTAATGAAACGGTGACAGCACGGCAAGATGACGCGCCACCGGCCAGACGTCGCCGAGCTGCTGCAGCAGATACATGGCAACCACGCCAATCGCCACCGGGCCGAGCGCTGACGCCCGCCGCCGCGACCTCGCCGCCACCGCCAGCGCGATCGAGCCACAACACCACGCCGTCGCCGTGAGATACGCCATGAGTGTCAGCGCGTCGGACGCCCTCGGCCAGGCGACGCCGGCCGGCGCCAGCCACAGCAGCCCGAGCCAGATGGCCACCCCGGTCGCGGCCTCGAAGCTGACGACCGCGATGGCCATGAGCAGCAGCGTTCGTGTGATCAGCAGCTGGCGTGCCAGCGGCCGCGCCAGCACGAGGTCGACGAGCCCCGCCTCCACCTCGGCCGCCGGCTCGCTGGCCAGGTAGACCAGGAAGATCACCACGAGCAGCACCGGGCCCGGTTCGACAAAGCCGATCAGCGACATGCCGGCAAACGAGCGCAGCGACGGCCCCAGGGCGTTCTGGATGAAGGCCGGAAGCATCTGCGCCAGCCGCTCGAAGTCCCCCCGCTCGGCAAACGACGTCGCCACCGCGATCAGCGAGAACTGGAACGCCACCAGCAACCCGAGCACCGAGAGAAACATTCCCGCCTGCCGCCGGAATGAACGCCCCACCAGCGTCAGCATGTTCCCTCTTCGTACAACCGCAGGACGGTATCCTGGACGGTGAACGGCGCCACGCCGATGTCGTGCACCGGCAGAACAGCGAGCGTGGCGAGCAGCGGACCCAGCGGGCCGGTGATGTCGACGATCCATCGCTGCGGCTCGCACGAGACCCGCACGGCGCCCTGCGGCAGCGGCTGCGAGTTGCCTACTGGTGTGGAGAACACGACGGTGACACGGCGCGGCGCCGACGCGCGCAGCTCGGCGAGGGTGCGAACGGCGACCAGTCGTCCCGCCCGGACGATGCCGATCCGACTGCACATCCTGTCCACCTCCGACAGGATGTGCGACGACAGGAACACGGTGGCGCCGCCCGTCCTCGAGATCTCGTGAATGGTTTCGGCGAACGCCTCGATCATGAGCGGATCGAGGCCGGAGGTCGGCTCGTCGAGGATGAGCACCGGCGCACCGGTCATCAGCGCCTGGACGACGCCGAGCTTGCGCTTCATGCCCTGCGAGTAGTCGCGCATCCGCCGCCGCAGATCCAGATCGCTGACGTTGAATCGCCGCAGCAGCCATTCAGTCCGTGAGGCTGGCGGCTGCGGTCCGAGGGCGGAGAGGAAACGCAGGTACTCGGCGCCGGTCAGCTCCGGATACACCGGCATCTCACCCGGAAGGTAGCCGATGCGCCGCCGCGATTCGAACGACTGGCGCTGGCAGTCGAACCCCATCACCGCCGCGGATCCGCGCGTCGGCCGGAGCAGATCCAGCACTGTCCGAATCGTCGTCGTCTTGCCGGCGCCGTTGGCGCCGAGAAAGCCGAAGACCTCTCCCGGCTCCACGTCCAGCGAGAGGTCTTCGATGCCGACGACGGCTCCGTGATATTTCGTGAGGCCCTCGAGCCTGATCGCCGGAACGCCCACGTCAGTGACCGGCCCTGAGGCGCCCAACCTCCTTGAGCACGACGTCGAGCACGTCGGTGAACGGCGTGTCGGTCACGTTGCCATCGAGCACCACATCGTCGGGGCCCGGCTGGATGGTGAACGCCGCGGCATCGAGCGTCTCCGGCGCCACCTGTTCCTGTCGAATCAGGCGGAACGTCACGTCGTACGGCTGCTTCAACAGAGCGCCGCTGGCCTTGAACTCGCGAACCCGGAAGTCCCGGCCGTCGATGACGGCGCGCGCGGAATACACGTCGAGCACCGCCGCGCTGCCCTTCGGAACCACCGGCGGCGACTCGACCACGTACTTCCTGCCGTCGGCCTCCTCCACCACCGTCAGCGTCGGGTCCGATGTCGCCTGCATCATCCCGATCAGCGCCTCGAGCTGTGCCTGTGCCATCTGCGGCAGCGACGCCAGCGGCTGCAACGTACCTACGTTGACGATGTAGTTGCGGCCATCGACGCGGAAGAGGTGGGAGCGAACGCCTGTGGCCGGATCCTGAGCGACGGCCAGATGCAGCGCGCCGTCGGAGGCATAACTCATCAACCTGTACCGGCTCGGTGTCTGGTGATCGATCAGGTGCACGACGCGGCGCTCGGGTGCCCCGCTCAGCGTCAACTCGTATTCCACACGCTCGACCCCCGTGGCAGCGCTCAACGTCTGCAGCGATCGGCCGAGAATCTCGGCGGCCGACAGGCTGGTGGGCGCACCCATGCGCGGCAGCAGCACGGCAACTACGAATGCGACACCGGCCGCCGTGGCCAGCGCTGAAAGAACCACGGGCCGCTTCCACGCCGGACGGCTTTCGGGGCCCCGGAGCACCGTGGCACCGCGTACGGGCCGGTTGGCGCGGATCGACTCGCGCACCCGGAACTCGAGACCGGCCGGCAGCGCTCCTTCCGACTCGACGATGTTCGTCACGCCGGTCATCATCTTCCGGCGGTCCCCGACACGGCTGCGGCAACGATCGCATCCAGCCAGATGGGCGCGCGCAGCTTCACCCGCTTCGCCGTCGACAACCGCTTGCACGTCTCCGTCAGTCAGGCAACTCATACAAACCCCGTGGAAAGTTAGAAAGCACGCTTCCACCGATCGACGGCGCGGGCCAGCAACCTGCCCACCGATTGCTCCTTGATCGCCGCGGCTTCGGCGATCTCGCGATACGACAATCCCTGGGCGCGCAGCGCCAGGAGGAGGCGATCGCGCGCCGGCAGTGCTCGCAGCGCAAGCCATGCCTTGCGACGGTCGGGATCCTCGTCTGCCGGTTCGACGCTCCGCCGATCGGTCCCGGACTCCCACGGAATCCATCGCAGGCGCCAACGGGCACGAGTCCGGCAGGCGTTGGCCGCCACCGTGAACAGCCACGACTTGAGGTTCGATCTGTCGCCGCCGTGTCGAAGGTGCTGCAGCAGCTTGAGGAACGTCTCCTGTACCACGTCTTCGGCCTCGCTGGCGTCGCGCAGCGTGGCCCGTGCAAATCGGTAGAGCGCCGTCCCGTGCTCGCCGAAGAGCCGGAGCACCTCGTCCTGCGCATCGACAGCGGCGACCTCAGGCAGGTGGAACGACTCGGGCGGCGGCATCGACCTCACGGCGATCCTACTGGACGGCAACTGCGGCAGCGCGCCGGACCGAGACGACAATTCCCGGCCCGCACGAGAAGGCGCCATGGTCAATTCACGTTCCTGGCTGTATAACCACGACATGGCCGTTTTGTGACAGGCGATGGTCGAATCCGGATGAAAACGACCGGCGTGGTTCAGGAGCGGCTTGCCGCCGTCAACGCCCGCGCCGTACCCGCCGTGATGGCCCGCTCCAGCGGGGACATCGAAGTGCGCGGACCGAGCGGGGTGACACCCGGTCAGCCGAATCTTCGCGACTGGGTGGAGCGAACGGGCGGGCACCACCTTGCAGACGCCTTGGAGGAGGCCGGACTCACCGAGGCCGACGAAGTCCTTCCATGAAGCACGAGACGCCGGTCGCCACGCTGTGGGAGCTGGACTGGGACGACACCCGCGTGTCGTGCGCCGTCTACCGTCACCGCGACGGCTTCGAGCTCAGGGTATCGTCCCCGACGGCGGTCATCGTCGCCGAGCAGTTCCAGCTGCAGCCGCGCGCGCTGGCACGAGCGCACGCGCTCCGCGACCAGCTGACGCGACGCGGGTGGCGAAAGCCTTGAGCGGCCGCCGTGGTGAAATCGTATCGGCCTGTGAGGCACCGAGATTTTCGCCACCGAGGCACAGAGACACAGAGACCCCCATGGATCTCTGTGCTCTCGGTGCCTCTGTGGTTTGTCTCGGTGCCCTCACAGCCCGGTCGGTGGTTTTCACCACGGGCTGTTAGCGTCGCGGCGCGATCCGTTCGTTTCGGATATTGTGGACGACGAGATACGCGCGGAAGGCGGTCATCGTCCAGAGCCCGGCGGCGGCCAGCTTCGGGTGCCGCTTGCCCAGGGTCAGGTTCCAGGCAGTGATGCCGCCCAGGTCGATCAGCGCGCCGACGGTCACCATCCGGCCAGGTGAGTGGTCGATCGGACGCAGCAGCGGGTTGCCTTCCCGCAGCTGGTAGTACTTCAGCGCGTGATATGTCGATATCCAGTCTGCAGCCGCAGCGGCACTGGCGGCTATCGTCGCCCGGCGCAGCGATTGATCCTGCGTGCCGAGCAGCTCGTCCTGGCCGCGGACGATTGAAGGACACAGACAGAGGAACAGGAACAGCGCGATCGCCGTGCCGCGGCGACCTGACGTTTCACTCATCGGCTCGCACGTTCATGACTTCACACACATCGTCGGTCCGGCTCGGCTCCACTCGCCTGCTCGAGTCAGGCAGCCTTCGCGGCAAACGCGTTGGCATCCTCTGCAACCATGCATCGGTCGATCGAAGATTCGCCCACATAGTCGACGAACTGGCATCGGCGGACGGCGTGACGCTGGCTGCGATCTTCGGACCGCAGCACGGCTTTCGCTCGGACGTGCAGGACAACATGATCGAGACGCCCCATCGGGACGACCCGAACCGGCGGGTGCCGATCTACTCGCTCTACAGCGAGACGCGCGAGCCGACGGCGGAGATGCTGCGCGGCGTCGACGTGCTGCTCGTCGATCTGCAGGACATCGGTGCGCGCATTTACACGTACATCTACACGATGGCCAACTGCCTGCGCGCCTGCGGCCGTCTCGGCGTGCCGGTGATCGTGTGCGATCGCCCGAACCCGATTGGAGGCGTGGAGGTCGAAGGAGCCTCACTCCGCACCGGCTTCGAGTCGTTCGTCGGGCAGTTCCCCATCCCGATGCGACACGGCCTGACGATCGGCGAGATCGCCCGCCTCTTCAACGAGCGCTTCCGCCTCGGCGCCGAGCTCTCGGTCACGGCGATGGAAGGCTGGCAGCGAACGATGTACGCGGACGAAACCGGTCTGCCGTGGGTGATGCCGTCACCAAACATCCCGACACTCGATTCCGCCATCGTCTATCCGGGAACCGTCCTGTTCGAGGGCACCATGCTGTCGGAGGGCCGCGGCACGACCAGGCCGTTCGAGCTGGTGGGTGCACCGGGGATCGAAGCCGAGCGTTTCGCGCGTGACATGAATCGTCTCGGCCTGCCCGGGGTGTACTTCCGGCCCGCAGTGTTCGAACCGACGTTTCAGAAGCACGCGAAACAGCCGTGCGGCGGCTGCCAGGTCCACGTCACCGACCGTCACTCATTCCGGCCGGTGAAGACCGGCGTGGCGCTGATCGAGATGTTGCGCCGCGCCGCCCCCGATCGGTTCGCGTGGCGCCAGCCGCCGTACGAGTACGAGCACGAGAAGATGCCGTTCGACATCCTGGCGGGATCGGATCGTCTGCGCGGGCAAATCGAGGCAGGCGAGGACGTCGACGCGATCGCGAGGTCGTGGAAGGAGGACGAAGACGAATTCCGGGGGATACGTGCGAAATACCTGATGTATCCCTGAGGCACAGAGGTTTGCCTGAGGCACGGAGAGAAAACACACAGAGGCACAGAGGCACAGAGACACATTCTTGGGGTTTCGTGCTTCTCTGGGAACCGATTCAATCGTCGACAAGTTCGGATGCTGATCCGCGATCCAGGTCACGTTCCCTGACCCAAACGAGATCGTAAAACCAAATCCGACCTCTGTGCCTCTGTGCCTCTGTGTGGTTTCTCTCGGTGCCTCGATGTGGAAATCTCTGTGCCTCACGACCTCGTCTTCGCGATCCCCGGCGCCTTCATCTCCTGCGGCGTAGCCGGGGTCAGGTGATGCTCCGTGAGGTGGGCTCTCAGCAGCTCGAATGCATCGTGGGGCGTGTCGGCGCGCGTCAGCAGACTCAGATCGCCCGGTGCGATCGCCCCCCATTCGGCCAGTGGATCGAGGTCGAGCACCTGCTCCCAGTAGGCGGTGCCGTAGAGGATCACCTGAATCTGCTTGGCGAGCTTCTCGGTCTGCATCAGCGTCAGGATCTCGAACAGCTCGTCCATCGTGCCGAACCCGCCGGGAAAGATGACGAGCGCCTTCGCGAGATATGCGAACCAGAACTTGCGCATGAAGAAGTAATGGAACTCGAAATGCAGCCCGTCGCTGATGAACCGGTTGGCGCCCTGTTCGAATGGAAGCCTGATGTTCAGGCCGATCGTCTTGCCGCCGGCGTCCTGGGCGCCGCGATTGGCCGCCTCCATGATTCCGGGACCGCCGCCGGAGGTCACCACGAAACGGCGGTGAGGGGCGTCGAGCGTCAGCGTCCACGCGGTGAGGAGCCGCGCCAGCTCGCGCGCGTCCTCGTAGAAGCGCGACCACTCGAGCGCCTTGCGGCTGCGGGCCAGGAGCTGCGCACCCGACCGCGGGTTGCGTCCGATGCGCTCGAGCGCCTGCTCGGCGTCGGCGCGGCTCGGGATGCGGGCCGAGCCGAAGAACACCACCGTGTCCTGAACGTTCTGGGCTCTGAACCGCCGAAGCGGCTCCAGGTACTCGGCGAGGATTCGAAGGGGGCGGGCTTCCTCGCTCTCGAGGAAGGCGGTGTCGAGATATGCAAGCGGCTGCACGTCCATCTGCCGATTATCGCTTGCCGCCCGCAACACCATGCACGCCATTGCGCGTCCATCATTGAAGACGCGCCGGTCTGCGCCGATTCCACGGGGAGTCCCGCAGCGCTTCCACTGAACCATGGAACCAAACCTCGACCCTCGTGAAGGTGCGTACGTCGCACGCCAGCCGATTCTCGACGCGTCGGGACAGGTGTTCGGCTACGAGCTCCTCTATCGCGCCGCCGCCGACGCCGTTTCCTGCCAGGATCCGCGCGACCTGGCTGCGGCCCGTGTGTTGAACGACGCCGTGCTGACGCTCGGCCTCGAAACGCTCACCGGCGGCCGGAAGGCGTTCATGAACGTCACGCGCCACATGCTGCTCAACGAGCTCGTCACCGTGATGGCGCCCGAAACGATCGTCGTCGAGGTGCTCGAGGACGTCGGCGTGGACGAGGAGATCATCGCCGCCTGCAGGCAGCTGAAGGAGCGCGGCTACTCGCTGGCGCTCGACGATTTCACGCTGCAGACCGGCGCCGCTGCGCTCCTGCCCTTCGCGCGCTACGTCAAGGTCGACGTGCTGGCCACGCCGGCCGACGAGCGTCGTCAGATTGAGAAGTCGATCCCCAAGGGCGTGAAGCTCGTGGCCGAGAAGGTCGAGTCGGCCCAGGTATTCGACGAGGCGCGGGGACTCGGCTACGGGCTCTTCCAGGGCTACTACTTCTGCCGGCCGACGACGTTCGCCGGCGGCGCGCTCTCGGCCCGTCGTCTCGCTTACGCCCGCCTGCTCGCCGCCCTCAATCGTCCCAACGTCAGCGTGAACAGCGTCGAGGACCTCATCAAGCACGACGCCTCGCTCACCTACCGGGTGCTTCGCTGCATCAACTCGGCGGCGTTCGGCATCCGCCGCGAGATCCAGTCGATCAGGCAGGCGCTGGTGCTGCTCGGTCTCGAGCAGGTGCGCAAGTGGGCCTCCGTGTGGGCGCTGGCCGGCCTCAACGGCGGCGCCAGCTCCGAGATCGTGACCATCGCCATCCTGCGCGCCCGATCCTGCGAGATCGTGGCGGCCGAGGCGATCGGCCAGGATCACGCGTCGGAGTTCTTCCTGCTCGGACTCTGCTCGCTGCTGGACGCGATGCTGGGTCAGCCGATGGCGACTGCCGTCGCGGAGCTGCCGCTCTCGGACACCGTGCGCGGGGCGCTGCTCGGGGAACAGAACCGCGCCCGCAGCGTGCTCGACGCGGTGATCGCGCACGAGCGCGGCGAATGGGACGAAGCCGCGCGCATCGCCGCTACGCTTCCGGTGAAGGCCGAGCGCCTGCCGGCGGCGTACGCCGATTCGCTCAAGTGGGCCCGCGAGCTGACCCAGGTCGCCAAGGCGGCCTGAGAGGCGGCTAGACGGTCTGTAGCGTCAGGAAATTCGACGGCCCGGGCCACAGATCGGGCGTCACGCTCACGACCACGACCGCCGACCCTGCGGGAATCGCGCCGTTCCTGACGAGCTCTCCGGTCATGCGCACGACCGCGCTCCTGGCGTCGTCGCCAAAATCCGAGAGCACCGGCACCACCCCGAACCACAGCGCCAGCTGCCGCGCCGTATTGGCGTCATCGATCAGCGCAAAGACTGGCACCCGTGGCCGCAGTGCCGAGAGCACACGAGCGGTCCTCCCGCCGCGTGTGACGGCGATGATTGCCGACGCGTCGCTTCGGTCGGCGAGCGTCACCGCCGCCTCGCACATCGCCCGGCCGTGCTCGGGCAGCACACGCGACTGCTCGAGGGTCACGATCTCCGCGGCCGGCATCGACTCGGCCTCGCGAATCACGAGATCCAGCGTCTGCACCGCCCGCACGGGATACGCGCCGGTGGCCGTCTCGGCAGACAGCATGATTGCGTCCACGCGATCGTCCACGGCGTTGGCCGCGTCGCTCACTTCGGCACGCGTCGGCCGCGGCTCTGTACGCATCGACTCGAAGACCTGCGTGGCGACGATCACCGGGACGCCCAGTGCGCGCGCCTGGCGCGTCGTCTCCTTCTGCACCCGCGGCACGCGTTCGAGCGGCAGCTCGAGCCCGAGGTCGCCGCGCGCCACCATGACCGCGTCACACTCGTGAAGGATGTCGTCGAGCCGGGCGACGCCGTCTGGACGCTCGAGTTTGGCCACGACGGGCATCGACGGCGCGCCAGCCTGCTGCAGCGCGCGTCGCAGCTGCTGGAGATCGTCGCGGCTCTGCACGAAGCTCATCGCGACGAGATCGACTCCGCTGGCGACGCCAAACCGCAGGTCGTCCGCATCCTTTGCCGTCAATCCCGACGATGGCAGCGCCACGCCCGGCGCGTTGATGCCTTTGTGTTCGCCGAGCATTCCGCCGTCGACCACCGTCGTCTTCAGCTCGCCGCCCTCGTTCTCGTCGACACGAAGCTGAATGTGACCGTCGTCGAGGAGGAGCGGGTCGCCTCGCCGAACGACCGTGAACAGGTCCTTGTAGCTCGTCGATACGCGTCCTGACGACCCGACGAACTCACCGGCCGCGATCCGCAGCTCGGCGCCCGGGACGAGTTGAATCGGGCAGCCACCCTCGAGCGCACCCGTCCGGATCTTCGGCCCGCTGAGATCTTGGAGGATCGCCGCCGTTCGACCCGTCTCGTTCGCCGCGCGCCGGACGCGTGCGATCGTTGCCCCGTGGGTGGCGTGGGTGCCATGCGAAAAATTCAGACGGAATACGTTGACTCCAGCTGCCAGCAGCTCGCGAATCGCGCTGTCCGAGCTCGAAGCAGGGCCAAGGGTGGCGATGATCTTGGTTTGACGCATGGGGGTGCGAGGCATCATGGCAATGCCAAGTGCAGAATGTCCGGTGCCGAAAGCCTAGTTCGTGGCGATTCTGTTGTCATTCGGCATTCGGCATTCGGCATTCGGCATTCGGCATTCGGCATTCGGCATTCGGCATTCGGCATTCGGCATTCGGCATTCGGCAGCCAGAGCGTAAAGCCCGCGGGCGGCATCGACAAGGTATGATCGCTCTCAGTTGTTGAAATGACCATCAAGACCTGGCTCGATGTCGCCATTCAAGACGCGGAACGCCGCGGCCTGCCGGCGCTGCGTCCGTTGCTCGAGGCCCTCGCCCGCTCCACGTCGGCGCTCCGGAGCGCCGACTGGAACCTCGATGCCGCAGGGGCCTTCGAGGAAACCGTCGCTCCGCATGCCAGCTGAGCCGGCGCCGGAGCGGGTGCCCGGCGACCCGCTGGCGACACCGACCCACGCGACGATTGCCGACACGGCATCAGCCATTCGCTCGGGGGCGACGACCGCCGAGGCTCTCGTCGAGACCTGCCTCGAGCGAATCGCCCGCCTGGACCCTGCGATCAATGCCTTCATCGCGGTAACGGCCGAACAGGCACGCGCCGACGCGCGCACAGCCGATCGGGAGC
>DASUGH010000133.1:0-3410 GCA_036274155.1 Vicinamibacterales bacterium | reverse complement strand
GGAATCCTCGTCGCAGTTCCGCAGGCCCAGCAGACCCAGCAGAGCCGTCAGACGGCCGCTGCGCTGAAACAGGTTTCCGGCTGGATCAAAACGGCTTCATATGTTCCGCCCAGGACACCATGGGGCGACCCGGACATCCAGGGCGGGTACACGAACGTCAACGAGAACGGCATCCCGTTCGAGAAGCCAGGCAACTTCGCCAACCGCCAGGTGGAAGAGATAGACGACTCCGAGCTGGCCGAGTTGAACAGGGAGCGCAATGAGCGCGCGCTGGCGTCAGCGGCCGGTATCGGTGGGCGCGAGACGGGCGCGGGCCCGGTGCACTGGTACGAGCATTACAACGCGAAGAACAGCCGTGGCTGGATGGTGGTCGATCCGCCAGACGGACGCATTCCGGATCAGACTCCAGCGGCGCTGCAACGTCTCGGCGGCCGTGCGGGAGGACGAGGGGCCGCACCGGCAGCCGGAGGCGCGGGCGCTGCGGGTCGCGCTGGTGCGCCCGGTCGCGCGGGCGCGGCTGGACCAGCCGGAGCAGCGGCCGCGGGCGCCGGACGAGGAGGCGTCGGCGAGGGTGGCCGCGCTGACTCGTGGCTCGATCGCAGCCTCTACGATCGCTGCATCACGCGCGGGTTCCCGGGATCGATGATGCCGGCGATCTACGGCAACGCCTACGACATCACGCAGGCGCCCGGCATGGTCGCGATTCGATACGAGATGGTGCACGAAACGCGCATCATCCGTCTGGACAACAGCCCGCGCAGCGGCCAGCTCACCCACATGGGAGATGCCCGCGGCCGATGGGAGGGCAACACGCTCGTCGTCGAAACGATGAACATGCGCGCGCCCTACCGCAACGGGTCTGCGAAGCAGAAGTTGATCGAGCGATTCGTGCCGACGGCGCCCGGTGTGATCGAATGGTCGATGACGGTTGACGATCCGGACACGTGGGTTCGCCCGTGGACGTTCGCGATGCGTCTGACCGCCGATCCCGAGCAGCCGCTCTTCGAATACGCGTGCCATGAGGGCAACTACGCAATGCGCAACATCCTCAGCGCCGCGCGTGCGGAGGAAGCGAAGGCCGGAGGGAAGTAGCGGTAGTTGGCGGGTCCGCTTCGCTGCCACACCTCTCAGCGGAACCCGCCCCACACAGATTAGTACTGTGGGCCGTGTCCCGCCGCAGGCGGACCCGGCTGCTCTATCAAGAACGCCCTCGGATCGTGGCGGCATCCTCATCCGTCAACAACCAATCAACGGCCTCCTCGCGGCGAAGTTCGTCCGGAGACCATCGGGCCCGCATCAGCCCGCGATCCGCGTGGCCGTTGCTGGCCAGCAGCAGATGCCCGACCTCGTGCGCGATCGCTCGTCCGAGGAGGCGCGACACGTCGGTGCGTGAGAACGCAGCCATCTGCTCCACACGCTGGACGTAGATCGTCGCCAGCGCACCAGCTTTCGCTCCAGCGTCGATGAACGCCTCACCGAGCACGAGTGGCGCGATCGTGGGCCGCTCATTCGAACGGACCAGGCGCACGACGAGTTCGCCTGGAGCCGGAACGTGTGAGCAGGCGTCCGGCGTGTCGCAATCGGCCCAGACGATATCTACGCCGCTTGCCGCGAGTGTGCGTGCCGCGACCGCCATGCCGGCCTGCCGCGTGCCCGCCGGAATCTGTGCCGTGTTGTAGAGCCGGGCGGTCACCCGAGCGCGCGCGGGCGGGGCGGACTCTGCGATCGGCGGCACCAGGAGACCGCCGGCAAAGACGAGCACCAGTTGGCGTGTGAACATCTCGCACTCCCTGGCGCCACTGTCTGGCGGGAGCGCGGGTGCCTCAATGCACGGGAGGTGACACGAGGTGAAACGTGGGTGACCGAGCGTTCCTCGAGCTCCGATTGTGAGCCGCACATCTCAGATCGCTCTTTTCAAAACGCAGGACGTGGGGCATAACGGGACATGGAATCCACGGACGCCCGGACCGTGAAGTTCGGTTCGTTCGAGCTCGACGTCCGGCTGCGCGAGCTGCGGACGGGATCGACACGCGTGCGGCTGCAGGAGCAGCCATTCGAAATCCTCCGGCTCATGCTCGAGCACCCCGGCGACGTGGTCACGCGCGAGCAGCTTCGCCAGCGCCTCTGGCCGGCCGGCACCTACGTCGACTTCGAGCACAGCCTGAACGCGGCGGTGAAGCGCCTGCGCGCGGCGCTGGGCGACGATGCCGAGAATCCGCGGTTTGTCGAGACGCTGCCGCGGCGCGGCTACCGGTTCATTGCCCGGCTCGGCGCACCCGAGGCAATCGCACCGCCGGCTCGCACTGCGGTCCCGCGTCCACGTCTCGCCGTGCTGCCGTTCGTAAATCTCAGCGAGGATCCGTCACAGGACTACTTCAGCGACGGCCTCACAGAGGAGATGATCTCGCAGCTCGGCGCGGTGTCGCGCAGCCGCCTCGCCGTGGTGGCGCGATGGTCGTCGATGGTGTTCAAGGGGACGACGCGGCGCGTGAGAGAGATTGGCGAGACGCTGCGGGTGGACTATCTGGTGGAAGGCGGCGTCCGCCGTGACGGCGAGCGCGTCCGGATCACGGTGCGGCTCGTCGAGACCGCCAGTGAAACCAATCTCTGGTCCGAAGTCTACGACCGCGAGCTCACCGACTTCCTGAACGTACAGACGGACGTGGCGGCCCGTGTGGCCCGTTCGCTGGCGATGGAGTTGACGCCCTCTCAGGATCACGCGGCGAACTACGGCGCGGCCGCGTATCAGGCCTACCTGAAGGGGCGGTACTACTGGAACAAGCCGTTCGACGAAGGGGTGAAGGAGGCGGTCGGCTTTTACCAGCGCGCGCTCGAGGCGTCGCCGTCGTTCGGTGCGGCGCACGCGGCGCTGGCGCGCGCCCACGTGTGCAGAGCCGAGTTCTACCATGTGCTGCCGCGGCAGGCGTTGAAAGAGGCCGAGGCGTCCGCAGCGTGCGCGCTGAACATCGACCCGACGCTGTATGAGGCCCACCTCGCACTCGGCGACGTCAGGCGCATGCACGATTTCGACTGGTCCGGCGCTGAAACATCGTACGAACAGGCGATCGCACAGAACCCGAGCTACGAGAGCGCGCATCGCTGCTACGGCATGATGCTGAGCGTCCAGGCGCGCCACGCGGAGGCGGTTCGCGCGAGCGAGCGCGCGTGCGAGCTCGACCCGCTGTGCCTCGTCGTGGGAACGACAGCGGCCTGGGTCCGATACGCGGCCGGCGATTTCGACGCAGCGGTCGATCACAGCCGGAACACCATCGACATGAATCCCGAGTTCATGCCCGCACGACGAGTGCTCGCCGCCGCATATCTGCAATCCGGCCGCGAGGCGGAAGCGCTCTCGGAACTCGAGTCAGCGGTGTCGCTGGCCGAGGGTGATTCGGATCCGATGGTGATCG
>DASUGH010000132.1:0-34256 GCA_036274155.1 Vicinamibacterales bacterium | reverse complement strand
GAAATTCGGCTAACATACGGCGAACTGACGGCACTCATCGCCGATGCGGTGAACAGCATCAAAGATGCTTGAATTTACGGATTGACGGATTTACGGATTTGAAATGACGGAATGACGAAATGACGGAATGACGAAATGACGGAATGACGAAATGACGGATTGACGGATTGACGGATTTGAAATGACGGATTCATTCGTCCAATCGGTCAGCTCGTCAATCCTTCAATCTTCGTCGCAGCCAAGGGCGGCGTCGGCACGATTCCACCCGTCAATTCGTCAATTCGTCAATTCGTCAATCCGTCAATCCGTCAATCCGTCAATCCGTCAATCCGTCAATTCAAATTCGTCAATTCGTAAATTCGCCAATGACGAGGATCAATAATGGGTGAGGCGCTCGGAATGGTCGAGACCAAAGGGCTGGTTGCCATGATTGAGGCGGCCGACGCCATGGTCAAGGCCGCAAAGGTCACCCTGGTCGGCTGGGAGAAGATCGGCGCCGGATACGTGACCGCCATCGTTCGTGGCGACGTGGCCGCCGTCAAGGCGGCGACCGACGCCGGAGCGGCCGCCGCCCGCCGGGTGGGCGAGCTCGTCTCGGTGCACGTGATTCCGCGGCCGCACGCCAACCTCGAAGACGCCCTGCCGATCGGGAAGGCCAACGCCGGCGCCAAGGCGTAGCGCCGCGGCTCATGATCCTCGCCCGAGTCGTCGGGACCGTCGTCGCCACCCGCAAGGACCCAAGGCTGGTCAGCAGCAAGCTGCTCGTCGCGCGTCCGATGGATCCGCACGGCAAATCCGAAGGCACTTACCTCGTTGCCGTCGACACTGTCGACGCCGGTGTCGGCGAGACGGTGCTCATCGTCAGCGGCAGCTCGGCCCGGATGGCCTCGGGCATGAAGGATTGCCCGGTCGATGCGGCGATCGTTGGAATTGTCGATACCGTCGATGTGGCTGGGGGAGACTGATTTCACGAGTTCCGCGTTCCAGGTTCCGGGTTCCACGTTCGTGGTGGTTCAGGTTCGAGGTTCAGGGTTCATAGTTATACGTTCGTTGTGCCAGGTTCGGAGTTCGAGGTTCGGAGTTCGACGTTCGGAGTTCGACGTTCGTTGAAGGCGCTGCTTCGCTTTTCTGTTTCCCGTTCTTCGTGTTCTTCGTGTCCTTCGTGGTTTAGGTTTCGAGCTCCGAGTTCAGGTTCATGCAACTCGCAAAAGTCATCGGTGACGTCGTTGCCACCAGAAAAGACGACACGCTCCACGGCCTGAAGCTGCTCGTGCTGCAGCCGATCGCCGCCGATGGCTCTGCGGCCGGCCGGACGCTGGTGGCGGCGGATGCGATTGGCGCCGGCGTCGGTGAGACGGTCTTCTTCGTGCGCGGGAAAGAGGCGAGCTTTCCCTTTCATCCCGTCGAAACGGCCGTCGATGCGGGAATCGTCGGCATCGTCGATCACTACGACGTCGAGTGACCCCGTGCTCCTTGCCCGCGTAATCGGCACCGTCGTCTCCACCCAGAAGCACCGGACGTTCGAAGGCGCCAAGCTGCTGCTCGTGCAGCCGCTCGCGCTCGAGGGGACCCCGCGCGGCAATCCGTTGCTGGCGGTGGATTCAGTGGGCGCCGGCGTTCACGAACAGGTCCTCCTGGTGATCGAAGGCCGCGCGGCTGGCGACGCGCTCGGTCGAAAGGGCGCGCCGGTCGACGCGGCGGTGATCGGGATCGTCGACAGCGTGGACGTGGCCGGATGACAGAACAGGAGCTGCGCGCCCTCGTTCGTGACGCGATCGCCAGGCACACGGCGGCGATGCCGCCCGGCGCTCGCAGTGCCGGCCTGCAGCCCGACCTGTCGCGCCATGCCAGCCATGCGATGTTCGTGCTCGCGACGGGCGCTGACGATGGCGGACCGTGCGTGATCGAACCGGCGGTCGCGTGCACGCATTGCGGCTATTGCAAGTCCTATGGGCACTGACACCCGCCGATCTTCGCTCCGCTGATTGACGTGGCCACGGCCGACTCCCGCCCGCCCGTACTCGTTACCACGAAGATCCCAGCATCTGCCGTGCTGCGGCTCGAGGAATCGTGTGACGTCGAGCTGTATCAGGAGCGTCCCGAGATGCCAGCCGGTGAGCTGCTCCAGCGGGTCCGCGGGAAGCGTGGCCTGGTTTCGATGTTCAACAACCAGATCGACCGTCGGGTGATCGACGCTGCTGCCGATCTCGCGGTGATCGCAACCGTGGCCGTCGGCTACAACAACATCGACGTTGCCGCGGCCCGCGAGCGCGGCATCGTCGTGACCAATACTCCCGACGTGCTCACGGAAACGACCGCCGATCTCGCGTGGACGCTCATCCTCGACGTGACCCGCCGGGTGACGGAGGGTGATCGGCTCGTTCGCCGCGGCGGATGGAAAGGCTGGACGTTCGACTTCATGCTCGGCGCCGACCTGCGGGGGAAGCAGCTCGGGATCGTCGGGTTCGGTCGCATCGGGCGAGCGGTTGCCCGGCGTGCCGCCGCATTCGGGATGCGGGTCGCCGTGCACGCGCCCAGGCCGCCGCGCGAGATCGGGACTGCCGAGCCGATGCCACTCGATCGCCTGCTGGCGACCTCAGACGTGGTCACGCTGCACTGTCCGCTGACGGCAGACACGCGGCACCTGATCGATCAAAGGGCGCTGGCACGCATGAAACGAACCGCGTACCTCGTGAACACCTCACGCGGTCCCGTTGTCGACGAGGCAGCGCTCGCCTGGGCGCTCGCCAGCCGCCTGATCGCCGGTGCTGCCCTCGACGTCTACGAGAGCGAGCCTGCGGTGAAAGCCGAGCTGCTCACCCTCGAGAACGTCGTGCTCTCGCCTCACCTCGGGAGCTCGACGATCGAGACACGTACGGCCATGGCCGATCTCGCAGTCCGGAACGTCATCGCCGTCCTCTCGGGCCAGGCGCCGCTGACGCCGGTTCCTTGAGAGCCACGGAGGTTTTCGGAGGAACGGTTTCACACGGAGGAACGGAGAAACGGAGGACGAACGGAGGTCAGGATTTCTGGAGCCGATGTCCCTGAGACCGTAAGGCGCGCCCACTCAGGTCACCGAGGTGGGCCCGCGCTGCGCCGGCCGAAGGCCGCCTGCGGCCTCATGATTCGTCACATTTTCCACATACGGCGAGACGGGTCATCGCTGGCGGGTGCCGTACGGAGCATGCCGAGCACACTGCGTAGCTGGAATGCGCGCGCGGCGATTCCTCGCGGCGACTTCCCTTCCGTGTGATCCGTGATGTGCGAGGAACCCCCAGCGGTCCTGCGCGCCTGACAGATGTCGCAGCGAAGTGGCTGATAGTCGCCGCGGAACCGAAGCGTACGAGCCGCGGGCGCATTCCCGGCATGCGGAGTCGGCGCCCGCCAGCGATGACCCGTCTCGCCGTGTCGCCAACGATGTGACGAATCATCAGGCCGGCGGCCGGCGGCCCGCCGTGCTGAGTGCGACCGACTGAACACGCTCCGTTCGCCTCCGTTTCCCCGTTGCTCCGTGTGAGCTTGTGCCGTTCCTCCGTCAAGCTCCGTTCTTTGGTGATGCGATGGTTGCCAATTCGATGTCACGCTCGCTCGCCTCGCCCGCACCGAAAGCCGTCAACAGAGTCATGCGCGCTCTGGGTCGTGCCATTCGCGGCATGGAGGCACCGGCGGTCGAGAAGATTTCCGATGCGCAGGCGGAGGATCCTTTTCAGATCCTGATCGCGACGTTGTTGTCTGCCCGCACGCAGGATGCGACGACACACGCCGCGTCGACGAGGCTCTTCGAGCGTGCTCGCACGCCGCGGGCGCTCGCCAAGCTCACGATTCCCGAGATCGAGCGCCTGATCTATCCGGTTGGTTTCTACCGGACGAAAGCGCGCCACGTGCGCGCGTGCGCCGAGATGCTGGTCACCCGCTTCGCTGGCCACGTGCCGCGCACGCTCGAGGAGCTGGTTACTCTTCCTGGAGTCGGGCGCAAGACCGCGAATCTGGTGCTGATCCTCGGGTTCAACAGCCCACGGAATATCTGCGTCGACACCCACGTCCACCGCATCTCGAACCGGCTCGGGTGGGTGCGGACGAAGCTGCCGGAGGAAACCGAGCGTGAGCTGTACCGCGTGTTGCCCGCGCGATGGTGGCCTGTGGTGAACCGGTATCTCGTGACCTGGGGGCAGAATGTCTGCCGTCCGATCTCGCCTCGATGCGGGGATTGCGCGATTGCTGCTGATTGTCCAAGAATTGAGGCGGCTCGCGTTCCGGCGACGCGATCCGGCGAATCCCGGGTCCCGAACCGCGAATCCCGACAGAGATTCCTCAGGAGGTTATCGTGAGCAGGCGACTGATTGTCGGATGGATGACTCTGGCGTCGTTGGCCGTCGCGTTGACGGCAGGTGGTGCGCAAACATCCACGCCTGCCTCACCGCAGACCGCCAAGCCCGCGACGCCGACCGCGAAACCGTCCACACCGCAGACCGCAGCGCCGGCGCCGGCGGCAAAGCCGCGGACGCCGACGTCTCCAGGCGCCGGTCCGGTCATCGTCGTCGACACCGAGAAGGGGAGCTTCGAGTTCGAGACCTATCCAAAGGAGGCGCCGAAGACCGTCGAGCACATCGTGGCGCTGGTCAAGCGCAACAACTTCTACAACGGCCAGCGGTTCCACCGTGTGGTGGCGAAATTCGTCGTTCAGTGGGGAGATCCCGCGACGAAGGACATGCGGCGCCGTGCCGAGTGGGGCCGCGGCGGAAGCGGAAAGCCGATCGGGGTCGCAGAGATCTCGAAGACGCTCAAGCACAAGATCGGCGCCGTTGCCATGGGGCATGCAGGCGACCCCGCGCGCGCCGACTCACAGATGTACGTCGTGACCGGTTCCGCCGCCCACCTCGATGGCGGGTACACCATCTTCGGCCAGGTCATCTCGGGCATAGACGTGGTGATGCAAATCAAGCAGGACGATCTGGTCAAGAAGATGTCGATACGAGCCGAAACGCCTCCGGCGAAATAGCCGTCTTGACTGGCCAGATTCGTGAAGACGGAGTCAGTTGTTCCCCAGTCATGACGGCTCGCCCCGCGGAGCGGGGCAAGGAGATACTGATGACTAACGAGGCCCTGCCCGCTCCTCGGTCAGAGGCAGGGGCTCGGTAGTCACGAGATCCGCGAGCTCCGGATATCGCTTCACCAGCTCGGGCGGGTAATCGCCCTCGATCGGCTGCCCGAGCTGCGCCTTCAGCATCACCGCGTTCACCACCGACTTCGCGGAGAAGTGATTGTTCGTATAGAGGTACGACTTCTTCACCAGGTCCTTCGCCGCCCCGGCGACGTCCGAGAATTCGCGCAGCTCCTCAGCTGAATACAGGTAGTTGTAACGGTCATCACGGTGCTCGTGGTGCCACCACGCTGCCGCGTTCCGGCCGTGCAGGCGCATGTAATAAAAGCCGGTGACGTTCGGCAGGTAGTTCTGGCGGATCGACAGCCGGAACTTCGGCTCGTCGATCTGCACGAAGGCGGCGCCGAAGCCGTTGAGGAGCGACAGCGTCCCACCGAGGTCGTCGCTCCAGCTGCGATGACGCAGCTCCACCGCCACCGGGTACTCGCGGAAGACGTGCAGCAGGCGCGTCAGGTAGTCGCGTGATTCGTCCGAGCTCTTGAAGCTGGCGGGAAACTGCGCGAGCAGCGCCCCGAGCTTTCCGGCGGCGGCGAGCGGTTCGATGCCGGCTTTGAAGTCGTCGATATCGCTCGCCGTGACCTGCGCCAGGACGTCGAGCAGCGCTCCGCCTTCGCCGCCGGTGGCCTTGAGCGCCGCTTCCTTGAACATCTTCGGGTGGGTGAACTTCTGATAGAGCTTCAGCGAGAACTCGAATCCGTCCGGCGTGCGCTCGACCCATCCGCGTGTGACGTCGGGTCGCGGCTGTCCGTAGAAGGTGGAGTTCACTTCAACCGTGTCGAAGTGCTCGGCATAGAAGCGCAGCTCGTCGAACTGCGCAGTGCCCGCGCGCTTCGACCGCGAAGCGGGATAGAAGAGGCCGTTCCACCGGCCCTCGCCTGAGGGATAGCTCCAGCCCGACGTGCCGACGTGCAGACCCATCAGCGCCTCCATGCCCGAATGCCACGACCGAGGAGCGGAGTCGGACGGAGGAACGGCCAGAGCAAACACGGAGCAACGGAGAAACGGAGGACGAACGGAGGTCAACAGTGCTGGAGCCGATGCTCCTGAGAATGTCAGGCTTGCCCACTCAGGTCAACGAGGTGGGCCCGCGCTGCGCGCGGCAGGGATCGAACGGAACCGCGATCACAAGCACGCTGGAAAATCATGTGCGTGTTTGTGATCGCGGTTCCGCTCGATCCCTGTCGCCGGCCGCAAGGCCGGCGGCCCACCTGCTGAGCGCGACCGACTGGCCGGGCTCCGTTCGTCCTCCGTTTCTCCGTTGCTCCGTGTGAAACCGTTTCTCCGAAAACCTCCGCCTCTCCGAAAACCTCCGCCTCTCTGGAAACCTCCGCCTCTCTGGAAACCCCCGCCTTCCTCAGGCAATCGCACCCATGATCGATAATAAGGGTGTTTGATCACCGTCAATGAGATCTTCTATTCGGTTCAGGGCGAGTCGACCTATGCCGGCCGGCCGTGCGTGTTCGTCCGCCTGACCGCCTGCGACCTCCGCTGTTCCTGGTGCGACACCCCTTACGCCTTCTACGAAGGGAGCAAGCGGCCTCTCGACGAGATACTGGCCGAGGTCGACCGTTTCGACTGTCCCCTTGTCGAGGTGACGGGTGGAGAGCCGCTCCTTCAGGAGGATGTCTATCCGCTGATGCAGGGTCTGCTCGACCGTGGCAAGACCGTTCTGCTCGAGACCGGCGGGCACCGCAGCACCGACCGCGTCCCGCCCGCCGTGGTCACGATCGTCGACGTCAAGTGTCCGGCCAGCGGTGAGGCCGACCGGATGGAGTGGGGCAATCTCGATCGACTGCGTCCCCACGACGAAGTCAAGTTCGTCGTCAACGACCGCCGCGACTACGAATACGCGCGGTCGGTCATCGAACGCTACGACCTCTCCCGCCGGGCATCGGCCATCCATCTGTCGCCCGTGCACGGCGTGCTGAACCCGCGCACGCTCTCGGAGTGGGTGCTGGCCGATCGTCTGCCCGCACGCGTCCAGCTGCAGCTGCACAAGTACATCTGGGACGCGCACACGCGCGGCGTCTGAGGCACCGCGTATGTCCGACGCAGTGGTTCTGCTGAGCGGAGGCCTCGATTCGTATACTGCTGCCGCTGTGGCGCGGGCGAACGGCTTTCGCCTGTTCGCCCTGACGGTGCGTTATGGTCAACGTCATGCGGCGGAGCTCGCCGCGGCGCGCGCCGTCGCACGGGCGCTCGGCGTCGAGCGTCACCTGGAGATGGACGTGAACCTGTCGGCGTTCGGCGGCTCGTCGCTGACGACGGACGCGCCGGTGCCGAAGGACCGTGCGCCCGGCGACGCTGGCATTCCGTCCACCTACGTGCCGGCGCGCAACACCGTCTTCCTGGCGCTGGCACTGGCGTGGGCCGAGACGCTCGCTGCCACCGACATCGTCATTGGCGTCAACGCCATCGACTACTCCGGCTATCCCGACTGCCGTCCGGAGTTCATCGCCGCCTTCGAGCGTCTCGCCACGCTCGCCACCGCGGCGGGAGTCTCCGGCAGCCGGCTGACCATTCACGCGCCGCTGCAGTCGATGACCAAGGCCGACATCATCAGGCGCGGTCTCGAGCTCGGATTGGACTACGGGTTGACTCATAGCTGCTACGATCCGGACGCCAGCGGGCGCCCCTGCGGCCGCTGCGACAGCTGCGTCCTCAGGGCCGCAGGGTTCGCCGCAGTTGGTGTTGCCGACCCGGCGCACGGCCGATAAGCGGGTCTGGTGAAGATCGCCGACGTCGCGGACCGCCCTGTGCAAATCCGTGAACATTCCACTCGTCAACGATGATGCGGAGCTTCTGGTCGCAGTCGCTTCGGCGCCAGCTGTTGCTGGCCAACCTCCTGGTCGTGATGCCGGTCGTCGGGTCGATCTGGACGCGGAACCTCTCGGTGCTCGTCATCGGGCTCGCCTCGTGGCTGCTCCTGACGTGGTTTCTTTCGCGTCGGCTCGGTGAGTCGGTCAGTCATCTCGAAGCCACGGCCCGTCGTATCGCGGCCGGCGACTTCAGTCCGATTGAGCAGAAGCCGATGCGGTCCGCCGAGCTGACGCAGCTGCAGGCGACGTTCGACAGCATGCTCCAGCGTTTCAACGCCAGCCGCTCGGCGCTCGACGCGCAGATGGGCGAGGAGCGGCGCATCCGGGAGGAGCTGCAGTCGCTGCAGGGGCAGGTCATCCGCCAGGAACGGCTCGCCGCCGTCGGGCAGCTCGTCTCGGGCGTGGCGCACGAAATCAACAACCCGCTGCAGGCGATCCTCGGCTTTTCCGAGCTTCTGCAGATGCAGCCCGACGTGCCCGACTCGGTGAAGTCGGACCTGAGCCTGATTCAGAAGGAAAGCGCGCGCGCCTGCGGCATCATCCGCAACCTGGCGCTGTTCGCGCGTCAGCAGCCCGCCGAGGCGGCCCCGGTCATGCTGAGCGACGTGATTCGCGCCGTCGCCGAGCTGCGGCAGCGACGCCTCGAGACGGAGGACATCGAGCTGCACATCGAGGACAAGGCGCGGCAGCCGGTGATCGCCGTGATGACGGAGCTGCAGCAGGTCGTGCTCAACTTCGTCGTCAACGCGGAACAGGCGATCATCGAGTCGGGGCGGCTGCCAGGCCGCATTACGATTCGATCGTTCGACCGGCAGGAACGGCTCGTGCTGGAGGTCGAGGACACCGGCCCCGGCATCCCAGTCGAGAACGAGGCGAAGCTCTTTCAGCCCTTCTTCACGACGAAGCCGGTCGGGAAGGGAACCGGATTGGGCCTGTCGATCAGCTACGGCATCATCGAGTCGCTCGGCGGCGTCATCGGCTACCGCCGCGCGCCGGCCGGCGGGGCCGTGTTCTACTGCGACCTGCCGGCAGCAATGCCCACATAGCCTCTGGCTCCGGGCTCCAGACCCCGGATCGTCCGCCTGACAGGCTGTGCCCCGAGCCAGCCGCGCTACGATTGATCGCGGCTGCCGATGACGACCCGCATCTACTACACCGACCCGGCCTGCACCGAGTTCGACGCCGTGGTGACCCGTGCGCTGGAGCACGACGGACGGCCGGCGGCGGCGCTCGAGCGTACCGCCTTCTATCCAACCTCCGGTGGGCAACCGTACGACACGGGACGCCTTGGCGACGCAGATGTCGTCGATGTGCTCGAAGACGGGGACGGAGTCGTGGTCCACGTCCTGTCGGCCGCCTTGCCAGAGGGCACACGCGTGGCGGGGCGGGTGGACTGGCAGCGCCGCTTCGATCACATGCAGCAGCACACCGGCCAGCACGTGCTCTCGGCCGCCTTCGACCGCCTTTTCGGCAACCGCACGATGAGCTTTCACATGGGCACCACGGTCAGCACGATCGATCTCGCCCGCGAGATGGCGTCCGGCGAGATCGATCGCGCCGTTGCCGAAGCGAATCGCGTGGTCTTCGAGAACCGGCCGGTGTCCATACGATTCGTCTCGGAGGAAGAGGCGGCGAGATTGCCGCTGCGAAAGGAGCCGGTTCGAGCAGGCGCGCTGCGGCTGATCGAGGTGCAGGACTTCGATCTCTCGGCGTGCGGCGGAACGCACGTGGCCAGGACCGGCGCCATCGGGCTGATCGCGGTGCTCGGCGCCGAGCGCTTCCGCGGCGGCCTCCGTGTGTCGTTCGTCTGCGGCGGCCGGGCGCTCGCGGCGTTCGACGCGCATCGGAAGGCTTTGGCCGGCGTGGTGAAGCAGTTGTCGGTCCTTCCAGACGAGCTTCCGGCAGCGGTCGGCCGGCTGCACGGTGAAGCGCGGGATCTTCGAAAGACGATCGGCCGGCTGCAGGAGGCGCTCGCTGGCCATGAGGCTGAACGGCTGCTTGCCGGAGCGACCGCCATTCGTGACACGCGAGCCGTCCATGCGGTGCTGGAAGGGTGGGATGCCGGCGGGCTCAAGTCGATCGCGTCAGCGGCGATCACGCGGCCAGGAGTCTCGGTCGCGTTCGTCTCGGCGCCGGCGCCATCCGCGGTGGTCATCGCGCGGTCGCCCGGCGTTGGCGTCGACGCCAATCGGATTCTTCGCGAGCTCGCTGCGATGTTTCACGGTCGCGGCGGCGGCAAGCCCGAGCTGGCGCAGGGAGGCGGCTTCGACGCCCCACCTGAAGAGATCCTCGCTGCCGCGCGGAAGCTGCTCGAATCGGCTCTCACCTCCGATTCGTAGAGACGCCTCTACTTGCGGGAAAACATCGCCAGGCGGACGGCGATGGCATCGATGGCCTGGTTGGCATCGGCGCCGGTGCCTTCGAAATTGTTGACGATCGTCGCGAAGGCCAGCCGCTCGCCGTCGCGCGTGGTCACATAGCCTGCCAGCGATCGCACGTTCGACATCGTGCCGGTCTTCGCACGCAGGTTGTTCTCGGCCGCGGTGCCTCGCATCCGCGTTTCGAGCGATCCATCGACACCGGCAACGGGCAATGCCGTCATCCACGGCGAGGAGCCGCTCGCGTCGTGCATGCGCCGCAGCACTGCGACCAGCGTGTCGGTGTTCATGACGTCCCGGCGTGAAAGGCCCGACCCGTCGACCAGCTGCTGACCCGCGGCAGCAAGTCCCCACGACGAGAGACGCTGGCGCAGCCCCAGGAGCGCCGCGTCGTTGCTGGGAAACGCGTCGGGCGGCGTGTTGAGCCGCATGACCGCTTCGGCGTAGAGGTTGATGCTCTCTTTGAGCAGCGGCTTGACGATCTCGGCGAGCGGCTTCGAGCGATGGACATGGATGACCACGAACTCGGAGGTGTCGAGCGGCGCGTCGAGCTCGTCGATGTCGGCGGCGGGGCCGGTGACCGGAATCCCCGCAGCGATGAGCCGGGCGCGCAGGACGCTGGCGAACCAGAGCGTCGGGTTGCCTACCGCGATCGCCAGCGAGGCGGGCCGCGCGCCCGCGGGGATCGACCCCGCAATGCTCACGCCTGGCTCGCCTGGCCGCTGCTCGGGCCAGAGCTGCTGGATCGAACCGGCCGCGCCAGTGATCACCCGGTTGATCACCGGCCGCCCCACCGTGAACGGCTCACCCGTGAGCAGCGCCGGCTGGCCGGCCATGCTCGCCGGTGCCACGGTGACGGTCGTCCGGTTCTCGGCGTAGTTCAACGCGCCGAAGAGCGCTCCGGTCGTGTACCCGAGGTCGTCCCACGCCCACGCCAGCGCCGGCCGCGGCTCCTCGAGGGCGTCGTCGTCGCCGATCACCCGCCCATCGATCCTGCGGATGCCGCGCGCCTTGATCGCCTCGACCCACGCAGACAGGTCCTCGCCGCCGCGCCCGCCGATCGACGGGTCGCCGGAGCCGCGAATCAGCAGATCGCCTTTCAGGATCCCGAGCTCGCTGCGCTCGCCGGCTTCCACGTCCACGACCACGCCGTTGACGCCGAGCGACGTCTGGAACTGGTAGTTCCAGCCGACCGCATCGACCGCCGACGCGACGCTGACGAGCTTGGCGGCCGACGCCGGCACGAGGAGCGTGCGCGGATTCAGCTCGAAGAGGCGATTACCGCGATCGAGCGAGTCGACGACGATTCCCCATATCCCCTGCTCGACGCCGCGAAGATGCGTTGCCGCTTCGATGGCATGCCGGAGCTGCGAAACAGGATCGAGAGTCGCGGGCGTTGAAGGGACAGGGCGGTGGGCGGTGCAGGCGCTGGTGAGCAGGAAGGCGATTACCGAGGCGCACCGCACGAGGGACCGGGACCGACGATTCGCTCGTGTCGACACGACACGAGCGGGTGGCGACGGGTGGGGCCGCCCCGCCCGCCGCGCAGGCGCGTCAGCCGTGTTCATGTTTGTCGCGCCGAGGACGGGTGGGGCAACCCGTCGACAGGACCCGCGCTTTGTCGACACGAGCGACCTCGGTGCGAAGCCGACTGCCTCGATCAGCGAGGCCCTGCCTCCGACCGTGGAGCATGAGGGTACCTTCAACGAAGGCGGACGGTCCGCCTCTACTTCAAGGCGTCCAGCGCCTTCGTCACCTCGTCGAGTGCCGAGCCCTCCAGCTTCGCCGACCCCGGTTCGTCGGCGCGTCTCGCGTAGACATCGCTGCCCGCGCGGCCGAAGGTGACCGTTTCCATCTTGCTGTCGTCGAATCGGACCGTCGCGGTGAGCACCGGCGACTTCAGCGATGCATTGGTCCCTGCCTCGAACGATGTCGCGCGAAGAGCGGTGAGCCGGCTGAGCAGCTCGTCCATCTTCGTCGAGTCGACCTCCTTGCCGTCGCTGGTTTTCCAGACCTCTTTCTCGTCCTTCCCTTTCGTCTTGTCGAAAGCGAACGTCTCGGCGCCGCGCTTCAGCTCGACGTGACTGGCAGTGAACGACCGGGAATCGAACAGGTCCTTCCGCCGAAGGTCATCGATCTTCTTGAAGACATCGTCCTTGATGGTCGGCGCCACCGTGAAGATCAGCGGCCGCGAGGCGTCCTTGGCGTAGACCACCGCGTTCTCCGTCTTGCCGAGCAGCAGGGTGGCACGTGCGCTGCCGGTCCCCACTACGATCGTCGCCGACGGCTTGTCGAGGCCGTACATCCTGAGGTTGGAGTCGTCCTGAGCCGTGATGCCCTGCATCTGCGCCGACGAGAGACGTTCGACGATTCCCTCGATCGCGCCGAAATCGCCGCGCGCCGCGATCGGCTTGACGATCTTCCACTCGGTGGCGCTCTTCGCGAACTGCAGCGTCGAGCCGTCGCTCGTCAGCTCCACGGTTTCCGCCTTGTCGCGCTCGAACTTCAGGATGTTCTTCTCGCGCAGGGCGAAGGTGTTCTTGTTGAACGTGCTGTCGAGGAACGATGAAACCAGGAAGACGCGCGGCTTGTCCGGTGTTCGCGCGTACAGGTCGCTGCCGGTCGGCGTCTTGTTGCCGATCTGCAGGCGCTTGAACTCCGTCTGCCCCTTCGTCCGGAGGCTTACCTCGAGCCGCGGCGGATCGAGCCCGAAGGCTTTGAGATCCTTCGGGCTCTCGTCGACAACGCGCTGGATGTCGGTGTCGGAGAGGGAGCTGGTAATGGACGAGATCTCGCCGGCATCGGTATCGGCGGTCACCGGGTCGACGATCGTCCACTTCCCGTCGGCCTTCTTCAGCCGCGACTTCTCGCCGTCCTCGGCCTTGATCTCGAGCTCCTCGATGTCGTCGGCCTTGAGGTCCGCGAACACCTTGTCGCGTTTCTCCCCTTCCCCGACCGGCTTCTTGCTGTCGACGAAGTAGATATACGCGCCGAGACCGACCAGAATTAGGAACAGGACGAGGGTAGATTTGAGCCCTCGCATTTCTAAGACCTCCTGCGCCTCATCCAGGTGAAGATGCCAGCCACCGCGACCACTGCCGGCACTCCAAGGATCGCCACCCACCAGACGGCGTCGAGCTGCGTCGGCGTGATGACCAGACGCGAGTCGCTGCGCTCACGCGCGCGAATCGAGATGAGGTTCTCCTGCGCCGTGAGCCAGCTGACGGTGTTGAGAAACAGATCGGCGTTGCCGAGATTGTTCGCCACACCGTTGCTCGCGAAATCGGCGTCGCCGAAGACGGCGAGCCGCGTCTGCGGAGCGGTCGGCGGGTCAGTCCCCTCCTTTTTCTGTTCCGGAGTCTGCTCGGGGGCCTTGGCGATCGTCGCCGTAACAGTTGCGGCAATCGTGACTGGTCCGGCTTTGTCGCCTTTGTCCGCGTTGAGCTCGGGTTGCTTCTGTGCGAGCAGGCCGGCGAGGTCCGTTTCGGCCCACGCGTCGGCAGCCGTCTGCACCAGCGGCTGCACCGTCTTGCCTTCCGGCGCCTTCTCTTCCGGAGTGACCGACCTGGCCGTCGGATAAATAGAGCCGACCGTGAAATTCTGGGTGACCGGGTTGTTCGGATAGGGCGGCAGCGCCACGACATACGAGGCGTTCTGGGTGCGGCCGCTGACGTCGATGACGAGGTCGTTGCCAACGTCGACGCCCCACTCTTTAGCGAGGGCGGCGATTTTGGTCAACGGCTGCGCGCGTTCGCCCACGGCCGGCTCGAGCATCAGGAGCAGCTTGCCGCCCCTCGCCAGATACCGTTTCAGCTCCTCGGCTTCTTCGTCGAGCAGATCGGTCGTCGGCCCGACGATGGCCACCGCCGTTGCATCGTCGGGAACGTCCTTGTGCTGGGTGAGGCCGAGCGTCTCGACCGTGATGTTGTCGCCTTTGAGGAGCTGAGTGACGAACTGATAGCCGCCGGAATCGCTGCCGGTTGGATTTCGCTCGCCGTGCCCCTGAACGAAGTACATCTTCCGGGCCATTCCGGTGACGGCGCGAATGATGGCGCTCGTGATCTCGCGCTCCTCGACCGTGGTGACTTTCTCGGTCCGGCCCATGTACTCGACGGCGATGGTAGGCACCGCCGTGATGTCGTACGACTTGGCCCGCACCGGATCCTTCTCCGGATCGAAGAACTCCACCGACACCTGCGTCGACGCGTTGTCGTACATCGACATACGCTCGCGGTGACGGTCCAGGTTGCTGGCCAGGTCGATCACCACGAGCTTCAGCGGTGCCTTCAGATCACCAAGCACCTTGAGCGACTGGTCCGACAACGTGTTGACCGAGTTCGCCGTGAGATCCCAGCGTGTGAAGCGGCGATTGGAGAGGTAGTTCACAGCCACCAGGATGCCGAGCGCGATGATCACGCTGGTGGTGGCGACGGTGGCGTACTTCGACTGCCGCCGATTGAAGCTCTTCGCGATCTGCCGCCACTGGCCGATCGGGTAGAGGAGGACGCAGACGAGACCGGCCCACGCCATGTAGATGGCGTAGCGGTCGTACTGCGGAGCGAGGAGCCGCATCGCCACGGCGGCGACGACGAGTGCCGTGCCGATCCAGCCAACGATGTTCAGGACGCGCTGCACCATGGCTCAACCACGCCAGCGCTCGGTTTCCACCGAACGCATCGTCAGAAAGAGGCCGAAGAGGATGAAGCTGGCGTAGTAGACGAGGTGCTTCGTGTCGAGCACGCCACGCGTGAAATCCTCGAAGTGGCCGGTAATGGAAAGGTACTGAAAGACAGCCTGGCCGGTCGGGCCCATGAACGTTCCCATCCAGTCGATGACCCAGAGCATCAGGAAGACGGCAAAGGTGGCCATCGCCGCCACGATCTGGTTCCTGGTCAGGCTGGAGATGAAGAGGCCCACGGCGATGAAGCAGCCGGCCATGAGGAAGAAGCCGAGATAGCTGGTGGCAATCGGCTTCCATTCCGGATCGGCGAACCAGAAGATGATGAACACATGCGGCAGCGTCATCGCGAGCATGCCTGCAACCATTCCCATCGCGCCGAGGAATTTGCCCATGACGATCTGCAGGTCGGTCACCGGCGAGGTGAGCAGGAGCTCCATGGTCCCGGCGCGCTTCTCCTCCGAATAGGTCCGCATCGTGATGAGCGGGAGGATGAACAGCAGGATCACCATGACGTTCTGAAACAGCGGACCGAAGAACTGCTGGTCCAGGTTCACCGGCGGACCGCCGCCGGCGGCGCCGAACCGGGCGCTCTGCTGGTTGACGAAGAAGAGGATTGCCGTGAAGAACCAGCCGTAAATGAGCGTGAAGAAGGTGAGGATCACGAACGCGATCGGCGTCGCGAAGTACGATTTCAGCTCCTTGCCGGCGATGGCGAGCACGTTACTCATCGACAGCCTCCGTGGCGGCCACCGCCGCCTCCTCTTCCTCTTCCTGGGTGGTCAGGTCGAGAAACACGTCTTCCAGGCTCATCCGGACCTGACGCAGCTCGAGCAGACCCCATCCGCGCTTCACGACGGCGGCGGCGATGTCGCGGCGGACGTCGTGGCCCTTTTCGCCGTGCACCTCGAGCGTGGTGACGGTCCCGGCCGTGCCTGCGAGATCGACGCGTGACACGCCGGAGAGGGTGCCGAGCGCGCCGCGAACGTCCTGCCCGGCGGCGTCCACCTGCACGTGCACAACGGCCGACTCTCCGGCCCGCGCGGTCAGGTTCTCCACCGAGTCGACCGCCACGACGCGTCCTTTGTTGATGATGACGACACGCTGGCAGGTCTGGCTGACCTCGGGAAGGATGTGTGTGCTGAGCACGATCGTGTGATCGCCCGCGAGCTCCTTGATGAGACGCCGGGTCTCGATGATTTGTTTGGGGTCGAGGCCGGCCGTCGGCTCGTCGAGGATCAACACGTCGGGGTTGTGGAGCAGCGCCTGCGCCAGGCCGACCCGCTGGCGATAGCCCTTCGACAGTTTGGCGCAGTGGCGCGTCGCCATGTCGTCGATGCGGGTGCGCTGCATGACCGTGTCGAGTCGGGACTTACGCTCGGATCGCGGCACGCCTTTGATTCGCGCGCAGAACTCGAGGTACGAGCGCACGGTCATGTCGGGGTAGAGCGGCGGCGTTTCGGGCAGGTAGCCCGTGCGCCGTTTCGCCTCGATCGGCTGATCGAGGATGTCGTATCCAGCCACCACCGCCTTGCCGTCGGTCGGCGGCATGTAGCCGGTGAGGATCCGCATGGTCGTGGTCTTGCCGGCGCCGTTCGGGCCAAGAAAACCCAGAATCTCGCCGCGCTCGACCGTAAAGCTGACATCGTCGACGGCCGTGAACGGGCCGTACTGCTTGGTGAGGTTCTGCACCTCGATCACAGCGCTTGCCTCCGGTTCGAATGATGGCTTGTAAGCTGTAGACGGGCCGTTGGACCGTTATGCGGCTCGGTGCGCGAATCTGTTGTACTCGTTGTGACCCGCATAGCGGTCCTGGGCGCGCAAAAGCGCGCCCAGAGACGCTGGCAACCAGTCAGGGGCTCTACCGGAGTCTCGACGTGCTATGAGCCCCTGGCTGGTTAGGACGTCCAGCCGAAAATCCTAGCCGATGGCAGGGAGCGGAGCAATAGTGCGCAACGGCGTTCGCCAGCCGAAGGGGCGCATTTCGTGTAATATATGAACAGTTGTTCATATGTCGCAGATAACGCCGGGCGACGTCGACGGCCTGACCGAGATCTTCCGCGTGCTCGGCGATCCCACGCGTGTCCGCATCCTCGACGCGCTCGCGACCGCCGAGCTCTGCGTGGGCGACCTCGCGCACCGTCTCGGCGTGAGCGAGTCCGCCGTCTCGCATCAACTGCGCCTGCTGCGCAGCACCCGTATCGTCCGCAGCCGCCGCGAAGGGCGGATGATCTTCTACGCCCTCGACGACCGGCATGTCCTGGCGCTGTTCAGGCAGGGACTGCGTCACGTCCAGGAGGGCGGCCGCCAGGCGGCGCGCTGACATGGGCGACGCTCCTGCGACACGTGCGCGCCCCGAGGTCGTGTGCACCACCTGTGAACTGCACGCCGAAGCAGTCTTCCGCGTCGAAGGCATGGACTGTCACGAGGAAGTCGTCATCATCGAGCGCCGGCTCAAGCCGCTCGATGGCCTCGAGGCGCTGTCGGCCGACGTCGTGGGGCAGCGGCTCCATGTCAAATACGACGCGGCGAGGCTGACGACGTCCGCCATCGTCGACGCCGTCGGCCAGACGGGGATGCGGATGTGGCTCGAGCACGAGGAGCCCACCGCCTCGGGTAACGACCTGCGGCTGCGGTTGCAGCTGATGGTCGCGTCGGGGTGCGCCCTCGCCGCCGGGGCGGCGCTGTCGTCAACCGGCAACACCTTCCCGGCAGCGGTCTTCCTCGTCATCGCGGCCGTTGTCGGCGGCGTGTTTCCGGTGCGCCGCGCAATCGTCGCGCTCCGGTCGCGCAGCATCGACATCAACGTGCTCATGGTGGTGGCGGTCTGCGGAGCGCTTGCGCTCGGCGAGCGTCTCGAGGCGGCGACCGTGGCATTTCTGTTCGCCGTGGCCCAGTGGCTGGAAGTGCGGACGCTGGCGCGCGCGCGCCAGGCGATTCGGGCGCTGCTCGACCTCTCGCCGCGTTTTGCCATCGTCAGGCGCAACGGCCTGGAACAGCGGGTGCCGGTAGAAGAGGTGGCGGCCGGTGATCACGTGGCGGTCAGGCCGGGCGACAAGGTCGCTGTCGACGGCACTGTCGTCAGCGGCAGCAGCGAGGTCAACGAAGCGCCGCTGACGGGAGAGTCGCTGCCGGTTGCCAAGACCGCCGGCGACGACGTCTATGCCGGCACGATCAACGGCCGCGGAGCGCTGGATCTGCTGGTCACACGCGTGGGCCGCGACACCCGGCTTTCCCGCATCATCCACCTGGTCGAGGAGGCGCAATCACGCCGCGCGCCGGTGCAGGCGTTCGTCGATCGCTTTGCGCGCATCTACACCCCGTCGGTCATCGCCCTGGCAGCGGCAGTGGCGATCGTGCCGCCGTTGGCCCTTGGCGCCGAGCCCGCAACCTGGCTGTATCGTGCCCTCGCGCTCCTCGTCATTTCCTGTCCGTGTGCGCTCGTGATCTCTACACCGGTCTCCATCGTGGCGGCACTATCGGCTGCAGCGCGCAACGGCGTGCTCGTCAAGGGCGGCGCACACCTCGAGCGCCTGGCAGGCGCCACCGTCGTGGCGTTCGACAAGACCGGCACGCTGACGACCGGCCGTCTCGCCATTGGCGCCGTGCTGCCGGTCGGCAGCGCCAGCGCCGGCGACGTGGTGCGGTTCGCGGCCGCCGTCGAACAGCGATCCGAGCATCCGATCGGGCGGGCGATCGTCGCGCACGCGCGCGCGGGCCATCTCGATATTCCTGACGCCGCCGGCTTTCGGTCATCGCCCGGGCTCGGCGCCGAGGCACACGTTGCCGGGAGGCTCGTGCTCGTCGGCAACCGCCGGTTTCTCGAGAGCCGCGGAGTGGCCCTGCCCGATCCAGCGGAAGGCGCCGGCGGCAGCCGATCGCTCGTTCACGTCGCGGCCGACGGTGTGCTGCTCGGTGCCGTCGCGCTTGCCGATCGTCCCCGCGAGAACGCCCGCGAGACCATCGAGCTGCTTCGCTCGCATGGCGTCCGCCGGATCGTGATGCTCACCGGCGACGACTCTATCGCCGCTCGAGCTGTCGCCGAGGCGACCGGCGTGGACGAGAGCCATCACAATCTGCTCCCCGATCAGAAGCACGCGCTGGTGCAGTCGCTGGCGGCCTCGGGAGAGACCGTGCTCATGGTGGGAGACGGGATTAACGACGCGCCGGCGCTGGCCGCTGCCGACATCGGCGTGGCGATGGCTGCGGCCGGCTCCGATGTCGCGATCGAGACCGCCGACGTGGCGCTGATGTCCGATGAACTACTGAAGCTGCCCTACGTCGTCCGGCTCGCACGCGCGACGTTGCGCAACGTCAGGACGAACGTTGCGGTCTCGCTGCTGCTGAAGGCGGCATTCCTGGTCATGGCGGTCGCCGGACTCGCGACGCTCTGGATGGCGGTGCTCGCCGACACCGGCGCATCCGTCATCGTCGTCGCGAACGCACTGAGGCTGTTGAGAGAGCGGTAATCGAGTCCTGGCCCGGCGGCGAAGTAGGTAGACTGGCTTGAAGCCTGTGGCGAAAACCACTTGAACGGCTGCACCGAGAGCGGCACAGAGCATGGAGATTCATACGTTCTTCTCTGTGCCTCTGTGCCTCTGTGGCGAATTCCTCTGTGCCTCCGTCGCGAATTCCTCTGTGCCTCACGCCCTGTCAGGCTTTCCGATTCGAAAAGAAATGCGCCGAAACGTAGGCTTCGACGGCCGCCTGATCGTTCTTGTCGATGCGGGTGAACTGCAGTCCCATGCCGACGCGACGGTCGGCCCACGCGACGCGGGCGTCTGCCTCGATCTCCGAGGGTCCCTTCGGCAACCTGAAACGCACCTTCACCGAGGCATCGGTCTCCAGCGGACTGGATGTCCGCACGGCGATCCCGCCCGTGCTCACGTTCAACGACAGCCCGGTTGAGATGGTGTTGCCGAGCCGGTAGGAGACCGGCACCGTCAACGCTGCGCGCGGGCTCGATCGACGGTTGTGTCCATCCGGAAAGAGATGCGGTGAGAGCGCCGGTACGATGTGCTGCGGTCCGGTATACTCGTTGATGTAGCCGCTCACGCCGAGACTGGTCAGCGTTTTCACTTCGTGCGCGCCGGCGATCGTCCCGCTGAAGATCACCAGGGGCCGGTTCTCGTCGGCCTGGCGGATCGCACGTATCAGCTCGACGCCCTTCCCCTCGGGCAGCCGAAGATCGAGCAACACGAGATCGATCGGTGGCACATGGTCGCGCAGGATGGTGAGCAGCTCCGTGCCGGTTCGTGCGCCCACGGCGCGGTGCCCGGCGTTCTGCAGCGCGGTTCGGAAACGGTCACGTACGAATTCTGTGTCGTCGGCAACGGCCACCGTCTTCACGACCATGGGGCTGGCTGCGGCCATCACGGTTCTCTATCGGGACCTGCTCTCCAGTGCGATAGGGTTCGTTGCCCTGGCACTTCTGATCCCGATATAATCGCGTTTTGAGCTTGGAATTCAGTGAATTGCACCGACATTCCGCTGGTTTCCGACTCATCGACCGCGGCCGATCCCGCTGCGAGGAGCGCTGGCATGGCGACCTGTCCCGAATGCGAATTCGATGAGATCGACACCGAAGATTACGACGAGGGGGACACGTTGAGCTGTCCGGAGTGCGGCAAGAGCCTCGTTCTGCTGGGCGCCGACGAGCTCGAGGTCGCTGACGAAGACGAAGACGACGACGACCTCGACGACGATGAGCTCGACGAGGACGACGACGAAGGTGACGATGACGACCTCGACGACGATGACGACGCCGAGGACGAAGAGGACTTCGAGGAGTGACGCCACCCGTCGCGGATCGGACGTCTGAGCGCCTGCGCTCCGGCGGTCCGGGTTCCGCAGACGTGGATATTCCTGCCGCGGATATCGATCGACCCCTTGCGGACAAAGAAAACGATCTCACGAGACTGATCGCATCCTTCGAGTCGGTCATCGTTGCGTTCAGCGGCGGTGTCGACAGCGCCTATCTGGGCTGGATTGCGACGAAGGCGCTCGGTCCTGCTGCGCTGTGCATCACCGCCGACAGCGCCAGTTATCCCGACCGGCATCGGCAGCTCGCGCTGCGGACGGCCCATGAGTTCGGCCTCCGGCACGAGATCATCCACACGGGTGAGCTCGAGCGCCCCGACTATCGCGCCAACCCCGCGAACCGCTGCTACTACTGCAAGCACGAGCTCTACACCGTGCTGTCGCGGATGGCCGCCGACCGCGGGTTTGCCGTCGTCGCCGATGGCAGCAATGCAGACGATCGCGGCGACTACCGGCCCGACCGGCAGGCCGCGCGCGAGTTCGGCGTGCGCAGCCCTCTGGACGAGGTCGGCCTGACGAAGCGCGAGATTCGTCTCCTGGCGCGCCGCGCGGCGCTGCCGGTGTGGGACGAACCGGCATCGGCGTGCCTGTCGTCGCGGATTCCTTACTACTCCGAGGTGACGGGAGAAAAGCTGCGGATGATCGAACGGGCCGAGGACGTGCTGCACGAGCTCGGATTCCGCGTCTGCCGCGTGCGCCACCACGACACCGTCGCGCGTATCGAGGTCGCACAGGACGAACTGCCGCGCGCGCTCGACCCTTCCATCCGCGATCGCATCGTTCACGAGCTGCGCGCCCTCGGATATCAGCACGTCACGGTGGACCTTCAGGGCTATCGGATGGGTAGTCTCAATGACGGTGTCCGCCTCCGTCCGATTGAGTAGGTCGCCGCAAGAGCCGGCAACCGGGTCTCTGCGCAGGCCAGACCGGCACTGATCACGCCCTGTAGCCGCCGCTCGAGAGCGTGACGCACGCGCGAAACTGGCGCGCCTTGGGTCCTTACACAGCGTTTCACCCTGCCTTCCAGGACAGGCCGTTCGTGCGCTACGCGCTGCCCAATCCTGCCGGCCGTCGACTACTGGCGGGGTGGCGGCCTGGCGCCGATAGGGTTGTTGGGCGATCCGTTCCGTTCGAAGACCTGAAGCCCTCGAACGGTGCCATCACGATCGAGACGGATCGTGTGTATCTGCCCGTCAGGTTGAAGTCACACGGGACACACGCCGATTGGGACTACGACTGTTCTACTTGCACGTAGATCCCCTGCAACCTTGATTGACACGTGATCGACCGGACGTTAAGCTCGAAACACCCGAGCTGGATCGCAGGAGTTCGCTAATGAAATCTCGTAGATGGCTGTCGTTCGTCACCGTCGCTCTCTTGATCGTGATCGGGTTCTCGGCGTGCGCGAAGAAGACACCGCCGCCGCCGCCACAGCCACCCGCAGCACCCGCGCCGCCACCGCCGCCGCCACCACCACCGCCGCCCCCGCCGCCGCCACCGCCACCACCGCCGCCGCCGCCGCCACCGGCTCCGCGCGCGCCCACGGAGGACGAGATCTTCGAAAAGCTCACGCTCGCCGAGCTGAACGCGAAGCGGCCGATCGGCGACGTCATGTTCGAGCTGGACAAGGCGACGCTCAGTGACGAGGGGCGGGCCACGCTGCAGAAGGGTGCCGAGTTCCTCCAACGCCGCATGAAGGTGAAGGCGACCATCGAAGGGCACGCCGACTCACGCGGAACCAACGAGTACAACCTGGCGTTGGCAGAGCGCCGGGCGAACGCGGCGCGCGACTATCTGATCAGCCTGGGTATCGCAGGAGATCGTCTGGGGACGCTCAGCAAGGGCGAAGAAGCGCCGGTCTGCACGGAGCAGAACGAGGAGTGCTGGAAGCGCAACCGCCGCAGCACGTTCGTCCTGACCGCGAAGTAGATCGAAATAGGTATCGCGAAATAGATGCAGGGTCCGGCTTCAGCCGGACCCTGCGTTCGTCACAGGGGGTGCGCCGCCTCGTTGACACGAACCCGTCACAGAGCCATCATCTGCGTCGTCGGGGAATGTGGAAAGACCTTCGTCCTCCTGGGCGCCGATGAGCTCGAGTCGCCGGGCAAGACGATGACGATCTCGACGACGACGACGAGGAGGACTTCGAAGAGTGATCTGTGGGGCTATCGGACGGCCGGCCTCAATCACGGCCTCCGGCTCCGCCCTGTCTGAAGCGCACCGCTCGACCCCCGCAACAGCAGCCGGCTCCTCATCGCTTCGCCGATCCACCATCCGACGCGCGGCTCCCATCCTGGCGCTCCTGTACCTTGGCGCCCACATTTGGTTTCTGCCTCCCGCGCTGGAGGACATCGACTCGATCAATTTCGCTCTGGCACTGCACGACTTCGACCCGGTCCTGCACCGGCCACACCCGCCCGGCTATCCGGTGTACGTCGCGATGGGCAAGGTGACGCGTCCGATCGCGCAGCGGCTATGGCCCGGCACCGACGCTCAGGGCATCGACGCGAAAACGCTGGGGCTGTGGTCGGCTGCCGGGGGTGCCATCGCGCTCGTGCTCCTGGTGTGGCTGGTGAAGGAAGCATCAGAGCTGAGCGGCGACGAGCACGCCGATCTCTTCCCGCTGGCGATCGCGATGATGCTGGGTGCCGCGCCGTTGTTCTGGATGTCGGGGTTGCGCCCGTTGAGCGATATGCCCGGGCTCGCCGCGGCGATCGGAGTGCAGGCGGCGCTCCTGCGCGCGTGCCGTGCCGGGCTGCGCCGGCAGGCCGGGGCCCTGTCGATGCTGGGCGTGGCAGCGGGCGCGGCGGGACTGGCGCTCGGCATTCGATCGCAGATCCTCTGGCTGACGGCGCCGGCGCTTCTCGCGGCCGCAGCCTGCCACTGGCGGGCCGGGATCGCGCGGGCCGCATCGGTGGCCGTGGCCGCATTCGCCGCCGGCGCACTCGTGTGGGCTGTACCGCTCGTCATCGCCACCGGCGGCCTCGATCGCTATCTGTCGGCGCTGGGCACCCTGGCCGGCGAAGACTTCTCCAACGTCCCGATGCTCTGGACGCGTCCGACGCCGCGGCAACTGGCGTTCGCACTCCTCGACACGTTCGTGCGGCCGTGGGGAAGTGGTGCAATGGCCGTCGTGGTGCTTGCGACGGCTGTCGCCGGTTCCATCCTGGTACTGCTGTGGCAGCGGGCGCTCGCGGGGTGGCTGGCCGTCCTCTACGCGCCGTACCTGGTGTTTCACCTGCTCTTTCAAGACACGAGCCACACGCGGTACGCGCTGCCGCTGCTCGTGCCGGTGGTCTGGATCGCCGCGCGTCTGCTGGTGTGGATCGGGCCGCGCACCGCTGTTGCGGCGGCGGCCGTGATCGCCGGTGCGTCGCTGGCCGAAGTTCTTCCGGTCGCGCGCATCTACGGCACGGAGCCGCTGCCGGCGGCGGCGGCCGTCAACGCCGCCCGCGAGGCGCAGGCGCGTGACGGCGGGGTGCTCGCCGGACATTTCGATTTTGCACGACCGTATGCGGCGGAGGCGGTCGATGCTTCGCTGCTGCTGCCATCGCCGCTGTTTGCCGAACGTCAGGAGCTGGTGAAGTACTGGCGCTCGGGTGGCCGTGGGCCGGTGTGGTTCGTCGCAGCCCCGGCGCGCACGGATCTCCATCTCGTCGACGCGTATGCCCGGACGATCGTCGCGGCACCCGCCTGGCCGTTCTCGCGTGAGTGGTTCCTTGGCGGAACCAGGCCGGAGCGCGCCGAGCTCGTGCGGATCGCCTCGCCTCCGGGATGGGTCGCGGGCGAAGGCTGGCACCTGACGCGGGAAGCGCTCATCCTCGCCGACCGCCGTGCGGCTGCCGACGCGACGATGTTGGTCGCCCGCCGGCCGGAGGCGGCGCTCGCCTTCATCGGCGGCGAGTATCTGCCATCACCGGGTGACGGCCCGGCCGACCTCTCGATTGCGCTCGACGGCACCGAGCTGCGGACCATCGCACTGCTCCCCGACCGGCCGCAGTTCCTGGAACGCATTCCGTTTCCGCCGGGGTCGCTGTCCGGACCGGGCACGTTCGCGTCGCTTCGTGTGGCATGGCATGCGCGTGCCGCGGCATCGATGCCGCGCGTGCACCTGACGCAGTTCGAGCTGCAGCCGCCGGATCGGACGTTCTGGGTGTACGGGCACGGATGGCACGATCTCGAGATCGACGTCGCATCCGGACAGGAGTGGCGGTGGACGAGCGAGCGCGCGGAAGTGGCCGTGCACACGGCAGGACGCGACGTCGAGATGCAGATCGTCGCGGATGTGCCCATTGCCGATCTCGACGGCGCGCCGGTGGTGACGATCGGTGCGGCCGGCGTGACGCTGCGGACGCTCCATCCCCGCGGGCGTTTTACCGACACGGTGCGCGTGCCGGCAGACGTCGTCGACCGCGCCGGCGGCGTGCTCGTGATGGCCACGGATCGCACGCTCGTACCGGACGAGCGAACGGGATCCGGCGATCGCCGCCACCTCGGTGTGCGCGTGTACGAACTGCGCCTGAATCCGGTCGCGCCTTGATCGACACCAGACGATCGAACGCGAAACTCGACCCGTCCTCGATCCGCATCTGACCGCAGCAGTTGCCAGCAGCGCGTGGCGAAAGGCCGTGACGGGCTCGCCTGTTAGTGGTTCGGCGCCTGCTCCTCCTCGCACCCTTTCTCGAGTGTCCGGATCCCGGGCAGGAACATCATCACGAGGGCGCGGCCGTCGAGAGGAGCGTAGAAGGGCGGCGCCGTCGTGCTGATGGTCACGTCGACGGCGGCCAGTGGCGGGATCTGGACGCCCAGAGACCGCTGCTCGAACTCCTCCCCAATCTCCCACGTACGGTGCACGTCGCCGGCCGCCGCCTCCAGTCGAGCGCGCGTGCCCGGCGCCAGACCCGGCGCCTTGACCTCGAAGCCGAGATCCACGCTGACCGCCCGCGCCTCGCGATTCTGAAGCGTCAACGTGGCGCGCGCATCCGCCCACCGATGCGCCACCTCGTCGAGATGGAAACCCTCGCCGAAGACGACGCCAATCGGGTCGTCGAGTGGCTGGGTGGCGGCGGCGACCGTGACCGATTCAGTGGCGAATTGCGCGGACCGGGTGGACAGTTTCGTCCAGAGCCAGGTCTCCGGCCTCCGCAGACGGTCGATCTCTGCCTCGAAATGGTCGGTGAAGGTGCTCTCGGACGGCTGACCGTCGACGAACACGCGCGCCCGGCACCGGGCATCGGCGCCGAACAGCCGTCCGGTGATGCGAAAACGATCGGCGCGAGCGTGCGACAGGACCGTCAGGTCCCGGCTGGCGAGCAAGGCACCTGCGGTGGGCGGGGGGACGCTACCGAACACGATGAACAAGGCGTCCCCGTGCCGGTCCTGCTGAAGTCTGAGATAGTACAGCCTCCCGGTGCCATCAGGAGCCTGCGCGCGCCGAAGCCACTCCTCCCGCGCCCGCAGGATCTCCACGTGCTTGCGTCCGTGTTGGAGCACGTAGCGGCTCCAATAATCGTCGAAGACCTGCGTGGTCCCCGGATACTGCTCGAAGAGCGTGGGCGCCAGGATCAGGCTGCCTTCGGGAATGGCGGCGAATGCGGGGCTCGCGATCCAGGCATCCATCGCTTTCCCCCGCTCGTAGATCAGCCGCTGCGCCAGCGCTACGTGAGCATTGACGACATCGGTGGCGTACGACGCGACGAACACGATGGCCACGATGAGCGCCCCGACGGCGCCCGCCGCCGCCCGCCCACGTCTCGAGAGCCAACCGCACGCGCCGTCGAGGACGAGTGCAATCAGGATCACCACGCCGAAGACGCAGAAATACGCGGTGAGATAGCCAGGGGTGCCGCTGTCGATGACCCACGACTGGTACTTTGCCGTCACCGCGAGGGGAAGGTTCGTGAGCACCATGAGGGTGAACACCAGCAGCCACAGCAGGCCACGCCGCCCCACGACGTCGCGCTCCTTCAGCAGCAGGGCGGTGAGGAACGCTACGGTCAGCGCCTTGACGAGCCAGGCCGCGTCGACGACGGCGAAGATGTCGCCGAAGGTGACCCTGAAGGCGCCGAAACCGAGGTAGAAATCGCTGACGAGCGGCCGATACAGGAGCGCGTATCGCAACGGCAGGGCCGCTGCCCCGTACTGCGCGAGCACGGCGCTCACGCGCCCGATGTCCACGTTGAATCGGTATTCCTGGGCCGACATCATTTCCTGCCCGGTGTCGCTCTGGAGCAGCAGGCGGAAGCCGATGATGACGAGCAGCATCACTCCGAGGAGCGCCACGTGCGGGGTGCGTACCGACCGGCGCGCGCGCTCGGACAGCGTGCCGGTGGCGGCCGCGAACGTCATCGCCGGAAACACGAGGGCATAGGTGATGAAGATCTCGTAGGTCAGCAGGCACACCAGAAAGAGGACCGTACTGATCGCCCCCATCCATCTGGCGCCCTGGAGCGCACGCCACCACGCCCCCGCCGAGAGCCAGAACAGGGTGAACGCGAACGGCAGCACGAACGGATAGGACGTCAGCAGGGTGTGGTCGAGCGAGTTCTGGACGAAGGCGAAAAAGAAGACGACGGCGAGCAACGCGAACCTCGCGCTGCTGCTGAGGAGACGGACCACGAGGAACATCGCTGCGACGTTGCTCAGGATCGCCGCGATCGAGAGGGTCTTCATCACCCCGTAGTGTCCCCAGCCGTACGCCACCGGCATGAGCAGGCCGATGAACGCGTGCTGCAGGCGTCCGGTCATCTGCGCCTCGGCCATTCCCGCACTCCGCCAGCCTTCCTGGATCCCGAGCGCGAAGTAGATGTCGTCGGCGGAGGTGTAGCCGGAGTGCACGAGTGGAAGGCACGTCAGGATCGCCAGCAGCGCGATCAGGAACGCGATGATGTGATTTCGCCCGGCCATTCCGTGGCTCACGGCGGCCACGGCGCCACCAGAGGTCCGCCTTTATCCATTCAACCGCTTCAGCCGTTCACTGCAACCGATCCAAGTTCCTCTGCAATCGCCTCGGCCGCAGCTCGCGGGTTGGCGGCGCCGATGATCGGCCGTCCCACCACGATAAAGCTGGCGCCCGCTCGCACGGCATCTGCCGGGCCCATTGTCCGGGTCTGGTCGTTCCGGTCGGCCCCTGCCGACGCGCCGCGGATGCCGGGCGTGACGATGACGAACTCCGGACCGCACGAGGCGCGAATCGCTGCCGTTTCGAGGGCCGACGCCACCACCCCGGCCATTCCGGCGCTCTGCGTCATCCGCGCGAGCGCCACCACGTGCTCCAGCAGTGGACGGTCTACGCCAACGCTCCCGAGCGTCAGCTGATCCATGCTCGTCAGCACCGTGACGCCGATGAGCAGCGGCGCCGGGCGCCCGGTCCGCGCTGCCGTCTCCGCTCCGGCCTTCGCGGCGGCCTCCATCATCCGCGCGCCGCCCGAGGCGTGCACGTTGATCATCCAGGCGCCCGTAAGCACCGCTGCTTCGACGGCTTGCGCTACCGTGTTCGGGATGTCGTGGAACTTGAGATCCAGGAAGACGCGTGAACCCTCGTCGACGAGCGCTCGCACGAGCGAAGGCCCTTCGAGCGTGAAGAGCCGGTTGCCGATCTTGAAGCCGCCGGCCGTGCCGCGAAGCTCTCTTGCCAGCCGCAGCGCCGTGGCGGCGCTGTCGACGTCGAGCGCAACTATGAGCTGATCCATTCCTTCTCGCGCGTGCTGGTATCGATCGTCCCGACCAGGTCCTGCAGGCGATCGATGTTGTGACGGGTCATGTACCGCTCGATTCCGGCGAGGACCTTCCCCCAGACGAACGGGTCGACGAAGTTGGCCGTACCAATCTGCACGGCGCTGGCGCCGGCGATCATGAACTCCAGTGCGTCCTCCGCCGTGGCGATCCCTCCCATGCCGATGATCGGGATCTTCACCGCCCGGCGGCACTCGTACACCATGCGCACGGCAATCGGCCGGATCGCCGGCCCGCTCAGGCCGCCGACGATGTTCGACAGCCTGGGGCGCCGCGTTTCGACGTCGATGGCCATCGCCAGGAACGTGTTGACCAGCGAGATCGCATCGGCGCCGGCATCTTCCGCCTGCCGGGCAAAGGATGCGACGTCGGTCACGTTCGGCGTCAGCTTCGGCAGCACCGGCAGCTGAGTGACTTTGCGCACGGCGCTCACGACGTCGAAGGTGCCCTGCAGGCTGCAGCCGAAGGTGATGCCGCCTTCCTTGATGTTCGGGCAGGAGATGTTCAGTTCGAGCGCGTGCACGCCGTCGGCATCCGAGAGGATGCGCGCCAGCTCGACGTACTCGTCGAGCGTGCTGCCGCAGATGTTGACGATGTTGGTGGCGCCGCGTTCCCGCAGCTCGGGCAGCTTCTCCTCGATATAGCGGTGGACGCCTATGCCCTGCAGCCCGATGGCATTGAGCATCCCGGCCGGCGTCTCGACGATGCGCTCGGGCGGGTGGCCCTCGCGCGGAGCCAGAAACAGCCCCTTCGACACGACGCCGCCCAGTGTGGCGAGATCGACTGCGCTGGCATACTCGACGCCGTATCCGAAGCAGCCGCTGGCCGCCATCAGCGGATTCTTGAGGCGCAGGGCGCCGAGGGTGACAGAGAGGTCCATCGGTGACTCAGCGGATCTTAATCCCGAAGGTCGGTTGGGTTGGGCCGCGTCAATCCCAGACGATATCGGCGCCCGTGAACACCGGCCCGGCCAGGCACGAGCGCACGTAGTGCTGTCCGCCGCGCGGCTCGCGCACCGGGATCACGCAGCTGTAGCAGCCGCCCATGCCGCAACCCATGACGCGCTCCACCGACACCTGGCACGGCTGACCGCGCCGCGCCGCCAGGTGCGCCACCGCTTCGAGCATCGGTTCCGGACCGCAGGCATAGATCATCACGTCCCGGCCTCGCGCCTGCTGAAGCTCGCGATCGAGCGGACCGGTGACGCGACCGCGTTCGCCGCTGCTGCCGTCTTCGGTCGTCAGCACGAGACGCACGTCTCTTTCGCGGAACCAGTCGAGATAGAACAGCTCGGCCCCGGTCCGCGCGCCGTAGAACATCGTGATCGGCGTGCGGCGCGCGCCGAGCGCTTCGGTCAGAGTGGCAAACGGCGCCAGGCCGACACCACCGGCAACGATCCAGGCTTCCGCCGGAGGATCGACGAGGGTGAACGGGCGGCCGAGCGGTCCGAGGCAGGAGACGACGTCTCCCTCGACCGCCTCGAACAGCAGCGTCGTCGTCACGCCGATCCGCTTGCTGAGCAGTGTGAGCCCCGTCACAGCCCCGCCGCTCGTCCGGAGGATCTCGAAAACCGAGAACGGCCGGCGCAGCAGCGGGTCGTAACCGCGGCCCGGCTTCACCATCACGAACTGACCGGGAGCAACGGCAGCGGCAATCTCAGGAGCAGCGAGGGCGAGAACGTTGTAGTCGCGGGAGAGGCGGGTGTTGGCGGTGACCCGTGCCTCGATGTCGAGCGGCACAGGAGAATTGTACATTGACGGAATGACGGATTTACGGATTTGAATTGACGAATTGACGGATTGACGGATTGACGAATCTACGGATTGGCGCCACGACAGATCGAGGCATTTGAGGACGTGAGGTCACCCAACGCTCTGATGCGTCAATCCGTCAATCCGTCATTCCGTCATTCCGTCATTCCGTCAATTTAAATCCGTCAATTCGTCAATTCGTCAATTCGTCAATTCAAATCCGTAAATCCGTCAATCCGTAAATCCACCGATTCACGTTATACTGTCCCTATCTCTTTAACCGCGGTCCCGTGAGGCCGCAAAGAGGTGGAAGATGCCCATCGTCATGGATGCGGACCGCATCGGCCGCACCCTCACTCGCATCGCGCACGAAATCCTCGAACGCAACAAAGGCGTAGACGATCTGGCGCTCATCGGCGTCCGCCGGCGTGGTGTGCCGCTCGCCCGTCGTCTGGCCCGCACCCTCCGTGAGATCGCCGGAGACGAGATTCCCACCGGCGCGCTCGACATCACGCTGTACCGCGACGACCTGATGCGGAACCCGGTGGCGGCACAGCCGGTCGTGCGACGGACCGAGATCCCGTTCTCCATCGACAACCGGAAGATCCTGCTCGTGGACGACGTGCTCTATACCGGGCGGACGACACGGGCGGCGCTCGACGCGCTGATCGATTTCGGCCGGCCGAAGGCCATTCAGCTCATCGTCCTGGTCGACCGCGGTCACCGGGAGCTGCCAATCAAGGCCGACTACGTCGGCAAGAACCTGCCAACCTCGCTCGAGCAGAGCGTGCAGGTCCGGCTGCAGGAAATCGACGACGTGGACGAAGTGCTGCTGGAGGAAGGTGCCTCATGAGCGTAGCCCGCGACGTTGATACGCTTCCGGCCATTACCTCGCTTCGCCGCAAGGACCTGCTCGGCATCGCCGACCTCAGCCCGGATGAGATCGCGCTCGTCCTCGACACCGCTGAGGCCATGAAAGAGATCGGCTCCCGGCCGATCAAGAAGGTGCCGGCGCTCCGCGGAAAAACCGTGGTGAACCTGTTCTTCGAGCCAAGCACCCGTACCCGCACGTCGTTCGAGATCGCCGAGAAGCGACTGAGCGCCGACACGCTCAACATCGCCATCGCCAGCTCGAGCGTGGTCAAGGGCGAGACGCTCGCGGATACGGCACTCAACCTCGAGGCGATGTCGCCGGACATGATCGTGCTGCGCCATTCCTCGTCTGGCGCCTGTCATCTGCTGGCACGGATCTGCCGGTCGGCCATCGTGAATGCCGGCGACGGCATGCACGAGCATCCGACGCAGGCGCTGCTCGACGCGTTCACGATCCGCGAACGGAAGAAGCGGCTGCGCGGACTGAAGGTGGCCATCGTCGGCGACCTGCTGCACAGCCGCGTGCTGCGCTCGAACATCCACCTGCTGACGAAGATGGGCGCCGACGTCTGGGTGTGCGGGCCGCCGACGCTGATGCCGGCCGACATCGGCCGCTTCGGTGTGCAGGCGACGAGTGTGATCGAAGACGCGGTGCGCGACGCCGACGTCATCATGCTGCTGCGGATCCAGCTCGAGCGGATGGAAGGCGCCTATTTCCCGTCGCTGCGGGAGTACTTCAGCGTCTTCGGGATGACCGAAGCGCGGCTGAAGCTGGCGAGGCCGGATGCCATCATCATGCACCCCGGCCCGATGAACCGCGGCGTGGAGATCGCCTCGGAAGTCGCCGACGGTCCCTATTCAGTGATTCTGGAGCAGGTTGCCAACGGCGTCGCCGTCCGGATGGCGGTGCTCCACCTGCTGGCGAGCGCACCCGAGCATGAAAAGGCTGCTTAAGTCCGGGCGCGTCGTCGATCCCGTCAACGCCATCGACGGCGTCATGGACGTGTTGATCGACGGCGATCGGATCGTTCAGGTTGGTCGCGATCTTCCCGCCGATGGCGCCCGTGTGATCGAGGTGCCGGCCAGCCTCGTCGTGTGCCCCGGTTTCATCGACATGCACGTGCACCTGCGCGAGCCCGGTCAGGAACACAAGGAGACGGTGGCCACCGGCGTCGCGGCAGCCGTGGCAGGCGGGTTCACGGCCGTTGCGTGCATGCCGAATACGCTCCCGGTGAACGACAGCGCCACCGTGACGGCGCTCATTCTGGCGAAGGCCGCCGAGGCGGCGCTTGCCCGCGTGTATCCGATCGGTGCCGTCTCGAAGGCGTCGAAGGGCGAGTTGCTGGCCGACATCGCCGAGCTGAAGCATGCGGGCTGCGTCGCGATCACCGACGACGGTCATCCGGTGGCCACCGCGCTGCTGTTGCGGCGGGCGCTCGAGTACGCCGGCATGTTCGACATGCCGGTGATCGAGCACTGCGAGGAGCCGTCACTCAAGGGCGACGGCGTGGCGCACGAGGGGTATCACGCCGCCTCGCTCGGTCTGCGAGGAATCCCGGGCGCCTGCGAGGCGCTCGGCGTCGAGCGTGGCGTGCTGCTCTCGGAGCTGACCGGATCGGCGTTTCACGTCGCGCACATGAGCGCGCGTGCGTCGATTCGCGCCGTCGCGAAGGGCAAGGCCGCAGGCGTGCGCGTCACGTGCGAGGTGGCGCCGCATCACTTCACGTTGACCGACGAGGCGCTGCGGAATCCGATTCCGTACGACACCAACGTGAAGATGAACCCGCCGCTGCGCGAGACGGCCGATCGCGACGCCATGCTGGCCGGAATCGCCGATGGAACGGTCGACGCCATCGCCACCGATCACGCGCCGCATCACTACGACGAGAAGAACGCCGAATTCGATCGCGCGCCGTTTGGCATCATCGGTCTCGAAACGGCGGTGCCGCTGTCGCTCGATCGGCTCGTGCACAGCGGTCTCATCCGTCTGCCTCGACTCGTAGAGCTGATGTCGGTCAATCCGGCGCGCATCCTGCGGGTGACCGGTGGGTCGCTGTCGCAGGGGGCGCCTGCGGATATCACGGTCCTGGCGCCGGACCTTGCCGTGCGTGTCGACGCCAAATCGATGCGGTCGCGATCGAAGAACACGCCGTTCGATGGCTGGGAGCTGCGCGGCGGCGTTGCGGCGACGATCGTCGGCGGCCGCACGGCGTTCGTGAATCCAGCGGTGGCAGCGGTCAAGGAGTGGTGAGGGTGAGGCAGGTTCGATGACTATGACGGTGACGCATACGAAGGTCGACACGATTCGCGAAAAGGCACTGGCCAATCTCCAGGACTACGAGGTGCTCATGCTCGACGGGCACTTCGACTTCGGCAACGGGTATCACGGCCGCGTCTACCTGAACCCGCACCAGCTGTTTCGATTGCCGTCGAGGATCTGGCGGCTCGCGCAGGACCTGGTCGACGTCCTGCCTGCCTCTGTCCTCGATCAGACGGACGTCGTGGCTGGTCCCGTGACGGGCGGGGCACTGCTCGCGCACTCAGTCTCGGGACTGCTCGACAGCCGTCGCGAGATTTCGCGGCCGCCGACGATGTTCGCGCCATTCGGGCTCGATCCGCGGGGCGGTCCGGCGCTCAGCCGGTTCTATGGAGAGCAGATGCGCGGCCGTCGCGTGCTCATCGTCGACGATGTCCGCAATACCGGCCAGACGTTCGCCCGTTGTGCGGCGCTCGTCCGCGAGGCCGGCGGGACCGTGGTGGCGACCGCGGAGATTTACGACCGGATGGAAGCGGTGGTCGACGCCGGCGCCGCGAATTACGCGCTGGCCGAATACAAGGCGCCGGAAAACTATCCGCACGCGGAGTGCCCGCTCTGTCAGGCTGGCGTGCCGATAACCTCCTTCTAGACCCAGAGCTCACTTGTGTTGAGGATGCGAATCCCTGTGGAGACGACCGACCAGACTCGCCTGACCGCGCGAGAAGGCTGTGGGGATCAGCGAGCTCACGGAGCTCGCGTCCAGCGGCCCTCGACGCCCTCGCAGC
>DASUGH010000131.1:0-3202 GCA_036274155.1 Vicinamibacterales bacterium | reverse complement strand
TTTAGCTGTGGCGCGGCGGGGTTCAAGACGCGAGAGGGCGATGGTGTTCCGGGCAACATTGACGGCAAGCGTGAAAACCATCCCCGCGATACCAATCAGCCCACCGAAATCGAAGAGTCGCGGACGGCCCAGCGCCCCGAGATCGACGTGCGGGTCGCCGAAGAGCGCGATCGTCCCGATGGCCAGCAGGATCCGCAGCTCCGTCGGGCCGACGCCGGAGAACGACATGCGGAACACGCCCTGCACCGACGTTGCCAGAAACACTTCGCCCGACACCAGCAGATAGCCCACGAGCAGCGACAGCGCAATCATCGGCGTCATGAAGCCGGACGCTCCGAGCCCGGCAAACAGCAGTGTTGCGCCGACGATGTCGAGGACGTGATCGACGTAAAAGCCGTAACGCGGCCGCTCATGATGACGGACGCGCGCGACGGTGCCGTCCAGGCTGTCGCCGAACCAGTTGATCGCCAGCGCTGCGACCGCCAGCCACAGGAACCGCACATCCCCACCGTGCCAGCGCGTAGGCGGCTCCGGCCATCCCCATGGCAAGCAGCGCCAGCGCGGTCAGATGATCCGAGTGAATCGAGGCGGGCAGGCGTCGCGCAGTCGCGATGAGGAGGCGCTTTTCGGCTGCCGCGAGGACGCTGCGATGTTCACGAACGTGTTCTGCCATGGACGGCTCCCTTTGCTCTGCCAATGAAGGTGCAAAGGGAGCCGAAAGCGGCTCAACCCATCAAATGCGGCGGCGATTACAGCGACTTGCTCACCACCTTGAGATCCTTCACCAGCATCTCGTAGGCTGCACGGCGGCCCTCGGAATCGGGCGCCCGGAGCACGGACGACGGATGAATCGTGGCCAGCACGCGCGGCGCAATCGGACTGGAAAGCAGCGTCCCGCGCTGCTGCATCAACTTGAACGCCCCGCCCAGCACCGACTGCGCGGCCGTCGCCCCGAGGCAGACGACGATCTCGGGCTTCACGGCGCGGAGCTCGGCCTCGAGCCACGGCCGGCAGGCCTTCACCTCCGACATCCGCGGCTTCTTGTGAATGCGCCGCTTCCCGCGCGGCTCCCACTTGAAGTGCTTGACCGCGTTCGTCACATACACCGCCTCGCGCGGGATGCCGGCATCCGCGAGCGCCTTGTCCAGCAGCGCACCCGCCGGACCGACGAACGGTTCGCCCTGACGATCTTCCTGATCGCCGGGCTGCTCGCCGACGAACACCACACGCGCCCGCTTCTGGCCGGCACCGAAGACGACTTGCGTTGCGTGTTTGTAGAGATCGCATCCGCGGCACTCGTGGGCAGCGTCGCGCAGAACTTTCAGGCTCGAGCTCTCGGGCACGAATGGCTCGGCTGACTCCGCTTTCTTTGCCACGCTCTCCATTCTGCGCTCTCAGGGGGCCCGCCTGAAGGCGGAGACGACGAGCAACGGCCGGCTGAAGCAGGGCCCTACGGTACGATTGACGGCTCATGCACGGCGTCGAGCTCGTTCTCACGCTTGCCGCGGGCCTTGGCGCGGCGCTGGTCTTCGGATATTTCACCCAGCGCCTCGGCCTCTCGCCCATCGTCGGCTACCTGATCGCCGGGGTTGCGGTCGGACCGCATACGCCAGGTGTCGAAGCGAACGCGGCCGTCGCCGAACAGCTCGCGGAAGTCGGCGTGATCCTGATCATGTTTGGCGTCGGCCTGCAGTTTCATCTCGAGGAGCTGCTGTCGGTCCGGCGCATCGCGCTGCCGGGCGCACCGATCGGCATGGCCACGGCCACCGCGCTCGGCGCGTTCGCCGCCCGGATGTTCGGCTGGTCCTGGCCGGCGTCGATCGTCTTCGGGCTCACGCTGTCGGTCGCCAGCACGGTGGTCCTGGTGCGCGTGCTGTCGGACGCGCGAAAGCTCCACACCCCAACCGGACACATCGCCCTCGGCTGGCTGGTCATGGAGGATCTCCTTACCGTCGTCACGCTCGTGCTGCTGCCGGCGTTCGCCGTCGGCACGGTGACACCAGGCTCCGTTGCGATCGATCTCGGAATTGCGTTGCTGAAGGTCGGAGCGCTGGCCGCGTTCGCGATCGTCTTCGGGCAGCGGCTGATACCGACGCTGCTCGATCGAGTGGCGGAGACGCGTTCGCGCGAGCTCTTCACGCTGGCGATTCTGGTGCTCGCACTCGGAATTGCGGTGGGCGCGGCACTGCTCTTCGGCGTGTCGATGGCGCTCGGCGCCTTCGTCGCCGGTATGGTCGTCAACCGATCGGACTACAGTCTTCGCGCCGCCAGCGACGCGCTGCCGATGCGCGACGCCTTCGCCGTGCTCTTCTTCGTGTCCGTGGGCATGCTGCTCGACCCGACGGCGCTGATCGATGAGCCGTGGCTCGTGGCGGCGGCGCTGGCCATCGTCGTCGTCGGCAAGCCGCTCGTCGTCGCGCTGCTGCTGGCGGTGCTGGCGTATCCGCTCCGCACGGTGCTCACCGTGCCGGCCGCTCTCGCGCAGATTGGCGAGTTCTCGTTCATCCTCGCGGCGGTCGGCCGCTCGCTCGGCGTCCTCCCCGACGTCGCCACCGACGTCCTCGTTGCGGTCTCCATCGCGTCGATCGTGATCAACCCTCTCCTGTCGCGGTTGATTGCACCGGCCGAACACCTGATCCTCCGGATTCGACGGCAGGCAACCGGTGAAAGCGAGGACGAAGGCTCGTCGTCATCGCTCGATCCGCAGACGCGCGCAATCGTGATCGGGTACGGCCCGACCGGACGAACCGTTACGAGACTCCTGCAGGAGAACGGCATCTCGCCGACCGTGGTCGAGCTCAACATGGACACGGTCCGTGAACTCAGACAGAGCGGCATCTCGGCCGTATACGGCGACGCGCGTCAGGGGAATGCACTCGTTACGGCCGGGCTGCGTCACGCGGGGACGCTCATCATCAGCGGAGCCGATACCGGTTCGCCCGACATCATTCAAATAGCGCGTGAACTCAATCCGCGCGTGCACACCATCGTGCGCAGCGCGTATTTACGGGACGTTGTGCCGTTGCGCTCGGCTGGAGCTGAACAGGTGTTTGCCGGTGAAGGCGAAGTCGCCCTGGCGATGACCGAAGCTGTGCTTCGGCGGCTCGGCGCGACAGCCGATCAGATCGATCGCGAGCGCGATCGCGTACGCGCCGAGCTCTTCGGCCTGCCGGTAAAATAGGCAGTATGAAGACTCTGCTGT
>DASUGH010000130.1:0-53198 GCA_036274155.1 Vicinamibacterales bacterium | reverse complement strand
ACCTGCTGGACTTCGGCGATCTCTACGGCGAAGGGTTCCGGCAGTGGGACCTCAACTTCTCGAAGAACATCCGCTTCGCGCGCAAGCGGATCAACTTCGGCGTGAACATCTACAACCTGTTCAACACCGACGCGGCCACCGGCTACGAGAGCGACTACACGGCGATTCGCACTGGGACCGATGCGAACGGCAATCCGATATGGACCCCCGTTGCGGACAATCCGCTGACAAATGCGGACGAAAGCAACAACGCGTGGGGCGAGGTCACCAGCATCGCCACGCCGCGCTTCCTGCGATTCACCGTGCAGTTCGACTTCTAATTCCGACGCGCACGTGAGGTGATTTCATCTCACGTGCGCCTGCCCGGGCCGTGAGGCCGGCTCTGAATGCAGGCCGGCGCGTTCAATCAGAACGCGCGGGCCTTTTCTTTTTCGGGAAGAACCCAGCGCGACCGCACCTTCCAACCACGTTGGTGGGCAACAATCGACAGTCAGAGTTCGTCGAGCCTGCCAGGAGTCTCTGGCGGGAAACAGCCGGCGGCGAACCGATCAATCCAACCTGATCGCATCGCGAATGGCGGTTCGGCGGTCAACCGCCCTGAGCAGCATGGTGGACAGGCAGCCGATCACTGCCTGGCGCGTTCACTCGTTGACAGCTTCCTCCACGGTACTGAGCGCCACGCTCTCGGTCGCGAACTGCTGGATGAGCGACAGGAGCCCGGTGTAGAGAAACCCGATCTGGAAGAGCACGAGGAAGGGGAGCGTGCCGTAGATGCCGTTGCCCAGAGCGTAGAAGACCGTGGCGGTGAAGTAGAGACCGAGGGTCAGCTCGATGACCGGCTGCACCACGAAATTCTGCCGGTACTTCTTGTCGATCCACTCGTCGGCCTGCGTCTCGACGTGGTACTTCGGGGTGCGCGCGAACTCGCTTTCCTTCCGGAAGAGCGCCTCGAACACGGCACGTGTGTTGTTGACCGCCAGCCCGATCCCGATCGACATCAGGAACGGCAGGTACTTCGCCCGCGTGATCCAGTCCTTGTGCAGCTCGCGCTGGCAGACCATGTAGAAATTCGCCACCGATGCAGTGGCGGCGAAGAACAGCGGGATGTCGATGAGCAGCATTTCGTACCAGCCCATGTTGTAGCGGATGACCATGGAGGGGGCCATCAGCACCGACAGCACGCACATGAGCGGGTAATTGAAGTTCGCCGTGAGGTGGAAGAACGCTTCCGCCTTGACACGAAGCGGAAGGTTTGACGCCAGGATACGCGGCAGCAGCTTCAGGCAGGTCTGCACCGAACCCTTCGCCCACCGATGCTGCTGCGACTTGAATGAGTTCATCTCCACCGGCACTTCGGCCGGGGCGATGAGATCGGGCAGGAAGACGAACTTCCAGCCGCGCAGCTGGGCACGGTAGCTGAGGTCCAGATCCTCGGTCAGCGTGTCGTGCTGCCAGCCGCCGGCGTCGACGATCGCCGTCCGCCGCCAGATTCCGGCCGTGCCGTTGAAATTGAAGAAGTGACCGGCGCGATTGCGGCCGCCATGCTCGAGAACGAAGTGACCGTCGAGGAGGATCGACTGGATCTTGGTGAGCAGCGAGTAGTCCTGGTTGATGTGTCCCCAGCGCGCCTGCACCATCGCAATTGCCGGATCACTGAAGAACTGCACGGTGCGCCTTAGAAAATCCGCGGGCGGGATGAAGTCCGCATCGAAAATCGCGATGTATTCGCCGCGGGCCACCTTCATGCCCGCTTCGAGCGCACCAGCTTTGAAGCCTGTCCGGTCGGTACGATGAAGGTAGGTGATGTTCAGGCCTCGCCCCGCGTGCCGGCGGACGGCGCGCTCCGCAATGCCCTGCGTCTCGTCCGTGGAGTCGTCCAGGACCTGAATCTCGAGCAGCTCACGCGGATAATCGATCTCGGAGACCGCGTCGATCAGCCGATCCGTCACGTACATCTCGTTGTAGATCGGCAGCTGGATCGTCACCTCCGGGAGCGTCGCGAGCGTGCCCTTCGGCACCGGCTGCCGGTCCTTGTGCCGCATGTACGCGTACACGAGGTAGTACCGGTGCCATCCGTAGACGGCCAGAATGACGAGAACGAAGAAGTAGGTCGCGAGGGTGAAAGTCTCGGCGGGAGTCATTGGGTGTGGCAACCCGCGATCAACACAATCAAGGATTATATTGTCGGGATCGGCAAAGTCAAAAGAGTATGAACATTTCCGAGCTCGAGCGTCTCATCGATGGCGTGCGCACCGGCGCGGTGGACGGCACCGAAGCCGTCGGCCGCATTGTCGCAGCGCTGCGCGCTGCCCCCTTCGAAGACCTCGGCTTCGCGCGTGTCGACACCCACCGCGAATGGCGGCAGGGCTTTCCCGAAGTCGTTCTCAGTACGGGCAAGACTCCCGAACAGATCGCCGCCATCGCCGAGCGCATCGTCGCACGAGGGCAACCTCTGCTCATCACACGAGCTCAACCCGGCGCCTTCGAAGCGGTTCGCGCGGTGGTCCCGCATGTCGTCCTCCACGAGACCGCACGGATCATCAGTCTCAAGCAAGGAGAGATCCCACCCGGTCGTGGCACTGTTCTGGTTGTATGCGCCGGCACCTCGGATCTTCCGGTCGCTGAAGAGGCGGCCATCACGGCGGAGCTGATGGGCAACACGGTCGAGCGCCTCCACGACGTTGGCGTCGCTGGAATCCACCGGCTGGTTCGGGAACAGGAGCGCCTCCAGCGCGCCCGGGTCATCATCGTCGTCGCCGGGATGGAAGGCGCGCTGCCGAGCGTGGTGGCCGGGCTGGTGCAGGTGCCGGTCGTGGCCGTTCCAACGAGCGTCGGGTACGGCGCAAGCTTCGGTGGGATCGCGGCGCTCCTCGGAATGCTCAACAGCTGCGCCAACGGTGTCTCTGTGGTCAATATCGACAACGGATTCGGCGCTGCGTGCGTCGCGTCAGCAATTAACCATTTGTGACAGAGTCAGCCATGCCCGCAAGTGGCTGCGGGTGCGACGGCCCGAAGAATCGAGACCGCCTTCCTCAGCTCGCTCTGGCGAACCTGAGCCTGATGATGGTTTGAGCAACGGGTCTGTCAGGAAGGCGATCGCGCGTGCCTCCAGGCAGCGGCTTTCTACTTGCCGATCATATGGGGCTGGTCGCGTTCGTTCTCGTTACAGATGAATTCGAGCAGATCGGTGGCAGGCTGCAAGGTGAAATGCTGCGCCGTCGTCGTCCACGGCTTCGCATAGGTCTTGGGATCGTCGATCGTCACCACCACTTCGAGATCGCCGACCTTCGTGCGGCGGAAGCGCTCCACCACGTGGAGCGCCTCACTGGCCGCACGCCCCTTCTGCGTGTCGAGCCATGTCTTGCCGTTGAACCCCCTCGTGTCCACGACGAGCGTATCGCCCTCCCAGCGCCCGGTCGAGTAGCCGAGCCATGTAGGGTTCAGATCGTCAGACCACGTCCGGCCGTCGAGGAACACCTGGCGGAACAGATTCAGCTGCTCGTAGAGGATGACGACGAGCGACGGCGTCTGCACGATCTTGATCGGAAACAGTCCGTTCGTGTTGATGCGCGGCACACCGTGCGGAAGGCAGCGCGCGAGCGGGTCGTCGGCGTGCAGGTTGTCTTCGCGCTGCTGTTGCAGCGCGCGCGCCCACGGCAGCGGAACGACCTCCTCGGGCTTCAGGCCGGCGGCCAGATCGAAGAAGTACGTTTGACCGTCGGCCTGCCACACGCCGGAAAGATCGGGCTTCCCGTCCGCGGCCCGGGGTGGGGGTGCGGCCAGGTTCGGGGACGCCGGCATACCCTTCCACTGGGCTTCCAGCGGCACTGCCGTGGCCGCCGCCATCACGAACATCAGCACGATCTTCATCGGTGTGTTCCGAAGGGAAAGGAGTTGACTCCTGCCAAGGCTAGTCTCATCGAGCTGGCAGGGCAACAGCGAGGCGGCGCGACACGATCGAGCCGGCCGAAGCTCAGGGGGCGGGCTGCCGCGCTTCGGGCCGGAGCCTGGAGCCCGAAGACCGGAGCCTGAGCGAGTTCGGCGGCGTAGTACACTTCGAAGTCGCCGCCGAACCGCAGCGGCGCTCCCACCCATCCGTCAATGAATCCGGGAACGCTCAGGGCCCTCGAGTTCGATCGCATCGTCGCGAGCGTCGCCGAGCTCGCCGTCACCCCGACCGGACGCGCGCAGCTGCTGCAGCTGCACCCGCAGACCGAACCGGCACGAGTGGCGGCCCTGCAACGCGCCACGTCCGAGGGCACCCGGGTGCTGTCGGACCATGCCGGCTTCCCGCTGCGCGCACCGCAAGACCTGCTGGTGATCCTGGACGGCCTCGCAGTCGAAGGCCGCGCCCTCGAGCCGGTGAGCCTCTTCGCCCTCTCGGACTACCTCGAGTCGATCGAGGCAACACGGCAGATCGTCAGGCGGCTGACCGGCACGTTCCCAATCCTGAATGGACTCGTGGAAGCGGTCGCGTCGTTCAAGAGCGAGATCGCTGACGTCAGAAGGAAGATCGAGCCGAGCGGCGAGGTCGCCGACCACGCCAGCCCCGCTCTTGCCGGCATTCGCGATCGTCTCCGGCGTCAACGTTCGAAGCTGCGAACCACGCTCGACGGCCTGCTGCGCGGCCGAGACACGGCCAAGTATCTGCAGGAGCAGGTCGTCACCGATCGCAACGGCCGCTACGTGCTCATGGTGCGCGCCGAGCATCGCTCCGCCATTCCCGGTCTCGTGCACGGGTCGTCCTCGACCGGCGCGACGTTGTTCCTCGAGCCGCTCGAGACGGTCGAGATCAACAACGACATCATCGCGCTGCTGGAGGAGGAAGCGGAGGAAGTCCGGCGCATTCTGCTGGCGCTCACCGACGCGTTCCGTGATCGTGGATCGGATCTCGGCCGGACGATCGACGTGGCCACGGAGCTCGACGTCATCCAGGCGAGAGCGCGCTACTCCATCCGCGTGGATGGCGTGGAGCCGGTAATGGCCACCGACGGCACCTTCGAGCTTCGCAACGCACGCCATCCGCTGTTGATCTCGGGACTCGGGACTCGGGATTCGGGATTCGGTCGGGATTCGGAATCTGCCGATGGCACGCAATCGAATCCAGAGCCCCGAGCCCCGAGCCCCGAACCCCGAGCCTCGAGAGTCGTCCCGGTCAGCATCATGCTCACCCCGCCCGTGCGGATCCTCGTGATCGCCGGACCAAACACCGGGGGTAAGACCGTGGCGCTGAAGACGGCTGGACTGCTGGCGCTGATGGCACAAGCCGGTCTGCATATTCCCGTCGATCCCGGTTCGAAGATCCCGATCTTCCAATCAGTGTTCGCCGACATCGGCGACGAGCAGTCGATCTCGGCCAGTCTCAGCACGTTCTCGGCTCACATCACGAACGTGGTCTCCATGGACCGCGATCTCGCGCTGCCGGCACTGGTGCTGCTCGACGAGGTCGGCGCCGGCACGGATCCGGTCGAAGGCGGCGCACTCGGCACGGCGGTGATCGATCACTTCCGCGCCCGCGGCGCGCACCTCATCGCCACGACGCACTATGACGCCTTGAAGTCGTACGCGTCCACGACGCCGGAGGTCGTCGGCGCCGCATTCGGCTTCAATCCCGAGACGTTCGCGCCCACGTATCAGCTGCAGTACGGAACGCCGGGGCGCAGCCTCGCGCTCGAGATTGCGGGCCGGCTCGGAATGCCTCCCGCGGTGATTCGCGCCGCGCGCGAGAACCTCACGGACCGCGAGCAGCAGCTCGCCGACCATCTCGCGCGCGTCGACCGCAACCTGCACGCGCTCGAGGATGAACGGCGGCAGCTGATGCACGAGCGGGCCGCCGTCGCGGAGGCGGAGCGCCGGCTGCGCGCGCGCGAAGAGAGCGTGCGCGAGCGAGAAGCGACCGCCCGCCGCCGCCTCGAGGCAAGGCTCGACGACCAGCTCCGTGACGCGCGCCGGGATATCGACGCGATCATGGACGGCCTGAAACAAAAGGCGGCGGAGCTGCGACAGGGCCGGCGCAGCGAACCGCTGAGCACCGGCGAAGCCGGCGCCATGCGTGCGGACGCACGCGCCGCAATCGATCGCGTGGTCGCAAACCTCCGGCACGCGACGGGCGCTCCCGATACCGGTGCTCGTGAGAAGCGCGAAGACACCCCCGGGCCGGTTCCCGGCACCATTGCCGCCGGCGTCCGTGTGGCCGTGGGGGCGCTGGGACTCGAGGGTGTGGTCACCGACATTCACGGCGCGCAGGCGGAGATCGACGTGCGCGGCAAGCGGCTGCGCGCGTCGCTCGCCGACCTCCGCGTCCTCGGCGGCTCACCGGCCTCGCACGTGAAAGTGAACGTCGAGCTGCAGCCTCGCGAGGGGCTGCTCTCCGAGCTGAACATCATCGGCACCACCGTCGACGAGGCCATGGGCCGGCTCGAGAGATTCCTCGACGAATCCACGCTGACGGATCAGAAGACGCTTCGAATCATCCACGGCCACGGCACCGGACAGCTGCGAAAGGCGGTCGCGAGGTTTCTGAAGGAACACCCGCTCGTCGCCCACTTCAACGCGGCGCCGATGGATCAGGGCGGCGGCGGCGTGACCATCGTGGAGCTGAAGGAGTAATGCCGCTCTATCCCCAGACGTTCATCGACGAGCTGAAGCACCACGCCGACATCGTCGTGGTCATTCAGGACTACGTGCCGTTGAAGAAGCTGGGAGCCAACTACAAGGGGCTCTGCCCGTTTCACGGAGAGAAGACGCCCTCGTTCCAGGTCGACCGCGACAAGGGACTGTTTCACTGCTTCGGCTGCAACGTCGGCGGCGACGTGATCAAGTTCCTGGAACTGCACGACAAGATCCCGTTCGCGGATGCCGTGAAACAGCTCGCCCAGCGCTTCGGCCTGCCGCTGCCCACGGTGGAGCAGAGCGATGAGGAGCGGGCACAGTCGCTCGAGCGCGAAAACCTGTTGAAGGTTCACGAAGTGGCCGCCGCCTGGTTTGCGGCGCAGCTGGCGGGCGCCGCAGGTGTCCGCATCCGGAAGCAGATCGAAGAGCGCGGCGTCACCGAGGCAACGCGGACCACGCTCGGCCTCGGATATGCTCCGCCCGCGCGCGAAGGACTGAAGAAGGCACTGATCGAGCAGGGCTTCTCTCAGGCCTTGCTCGTTCGGGCCGGTCTGCTGGTGCAGCGCGATGACGGAACCGTGATCGACCGTTTCCGCAACCGGCTGATGATCCCGATCTGCCGCGATACCGGCCCGGTCATCGCGTTCGGCGGGCGGGCCATCGACCCCGATCAGCAGCCCAAGTACCTCAACTCGCCCGAGACTCCGATCTACTCGAAGGGCCGCACCCTGTACGGCCTCAACCTGGCGAAGTCGGCCATCAAGCAGGGAAAGTTCGCCGTCCTCGTCGAGGGGTACTTCGATTTCGCCCAGGTCTACCAGGCAGGGTTCCAGGGCGTGGTCGCGTCCTGCGGCACGGCGCTCACGCCGCAACAGGCAAGGCTGCTCAAGCGCTTCACCAACCGGGTGGTCCTCAGCTTCGACCCGGACGCCGCCGGCCAGGGTGCAGCGGCGAAATCGTGCGAGATGCTCGTCTCGGAAGGGTTCGAGGTGAACGTCGCCACTCTGCCGGTCGGGGAGGATCCCGATACGTTTGTCCGCCGGCAGGGGGCAACGGCCTATCGTCAACGTTTGAGCGGGTCGCGGCCGTATTTGGAGTACCTGCTGGATCGTGCGGCGTCGGCCCACGATCTGAACTCGGATGAGGGACGGGTGAAATTCCTCACGGAGATGGTGCCGGTTGCCAGCCGGATCCCGGACGCGGCCATGCGCGACCGGTTTGCAGACCGTCTCGCCCACCGGGCCCGCGTGACCGACGACGTGGTGCGGGCGGAGATCAGGCGCACCGCGGTTCAGAAACAGACGCTGAATACAGCCAAACTGCCCAGCTTCGGGCGTGTGACAAAAGCGGAGAAAGGTTTGCTATGGGCGCTGGTGCACCACCCGGAACGGGCCTTTGCCGCGCTGGAAGGTCTGGCTCCGGCAGACTTCGACGGTCTGAGCTCGCGAACGGCTCTGGATCTCGCGCGGAAACTGAACGAAGATAGGGGATTCTCTCCTTCGGCGCTGCTCGAGCGTCTAAGCGCGACGGAAGCGCAACTGGTGACGACGATCGCCAGCGAGCCTGAGCCGCCTGCTCTGGAGTTGAGTTTCTGCGTACGCGAGATTCAGCGCGCGAGATACGAACGGGAGCGCGCGGCGCTGCAGAGGGAGATTGACCGGCTTCAAAGCAGCGGTGCGACCAACAGCACGGAGATGAACGCGTTGCTGGTGCGGACCGGTGAGCTGGGGCGGCTCATACAGGCTCTCGTGCTATCGGAGGATTGACCTTGTCGATCGAAGAAAAATACGACGAAGTCCGCCAACTCATCAATGTCGGCAAGGAAAAGGGATACCTGCTCTACGACGAGGTCAACGAGATGCTGCCCTCCGAGATTACGTCCTCGGAGGATCTCGACGACCTGTTCAACGCCTTCGGCAGCGCCGGGATCGAGGTCGTCGATTCCGACAAGGCCTACCGCGGCGACAAGGATTTCGACCGGGACGGATCGGGCGACGAGCCCGAGCTCGACCTGACCCCTGGCGCGCTCGACAAGACCAACGATCCGGTCCGCATGTACCTGCGCGAGATGGGCACCGTTCCGCTCCTCACGCGCGAGGGCGAGGTCGCGATCGCCAAGCGCATCGAGCGCGGCAAGCTCGCGGTCATCAAGTCGATCTCGCGCACCCCGACCATCGCCAAGCGCATCCTGCTGATGGGCGACCAGCTGCGGGCGGGCGAGCGCACCATTCGTGAGCTGGTCATCTTCAGCGACGAGGAGATCACCGACGAAGTGATCCAGGAGCGCGCCGACGAAGTGCTCGGCCAGATCGAGGAAGTGCGAAAGGCGCGAGTCGGCTTCGTCAAGCTGGCGGAGAAGCTGGAAGAGGCGCCGAAGAAGGACAAGCGCAAGTATCGCCGCGCCCGCTGGAAGACGCTGCGCGCCCGCATCGAGGTCTCGCGCCTGATCCGGCGGATCGAGTTCACCGAGACGATCAAGCGCCGCCTCATCGACGAGGTCAAGGACGCCGTCGACTCGGTGCAGAAGGTGCAGCGCGAGGCCGACTTCCTCGATCGTCAGGTCAACCCCAAGGGCAAGACCAAGGCGCCGCGGATCAAGGAAGACGAGCGCAAGATCCTCATGAAGAAAGAGAAGGATCTGCGCCTGCACGTGAAGCAGATGATCGGCGAGCTCGAAGAGACGCCGGAGCGTCTGCGTCGCACGATCGAGGTGATTCAGCGCGGCGAGGCGCAGGCCGAGCAGGCCAAGAAGGAGCTGGTCGAGGCCAACCTCCGCCTGGTCGTCTCGATTGCGAAGAAGTACACCAACCGCGGTTTGCAGTTCCTCGACCTCATTCAGGAGGGCAACATCGGCCTGATGAAGGCGGTGGACAAGTTCGAGTACCGCCGCGGCTACAAGTTCTCGACCTATGCCACGTGGTGGATCCGCCAGGCCATCACCCGCGCCATCGCCGATCAGGCACGGACCATCCGCATCCCGGTGCACATGATCGAGACGATCAACAAGCTCATTCGCACGTCGCGCGCGCTGGTGCAGGAGCTTGGGCGGGAGCCGACCTCGGAGGAGATCGCCAAGCGAATGGACATCCCCGTGGCCAAGGTCCGCAAGGTGCTGAAGATTGCGCAGGAGCCGATCTCGCTCGAAACACCGATCGGCGAAGAGGAGGATTCGCACCTCGGCGACTTCATCGAAGACCGCAACATCGTGTCGCCGGCCGAGGCGGTGATCAATCTGAACCTCAAGGAGCAGACCGAAGCGGTGCTCAAGACGCTGACGCCGCGCGAGGAAAAGGTCATCAAGATGCGGTTCGGCGTGGGAGACGGCAGCGAGCACACCCTCGAGGAAGTGGGTCAGAGCTTCGCCGTCACGCGCGAGCGCATCCGTCAAATCGAGGCCAAAGCGTTGCGGAAGCTGCGCCATCCGTCGCGAAGCCGGAAGCTGAAGGCGTTCCTCGAGGGGAGAACCTAAGCGGGTGCGAAGGTGCGAAGGTGCGTGGTGCGAGGTGCGAAGGTGCGAAGGTGCGAAGGTGCGAGGTGCGAGGTGCGTGGTGCGTGGTGCGAAGGTGCGAAGGTGCGAGGTGTGAAGGTGCGAGGTGCGACCGCGCCGACTGCGAGGCTGCGCATCGCCGCACCCGTCGCACCGTGTCTTGCGCGCCCGTAGCGCAGCGGCCTGAAGGATCGTGGGCGGGCTTGCCCGCCGTAGCCCGCGAAGCGGCGAAGGCGGGCCCGTAGCTCAGCGGTTAGAGCGGCCGGCTCATAATCGGTTGGTCCCAGGTTCGAATCCTGGCGGGCCCATTCAGCTTAGGAAATGCATTGTGACGTTGACCCCCCGTGTCCCCTGACCTCGAACGCCTGATCGCGCTGCAACGGCTCGAGTCGGCGATTGCCGACGCCAGGGCGAGAATCGCCGCCCACCCGCAACGATTGACTGCAGCGGACGACAGGCTCGAGCAGGCGAAGCACGCGCTCGAGATCGTCAAGCAGCGGCTGAAGGAAAACCAGGAGGCGCGACGCGAGCTCGAGAAGAACGCGGCGCTCTACCAGGGGCGGCTCACCAAGTTCCGCGATCAGCTCTCCGAAGTGAAGACCAACCGCGAATACCAGGCGATGCAGCACGAGATCGCCACGGCGCAGGCCGACCTCGGCGCCGCCGAAGAGAAGGTGCTCGAGCGGATGATGGACGCAGACACCATCACCCTCGAATTGAAGCGCGCGGAAGCGACCCTCGCCAGGGATCAGAAGGAAGTCGACGCCGAGAAGAAGGCGCTCACCGAGGAGCTCGCCGCAACCGAGCGCGAACTGGCAGCGTCAACGGCCGCGCGCGACACGCTGCTGCGCGAAACTCCGCCGCAGCTCCTCGACCTGTTCCTCCAGGTGTCGAAGGCGCGAAAAGGCATCGCCATCTGCAGCGCGACGCGCGACGGACTCTGCTCCGTCTGCCACGTCAGGCTGCGGCCCCCGGTGTTCCAGAAAGTACGGCACAACGACAGCATCGTGCAGTGCGAAGTGTGCCAGCGCATCCTGTATTACGTCCCGCCTCCGCCGGCCGAGGCGTCCGCCGCGCCGCCGTCGTAAACGTGTCCAGCCAGCCGCCGCTCTTTCCGGAGGTGCATCCGGCCTCCGCAGTCGCCAGCATCGACGGCGGCTCGCGGGGCAATCCCGGACCGGCCGGGTACGGCGTCCGCATCGAGCGCGATGATGGCACGGTCGTGGAGCTGAAGGAGGGCCTCGGCATCTGCACCAACAACGTGGCGGAGTATCGCGGCCTGATCGCGGCTTTGACCTGGGCGGTGAAACATGGTGTGCGGACCCTGCACCTGCGCTCCGACTCCGAGCTCCTGGTGAAGCAGATGCGCGGCGAGTATCGTGTCAAGAACGCCGGTCTGCTGCCGCTCGTCGAAGAGGCGCGCGCGCTGGTCGGGCGCGTCGGCGCGGTGACGTTCGAGCACGTCCGCCGTGAACTCAACACCGATGCGGACCGTCTGGCCAACGAAGCGATCGATTCAGTGACAGGATAGGAGTCGAACAGGACACAAGGAGATCGTCCGGTGCTGCTCAAGCCAGCCCTCTGCATCGTCGTGACCCTGGGCGTTGCCCTCGACGCGGCACCGCGCCTGGAACCGGCGAACCCTTGCGTGAAACAGCCGCTCATCGAGCTCCCGTCCACGGCGGCCGCGAGTCCCCGGTCTGGCGACATGCTCACCGTCGCCAGCCTGAACGTCAAACAGGAGCCGCGGATCTCGGACGCGCTCGAAGCCTGGACGCACCAGCGGGGGATCGATGTGCTGTTGCTCCAGGAAGTGGGACCGACTGTCGGAGAAGGTGAAACGTTCGTGCGGGCGATGAGCGCACGCCTCGGGTTCAATCTCGTCTACGTGGCGTCATACGCGCCACAGGAGCATATCCAGGGTCTCGCGATCATGAGCCGCTATCCTCTCGGCGAGGCGCGGGTCGACTCGCTGCCGTACCACAAGCTCCGCTTCAGATCGCGCTGCCGAATCGCGCTCACCGCGACGGTGACGACAGACGTCGGCCGGCTTCGCGTGGCCGACGTGCACCTCGACACTCGCATCAACAGCAAGGCGCGCATCGCGCAGCTCGCTCCGGTGCTCGAGGTGATGAAGAGCGCGAACGGCCCGCAGATCATCGGTGGCGACTTCAACACCGTGAACATCGGCTGGCTCGACTCGATGTGGCCGTTTCCTTACGCACAACGCCAGCCGGCTGCCGTTCGCAGATCGCTGGGCGCGGCTGGATTCGTGACCCCGTTCGGATCCACGCGCGCCACGTTCAAGCTGTTCCGCCTTCCCCTGAAGCTCGACTGGATCTACACGAAACACCTCGACGCCGTGGAGTGGAGCGTCGACGATGTGGAGTACTCAGATCACAGGGGAATCTGGGCTCACTTCAAAACGTCGCTGTCGCAGGTCCCTCTGACTACGGCTGGACGACCACAGTAACCGGCGCCGTCAGCTTCAGCTCGAGCAGGGTTTCGGCCGGGATGACAGCTGCTGCGCCACGCGTGGCCATGTTCGTGCCGACACCGGCCGCCGCTCCTGCGCCCGCACCGATGGCCGCGCCCTTGCCGCCGCCAGCGATTCCACCGATGGCCGCGCCGATCCCTGTGGCGATGCCGGTCCGCACGGCGTCCTTCTTCTTCGAGCTCGCGGCATCGGCGGTATACGAATCCGTCTTCAGCGCGATGACATTGGACTTCGTGCCGACCACGGAACGAAGGGCCACGGTGAGGCTGGCTGTGCCCTTGACGCGTCCGCCCGGGTCGCTCGTGATGACGTAGCCGGCAACACGGGAGCCTGCCTTTGCCAGGGTGACGTCACCCGACTTGAGATCCTTTTCCAGCACGGCATCGAACGACGAGCCGTCACTCAGCTTCGACGTGGAGAGCTCGGTCACGTTTCTCGCCTGGATGACCGTGCCGGTCGGCAGCGTGTACTCCCTGGGCTTCAGCTTGTCGACTTCCCCCTGCAGCTTGGCGTTGTCCTGCTGCAGCCTGGCGTTGGTCTCGGCCTGCTGCGCGTTCACCGCCTGCTGCTGCTGAACGATCTGCCTGGCCTGGGCTTCCTTGGCCGCGCGATCCGCGGCGTCCTGCGCCGCCTGCTTCGAGGACTGGGACTGCGCCGCCGACCCCGGCGCCGCTGGTGTCTTTGATGCGGATGCTGATGGAGCAGGGGCGGCGGCAGGCGCGGCAGCGGGCGCCGGCTGCGGCGTGTCGTCAGGCGTGCTCGCGTCGGACAGCTGCTTCTGCGTCTCAGCGAGCTGCTTCTCGAGCTCAGCGACGCGCTGCTCATCGGCGGACGGCTGCTTGCTGCAGGCAGCCGCAGCTGCAACCGCCAGAACGATCGCCATCGTGCGGAATCTACGGACGGTCATGAGGTCACTCCCGACAAGTGTGAATCTTCGGCTGCACCGACCGGTGTCCGGCTGCGGCCGCTGGCCGGGCGACAGCCTCGGGGGCAGGATGCCGTTCGCCCGCTCGAATTATACGAACCCGCGGTGCGCACTCCCCCTGCGGTGCAACGGACGTTCCGGAGGGGCATTCCTGTTTCGAAGCGAGCAAAGCTCTGACCAACCATGTCCCCGCGATGGCTCGTGGCGGCTGCTCCGTGCTCGCGGGGAACCGGGGACTGGTTCGTCGCTGCGCAATTCGGTCAAACCGGCAACGCGGGTCCTGCGAGAGTCGCCGGCTCGACAGAAAGCCGTGTGTTCAGTGGATACTACGGTGGCCGAGCAGCATCAAGTCCCGGACCGCCGTCGCCGCCGAGCGTGACGGCATGATTGGTGATAAAGATGTGGTAGTTCACCCCGCAGAGGACCAACCATGACGCGAAATCACCGGCTCTTTCCGCTTTCCCCGGCGAGGACGTCGCTTGCCCTCGGCGCATGCGTCTTTGCCGCCGCCTGCATGGGCGCGCCTCTGACCAACACCCCGATCAACACCGGCACCGACAGCACCACCGCGGCGCGCAAGGCCCTCGAGGGCACCTGGCGCCTGGTCTCACTGGAGGTGGCGAACGCCGACGGAAAGAAGACCACGGTGCAGGCGGAAGGCGAGCTCGTGCTGGATGCGTTTGCCAACCTCAAAATCATCTATCGGGTTGCCGAAGCGGGATTGAAGGCGCTCGAGAGCGTCGGCGTCGAGCAGCCGACTCCGGTCATCTCGACCACAGGTGAAGTGGCCATCGACGTTGCGGGACAGAAGGTCACCTACGTCGGCGCCGATCACTCCGAGCGGGCATTCGACCCCGATCTTGCCGCCAGACGGGCGAACCCGTTCGCGCTCGAGCGGGTCCGTTACTACTCGGTTGGAGCCGACGGAATCCTGACGCTGAAGACCCGTCACGACAACGGAAAGGATGCCGCTACCAGCCGGTGGCAGAGGGCCGGCTGAGAAAGCCTGCTCGACGCGTCGCAGTAACCCGTGCAATAAGTCGCAGTAACCCTGTGCAATAAAAGGAGTTTCTGACGGCCACGAAATAGCGCGGGAGACCCCGGTCACCCTTATACTTACCTGAGCGGCTGAGCCTCGAAGCTGATCAGGGGGACTGGGAATCATGTGGCCAGGGTTCGATCCGGAGCTGCGGCGCCAGATGGGCACCATCCGTCAGATGGTTGCACTGCAGCACCAGACGCCCACCCGGGAGTGGCCGCTGATCTTCATGCGCCAGTACGACGAGCTGCTTGTCGTGCGCGAGTGGCCGGACGGTTCGATCACCGCCTATACGACCACGGACTACTCCGACATCCTTCGGAACGACTAGCCGAGCGGCCCCGCCGCCGCTTCTGCGGGGCAGGGGCCGCCGGCAGCGTGTCTACGCCCCGCCCTTCTTGTACCCCGAGTTCGTGATCGTGGCCTGCAGCTTCTTCGCAGTCACATCCAGAACGATTTTCTCCGGGTAACTGGTCCCGTCGGCGAGACTGCCGAATGTGACCGCGAGCGACAGGTCGTCGTCCTTGGGCTTCTCGACGTAGGACTTCACGGCGAAGCTGCGCATCGCCTTGGCGGTGGGATCGAACCCGAGGGCCAGCGAATCGCCTGCCTTGACGTAGTTCTTGACGGTCAGCATCGTCGTCGCGCCGGAGGGCTGGACGTCGACGTTGCCCGCGCCCTGCGCGGCCTGGATCTTCTGAGCGTCCGGCGGGACGTACTGATGGATCAGCGCGACCGCCTTCTCGATGTAATCCTTCATGTCGTCGACTTTTTCCTTCACGATCGCCTTGGCCACACGGCCGCCTCTGCGACCGCCGCCGTCCGACGACTGCTCCTTCGCCGGTGCCGCACCCGGAAGCGGCGTCTTCTGCACCTTCCCGTCCGCACCGTAAGAGCACTGCTTCTGTTCCTGCTTCTTGACTTCTCCCTTGAGCGTGACGGTCGTCGTCTCGGTCCAGGAATATTGCCGGAGCGCAGCCTGGTTGCGAGCGAGCGCCTCCTTGATCGCGGCGCCGCGATCCTGTGGCGCTTGCGCGAACACGATGGCCGTCAGCGCAACAGGAACGGCTGCCAGCGCCAGCCTGATAGTCATAACTCCTCCTGAGACGAATCACCTCACCCGCGACATACCGTGAGGACACACGTCCTCTCGCGGCAGGCCATGGAACCGCACGCGAATCCCGGGCGGAATCCTTGCCGCCGCGACATCCGACGCGCTTGCAGAGCGAAGTCGCTGCCAGCCTGCCCGGGCCGTCTTTCTCCCCGGTCGGCGGCCACCAACTGGTTCCGACAACCAGTCATGGGCTCCCCGATCGGATGGCGGCGGCGAGTCTGCCGGCGTTCGACCGTTCGGCTCGAAAGGAGGTGAGCACGTCGAGGTGCATCGCGGTGCACAGACCCGACATGTGGATCTGACCCTCGGGAACTCCAGCCAGAATCAGCTGGTCGCGATTCGCGCCGGCGACGTCGAGTCGAAGCGGCGGCCGCTCCCGCGATCCACGCGGCGGCGGCGGGGCGATGAACCAGCGATCGATCAGATATCGCTCGTGCCCCGCGGCAGCGAACGCGTCGACGAGCTCAGGTCCAACCTCGTAGCAGCAGGCGCCAATGCTCGGGCCGATGGCAACCACGAGATCCGAAGGGCGCGAGCCGTACTCCCGTCCGAGCGCGTCGACCGCGGCGCGGCTCACGCCGGCGGCGGTGCCACGCCATCCGGCGTGAACCGCGGCAACGGCGCCGGTCACGCGATCGGCCATCAGCAGCGGGACGCAGTCGGCGACCCGCACCGCCACTGCCACTATCGGCTGCCTCGATATCAGCGCATCGCCGGTCTGCGAGCGCTCTGGATACTCGCCTGCTCGTACAGCGACCACCTCCGCTCCGTGCACCTGGGTCAGCATCGCCACGCGGCTGGCCCCGACAGCCGTGCTCAGACGTGTTTGGTCGCCGGGCGATGACAACTCCAGTTGACGCGTCGTGAACACGTGTGAGGCGAGCGGCTCCAGCGGCACGCAGCGGAGCCCGGCTCCCCAGTCTTCGTGCGTCCACCTGAACTGGTCGGGCAGAGAAGGAAGGGAATGTACCATTGAAGAATCGATGAATTGACGGGTCAAGCGAATCGACGGCTTAACCGATTGTCACCCGTATGGAGATCATAGGGACAGGCCTTGACGCGACCGACATACACCGCATCGCCGAGGCGATTGCGCGCTACGGTGATCGGTTCATCCATCGCGTCTTCACCGAAGGCGAGATCGCGTACTGTCAGGCCAAGCGCGACTTTGCCTCCTCGTTCGCTGCGCGATTTGCCGCCAAGGAGGCCGCGATGAAGGCACTCGGCACTGGCCACTCGCGTGGCGTCTTCTGGACCGGGATCGAGGTCGTCCGCCGCGGGGGGCCGCCCCGGCTGCAGTTTCACAACGGGGCGGCGGCCCGGATGGCGGCGTTGGGTGCGACCGGATCACTCCTGACGTTGACACACTCCAGGGACCTCGCGATCGCCCACGTGCTGCTGCTTCGGTAACGTCGGTCGGCGGCTGTCGCCCCTGCGGCCGGCGGCGTCGACGTCTTCACGACCAGCGCGAGCGACAACCGAGGTTTTCAATCGCGCTATCCCGGCTGCGGCACGCCGCTCGCGCCGCTCGCCATCCTCCGTGTCCTCAGTCACTTGAGGCCGCAGCCTCTGACAACGCGCGCGGCCGCGCGCTTGCGAAGTCTCGCGACATCGGGCCCGCTCGCCGCTTCCGGCAGCGAAGCCGCCCGGTCGACGGAGGACGCTGTGCTGGTCAAAATCACACCCAACGACAAGGGCAATCCGCCTGGAAAGCTTGGCGACGCCGAGCTGCACTTCACCGAAGGCCTCCTCGGCGGCCTCAAATTGATCGGGTTTGCCATCTGGGAGCGTCGCGGCGGCAACGGCGGGCGGAACGTCACGTTCCCGGCGCGCCAGTACGTCGTCAACGGCGAGCGGCGAAGCTTCTCGCTGCTCCGCCCCATCGGCGACGCAACTGCTCAGGAGCGGATTCGCGAGCTCATTCTGCAGGCCTACGCCGACTACGAAGCACAGGCTGCCGTTCCGACCTGACCACAGAGGACACAGAGAAAGCCATAGGAATCTCTGTGGTCTCGGGCCTCTGTGGTGTGTCTCGGCGCCTCGGCGCCAGCTACGGGAGGACCGGCAGCAGGCGCGCGTTCTCCTTCTGTCGCTTCGGCGGCAGCGTCCACTCCTCGCGGAACGCCTTGTCCAGTTCCGCGCGGAGGAAACCCGACTTCAGTCCGCCGTCGATGATGTCCCACGGCAGCACCGTGTCATGCGAACGATCGCGAAACACGAAGAAGTCCGCATCCACCCCCGCTTCATCCACGGCCGCCCGCCAGCGTCCACCGTTGCGCTCTGCCGCCTCGATGGCGGGCGCCACGCGACGGTCGCCGAGCGACAGCAGCGCCTGATAGAACGAATGACGCTCCGACTTCATCGTGAAGTAGACGTTGTCGATGCCCGCCATCAGCGTGCGCAGGCGCTTCAGCTTCCGCTCGATCAGGTCCTCGGCCTCCATGGGAAGCCACTGATACGCCGTCCCAGGCTTCGGAACGAGCGGATTCACGCTGCCGACGATCCGGCCGACCTGTCCACGCTCGCGTCCGTAGCGCATCATCGTGTCCCGCAGACGAAGCGTCAGATCGCGGATCGCCACGAGATCATCGTCCGTTTCCGTCGGCAGTCCGATCATGAAGTACAGCTTCAGGTTCTCCATGCCGCTGGCGAAGATCTTCTCGGCTGCGTCGAGGATCTCGTCGTTCGTGACCGTCTTGTTGATCACGCGTCGCAGCCGGTCGGACCCGGTCTCGGGTGCAATCGTCACCGTCCGTTCACCGCTCACCCGGAGCAGGCGCAGAATCGCCGGCGTGAGGTCGTCGAGTCTGAGCGATGCGGGGCTGATACTGAAGCCCATATCCACGAGACGCGTGAGGATCTCTTCGATCTCGGGGTGATCGCACAGCGCGATCGAGACGAGTCCGGCCCGCGACGAATAGGCACGCGCGCGCGCGGCCAGCTGCAGGATGCGATCCCTCGGAAAAGCGCGCACCGGCAGGTAGTTGTAGCCCGCCCAGCAGAACCGGCAGAGATTCGCGCACCCGCGCACGACTTCTACGAGAAACCTCGAACCGAACTCGGTTTCGGGCGTGAAGATCGTCGTCGCCGGCGGGTCGAGCGCATCGGCGGTCTTCACCGCCGCCTTGCGCACCACCGGTGGAGCCCCCGTACCCTCACGCGGCCGGACGGCGGCGATGCCGCCGTCGTCGCGATACGTCACGTCATAGAACGCCGGAATGTAAAACCCGCGTTCGGCGGCGAGCCGTCGTTTGAGGTCCTCGCGATCCGATGCCGTCTGGAATGCGCCAAGCAGCGGTGGAACCAGCGCCTCGCCCTCCCCGGCGGCGATGACGTCGGCAAACGGCGCCAGCGGCTCGGGGTTCACGAACGTCACAGCTCCGCCGATCAGCACCAGCGGATGCGCGTGCGAGCGGGCCTCGGCGCGCAGCGGGAGGCCGGCGAGCCGGAGCAGCGTGAGGACGTTGGTGTAGTCCCACTCGAACGATACCGAGAACGCGAAGATGTCGAAGTCGCGCACCGGGGTCTGCGATTCGATGGTCACGAGCGGAGCGCCCGACGCCTGTTGCGCCGCCAGCTCGCTCTTCGGCGGCAGAAACACGCGCTCACAGACAATGCCGTCTTCCGCGTTGAACAGCCGGTAGACCGTCTGCAGCCCGAGGTTCGACATGCCAACGAAATACGTGTTGGGAAACGCCAGCGCCACGCGAAGCCGCCCGCCATGCGGCTTCCGTACGTAGCCCACCTCCTTCGAGAGAATCTCGCGGGCGCGCTCGCGCTGTTGCCAGAGGTTCGTCATGGGGCCCGCTGACGCGGAGGGGGGGCCGGCGCTGGTGCGCGAACTCGAGCTGCGTCGCCGACGCTCCCAGGTGCCGTGGGTCTTTCTAGTGTACCACCGGCGCACGCGTGCGCTCAGCGCCCCTGTGGATACAGCCCGTGCGCCGGGCAGCGATAGAGCGCACGAGTTGCCCAGCCTGGCCTCGTCGGACGTGGGCGCACCGTAGGCGTACGGATGTGGGCGGCGAGACGGCAAGGCCGGCGTCCGCGCCGTTTCCGGACAACGGCGAGTGTCCGTCAGGCGAACGACGGCTGGCGGCCGTCAGCCCTGTCGCCGGAGAAACGCCGGAACGTCGAGCTTCGACTTGAGCTCCACGCCCCCTTCCTGTGACGGGGCCGCGGCAGCCGCTCCTCCGCCGGCCGCAGCCAGCGGCATCGCCGAGAGATCGAGTGCGGCACGGCGGTTCACCGAGAGAGAGGGGGTGCCATAGGTGCTGGCGTTGTATCCCTGCGCGAGCTGCGCGGGAGCCGACGGCTCCGCACCGCGGCTCAGGTGCGCCGTGTAGTTCGACAGATCGACCGGGGTCTGCAGCGACGACGGCGACAGGCTCCGTCCCATGCCTTTGCGATCGAAGCCGGTGGCGATCACCGTGATCTTCACCTTGCCGGTCAGGTCGGGATCGACGACGGCGCCGAAGATGATGTTCGCGTCCTCGTGCGCCGCCTCCTGAATCACGCACGACGCCTCGTTCACCTCGAGCAGCGACAGGTCCTCGCCGCCGGTGATGTTGATGATCACGCCGCGGGCGCCGTTCACCGAGCTGTCCTCGAGCAGCGGGCTGGCGATCGCCTTCTGCGCGGCCTGCATCGCGCGGTTCTCGCCCTCGGCCGAGCCGGTGCCCATCATGGCGACGCCCATGCCCGACATGATCGTCTTTACGTCAGCGAAGTCCAGGTTGATCAGTCCGGGGACGAGGATCAGATCCGATATCCCCTGAATGGCCTGCCGCAGCACATCGTCAGCCATGATGAACGCTTCGTTCAGCGTCGTCCGGCGATCGATGATCGACAGCAGCCGCTCGTTCGGGATTGTGATCACCGTGTCGACGCACTCGCGCAGCGCGTCGAGCCCGGCTTCGGCCTGCAGCGCCCGCTTCTTGCCCTCGAAGCGAAACGGCTTCGTGACCACTGCGATGGTCAGCGCACCGAGCTCGCTGGCCAGGCTCGCGATGACCGGCGCCGCACCGGTGCCGGTGCCGCCGCCGAGCCCGGTGGTGACGAAGATCATGTCAGCGCCTGAGAGCGCCTGGATGAGGCTGTCGGTATCTTCGAGCGCCGCCTGCCGCCCGATATTCGGATCGGCGCCGGCGCCGAGCCCTTTGGTCAGCTTGTGGCCGATCTGGACCTTGACCGAGGCTCGATTGTGATCGAGCGCCTGCAGGTCGGTGTTGGCGACGATGAACTCGACGCCGCTGAGGCCGACGTCCACCATGCGATTGACGGCGTTGCCGCCGCCGCCGCCCACGCCGACCACCTTGATCTTCGCCCCGCGGCGAGCCTCGGGATCGAGCGTCAGCCGCAGCCTGTCTGCGTCACGCCTTTCGGGTTCCCTCATGCCAGTCCTCCTGTCGTTCACGGCCCTTAAAAGAATTCCTTGAAGATCCCGCGCAGCCGCACGGCTACGCGTCCGAACGCCCCGGCCCCCACCCGCACCGGTTCGGGGACCCGGTTCCGGTGCGCATACAGCACGAGCCCGACCGGGGTTGCGAAGACCGGGCTGCTCACGTGATCGGCCAGTCCGCCGACGCCGATGGGCGCCCCGCGGCGGACGGGCAGATCGAAAATCTGTTCGGCAATCTCCGGCATGCCCTCGAGAATCGAGCCGCCGCCGGTGAGCACGATGCCGGAGTTGAGCGCCTTCTCGTAGCCGGCGCGCTGGATCTCGTCCCACACCAGGTGGAAGATCTCCTCTGCCCGCGGCTGCAGAATCTCCGACAGAATGCGGCGGGCCATCACCCTCGGCTTGCGGCCGCCCACGCTCGCCACCTCGATGGTGTCGTCCTCGTCCACCATCGAGGAGAGCGCGCACCCGTTCTTCCGCTTCACTTTCTCCGCGTCGGGAATCGGCGTTCGCAGCCCGACCGCGATGTCGTTGGTGAAGTGATCGCCGCCCACCGCGACCACGCCGGTGTGCCACAGGCTGCCGCGCTCGAAAATGGCGAGGTCGGCCGTGCCGCCGCCGATGTCGACGAGCGCCACGCCGAGCTCCTTCTCGTCCTGCGTCAGCACCGCCTCCGACGCCGCGAGCTGCTCGATCACCATGTCGGTGACCGAGACACCGGCGCGGTTCACGCACGCGACGATGTTCTGCGTCGACGAAACGCCGCCGGTGATGACGTGGACGTTTACCTCCAGCCTCGCGCCGGTCATGCCGACCGGGGCGCCGATGCCGTCCTGCTCGTCGACGACGAAGTCCTGCGGCAGCACGTGAAGGATCTCGCGTCCGTTCGGGAGCGCCACCGCCTTCGCCGCATCGATCGCCCGGCGAACATCGTCGCGCGTGATCTCCCGGTTCTTCCCCGCCACGGCAATCACGCCACGGCTGTTGAATCCCTTCGCGTGCGGACCTGACAGCGCCAGATGCACCGAATCGACCTCGATGCCTGCCATCAGTTCGGCTTCCTCGACGGCCTTCTTGATCGATTCCACCGCCGCTTCGAGGTTGACGACGACGCCGCGTTTGATGCCGCGCGACTCGGCGACGCCGATGCCGACGATGTCGAGGCCGCCATCGTCGAGCACTTCGCCGACGACGCAGCACACCGTCGACGTGCCGACGTCGAGCCCGACCATGTAACGTTCCCTACGAGGCACTCGAGCCTCCCCTCAGACAGGCCTGGTGGCTTCTCATGCCTATCCCTTGTCTGCGCGCGGCCCGCGCCGCGACTGCGTCGATCCCGGGAGCGGCTTCACGATTGCGCGCTCGTCGTAGCGGAAGTCGACCGATTCGATCTCTGGCACGCTTTCACGAAACAGCGGCGCCAGCTCGATGTACGACTGCAGCCGCTCGATGAACTGCGTGTTGCCGACGCGCACGACGGCGGTGTCGCCCTTGAGGACGATCCCCACGGCATCGGGGTCGCTGACGTCGATCTGCGAGACGCGGCCGGCGATATCCGGCCGGGTCCGCAGCGCCGCGAACAGACGCGCGGCCACGCGGGCTCTTTCCTCGTCGACCGGGAACTCGCTCGAGCGGCCGGCGGCGAGGCCATCGACGATTGGCAGGTCGATGCCGGCGTAGGCGGGACCGTAAGGATCGATGATTTCCCCCTTCTGGTCGATCAGGAACAGCCCGCCGTCGAGGCGGCCGATCGCGGCGGCGGTGCGCTCCGACACCAGGACCGCAACCGTGTCGGGGAGCTGACGCCTGATCGCGACGTCGGCGACCCACGGCAACGCCCGCAGCCGCCGCCGCCACGCGTCGATGTCGAGCATCAGGATGTTGGTGCCGACGAGCCCCTCGAGCTCTCTCTGCACGCTGGCGGTCGGCATGCGCGAGTTTCCCTGCACCGAAATCTTCGAGACGGTCAGCCATTGCGAGGACGTGGCGAAGACCCGGCCGGCCTGAAACACGTACACGCCGGCAGCCAGTACAAGCACGACCAGCAGAAACCTCTTTCCCCATCGGCGCAGCCAAAGGCGGCGGCCGGGGCGAACGTGCTTTCGCCGGAAGCGGCGGTCCGCCGGAGCCGGCACGGGCATCAGGCTGCCCCCTTCCGGTCGAGCGCGTCCACGAGCATCTTCGGAACCGAACCAATCGAACCGGCGCCCAGCGTGATCACGGCGTCGCCAGGGTGGACCAGGCCCACCAGGGCGGGAACGACTGCCTCGAGCGGACCGACGAGATGAACCGGACGGCCTGACTTCGAACGAATCGATTCGGCCAGCGCCGCCGCCGTCACGCCCTCGATCGGCTCCTCCCCGGCCGCGTAAATGTCGGTCAGCACGATCTCGTCTGCCTCTGCGAACGCGGCTCCGAACTCGTCGAGCAGCTGCTGCGTCCGCGAATACCGATGCGGTTGAAACGCCACGACGATTCGTCGAGCGAGCGTCGCTCTGGCCGCCGCCAGCACCGCCGCAATCTCGGTCGGATGGTGACCGTAGTCGTCGACCACCAGCACCCCGCCGTACTCGCCCAGCCGCTGGAACCTTCGCTCGGCGCCATGGAACTCGCGAAGGGCAGCGGTGATGCGCGCGAACTCGAGGCCGATGCACTCTCCCACCGCGAACGCCGCCAGCGCGTTCTGCAGGTTGTGGCGGCCGGGAACGACGAGCTCGAGCACGCCGAGACGTTCATCACCCTGCCGCCGGCGACGATGAACGACGCATCGGCCGCCGAACGCGCCGAGCTCGACGTCCGTGCCGCGCAGCTCGGCGGCCGAATCGAGTCCGTAGGTAATCGTCCGTCTGCGAAGGCGCGGCAGCAGCGGCGCCAGGTTCGGATCGTCGGCACAGGCGACGACGCTCCCGTAGAACGGCACCTTGTTCGCGAAGTCGATGAACGTCTGCTGCAACTCAGCGAAGCTGCCGTAACTGTCCATGTGTTCCCGATCGATATTGGTGATCACGGCAATCGACGGCCACAGCAGCAGGAACGAGCGATCGCTCTCATCGGCCTCCGCCACCATGTACTCTCCGCGGCCCAGCCTCGCGTTGCTGCCGAATACGCTCAACCGCCCCCCAATCACCGCCGTCGGATCCAGTCCCGCGCGCTCCAGAACGAAGGCAACCATCGACGTCGTCGTGGTCTTGCCGTGAGAGCCCGCCACAGCAATCGAGAACCGGAGCCGCATCAGCTCCGCCAGCATCTCCGCTCTCGGGATCACCGGAATCCCGAGCCGGTTCGCCTCCACGATCTCCGGGTTCGTCGCCCGCACCGCCGACGAAACCACCACGACGTCGGCATCGGCCACGTGAGTCGCCGCGTGGCCCTGATGAACCGTGATGCCGAACCGTGTCTCGAGCCTGGTCGTCGTCTCGGACCGCCTGGCATCGGAACCGCTCACGTCGTACCCGAGGTTCGCGAGCAGCTCGGCGATGCCGCTCATCCCGATACCGCCGATGCCGACGAAGTGCACCCGGCGGGTTCTGCCGAGCATCACCAGTACCGGGGTCCGGGATCCGGGGCTCGGGACTCGAAAGAACAAGCTGCTTGAAACGACAGCACACGTCGCAAACCCGAACTCCGGACCTTCGGGCCCCGAGGCCCGGATCCCGAGGCCCGACTCCCGATTCCCCCCGTCCTCATTTCCCGGCCAGCTCCACGATCCGATCGGCGATGACCCTCGCCGCGTCCGGCCGCGCCAGCCGGCGCGCCGCTTCACTCATCCTGTCGCGTTCCTCCCGGCGGTCGACGAGCGTCAGGATGGCGTCCGCCAGCCGTTCGCCGGTGAGCTCCCGTTGTTCCAGCATCAGCGCCGCACCAGCGCTGACCATCGCGAGCGCGTTCTTCCGCTGGTGATCGTCGGTCGCCGTGGGCAGCGGAATCAGAATCGACGGCCGTCCTGCTGCTGTCAGCTCTGCCAGAGTGGTCGCGCCGGCGCGACAGACGACCAGGTCGGCGGCCTTCATTTCCCTGTCCATCGAGAACAGAAACGGCTCGACCCGTGCCTGCCACCCGGCTTGTCGATACCCCTCCCGCACCATCCCGAGATCGCGCTCCCCTGTCTGATGCGTGACTGCCAGGCGCGCAGCTGCGGTGCCCAGCCGCGACGCCGCCTCCACCATGGCCACGTTGATTGCGTGCGCGCCCTGAGACCCGCCAAAGACTAGGACTCGAGCCGCTCCGGGCGGCGATGCCTGCTCGTCATGCGCCCCCTCCTGGGCGGAAGCGCGGTCAACGAAGAACTCCGGGCGCACCGGATTGCCAGCCATGAACGCCTTGGAGCCGAAGAACTGCACGCTCGCCTCGTACGTCACTGCCGCTGCGTCCACCACCCATGCCAGCGCGCGGTTCGTCAGCCCCGGCATGGCGTTCTGTTCCATCAGGAGGGTCGGAATGCCACGCAGGCGCGCAGTCGCGACGACCGGCCCCGAGCTGTAACCGCCGACGCCAACCACGACGGACGGTCTGCGTCGTGAGATCACCCGCCACGCATCGATCGCACTCTGCGGGAGCAGCAAAGCGCCGCGCAGACGGTCGGCCGCCGACTTTCCCTTGAGACCTGCGCTGCGAATGAGCTCGAGCTCGAACCCTTCGCGCGGAATCACACGCGCTTCGATGCCCGCCGCCGTCCCCACGAACACCACGTTCGTGCGTGGATCGCGGCCGAGCAGCTCGCGCGCCACGGCGATGCCGGGGTAGAGATGTCCTCCGGTTCCACCGCCCGCGATCAGAACGCATAGCGTCACCGTCGTACCCTCGCACGCCTCAGGCCTCCGCAGTCTCGTGCTGGGAGATGTTCAACAGCACCCCGATGGCGAGCATGCTGACGATGAGCGACGACCCGCCGGCGCTGAGGAGCGGCAACGAGATGCCCTTGGTCGGCAGCAGGCTCAACACCACGCTGATGTTGACGAGCGCCTGCGCGCAGATCATCGTGGTCAGGCCGATGGCCACGAATGCGCCGAAGGCGTCTTCGGACCGCAGCGCGATCCGCAGTCCACGCCAGGCGATCACGCAGAAGCAGAACAGGACGCCGGTCGCGCCGACGAGCCCCAGCTCCTCGCCGATGACGGCGTAGATGAAGTCGTTGTGAGGGAATGGCAGATAGCCCAGCTTCTGATTGCTGGCCATCAGGCCTTTCCCGAGAATCCCTCCCGTACCGACGGCGATCATCGACTGAATCGCCTGGTACCCTGACTTGTCCGGGTCAGCCCACGGGTCGAGGAAGGCCCTGATGCGATCCAGTCGGTAGCTCGCCAGAACGAGCACGAGCGCCGCGGTCGGGAGAAGGATCGCTGCGCCCCCGACGACGTACCGGAGGTTCAGACCCGCCGCAAAGATCATCACGCCGACCATGAGCAGCAGCGACGCGCCGGTACCGTAGTCGGGCTCGATCAGGATCAAGCCGGCAATGGTGCCGACGACGATGCCGATCGGGAGCAGCGAATACCCAATCTCGTCGATCCGGTGCATCCGGCGTTCGAGAATGAGCGCCGTGAACAGGACGCAGGCAAACTTCGCCAGCTCCGACGGCTGGATACCCAGCCCAGCCACCTGCAACCAGCGTTTGGCGCCGTTCTTTGCATCGGTCGTGAGAACGATCACGAGCAGCAGGACGACGGCGCCGATCAGTCCCCACACGAACGGCTCGCTGCGATAGGTCCGGTAGTCGATGCGCATCGCCAATCCGAGAACGCCGAGTCCGAGCGCCGCGAAGAGACTTTGCCGGAGGGCATAGCCGTAGCTGTCTCCGAAGTCGACCACCGCCGTGCGCGCCGACGCGCTGTAGACCATCACGATGCTGGCGCCGACCAGCAACAGCGTCGAGATGAACAAGACCCTGTCAGACTTGAGCTTTCTGGCCACCTGGTTCCTTCTCTGCCTCGTGCACTGCCTGCCGGAAACGGCGGAACGCCGGCTCAGCCCGCCATCGGCGCCTCACGCGCGAATCGGATAAGATCCGCGGCGAGGGAACTGAGCTGCCGGGCCGCGAGAGCGGTCAGCAGTCATCAGCCGGCTCGTGGAATGGGACACCCACCTCGCAGACCAGGCCGGTCTGCGTTCCCAGCGGTAGGCTCTCACTCGCGCCGGGCCGACTGACGACTGCTCACTGCTCTCGGGTGCGCGGCGCCTCCCCCGCTCGTCCCCCGCCCATCACCCGACGGCGAAGCTGCGCCACCTCGTCTTTGAAGGCCCGGCCCCGCTCCGCGTAGTCTTTGAACCAGTCGAAGCTCGCGCACGCCGGCGCCAGCACCACCGTTCCGTCAGGCATCGCCGCTTCATAGCCGCGCTCGACGGCTTCGCGCATCGATCCCGCCTCGACGACCGGCACGGCAGCCGCCAGCGCGTCGCGAACGAGCCCCGCAGCCTCACCGATCGCAATCACGGCGCGGCCCCGCTCACGCATCGGCGCCGCGAGCTCGCGCATGTCGCCGCCTTTGAAGCGGCCGCCGATGATGGCGACGACACTGCGATCGAAGCTCTCGATCGAGCGGCAGGCCGCCTCGACGTTGGTGGCCTTCGAATCGTTGACGAAGCTCACCCGACCGATCTCCCCTGCCGGTTCCATCGCGTGCTCGAGGCCGCGAAAGCCGTGCAGCGCACTGGTCATCGCCTGCGCATCGACTCCCGCCAGCCACGCGACCGCCGCGGCAGCCACGACGTTGCCGAGCATGTGGCGTCCTTTGAGCTCTACGGCGCCGGCCGGGATGAGCCGCTCCACCGATGTCCGCGTGCGCCGCGCGATCCAGGTGCCCTCGACGACGAAGCCTTCCGGGATCTGTTCCGCCGGCGAGAACCAGATCTGCTGCGCCCGTCCTCTCGTGCCGAGCTCGCGGACGACGGCATCGTCAGCGTTGAGCACCGCGAAGTCCTCTGCCCGCTGGTTCGTAAAGATGCGGGCCTTCGCAGCCGCATACGCCGCCGCATCCTCGTGACGATCGAGATGGTCGTCGGCGAGGTTCAGCCACAGCGCGATCCACGGTCGGAACGTCGTCGTGGCCTCGAGCTGGAAGCTGCTCGCCTCGACGACGTGAATCGTCGCCGCCGTCGAGGCACCCACCTGGGCGCTCAGTGGCACGCCGATGTTTCCGCCGACGAGAGCCGTCCGGCCGCCGGCGGTCAGCATCCGCCCGACGAGCGTCGTCGTCGTCGACTTTCCTTTGGTGCCGGTGATGGCGATGATCCGGCCCTCCACCCAGCGCGAGGCGAGCTCCAGCTCGCCGATGATCTCGACCCCGCGCCGGCGAGCGGGCTCGAACGCCGGCTGCTCCAACGCGACCCCGGGACTGGTGACGACGAGATCGGCGGCGGCCAGCGTCTCGGACACATGGCCACCCAGCTCGAGCTGCACCCCGAGGGCCTGGAGCCGCTCCATGCCTTCGAACCCGCGCCGCATCTCGCTGAGGGTCACGCGCGCACCTCGCTGGACCAGGAGCTCCGCGGCAGCGATGCCGCTCCTCGCCGCCCCCACCACGACGACCCGACGACCCTCCACAGTGAAGTCACGAGCTCCCACGCCATCACCGCAGCTTCAACGTGGTCAGGCTGAGCAGGGCGAACAGGATCGCCACGATCAGAAACCGGGTGATGATCTTCGGCTCGCTCCAGCCGATCATTTCGAAGTGATGGTGGAGCGGCGCCATCTTGAACACACGCTTGCCGGTCATCTTGAAGGACCCGATCTGGATGATGACCGACACCGCTTCGAGCACGAATACGCCGCCCACGATCGGGAGGAGCAGCTCCTGCTTGATCAGGATGGCAACGGTGCCGAGCGCGCCGCCGAGCGCCAGCGAGCCGACGTCGCCCATGAAGATTTCGGCAGGGTACGAGTTGTACCAGAGGAAGCCGAGGCTCGCGCCGACCAGGGCGCCGCAGAAGATCGTCAGCTCCGCGGTCGGCGGGAAGCCGACCAGGTCCAGATAGCGCGCGATCGCCCGGTTGCCGATGACGTAGGCGAGTGCCGTGTATGTCGCCGCCGACACGGCAAAGGTCGAGATCGCCAGACCGTCCAGGCCGTCGGTGAAGTTGACGGCGTTGGTGGCGCCGATGATCACAATCACCGCGAACACCACGTAGAACATGCCGAGATCGGGGATGAGCTCCTTGAAGAACGGAAAAATCACCCGCGTGGTGCCGAGCGGTGGGTTCCGCTGCGACAGCAGGAGCACGACGACACCGACGGCCAGTCCGACGAGCACGAGGCCGCCCATCTTGTATCGCGGCAACAGGCCGTGGTGCGACCGGCGCGTAATCTTGAGATAGTCGTCGACGAATCCAACCAGGCCGCACATGAGCGTCGCGAGCATCGCGATCCAGACGTAGGCGTTCGTCAGATCAGCCCACAGCAGCGTCGGCACGATCGCCGATGTCAGGATCAGCAGACCGCCCATCGTCGGCGTCCCGGCCTTGGCCCGGTGCGATTCTGGTCCCTCCTGACGGATGATCTGCCCGACCTGGAACTCACGCAGCTTGCGGATGAACCACGGTCCCGCGATCAGCCCGATGGCGAGCGCCGTGATGCTCGCCACAGCGGTTCTGAACGTGATGTATCGCGTCACGTTCATGACGCTGAGGTAAGGAGTGAGCTGCGGCAGGAAGTGGTAGAGCATCAGGCCAGCCCCGCCACGATACGGTCCACCACGACATCGGTGCGGATGCCGCGCGAGCCTTTGACGAGCACGACGTCGCCCGGGCGAAGCGCCGACACCACCGGTTGCGCCGCCTGCTCGCTTCCCTCGAACCAGGTGACGGCGGAGGCAGGCAGCCCCGCTGCCACGGCGGCCTCGGCCAGCGCGCGTGCGGGAGCACCGCCGATCGTGAACAGCAGTGAGACTCCCGCGTCGGCCGCGCGCTTTCCGCTTTCCCCGTGCAGCGCCATGGCATGCTCGCCGAGCTCGAGCATCTCGCCGAGTACGGCAACCTTCCGCGCCGCCCGGGTCTCGTGCGCGAGCATCTCGAGCGACCGGCGCAGCGCCGACGGGCTCGAGTTATAGGAGTCGTCAACGAGCCGGATGCCGTCGCGGAGCGGCCTGACGACGCCGCGGCGATCCGCCGGGCGCAGGGCCGCGGCAGCCGTCGCGACGGCATCGAGCGGAAGGCCTGCATCCAGCGCCACGGCAGCCGCCGCCAGCACGTTGGACAGGTTGCCCCGCCCGAGCAACGGCGTCTGAAGAGTCTGTTCACCGACGCTCGTCACCAGCCGGCACCGCATGCCGTCGAGTCCCAGATCTTCGACGTCGCGCCCCTGAACGTTCGCCTGGCTCGTGAATCCAAACGTCACGGTGCGGCCGACGAACCTGCTCACGCGCGCCATCACCCGTTCATCGTCGGCGTTGCACACGAGGAGTGTCCCCGGGTGTGCGCGCTCGAGGATCTCGGCTTTGGCGTCGGCGATCGCGTCGGGAGAAGCAAAGAAGCCGATGTGCGCGTCACCGACGTTCGTCCAGACGCGGACGTCGGGCTCGGCGATCGCCACCAGCGTGCTGATCTCCCCGGCGTGGTTCATCCCCAGTTCCATCACCGCCATGTCGGGCCCGGTCCGCAGATCGATGAGCGACAGCGGCAGCCCGATGTCGTTGTTCAGGTTCCCCTTGTTCTTGACCACACGGAAGCGCGCCGCCAGGAGCGCGGCCATCGCTTCCTTCGTCGTTGTCTTTCCCGCACTGCCGGTGATGGCGATCACCCTCGTGCCGGCAGCCTTCCGCACCGCGTAACCCAGAGCCTGCAGCGCCTGCAGCGTGTCGCCCACTGCGATCGCTGCGGTGCTGCCGAACATCCCCGGCCGGTTCGCCGATGCGCTTTCGACGATGACCGCCGCGGCGCCGCGTGCGACCACGTCGGGCACGAAGTCGTGCCCGTCGAACCGCGGGCCGTGCAGCGCCACGAAGAGGTCGCCGGGCGCGACACTCCGGCTGTCGATGACGACCCGCTCCACCGTCCGATCGGGGTCGCCGCCCGCCAGCCGACCCGCCACGGCCCGGGCGATCCACCCGATATCGAGACGAACCTCGCTCACCCGGCGCGCGACGTGACGCGCCGCGCCTCCAGCGCCTCTCGTGCCACGGCGACATCGTCGAACGGCGTCCGCACGCCGGCGACCTCCTGATACGTCTCGTGCCCCTTGCCGGCAACGAGGACCAGGTCGCCGGGCTGCGCATGGCGCACCGCCTCGACGATCGCCTCACGCCGGTCGATCTCGGTGATCAGCTCGGCGTTGCTCTGCCGCGCCTCCGGCTCCGCACCGCGCATCACCTCATCGATGATCCGCCGCGGATCCTCGGAGCGCGGGTTGTCGCTCGTGATCACGACGACATCGCTGAGCCTCGCCGCCACCATGCCCATGAGCGGCCGCTTGGTCCTGTCGCGGTCCCCTCCGGCGCCGAACACGGTGATCAGCCGACGCGCCGCCATCGGGCGGGCCGTCTCGAGCAGGTTCCGCAGCGCGTCGTCGGTATGGGCGTAGTCGACGACCACCGTGATGTCGTCTGCCGACGACGAGGCAAGTTGGAAGCGGCCTGGCACACCGGCCAGATCCTGGACACCCCGTTCGATCGCGGAGAGCGGCACATCGAGCGCCACCGCCGCGGCGACGGCCGCAAGAATGTTGTAAACGTTCGGCTTCCCGACCAGCTTCGAGCGGATGTGAACGACGCCTCGAGGCGTACGGGCATCGAACTGGAGGCCGGACAAGACGTACGAAAGAGGCCCCGGGCTCACGTCCGCCGCCCGCGTGATGCCGTAGGTGAGAGGACGGCGCACCGTATCGGCGAGCGCCTGGCCGCGCGGGTCGTCCACGTTGACCACCGCGGTTGCGCCTTCGGGCAGCATCTCGAACAACCGGCGCTTGGCGGCGAAGTAGTCCTCCATACTGGTATGGAAGTCGAGATGGTCGCGAGTCAGATTCGTGAAGATGGCCCCTGCGAAACGGACACCGTCCACGCGCTTGAGCGCCAGCGCGTGCGATGACACCTCCATCACGCAGGCATCGCAGCCGGCCGACACCATGTCGCGCATGAGACGCTGCACGGCCGGGGCTTCGGGAGTGGTGCGCGCGGCGTCGATCGCGCGGTCGCCGATTCGATAGGCCACGGTGCCCATCAACCCGCACTTGTGCCCTGCCGCCTCGAGTATCGCGGTCACCAGATAGCTGGTCGTCGTCTTGCCGTTCGTTCCGGTGATACCCACCACTCTCATCTCGCGGCTCGGATGGCCGAAGAACTCGTTCGAGAGCGCGGCGAGTGCCGCTCTCGCATCGCTGACCACCACCCACATGACATCGGTCGGGGTGTCAGCGCCAGACTCGGCCACGACCGCCACCGCACCTGCAGCGACCGCCTGCGGCACGAACGAGCGGCCGTCGGCGTTCAGCCCGCGGAGCGCGACGAACACCGAGCCGGGGACGACCTCGCGCGAGTCGTGCGTCACGCCGGTGCAGGTCACGTCGGCGGCGCGCACCCGGGTCGCATCGCGCGTGTGCGAATCGTTCAGGGTCGACAGGAGCGCTCCTACCGTCATCGCCGTTCAACATTCGCCGTGCGGGCAAGCAGCGGCCGCTGGCCCAGACGCACGGTGACGCTGGTGTCAGAACCGAGCGGTACGCCTGGGGCCGGCGACTGCCCGCGGACGAGACCGACGCCCTCTACGCGCAGGGTCAAGCCGAGGCGGGCGATCTCGGTGGCCGCCTCCCGCGCGCTCAGTCCGGTCAGGTCCGGCATCAGCCCGTCCGCCAGCGCCGCAGAGATCACAGCCGGGCGCTCGCTCGGGCCCGATACCGGCCGGTCGCGGCGGGGAGCCTCACGCCGCACCAGCAGCGGCGTCGGCGGGTTCACGGTTGGGGGGATTCCGCTGCGGTGCAGCAGCGCCTCACCGATCCGCTTGAAGATCGGGGCCGCGACCTGACCACCGAAATAGCCCTTCGGCCCGTGCGGCGAATCGATGACGACGATGATCGTGTACTCGGGGGCGCGCGACGGCAGGAATCCCACGAACGACGAGATGTGCTCGGACTTGCTGTAGCTCCCGTCGACGAGCTTTTCGGCTGTGCCGGTCTTTCCAGCGACCGTGTATCCGGGGATGCGCGCGGAGGTCGCCGTGCCGTGCTCGACCACCTCTTCCATCATGGCGGTCAGCTGCGCAACGACACTCGGAGTCATCGTCGGGTTCACGACTGTCTTCGACGTCTCGTAGCGGACGCCGCTCCTGGTGATTGCCCGCAACAGGCGCGGCCGAAGCAGCTCGCCGCCATTGGCGATCGAGTTCACCGCCATCACCATCTGCATCGGCGTGACCGCGACGTGGTAGCCAATGGCCTCGCTGGCGAGCGCCATGTCGTTCAGCTTTCCCGCGTCGGCGATCGACCCCGGCGACTCGCCGAACAGTTCGATCGCGGTCCGCCGGCCGAAACCGAGCCGCCTGGCCACCTCGGTGAATCGTTCAGCGCCCAGCAGGCGTGCCACCTTGATCGCGCCGACGTTGCTCGACTTGGCGATCACGTCCTGAAACGACAGGGTGCCGTGGGTGTGCGTGTCTTCGATGGTGTAACGCCCAACCTTGATCCGGCCGTCGGACACGTCGATCAGCGATTCCGGCGTTACGACCTTCTGCTCGAGCGCCGCGGTCGCCACGACGATCTTGAACATCGAGCCGGGCTCGATGGTGTCCTGAATCGCGCGGTTCCGCCGTTCCGGATCCTGGCCCGTCGCCGGCCGCACGTTGGGATCGAAGGTCGGATAGCTGGCCATCGCCACGACTTCACCGGTGGAGGGCACGACGACGATGGCGGTGCCACCCTCCGCGTGGTTCTCGGTGACGCCTTTCTTCAGCTCCTGCTCGACAATGTGCTGGATGCTGATGTTTATCGTCAGATCGAGCGACGCTCCCTCGGTCGGTTCCGAGAGCACGACCCTGTCGTAGACGAATCGCTTCGCGTCGCGCTGGAAGAGGACCTCGCCGGTTTGCCCGGTAATGGCCGTGTCGAATTTCTTTTCGACACCGCCCTGTCCTTCGCCGTAAGCGCCCACGAACCCGAGCGCGTGCGCCGCCAGCGACCCGTGCGGGTACGAGCGATGGCTCTCCGGGGTGATACCGATACCTGAAAGCTCGAGCGCCCCGATACGTTCAACCTGCTCCTTCGTGATGTTCCGCCTGAGAACCGCAGACCCTGTGCCGTTGATCTTCCGGACGAAGGAGTCGCGTTCGCCGGCACTGCAGTCGCCGAGGGCGTCACAGAGCCTGCCGACGGTGGCCGTCGGGTCGCTGATCCGGCTGCGATCGAAGAAGATCGACGGCGCGTCCATGCTCCAGGCCAGCGGCTCTCCGTTGCGATCCCGGATCTCGCCGCGCTTGGCCGGAATGGGCTGCTTGGACGTTCGCTTCTGTGTATATGCGGTGAGCGTGGCAAACTGAAAAACCTGCAGGTAGACGAGCCGCGCCACGATGACGAGCGACCAGATGGCCATGGCGCCGGCGGTGAGGGCGAGGCGGCGCTTCAGAATCGCGCGCCGGGTGTCAGGAGACTTCTCCGTCACGGACGTGTGCCTCTGCGGTTAGCGCTGCGCCACGGCGGTTCGCGGAGCGGGCGCGCCCTCGATGACTCGAGGGATGACCTGGATGTCGTCGGGACCGGGCGGACCCATCCGCAATCGCTGTCTGGCAATCGGCTCGATGCGCTGCAGCGAGCGGAGCTTCTCGACCTCGTTCCGAAGCTCGCGATTGCGCTGATCCTCGACCGCACGCTTGACGCGCAGGTCGCTCATGTCGTACCCGTCGTACAACTGCTCGACGTGCCGCCACACCGAAAAGACGAGGACGGCGACGAACAGCAGCCCGACGAGCGTCGAGCGCCACAGCTCTCGATGGCGCTGCTCGTCCACCTCGCGCACGATCGGGTTGTTGCGGACGTCCTTCTTGATGGCGTATTCGAATGCCTCGCCGGTCATGACGTCTCTCCGCCGTGTCACTGCACACGCTCCGCGGCGCGCAGCTTGGCGCTGCGGGCGCGCGGGTTCCGCTCGATCTCGGCCGCCGACGGCACCACCGGCCGTTTCGTCAGCACCGTCAGACCGCCGGCCGCCTGCAGCGATCGCAGCGTGTGCTTCACGATCCGATCCTCCAGCGAGTGGAACGTCATCACCGCCAGTCGCCCCGCCACGTTGAGCCGCTCCACCGTCCGGGCCAGGAACCCGTCCAGGCCGTCGAGCTCATGGTTGATCCAGATCCGGACCGCCTGGAACGTCCGCGTCGCCGGATCGATGCGCATGTGGCCGCGTCGTGGAACGGCGCGGCGGACGATGTCCGCAAGCTGCCCGGTCGTCTGAATGGCGCCCCGGGCACGGGCCGCGACGATGGCCCGTGCCACGCGCCGCGCGTAGCGTTCCTCGCCGAAGCGGTAAATCACGTCCGCCAGCGTGCGCTCGTCGGCCGCCGCAATCGCGTCGGCGGCGGTGACGCCGCTCGACGCGTCCATGCGCATGTCGAGCGCTTCGTCACGCCGGAAGCTGAAGCCGCGACCGGGTGAATCGAGCTGCAGCGACGAAACGCCAAGATCTGCGAGCACGCCGTCCACGCCTCCGATGCCGCGCGCGTCGAGCACCGCGCCGAGGTCGCGAAAGTCGGCGTGCACCAGCTCGACGCGTGCGCCGTAATTCATCAGCCGTTCCCGCGCCATCGAGAGCGCCGTCTGATCGCGGTCGAGGCCGATCAGCCTGGACGCGCCGGCCTCGAGGAGCGCCTGCGCGTGCCCGCCGAGACCGATGGTGCAGTCGACGAAGATCCCGCCGCGTGCAGGGGCCAGCTGCTCCCGCACTTCGTCGACCATGACCGGAACGTGCACCATTCACGACCTGGCCGGCGCGTCGCGGTCACCGGTCACACTCCAAACGGCGCCAGTTGCAGTCCGTCTTCGTCGCGCCATGGCTCGCGCTTGAGCTTCTCGACGAAGCGCGCCTCGTTCCACACCTCGATATAATCAATGCGACCGAAGACCCGAACTTCGCCGACTATGGCGGCGCTCTCGCGCAGCGGCGGCGGAATCACGATCCGCCCCTGCGCATCGAGCTCGCTCATTTGTCCGTAGTAGTTCACGCGATCGAGAAACCTGAGGCGCGAAGGATGATTGCCGGGCATCGCCGAAACCTTCTGTTCGATGTCGAGCCAGACCGGCATCGGATAGATGCGGACGCAGTCGCCGGTCAGGCTCGTCACGAAGACGTCCGGGCCCTGGAGGTCCTGGATGTCGGAACGGAAGAGCGTCGGCACCTTGAGCCGCCCCTTGTCATCGATTCGGGCGGGAGCGCTGCCGCGCATCCCTTTTCGTCCATTTTGCTCCACAACACTCCACGCGGATAGTAAGTGTGGAGGCGGCGCGATGTCAACCGCAACTTCCTGATCATCAGCAGGTTACGTCTAATTTTCGCTGGGCTGCACACGGCTGCACACGCTCCTTGTTTTTGGACACATGACCAAGGACGGCCCGACGAGCGTGGCGCCGCCGCCGCCGGCACATGGACCGCTGTGGGGCTCGTTGCGCGAACTTGTATCGTTGTGGCCCGCACAGCGGTCCCAGGCGCGCAGAGCGCGCAAGAGACGCTGCCAACCAGCCAGGGGCTGTGTGGGCACAATCAAGGGCAGAGCCCCTGGCTGGATAGAGTCGACTCAGAATGCTGCACGCCGCCGTCATCGGACTTCCGGGAACAGGCAAGACCACGCTCTTCCAGCTGATGACCAGCATCCGCGACGCCCCGCGCGGAAAGGGCGACGTGAATGTCGGCATCTCCAAGGTCCCTGACGCGCGTCTCGATCGGCTGACCGCGATGTACAACCCGCGTAAGCGGGTTCCCGCCACCGTCGAATTCACCGACGTCATCGCTCCTGCGCGCAGCGGCGCCCAGGCGCTGATCGATGTCGCCGGGTACAAGAATGCCGATGCGCTCGTTCACGTCGTCCGCGCGTTTCGCGATGAGGCGATCGCGCATCCGTCCGGATCGATCGACCCGGCGCGCGATGCACAGGCGATGGAGGACGAACTGCTGCTCGCCGATCTGGCGATTGCCGAGCGGCGTCTCGAACGGCTCGACAAGGATCTGAAGAAGGCCCGCACCGCCGATCTCGAACAGGAGCGCACGCTGGTGGAACGCTGCAAGGCGGCGCTCGAGGCCGGAGAGCCGCTGCGGGCGTTGACGCTCTCGGGCGACGATCTGAAACGGCTGCGCGGTTTTCAGTTTCTCTCCGCCAAGCCGCTCCTTCTCGTCATCAACGTCGACGAAGCCGATGTGTCGCTGGTCGGTGGCGACGTCAAGGCAGTGGCCGAACGAACCGGCCTGACGGCGTTTCTGGCGCGTGCCGCGACGAAAGCGGTCGCACTCTGCGCGAAGATCGAGCTCGAGATCGCCGATCTCGACGCCGCAGACGCGGCTGCCTTCCTCGCCGATCTCGGCCTCGAGGCGTCGGGCCTCGATCGCGTCATCCGCACGACCTACGAGCTGCTCGGCTACATGTCCTTCTTCACGGTCGGCGAGGACGAATGCCGCGCCTGGTCGATCGCGCGCGGCACACCGGCGCAACTCGCCGCCGGCGAGATCCACAGCGACATTCAGCGTGGATTCATCCGTGCCGAAGTGGTCGCCTACGGTGCGCTCATCGCTCGCGGGTCGATGGCCGCCTGCCGCGAGCATGGTGAAGTCCGTCTCGAAGGGAAGGAGTACATCGTCAAGGACGGCGATATCATCAACTTCCGGTTCGCGACATAGAAGCGGCGGCGCGATCGTGATCGGCAGCCGACAGTCGAGAACCGCGCCGAGATCATGCGTCCAGTCGTCATCGTTCCGACGTACAACGAGCGCGACAATCTCTCGCCACTCGCGGCGGCGCTGCTGGAGCTTCCCGGCGTGTCGATGTTGATCGTCGACGACCAGTCTCCGGACGGAACCGGCGAAGAAGCCGATCGGCTTGCAGCGACCAGCGGCGGACGGGTGACGGTGATGCACCGGACCGGTGCGCGCGGCCTCGGCCGATCATACGTGGACGGCATGCGCCTGGCGCTGCGCATGCAGGCCACGCACATCTGCCAGATGGACGCCGACTTTTCCCACGACCCGGCCGACGTACCGCGCCTGATCGACGCCGCGGCCTCGGCCGACCTGGTCATCGGCTCCCGCTACATCCCGGGCGGACAGCTTCGCGACTGGCCGGCGCATCGGATTGCCCTGAGCGCATTCGCAAACTGGTACGTCCGTCTGATCACGAGAATGCCGGTGCGCGACTGCACCGCCGGCTTCCGCTGCTGGCGCGCCGAGCTTCTGCGGCGGATGCCACTCGACCGCATCGAGTCGGACGGCTATGCCTTTCAAGTGGAGATGACCTGGGCGGCGCACGTCCGTGGGGCGCGCATCTCGGAGGTGCCGATCACGTTCACCGAGCGCCGGCAGGGTCAATCCAAGATGTCCGGCGGGGTGATCTTCGAGTCGATGTCGCTGCCGTGGCGGCTGATCGCCCGCCGCGGCACGACGCGCTGACGCCGCATTGCCGCGTGTGGGGCCCCGTGGTAAGGTGGGCCACGATCTCGTCCTTCCCGCCGACGCACTCGAGCCCGTGAGCCAGAAGACACGCTCCACCATCGACGACTATCGCCGCTTCTACACCGATCGCCGCGTGATGATCACCGGCGGCCTCGGCTTCATCGGCAGCAACCTCGCCCGGCAGCTCGTCCCGCTCGGCGCCCGGGTCCTCATCGTCGACTCGCTCATCCCCGAGTACGGCGGCAACCTGTTCAACATCCGCGGCATCGAGGATCGAGTGCGGGTAAACATCGCGGATGTCCGGCAGCAGAGCACGATGAACTATCTGGTGCGCGACCAGGATGTCCTCTTCAACCTGGCCGGTCAGGTGAGTCACATCGACAGCATGCAGGATCCCTATACCGATCTCGAGATCAACTGCCGGAGCCAGCTGTCGATTCTCGAGGCCTGCCGCCGCTACAACCCGACGATCAAGGTCGTCTTCGCCGGAACGAGGCAGGTCTACGGTCGACCGGATTCGCTGCCGGTGTCGGAATCGCACCTGGTGCGGCCGACCGACGTCAACGGCATCAACAAGGCCGCCGGCGAGTACTACCACCTCGTTTACAACAACGTGTTCGGCGTGCGCGCCTGCTCGCTGCGTCTGACCAACGTCTTCGGACCGCGACAGCTGCTCAAGCACAATCGCCAGGGCTTCATCGCCTGGTTCATCCGGCAGGTGATCGAGGATCGCGAGGTGCAGGTGTACGGAGACGGCCGTCAGATCCGCGACTTCGTCTACGTCGACGATGCGGCCGACGCATTCCTGCGGGCAGGCGCGGCCGACGAGGCGAACGGCCAGGTGTTCAACGTCGGCGGGAGGGAGCCCATCTCACTCCGCGATCTGATCCAGCTGCTCATCGAAATCGCCGGCAGCGGGCGCTACCGCTTCGTGGAGTGGCCGCCCGAAAAAAGGGCCATCGACATCGGCGACTTCACCACCGACACGTCGCTCATCGAAAGCCGGCTGGGCTGGACGGCGTCCACATCGCTGCGCGACGGGTTGACGGCCACGATCGCGTACTACCGCGAGCATCTCGCCGAGTACACGTCGCTCTCCGCGCCCCTGAACACACTGTGAACCGGCCGCTGCCGTTCGTCGACCTCCGGCTGCGTGACGATGCCGACGACGTGCGTGCCGCGATCGAGCGCGTCCTCACACGCGGCTGGTACGTGCTCGGGCCGGAGGTGGAAGCCTTCGAAGCCGAGTTCGCACAGGCATCAGGCGCGCGCTTCGCCGTCGGCGTCGGGAACGGAACCGACGCGATCACGCTTCTCCTTCGCGCGGCGGGGATCGGGCGCGGCGATCAGGTGATCGTTCCGGCGCTGACGGCGGGATTCACCGCGCTCGCCGTCGTCGCCGCCGGGGCTGCACCGCTCGTCGTCGACGTCGAGCCCGAGACGCTGACGCTCGACGCTCGGGCGTGCGCCGGAGCGATGACCTCGCGCGTCAAGGCGATCGTGCCCGTGCACCTGTATGGCCACCCGGCGGATCTGGGGCGGCTCCGATCGCTCGCGGACGCGCACCGGCTCGCGATCATCGAAGACTGCTGTCAGGCGCACCTGGCCACGTACGCGGGAGAGCCGGTCGGCACCGGCAGGGTCGGCGGTGCGTTCAGCTTCTACCCGACGAAGAACCTGGGCGCGCTCGGCGACGGCGGCGCCATCATCACGAACGATGCCGCCGTTGCCGAGCAGGTTCGCCGGACGCGCAACGGCGGCCAATCGCCGCGGCACCATCACGTCGAAGCGGGCGTCAACAGCCGGCTCGACGAGCTGCAGGCGGCCATCCTGCGCGCGCGACTCCGTCGCCTTCCGGACAATACCCGCCGGCGGCGCGAGCTCGCTCGCCTCTATCGCCACCGGCTGACGACGGTGACCGTTCCGATCGAGCGCGACGCCGGTCACGTCTACCACCTGTTCCCGATTCGCTCGCCGCAGCGCGACGCGCTGCGGGCGCACCTGCGTGCGGCCGGCGTGGAGACACTGATCCATTACCCGGTCGCGCTCTCCGAGCAACGCGCCTTCGCCGACTGCGTACCGGCGCCATGCCCGGTGGCAACTGCCGCCGCATCCGAGCTGTTGTCCCTTCCGCTGGATCCGAGGCTCTCCGACGAGGACGCCAATCGCATCGCCGAGGCGGTCAACGGCTTTGCCGGCCAGGCCCCAGCGTCGCGCGTCTGACGGATCAGCTGTGCTTTTCAGCCGGCGACCAGGGTCGTATACTGGCCGTTCGAGGTGGGAATTGCCATGAAGCTCACAGGCATCGCTCTTCTGACGTCGTTGTTGCTCGCGGCTGCACTCCCGGCCGCTGCGCAATCACCCGTCTCGATCCGGTTCGACAACGGCAATGTCACGCTCACCGCCAACAATGCACCGCTGCGCACGATTCTCGCGGAGTGGACGCGGGTGGGCGGCTCGAAGATCGTCAACGCCGAGCGCGTCACGGGGCAGCCGGTCACGCTCGAGCTCAACAACGTGCCAGAACGCGAAGCGCTGCGCGTGCTGCTGCGCAGTCTTGGCGGCTACATGGCGGCGGCGCGCCGCGACGGAGCGACGGGCGCGTCGACCCTCGATCGCATCTTCCTGATCCCGACGCCTGCGCCTCCAAACACCCCCGCGACGAACGCGGTCAACACGCCGTCGCCGGCCGCTCCTCGGCCGGGTGCCACGCAGACGATCAACCAGACGCCGTCGCCGCTCTTCTTTCCCGGCGATGCCGATGATGGCGTCGACGAGATCGTGCTCCCCAACGGCCAGCGGCGTGTGATTACCAACAGCACCAACACGCAGCAGCTGGTGCGCGAAGCGGCCGCCGCTGCCGCCGCCGCGCGCGCCAACCAGGCGGCCGTCGACGAGGACGAGGGCCCTCAGCCGCAACCGCAGGCGCCGGCGACGACGCCCGGAATGCCTGGCGGCGTGATTCGCGGCACATCCCGTCCCGGCGAGATCACACCGGTTCCGCCGCAGCAGCGCAATCGTCCGAACGACGAGCCCTGAGCGTGGCAGCGGGCGCAGCACGCCTGGCCATACAATAGCAATCTGCCCTCCCCGCGCTCCGCCTGACCTCCCGGAGGTCGCGCCGCGCACGTCCGCGGCCGGCGATGCCGGCGGCGGGTCTGGCCAGCGTCCAATGTCAGAGATCGATCGTTTCCGGCCCGAGGATCGCCGCGGCATCGACGTGCTCTACCGTCGCATGCACGGCGCAGACGCAGCGGAAGCCAGCCGGCTTCGATGGGACTGGCAGCATCGCCGCAATCCGTCCAATCGAACGGGACAGCCGGGGATCTGGGTCGCTCGCGAAGGCCCCACGGTGGTCGGGCACTACCCGACGGTGCCGGTGTGCGTCTCGATGAGAGGCCTCGAGGTCGACGGAGCCCTTGGCACCGATGCGCTCGTCGCGCCGGAACGTGACCGTCAGGGCCTCGACGAAGCGTTGCTGCGGGCGTGGGATCGAAACTGTGGCGCAGTCGTCGCCGTCGGCGTATCGCCGGCTTCCCGGACGGTGCTCGACCGTCTTCACTGGCCGGAATCGCACGTGGTGCCCTGTCTGGTCAAGCCGCTCACGCGGCGCGCGCTCCGTCTGCCGCACGCGCCGGCGCCGCTCAACCGGCTGATCTCGGCAATCACCTATCCGATCGTGCAGGTGGTCGCGCGCTCCCGGCCGCTGCGCGCCGAGTGCGAGCCGATCCGGCGCTTCGACGCCGGTTTCACGGCGCTCTGGGAGCGTCTGGCGCCGAAATTCGATCTCGCAGTTCGACGCGACGCTCCGTATCTGAACTGGCGGTACGTCGAGCCACCGCACGTCCGCTATTCGATCGTGGCGCTGCGCCGGCACGGAGACCTGCAGGGCTACGCCGTCTATCGCCACCGGCACGAGCCGCTCGGGCGGGCCACCATCCTCATCGACCTTCTCGTCGACCCCGACGACGTGGCCGGCCTGAAGACGCTGCTCCGGTGGGTGGATCGGGCTGCGCGGGCTGAGGATGCCGACAAGATCCGCTGCTACGTGATGAACGGATCGTTCCGCCGTATCCTTCGCCGCAATGGCTACTTCAACGTGAAATCGACGCTCGAGGTCGCCGTCAAGGTCAATGCCGTGCAGGTGCCGCGCGGATTCTACGACGATACCGATCGCTGGCACCTGATGTACGGCGACGCGGACGACTGAGGCGTTTCAATCTATGTCCCTCATCGACACTGTCTCCACCGACATCGCGGCGGCGATGAAAGCCAAGGATGCGGGGCGTCTGTCCGCTCTGCGGATGCTCAAGGCCGCCATCATGAACAAGAGCGTCGAAAAGGGGCGCGATCTCAACGACGACGAGGCGCTTCAGGTCGTGGGGGCGCTGGTGAAGCAGCGCCGCGATTCGATCGACCAGTTCGCGAAGGCGGGACGCACCGACCTGGTCGACAAGGAGACCGCCGAGATCGCCGTGCTCGACGAGTATCTGCCGCCGGCGGCGACGAGCGAGGAGATCGACGCCGCCATCGCCCTCGCCATCGCCGAGACCGGCGCCTCCTCCGCAAGGGATGTCGGCAAGGTCATGAAGGCGGTCATGCCGAAGCTCGCCGGCAAGAATGCCGACGGCCGCGCCGTCAACGAAGCCGTCCGGCGCAAGCTTGGCGCCTGAACCGACCCCGGCGTCGCTCGCGCGCTCGGCCGCATCGGCGGGCGCTGCCACGATCACCAGCCGCATTCTCGGAGTGGGTCGCGAGATGGTGATCGCGTACCTGTTCGGTGCGTCCGGGTTCACCGACGCCTACCAGGTCGCGTTCCGCATCCCCAATCTGCTCCGGGATCTCTTCGCGGAAGGCGCGATGAGCGCCGCCTTCGTCCCGACGTTCACACGCTATCTCACGCAGTCCGGCAGGACGTCGGCCTGGAAGCTTGGCAATCACGTCGTCAACGCGCTGATCGTCGTCACCGGCGCGCTGGTGATCCTCGGCATCGTCTTCGCGGAACCGATCATCCTCGGGTTCGCGGACGACAAGTTCACCTCCGATCCCGCGAAGCTGGCGCTCACCGTGCAGATGGCGCGCGTGATGCTGCCGACCTTGACGCTCATCGCCGTGGCGGCAGCGTTCATGGGGATGCTGAACTCGCTGCATCACTACTTCGTTCCGGCGCTGTCGCCGGCCACGTTCAACGTGCTGACGATCGTGTGTGCGTTCGCACTCGCGCCGCTCATGCCGGTGTTCGGACTGCATCCGATCGTCTCCATCGCCATCGGCACGCTGCTCGGCGGCGTCGCGCAGCTGGCGCTGCAGTGGCCGACACTGCACAGGGAAGGATTCCGCTATCACCCGTCGATCGACTGGCGCGACGAGGGCCTTCGCCGCATGCTGACTCTCATGGGACCGGGCACGATCGGCATGGCGGCGGTGCAGGTCAACGTGTTCGTGAACACCGCGCTGGCGACGAGCACCGTGGTCGGCGCGGTATCGTGGCTGAACTATGCCTTTCGATTGATGTACCTGCCGATCGGCCTCTTCGGCGTGTCGATTGCCACCGCGACGCTGCCGACCGTCTCGCGTCAAAGCACCGACAACGACTTCGGCGCCGTTCGGCGGACAATCAGCGACGGCCTCTCGCTGATGCTCATGCTCAACATCCCGGCGATGGTCGGCCTGATGGTGCTGGCCGAACCGATCGTCCGGCTGCTGCTCGAGCGGGGCGAGTTCTCACCCGCCGATACCGCGGCGACGGCGGCGGCGCTGCAGTTCTACGCCATCGGCCTGGTCGGCTACTCGGTGGTTCGAATCCTCTCGCCGGTCTTCTACGCGCTCGGACGCAACCGCACGCCTGTCATCGTCAGCATCGTCGCCGTGCTGGTGAATGCGTCGCTGAACTACGCGCTGGTGCATGTGCTCGGCTATCGCGGCCTCGCGCTGGGAACGTCGATCGCCGCGCTCTTCAACGCGACGACGCTGTTGTATCTGCTCCGCGCGCATCTGCACGGACTCGACGGCGGCCGGCTGCTTGCCGTGGTGCTGCGCATCGCCGTCGCCTCGGCGGCGATGGGCGCGACGGCGCTGTTCTCGCATTCGCTCCTCGAAACCTGGGTGCCGGGCCACGCGCTCGCGAGCCAGGCGCTGCGGCTCGGCACCGCCATCGGGCTGGCGCTCGTGGTGCTCGCGGCGTCGGCGTGGCTGCTGCGCATCCACGAGTTCAGGCGGGCGGCCGCAACGATCATGCGCCGTGTCCGGCGGCCGGCGCGATGAGGCTCAGACCTTTCGGCCTCGCGCCCGCGGTGGTCGTCCTCGCGAGCACCCACTTCCTGGTCGACGGATTCGGCAACGTGCTTTCACCGCTGCTGCCGGTGCTCATCCCCCGCCTCAACCTGTCGCTGGCGGCGGCGGGCACGCTGCAGATGTGCTTTCAGCTCGCCAATTCGGTTTCGCAACTCGGGTTCGGACACCTGGCCGACCGCTGGCGGCCGCGTCTGCTGCTCATCGCCGGGCCGATCGTCGCGGCGAGCGTGCTGCCGTTCGTCGGCCACGCAGCGAATGTGTGGACGCTCGCGGCGATCCTCATCGTCGGCGGCCTGGGCGGTGCCGCGTTCCACCCGCCGGCGGCCGCCGTCGTTCATCAGGTGGGCGGCTCGCGCCGCGGGCTCGCGATGTCGTTCCACATCACGAGCGGCACGCTTGGGCAGGCGTTGGCACCGCTGGCATTCGCTCCTGTGGCGGAGCATTACGGCCTGAGCGCAACTCCCCTTCTCGCCCTCCCGGCACTGGCGGTGCTCCTGTTCGTCCTGCTTCCGCGAGTGCCGGCGATTGACCGTCTTCACGGGCGTGGAGCGGCAGGAGGATTCGGCCCTCTGCGCCCCTATGCCCGGCCGCTCACGCTGCTGTACCTGATCGTGGTGCTGCGAACACTGACGGCGATGAGCTTTTCCACCTTCGCGCCGGTCATGCTGACGCGTCGAGGCCTGACCGTGTCGGAGGCGGGGAGCGCCGCGTCGATCTATCTGGTGGCGGTTGGCCTCGGCGGATTCGTCGGCGGACCGCTCGCCGATCGCTTCGGCGCGCGTCGGCTGATCGTGCTGTCGCTGGTGACGGCGGTGCCGTTCCTGGCGGTGGCGCCGTGGCTGTCCGGGCTGCCGTTTCTCGCCGTGCTCGCCGCCGGCGGATTCCTGCTGCAGTCCACCCTCCCGGTGAACGTCACCTTTGCCCAGGTGATCGCGCCGGTCAGCGCCGCAACGGTGTCGTCTCTGATGATGGGCTTCGCGTGGGGTACGGGCGGGCTGTCGGTCCCACTGGTCGGCATGCTGGCTGATCGCGTCGGTATCCCGGTCACGCTGACCGTGATGTCGGCGCTTCCGCTGCTGGCGGCTGCGCTGGCCCTGCCGCTTCCGCGCGGAAAGCAGGTACACTCTGTGGTGCGCGCGTCCGAGAGCAGCACGCCGGAGCCGTCCGGCACTGGCGTTGCAGGCTGAGGCTCGCCCACGAGAAGACGAAGATGCCCTCGCGCTATCCCTACCGACCGTCGCCCTCGAGCTTCTCGTACTCGTTCGGTCCCGGTCCGATGACGCCGGCGATCAAGGCGCTCGTTCTCGCCAATATCGTCGCGTTCGTAGCGACCTGGCTCGCGCGGTCGCTCGATCTCATCGGGATATTCGGCCTCAGGTGGGATCTCGTCATCGAGCGATTCGAAGTGTGGCGGGTCGTCACCTACATGTTCATGCACGGTGGCCTCTTCCACATCCTGTTCAACATGCTGGCGCTCTGGATGTTCGGCGTCGAGCTCGAGCGGATGTGGGGCAGCCGGTACTTTCTGAAGTACTACTTCGTCTGCGGCCTCGGCGGCGCACTCACGATGCTTGTCCTCGGGCTGCTCCCGATGCCGGCATTTGCCAGCCTGTACTCGGCGCTGACGATCGGCGCCTCGGGAGCGGTTTACGGGATCCTGATGGCATTCGCGCTGTACTTCCCGAACGCGCCCATCATTCTGTTCTTCGTGTTTCCGGTACCGGCGCGCTACGCGGTGATGATCATGGGCGGCATCGCTCTCCTGTCATCCATCGAGGCGAGCGGCGGCGGCGTTGCACATGCGGCACACCTCGGGGGCCTGGTGGCCGGGTACCTCTACCTCAAAGGCGGGCGGCTGCACCTGGCCTCGGAGATCCAGTACCGGTTCCTGAAGTGGCGGATCAACCGCTCGCGCCGGCGGTTCGACGTCTACTCGGGCGGCCGCGGACGTGCTGACGACGTGGACCGCCGAGTGCATTAGGTTTAGGCGTCTCTACTTCTCGAGATCGCCGTCGTCGATCCAGTCCCGCCGCGCCGGGCTGAAGACATCCAGCTCGAAGGTGTCTTCGAGCGCTTCGGCCTGGTGCGGTGCTCCCGACGGGATGTGCAGCACCTCGCCCTCGCCGACCACGATCTCCTCGCCATCGACGAGCACTCGCAAGGCGCCCTGCAGGATGTAGGTCATCTGCTCACTGTCGTGTGAGTGCATCGGCACGAGCGCCCCGCGCTTGAGGTAAATCTGCGCAAGCATCTCGTTCCTGCCGCAGACGATCTTCTGCGACACCATCTCCGTGACTTTTTCGAGAGCGATTTCGTCCCAGCGGTGCAGTCGGGCCGGCATGGGCAGATGATCGCACGTTCCAATTCCTCCGACCTCAACGCCTTCCCGGCCTGTGCGATCAGCCAAGGGCCTGCTTGCTATCCCAACAGGCCCCTTGGCTGATCGGCAGCATCTCTTGGCGCGCCTTGCGCGCCTGGAACCGCTATACGGCCGTGCCGCGGTTAGCAACGAGCACAGAAATCTCGTTTGGAGCCGTATAGCGGTTCAATGCCATAATCGGCGAGACATGAAGGGTTCGACCCTTGCCAACGGCGCCCACACGAGCGCCTCAGGGAGGGTGCACGGCAACGAGCACGAGGGGTTGACCCGGGATGAGCTGCTCGCCGCGTACCGACTCATGCTCCTGTCGCGGAAGATCGACGACAGAGAGATTCAGCTCAAGAACCAGACACACGCATTCTTCCAGATCAGCGGTGCCGGGCACGAAGCCGTGCTGGTGGCCGCCGGCCTGCACCTGCGTGCCGGATACGACTGGTTCTTTCCGTACTACCGCGATCGCGCACTCTGCCTCACGCTGGGGATGACGCCGCTCGAGATGCTGCTCGCGTCGGTGGGCGCGAAGGACGATCCGGCAAGCGGCGGCCGGCAGATGCCATCGCACTGGGGTCATCGGCGGCTGAACATTCCGTCGCAGAGCAGCTGTACGGGTACGCAGTGCCTGCATGCCGTCGGGTGCGCGGAGGCGGGCCTCCTCTACGAGCGCATCGAGGGGATTCCGGACCGCGAGCGGGCCTATCACCCGGACGAAGTCACCTACGTGTCGGTTGGCGACGGCGCGACGAGCGAGGGCGAGTTCTGGGAATCGCTCAACACCGCCTGCACACGCCGCGTGCCGATCCTCTATCTGGTCGAGGACAACGGCTACGCGATTTCGGTTCCGGTATCGGTGCAGACGCCCGGCGGCGACATTTCGCGGGTCGTCGAAGGCATTCCCGGACTGCGCGTGTTCAGGTGCGACGGTACCGACTTCCTCGAGAGCTATCGCACGCTGCGCGACGCCGTTGAACACGTCCGCGAACGGAAGGGGCCGGTGCTGGTGCACGCGTCGGTCACCCGTCCGTACTCGCACTCGCTCTCCGACGACGAGAAGCTGTACAAGACGCCGGCCGAGCGCGAATCCGAAGCGAGGCGCGATCCGCTCGTACGGATGCGCGACCTCCTCAAGCGCGAACGCCTGGCGACCGACGAGGACCTCGCCGACGTGCTTGCCTCGGTCGAGCGCGAGGTCGCACAGGCCGCGGAAACCGCACGGAACGCCCCGAAGCCTGAGCCGGGCACCGCGGCGCTGTACGTCTTCTCACCTGACGTCGATCCGACCGCCGCCGAGCTCGCGACCGATCCAATCCGTACCGGCCCGCCTGAAACGATGGTGGCTGCCATCAACGCGACGCTGCGCGACGAGATGGCCCACAATCCGCGCATCGTCGTGTTCGGCGAGGACGTCGCCGACGCCAGCCACGAGGCGGCACTGACGACGGTCAAGGGCAAGGGCGGCGTCTTCAAGGTCACGCACGGCCTGCAGCGCCAGTTCGGCAGTGAGCGCGTGTTCAACTCTCCGCTCGCGGAAGCGAACATCATCGGCCGCGGCGTCGGCATGGCGCTGCGCGGCCTCAAGCCGGTAGTCGAAATCCAGTTCTTCGACTACATCTGGCCGGGCTTCATGCAGATCCGCGACGAGCTGTCGATGATGCGCTACCGCTCGGGCAACAACTGGTCGTGCCCGATGGTGATCCGCGTTCCGATTGGCGGCTACCTGCGCGGCGGGGCTCCGTATCACAGCCAGTCTGGCGTCTCGATCTTCGCCCACACACCCGGGATTCGCATCGTCTTCCCCTGCACGGCGCAGGATGCGGTCGGCCTGCTGCGAACGGCCATTCGCTGCGACGATCCCGTGCTCTTCCTCGAGCACAAACATCTCTACCGGCAGCCGTACAACCGCGCACCCTACCCGGGTCCCGACTACACGATCCCGTTCGGCCGGGCATCGGTCGTGCGTGACGGCCGCGACGTGGTGGTGTTCACCTGGGGGGCGCTGGTGCAGCGGGCGATGCTGGCGGCGCAGCAGGCCGAGCGCGATGGCATCAGCGTGGCCGTCGTCGATTTGCGATCGATCATCCCTTATGACTGGGAGACGATTGCCGCCTACACGCAGAAGACGAGCCGTGTCGTGATTGCGCACGAGGATCAGCTCACCGCCGGATTCGGCGCCGAGATCGCGGCGCGTATCGCGGAGGAGCTGTTCGAGTACCTGGATGCGCCCATCAGGCGCGTGGCAGCCCTCGACTGTCCTGTCGCCTATGCGCCGATCCTCGAGGAGCAGATCCTGCCCGGAGCGCCGGACGTGCTGAAGGCCGTCCGCGCCGTCGCAAAGTACTGAGCTCCTCTGACGCAAAGTAGAGGCGGCCTTTCACGTCCGCCTGAACTCCGGTTGCTCACCTTCCTGCGACCTGAAACGCCCCGATGCTGAGCGCCACTCGACTGAGCCGCCGATACGGCACCCGAGTCGCGGTCGACGATATCTCATTGGAGATCGCTCGCGGCGAGATCCTTGCGCTGCTCGGCCCGAACGGCGCCGGCAAGACAACGACGCTGCGCCTGCTGTCGGGGCTCATCGGTCCATCCTCGGGGACGATTCACTTCGACGGGCATCCGCTCGACGTCAGGCGCGCGGCACGCATGCGGTCGCGAGTCGGCTTCCTGCCGGAGTCGCCGGGGCTGTGGGAGCGTCTCACGGTACGCCAGAACCTGGTCACCTACGCGCGGCTGTACGGCCTGCCGGCCCCGTCGAGCGCGGTGGACGCCTCGCTGACGCTCTTCGAGCTCCGCGAGCGGGCAGGTGAACCGTGCGTGCAGCTCTCGAAGGGCCTGAAGCAACGCGTTGCGCTGGCGCGGACGCTGCTTCACGATCCGCAGGTCGTGCTCCTCGACGAGCCGACGTCCGGGCTCGACCCCGAGAGCGCGCGTGACGTCCGGCGTCTCATCGTGCGGCTGCGCGACGAACATCGCGCGGTGCTGATCTCCACACACAACCTCGACGAGGCAGAACGGGTCGCCGATCGCGTAGCAGTGCTGAGGACGCGGCTGATCGCAACCGGGACACCAGAGGCTCTCCGCTCCAGGCTGTTCGGTCGAAGAGTACGGATCGAGCTGCGGGCCGATCTCGCGCGTCACGCCGCCGCGCTGCAGGCGCGAGGCATCGACGTACGGCTGCTGGAGAACGGCATGTCAATCGCCGTCGACAATGCCGCCAACGTCGAGACGCCGGCGATTGTGAAAGCGCTCGTGAGCCTCGGCGCCGACGTGGAAGCGGTCGTGCCGGAGGAACCGTCGCTCGAGGACGTATATCTGCGCCTGATTCGAGACCAGGGGAGCGGCGTGGCGTGAGCCGCATTCGTGCCCTGCTCGCCAAGGAACTGGCCGACCTGCGCCAGAACCCCGGCGTGTTCGTGCCGGCCATTTTCACCTCGTGTGTCGCCCTGGCGCTGCCGTTCATTGTCGCGATCGTCGTGCCGGCGATGTTCGGCGAAGGTCTCGCCGATTCGGGAGACGTCGAGCTCGCCAGGGAGGTGTACCGGACGCGGCCCGCGGCACGCGCGCTCGGCGTCGAGGGCGCGATTCAGGTATGGGTCTTCGAGCGCTTCCTCGTGATGCTGGCGATGTCGCCCGTTGCCGTCTCGATGTCCGTTGCGGCGTACAGCGTGATCGGGGAAAAGCAGGCCCGTACGCTCGAACCGCTGCTGGCTACGCCGATCACGACCGTCGAGCTGCTCGCGGCGAAGGTGCTCGCCTCCTTCCTTCCGGCGCTGGCCCTCGCGGCGGCCGTGTTCGGGTGCTATCTCCTCGGAATCCAGCTCTTCGCCCGTCCGGGTGTGGCGCGAACGCTAATCGCGCCGCAGCCTCTGGCCATCATGCTGCTGCTCACGCCGCTCGCCGCACTGGCCTCGCTTCAGCTCGCCGTGTGCGCATCTGCCAGGGCCAACGATGCCCGCAGCGCACAGCAGATCGCCTCTCTCATCCTGCTGCCGCTGGCCGGGCTGCTCGTGCTGCAGCTGATGGGAGCGTTCGACCTCACGACTCCTCCCGTCATCGCGATGGCCATCGGCCTCGCCGCTCTCAACGCGGCGTTGATGTGGATCGCCGTGGTGGTGTTCGATCGGGAATCGATACTGACCCGCTGGAAATAGAGAGTCACGAGCGGGTGACCGGGGGATTCGCGCGATGACGGCACAGAGTGAAACAGGACGGCTTCGACACGTAGCGCTGAAGCACCCGCGTGACGCATTCCGCAGCGTCGAGACGATTGCCGCGGAGTGGCAGATGCTCAATTTCACTGCGCCGCCGGACCTCAGCCGCGCGATCGACGAGTTCGACGGCCTACAGGCGTTGATCACATCCGCAGGCGCCGAGGTGCATCTGCTCCCGGCCGCCACCGATACCACACTCGATTCGATCTACGTTCGCGACGGGTCGATCGTGTGTGATCGCGGCATCGTCCTCTGCCGGATGGGCAAGCCGCAGCGGTCCGGCGAGCCCGAGGCGCAGGGAGCCGTGCTTCCGAATGTCGGTCCCAGACTGCCGCTGCTCGGCCGCATCGAAGCACCGGGGACGATCGAGGGCGGAGATGTGCTCTGGCTGGACGAGCGCACGCTAGTGGTCGGACGCGGCTACCGGACCAACGACGCCGGCATCAGTCAGCTGAGGGCGATGCTCGGCCCGGCTATCGAGCTCGTCGTCGTCCCGCTGCCGCACTGGCATGGCGACGGAGAAGTGATGCACCTGATGTCGCTCATCAGTCCGGTCGGCCCGGGCCTCGCACTGGTGTACTCGCCTCTGCTGCCGGTGCCCTTCCGTCAGTGGCTGCTCGAAAGAGGGTTGACGTTCATCGAGGTCCCGGACGACGAGTTCGACAGCATGGGGACGAATGCGCTGGCGCTGTCAGCCCGTCAATGTGTGATGCTCGCCGGCAACTCGAAGACGCGGGCCGCCCTCGAGCGCGCCGGTGTCGAGGTCCTGGAATACGAGGGCAGGGAGATCAGCGTGAAAGGCGGAGGCGGGCCAACCTGCCTGACCAGGCCGCTGTCGAGAGAGCCGTAACGTGACGCTCAGGGCTTCTGAGCGACCACGCAGTACTGGGCGCCCAGTCGCAGCCGCTCGAGCCAGCGCTCGGCAGGCCTCAACGCCCGGAGCCACCGTGGAAAGTAGAAATGCGATGAGACGCGAAGCACCCGCAAGCCGGAGCGTCTCAGCATTGTGACGGCGCTTGTACTCGACAGCATTCGGGCGCCGCGGTCGAATGCGATCCGGTTCATCACCAGCCGGGTTCCGGGATTCCAGGGATTGTTTTCCCAGAGCACGAAGAGCCCGCCCGGCGCCAGCCACGAGACGATTGACGCGACGACGTCGTCGCGGTGAGCAGGCTCGATGTGGTGGAACGTTCCGTTCGAGTACACCATGTCGACCGGCCGCCGCCCTTGCAGGCTTCCCGACGCGAACTCGACACGCTCGTTGGAGTAGCGCTGCCGCGCCGCTCGTATGGCGGCATCGGACTCGTCGAACCCGATGATCGACGCCTGCGGAAAAGCCTCGAGCAGGTAGGGGGTGCTGTGGCCGAGGCCGCAACCGAAGTCGACGAGACGCGTCACCGATCGACTGTCGCCGGCGACGGACGAACACAGCCGTTTCGTGTGGAGTATCCGCTGCCGGGCGAAGTAGTCGCGCGTCTCGCCGCTGAGCGACAACCCCTCGGCACACTGCTCTTCGTAGTCGTCGACGAAGTCGTCGAAGAGCGGGGCTTCCTTAACGTCGCTTCCTGGACGTGTAGGCAAGCTGCTCGCTCCACAGGTTGACGAACTTCTGCAGCGTGCTGCACACGACCGCCATCAACGAGATCTGGAGGAGGAACACCGCAAAGAGGGGACGGGACCAGTGCA
>DASUGH010000129.1:0-6803 GCA_036274155.1 Vicinamibacterales bacterium | reverse complement strand
GCCAGGCCGCCGACGGCGAAGAGCATCGCAATCGCGGAGCCGGCGAAGCCCGAGATGACGTGTGCGAGGTTGATCGTGCCCCTCGGCAGGAATTCGCCGGTGGCCAGCGTGAGGAGCTTGCCTTCGCGGGCGCCAATGGCGGCGCCGAGCAGGCCGACCCACAACGTCAGGTTGAGCGTGAACGGCCCGGCGCCAGGAATTCCGCGCTGAAACAGCTGCCGCGTCGCGATCTCGGCGAGCGGCACCAGCATGATGCCGGCCAGGGCGAGCGTGGCGAGGAGGTTTTCGGCGCCGTTCAGCGCCTTGATGACACGAGTCAAGCGTCGGCGCCGTCAAACTCCCAACGCCCAACCTCCAACTCCCAACGACGTGCACGCGGGAATTGGGAGTTGGGAGTTGGGAGTGGGGAGTTGAACACCAGGCGCACTATTTCTTGCTCTTCCGATACGCGTCGCGCTCCCGCTGCGCGATGTCGTAGACGTCCGCCGGCACGAGCGTGCCCTTGATCGTCGCGACCAGACGGTCGGCTTCGGCACGGAAGGCCGCCAGCGCCTTGGCATCCGGCGTAATCACGGTGAGGCCGCGCGCCTTCATGGTCGCGATCGACGTTTCATCCAGCTTCGCCGCCTCGCTGAGCAGCCGTTTTTCGGCGTTCTTCGCGGCGGCCATCACCACCGCCTGATCGGCTGGCGAGATCTTGTTCCAGGCGGTGTTGGTCAGGACGAGCGCGCCAAAGAGCGGCGCGACATCCACGTCGAGCATGTACTTCGCGTCACGAAACACTTGCATCAGCATCGCCGGATACGGCGGCAGCGGCGCCGCGTCGATCATGCCGGTGCTGAGCCGCAGCTGCGCCGGGATGTCGCCCGAGTTCAGAGCCACCGGGTTGAAGCCGTTCTTCTTGTACCACTGCACCAGCCGGTCGTCGCCCTGCGTGGTGAACAGCTTTGCCGCCTTCACATCGGCAAGCGTGTTGATCGGGGTTTTCGAGAAGAGCTGCACCCAGCCGGCGCTTCCCCAGGCGAGCAGCTTGAATCCCTTGGCCTCCAGCCGCTTTTCGAGCATCGGCGCGAGCCGTTCGAGCACGTGCTGTCCTTCGGCGTTGGACGCAAAGAAGAACGGAATCCCGAACACGCTGAACGCATCGTCGATCGACGAGAGTCCGGTCGTGAGCAGATTGCCCTGCAGCTGATCGACGCCCGGACGCATCATCCGCAGGGTGGCTTCTTCGCTTCCCTGGGTGCCTCCGGCGTAGACCGTCAGCTTCACGCGGCCGGACGTCTTGGCCTCCCACTCGGCGCCCATGTCGAGCAGGGCCTTGTGATAGGTGGAGTTGACCGGCGCCACGGTGGCGACCCTGATGGTGGTCTGCGCGGCCGCGCCTGTGGCGACGAATGCGACGAGGGCGAGCGAGAGCACACTCTGACGGAACATGAGACCTCCGAAGCTTAGTTCGAGAACCGTTCGTCGATGCGGTCGAGCAGCACCCGTGCGCGCTGCTGGGTGATCAGCGTAATCAGCCGGTTCGGCGGATCCTTCTCAGGATCTATCGCCAGGGCTGTCTTGAGCAACCGCTCGAATTCGGCCCGGTCCTGGGTCGAAACTACGACACCCGTGGCCAGGGACACATAAGGTCCAGGGGAAAGCCCCTGTTGCAGCTCCACCGCCCGGTTGAAGTGATCCTTCGCCCTGGCCGGGTTCCCCCCGAGCGTTTCCGGCAGGCTGTCGAGCGTGATGAACAGCTCGTGGATCGCGCCCCTGCTCCACTTCTCATCGAGCGCCAGCGCCCGATCGGCCAGGACCCGGACGTTCGGGAGGTCGACCGCCAGCTCAGGCTGGTCGATTCCCAGAGCGATCGCCAATCCCCAGGATGCCGCCGTCCAGTAGAGGAGCGGCACGTCAGCGGCCCGCGCCCTGGCGACGACCGCCTGAGGATCCCGGATCAGCGCCGTGCTCGTGTTGTCGCCGAACCGGGCGTCGAGTCCGCGGAAGCAGTAGCCGCGGGCCCGGAGGTACAACCGCAGCGCCCGATCGCGGGCTGCCTGGATCTCCGCCCGGCGGCTCGACGGCAACGCTTCGGCGTTGGCCTCGATGTAGGCGTACGCATACTGCGTGAAGGCGCTGCAGGTGGCAAGGAGCAGGGGCTGATGCTTCGGCGTGGATGCGAGCGTCGACTCGTACAGCTTCAGGGCAAACGGGAGCGCATCGCCGACCAGCTGTATGTCCTCGTCGCTCGTAAAGGTCGTGCCGGTATCGGCCAGCGTCGAGGCGATCGTGTTCGCCGCCATCTTCTTGATGGAGCAGGCGGAGCTGCCGGCAACCGCAAACGCCAGCAGGAACGGGACGGCGAGGCGCATCGCCCCAATGTAACTCAGGCGAAGGCCGCAGGCATCAGGCCCAAGGCCCCCAAGGGCCGTCCAGGAATCAGGATTCAGAAGAAATCAGGGATCAGTTGATCGAGCAGGAGCCGGGGCCGCGGGGGTCGCCGCAGGATCCGCAGGCGCCGATCGGGACCTGGGTCGCGCCGGTCGCCGGGCCGGAGCTGCGCGCCGCGAACACGGACTGTCGTTTTTCGAGCGACGTCCCGTGGCAGGAGGGGCACTCGGGCGTGGCGGCCCCGCGGGTCAGCCACTCGAACCGGTGATCGCAGGACTTACAAGCGTACTCAAACAGCGGCATGCGCTTCGTTCTCCAGCGCGTGCGCGAGCACCGAGCCCAGCGCCTCCGCGCAATGCGGATCGAACTGTCTTCCGCTGCAGCGCGCGATTTCCTCGATCGCCAGTCGTGGCGGCATCGCCGGGCGCTGCGTGTGCGGATGGGTCATCGAATCGTAGGCGTCGGCCACCGCCAGCACGCGCGCGGCCTTCGGAATCCGCGTCGATTCGAGCCGCCTCGGATAGCCGCTGCCGTCGTACGCCTCGTGGTGGGCGAGGACCATTTCCGCGGCGTCCGCAAACCGCGGCTGGTTCCGCAGAAGATCATAGCCGACCTGTGGATGCGTCCGCATGACGCGCCACTCGTTCTCGTCGAGCGGTCCGGGCTTCGACAGGATCGACGCCGGCATGTCCAGCTTGCCGATGTCGTGCAGCAGGCCGCCCTGCTCGAGCGTCTCGAGCTCGTGGTCGTCGAAGCCAAGCTCGTCGCCGATCGCCACGGCCAGCCGCGCCACGCGCGTCGCATGCCCGCGTGCGTCCCGTTCGTGCAGCTGCAGGATTGCCATCAGCCCTTCCAGCGCCTGCTCGGGCGTGTCCTGCGCTTCGGCGAGCGCTGCCGCCACCGCCGCGCGCCGTGCACGAAGCCGATCCTGAATCGCGTGATGCAGCCCTTCCTGGGCCGCCGCCGCGTGGTGCCAGTCGCGGCCGAGGGCCAGCGCTTCGCCCAGCCGCCGCTCGTCGAACGGCTTGAGGAGATAGTCGACGACCTGGTTGCGAAGGCTGGCGACGGCAATCTCGACTTCATGAACGGCCGTGGCCATGATGACCGCCGTCTCCGGAAAGCGATCGCGAATCTGCGACGCGAGCCAGACGCCGTTGTGACGGGCGCCGCTCAACGTCACATCACAGATGGCGATGTCGCTCGCCAGATCGTCGAGGGCCGCCAGCGCGCAGTCGGCGTCTGCCGCCTCACGCGCACGATAGCCGAGCGCGTCGGCCCACGCGCGGATCCGCTCCCGCTGGACCAGCTCGTCATCGACGATCAGCACGGACGACATGTGAGAAAGGTCTCGACCGTTCACGGTATTGTTGGGTCGCGCCGCGGCCTGTCGGTCGCGAGCGAGCATCATCCTAAAAAGAGAAGCCTGCCTCCGCAAGGGAAACTGACGGTATTGCTGAGACCGATTTACACTTCGGCCATGATCGGCGTGCTCATCCGCAATCTCGACGGCGGTCGGCTCGACGTTGCGGAGAGCTGTTGAAACGGCCACTCGCCGCCAGCGCACTCGCTTACGTCGCGCTGACTGCCATCACCGGGCGCCACGTCCTTGCCGCGATCGGTACCTCAATCGCCAGCGATCCAGGAGACCCGCTGCTGACGACGGCCATCCTGTCGTGGAACGCGACGCATGTGCCGTGGACCGGCGCGTGGTATCAGTTCCCGATTTTCTGGCCGACTCGCGACGTGCTGGTGTTCTCGGAGCACCTGCTTGGCGTGAGCGTCATTGCGGCGCCGATTCAGTGGCTGACCGGGAATCCGATTGCCGCCTACAACCTGACCGTCCTGCTCTCGTACCCGCTCAGCGGCCTGGCGATGTATCTCCTCATCTGTCGGCTCACGCGGAGTTCGGGAGCGGCGTTCCTTGCGGGTCTCGCGTACGCGTTCGTGCCGTTTCGCACGAGCCACCTGCCGCACATCCAGATCCTCGTCTCGTTCTGGATGCCGCTGTCGCTCCTTGGCCTGCACGCGTACCTGGAGTCGCGGCGATGGCCGTGGCTTGCGCTGTTCGCGCTGACATGGGCACTGCAGGGTGCGGCAAACGGGTACGCCCTCGTCTACTTCTCGTTCATGGTCGGCCTGTGGGTCGCCTGGTTCATGGCGGCCCGCGGGCGCTGGCGTGACGTCGGTGCCGTTGCCGCCGCGCTCGTCGCCGCCGCGCTCCCGCTCGCGCCGATCCTCTATCGGTACCTGACCGCTCAGCGCGCGCTCGGATTGACGAGAGGGCTCGGGGAGATCGCTGACTACAGCGCGGACATTGCGGCGCCGCTGTGCGCACCGCCGGCACTGACGTTCTGGGGATGGCTGCGCGTCGCCTGCGCTCCCGAAGGAGAGCTGTTCGTCGGTGGAGCGCTGATTGCGCTGTGCGTGGCCGGCGCGATCGCCGGAAAGGGGCTTTGGGGCGGACTCCCGGTTGCCGGCGATCCGCCAGCCAGATGGCGTGTGCTCATGCGGCGGACGGCGTTGGGGATTGCGCTCATGTACGGGGCCATCACCCTGTGGACGATCGTGTTCGGGCCGTGGCGTGTTGATTTTCCCTTTCGCGCTTCGGCATCGTCGGCCGACAAGCCTGCGACGGTGACGCTGGTGCTTCTACTCGTGGCGCTGCTGCTGTCGGACTGGTTTCGCCGGCTGGTTCAACGTGGATCGACCGCGACGTTCTACATGCTGTGCGCTGTCGTCTGCTGGGTGCTGGCCTGGGGTCCGTTTCCCCGATTCTTCGGCGAGCGGGTGCTCTATCAGGCGCCGTACGGGTGGCTCATGGCGTTGCCCGGTTTCAGTGCGCTGCGCGTGCCGGCCCGGCTGTGGCTGATTGTCATCGTGTGCCTCACGGTGTTCATGGGCCTTGCCGTTGCGCGGCTGCTTGCGGGACGGACAGCGCGTGCCACACGCCTCATCCTGACCGTTGCAGCCCTCGCACTTGCCGCTGACGGCTGGACGACGATCCCGACGGCGGCGGTGCCTCAGCCTGTCAGCGGACTGGCAGACAGGACCGTGCTGCGCTTACCGGTCGGCGAAATCCTCGGCGACATCGAATCGGTCTACCACGCCGTCACGCAGAACTATCGGGCCATCAACGGCTACAGCGGCTACTTCCCGCCGTACTACGAGGCGCTCGGAGCGTTATCGCAGGCGAGGGACGAGCGGATGTTCGGGCCATTCCTCAGCCGGGGAAGCATCGACGTGCTGACCAGGCCGGATGACGTCCGCTCCCGCGTAATGGTCGAACGGCAACCTGGCGCGATGCTCGTGTCAGAGGGTGTGCTCGCGCACTACCGGGTGCCCGCGCGTGACGTGCCGCCGATCAGGACCGACCCCGCCGGGCGGCCCGTCCCAATAGGCAGCGTGCGTTCCGAATGCTCGCCCGAGCGCGTCGGCCTGATGACGGACCGCAACCCGCAGACAGGCTGGGTGTGCGGTGTGCAGGAGCCGGTGCAGGACATCACGATCGATCTCGGCGCGGTGACGGAAGTGGGAGCGATCGTGCAGACCATCGGTTCGAACGGCGCCTTCTTCCCGCGTCAGCTTCGCATCGAGACGTCGCTCGACGAGCGAAGCTGGCTGAACGCGTGGGAGGGAAGTCCCGCCGCCGAAGTGCTGTATGCCGCCATGGCACGGCCGAGGGAGTCGCGAACGGTTATCGAGTTCGCGCCGCGCCCCGCTCGATTTGTTCGCCTGACCCAGGTCGCGCGAGGCGGGACCTATGTATGGTCGATCGCCGAACTCGAAGTCTTCAGCGGCCCGTAGGCGTGGTCCGCCGAAGCCTGTAGGGCGGGTCCCGCCGAAGCTGTGTGCGATCGAGGCGGACCCGGCGGCCTGTAGGGCGGGTTCCGCCGAAGCCGCTGCCTGTGGGGCGGGTTCCGCCGAAGCTGTGTGCGATCGAGGCGGACCCGCCTAGTAATAGCCGATTACCCGCCGCTCGATGGCTGCCCGGTGGAAATCACAATCGGGTGAGTGGCGCTGCGACGTGATTTTCTCGACCCAGTTCCCTCGCTCGTCGTAAGCCGTCCCTCGACGTCATAGACAAGCGTCTGCCCCTGCCTGAATGGTCCCCAGTCGTTCGTCCGCGCGTCGAGCTCCGCATGATCGCTGCGAACGCTGCGGACTGGACCGCGCAGCCGCGCGCGTTCCCGGTCAGTCATGCTCAAGAGCGTATGCGATACTGGGAGGATGTCTCCACACCGAAAGACGTCGCAGATCGCCAATCCTCTGCGGCGCAACGTGGCAATCGTCGCCCACGTTGATCACGGCAAGACCACCCTTGTAGACGCCCTGCTGCGGCAGAGCGGAGCCTTTCGCGCCAATCAGCAGGTGGCCGAGCGGGTGATGGACAACATCGACCTCGAGCGCGAGCGCGGCATCACGATCCT
>DASUGH010000128.1:0-40582 GCA_036274155.1 Vicinamibacterales bacterium | reverse complement strand
GGACAAACGCTCACCGGTTGGGATGGCGAGACGGACGTGTGGTCGGTTGAGAACGGCGCGCTTCATGCCGACACAGTGAAGACGCCCGGCCAGCATCATCTTCACTACGTTGGTGCGAACGCAGTGATGCGTGACTTCGATCTGAAGGTGGAGTTCCGCATATCCGCGACAGGCGCGAACGGCGGCATTCAGTATCGCAGTCGTCTGCTGATGGCACCCCACAAAGGGTCGATCGACAATCCGCTCGGTGCAGCGATGCCTCCCGGTATCACGACGTTTGCCGCGGCGGTTCAGGCGGGAGTCGCCGAGCGCGTACCGGCGCGCGGCAATCCGGCCGGCGGCGGGCCGCCAGCCACCAATCCGACCCAGGGTTTCCAGAATCCGTGGCAGGTCAGCGGCTACCAGTTCGATCTCGATTCGGACAATCGATATACCGGCGGCCTCTACGAAGGGCAGGGCCGCGGCATCGTCAATCTACCCGGCGGAGTGGTGATGATGCTCCCCGAGCGACGGCTGCTTCGCATTGGCAGCACGACTGCCACGCCTGCGGCCGCGGTCAAACCGCACCAGGGGCTGGCGGGAGAGTGGCAACAGGTCGAAATAATCGCGCGCGGGAATACGTTGATCCATCTGGTGAATGGACAGCTGATCACCGTCAGCGTCGACGAGGATCCCGCTAGTCGTGCGCCGCAGGGAATCCTGTCGCTGCAGCTCGAGGGAAGCGGTCAGATCTGGTACCGGAACGTCTACGTCAAGCACCTGCCCTGACCGGCGCACCGCGACTGTCGCCGCCGCAATTTACGGTTGCCTGGCTGTTGCGGCAGCATGCTGTTCCCGACGGGTGCCTCCGACTACTTGAAAACATCGAGAACCGCAGCGGGTACCTCGGCGTCCGGCTTCTCCCAGCCCTGCTCGAAATACTTCTCCCAGTTCTTCGCCCAGGGCCGGCCGTAGTAGTCGACATAGCGAGGATCGCTCGGTGACAGCTGCGTCGGCCTGCCGTTGACGTTCACCACGTTGCTCAGGCACTCGATGAAGGTGTGGCGAAGGTTCGGGCTGTCGTGCTTCTGCGTCCGGTTCCACCCCATCGTCGACCGCAGCGGCGCCACGAAGGCCTCGGGGTCGTAGAAGATCGTCTCGATGGTCAGGCCGACGAGCGCGCCGTTGCTGTCCTTGCGCGGCGTGATGATCTCGATGGTTTCCATCTTGTTGCTGTACTCGAAGAGGGCGTGCGTAATCGTCCAGCCCTGAACGTTCGCCGTCCAGGAGATCAGCTTCTCGCCGTCCCAGAAGCCGACCGTTTCGCCGTACCACTGCGGGACCTGCTGCACGTGCTTGCGGCCGATCAGGACCTTGAAGAGGAAGTTGTCGGCGATGCCGCTCAGGAACTGGACCTGATACGGGTTCATCATGACTTCCATCGGCTGCTGCACGGCAAACTGCGTATAGAAGCGAACCAGCCCTTCGGGATAGCAGAACGACGCGTTCCACTGCGGCGCGTTGGTCACCGATTCGTGGTAGATCTCCTGCACCATGCGCTTCTGGTACTCGGGCGTCAGGAGCGACAGCATGGTGCTCGGCTGACTGATGCCCCACAGCCACTGCGTTCCGCCGTCCTGGTTGTTCCGCACGTAGAAGCCGTCCCATTCCGGCAGCGTTTGACGCGTGTGGACGGTGGGGCCGCCTCGCTTGGCGGCGTCGGCCATCAACGCTTCATAGTGCTCCTTGGCCGTCTTGTAGGCGTAGGGACTCTTGATGTTCGCGGCGGGATAGTCGCGCGAGCAGTCTCCCCAGCCGGCCGTGGCGGGAGGATTGTCGCCCATCCGCTGCTGCGCCCACATCTCGGTGATGTTCCGCGAGATGTTGCAGCGGAAGTACTTGGGGTCGCTCCAGAGCGCGGTGTCCTTGTAGAAGTTCTTGGTGGTGAAGATATCGATCGGGAGCGGATCGGGATGAGGTGCGCCCGGCGGCAGAGCTCCGTCCGGAATCCGCGGACCGCCACCTCGGCCAAGCGTTCCTACCGGCGCGCCGCCGCGCCCGCCGGGGCCTTGCGCGGCTCCCCCGGGAGCCTGGGCCGCCGCGCCTTGCTGGCCAGCAGTCGACGCTTGCAGCGCGACCAGCACGGCAGAGAACGCAAACAGGAGAAACCTCGACGAGGCACTACGCCAGGAGGAATGGATTGTCATGACAATTGACCCGGAATAAATGGAGACAAGCGTGCGAGATGGTACCACGTAAGCCACGGTTGACCCCGGCGGGGCAGGGCGATTCCGAATGTGCGCATGGGCATCTGCGAGTCATCCTGGTGATCCGCGGCTTTCCTCTGGGAGCCGACGGGACGATAGTGCTACAGTCCATACACACACGGGTGTGACCCGTATCAGAGCCGGAAAGACTTGGGAATGCGTCGCGCCTCCATGCTCTTCTTCTGCGCGTGCTGGGTCGCCGCCGTGGCGTCGCTGGGGCTGCGCGCTGTTCACGTGTCAGCCCAGCCGCAGGCTCCGAGACCAGGCGGGCCGGGCGCAGTGCCCCAGTCCGACCAGGCGCTCGTCAAGCAGTACTGCGCCACCTGTCACAACGCCCGCACCCCGACGGGCGGGCTGTCGCTCGAGGGGCTCGATCCGGCGGCGGCCGCCAGCCACTCTGACGTCTGGGAAAAGGTCATCATGAAGCTGCGCGGCGGCATGATGCCGCCGGCGGGCATGCCACGGCCCGACGAGGCGACACTGCAGGGGTTCGCCTCCGCGCTCGAGCAGCGAATCGACGCGCAGGCCCTGATCTCCCCGAACCCGGGACACAAGCCGATCCACCGCCTGAACCGCAGCGAGTACCGTAACGCCGTACGCGACCTGCTCCATCTCGACGTCGACGTCATGGACCTGCTGCCGGCCGATGACGAGAGCCACGGGTTCGACAACATCGCCGGTGTGCTGCGCGTCTCCTCGTCGCTGCTCGAGCAGTACCTGACGGCGGCCCGGCGTGTGAGCAGCCTGGCCGTCGGCACCGACAGCGAAGTGGTTCGACTCTCCTATCGTGTCCCGCCGGACGATTCGCAGCAGGACGAAGTCGACGGCCTCGGTCTGGGCACTCGAGGTGGTCTCGGCTTCCGTCACAACTTTCCCCAGGACGGCGAGTACGAGCTCGCCATCAGCCTCATGCGCAACTTCCATGGCTATGTGACCGGCCTGGAGTTCGCGCACCGCATCGAGATCGCGGTCGACGGTCAGCAGGTGTTCGCGGCCCAGGTGGGCGGCGACGCGGACAACCTGGCCAGCGACAGGAACATGTCGGCGGCGGCTCTCGCCATCGAGCAGCGTCTGAAGACTCGCGTGCGCATCACGGCCGGTCCCCACGACGTCGGCGTCACCTTCTTCCGCCGGAATCGTGCGCCGTCGGACGAGCCGCTGCAGCTGCACGAGCGCCATCACGATCTGCAGGACATGAACGGGTTGCCGATCGTCGAGCACGTGACCGTGACCGGCCCCTTCAACCCGACCGGTCCCGGCGACACCCCGAGCCGGCGGCAGATCTTCTCCTGCCGTCCTTCCACGCCGGCGCAGGAAGCCTCTTGTGCACGGACGATCCTCACCGCCATGGCGCGGCACGCGTATCGCCGGCCGGCCACGGCTGACGATCTCGACCCGCTCATGGAGCTCTACGAGGCGGCGCGCGCGGACGGCAGCACGTTCGACGCCCGCATCGAGCAGGCGCTGCGGTTGATCCTCGCCAGTCCGAAGTTCCTGTTCCGGGTCGAAACGCCTCCGGCGGCGGCCGGCGGTGTCGGGCGGGTCTCGGACCTCGAGCTCGCCTCGCGCCTCTCGTTCTTCCTCTGGAGCTCGATTCCCGACGACGAGCTGCTGAAGGCTGCCGAGCAGGGTCGGCTGCACCAGCCCGCCGTGCTGCAGGCGCAGGTCGAGCGGATGCTGAGAGATCCGAAATCGCGGGCGCTCGTCGACAACTTCGCGGCCCAGTGGCTGCGGCTGCGGAACCTCCGCAACCACACCCCGATCGCGCGCGATTTTCCGAACTTCGACAACGAGCTGCGCGAGGCGTTCCGGATTGAAACCGAGCTCTTCGTCCAGAGCATCATCCGCGAGGACCGGAGCGTGCTCGATCTGCTCAACGCCGACTACACCTACGTCAACGAGCGGCTGGCCCGGCACTACGGCATCCCCAACGTGTACGGCAGCCACTTCCGGCGCGTGCCGGTGAAAGAGGAAGCACGGCGCGGCCTCCTCGGGCAGGGCAGCATCCTGACGGTGACCTCCTACCCGAACCGCACCTCGCCGGTGCTGCGCGGCAAGTTCATCCTCGAGAACATCCTCGGCACGCCGCCGCCGCCGCCGCCGCCGAACGTCCCCGATCTCGAGGAGAACCATCCTGGCGCGGAGGCCCGGTCGCTGCGCGCGCGGCTCGAGGCGCACCGCAAGAACCCGACCTGCGCCAGTTGTCACCGCGTGATGGACCCGCTCGGCCTGGCACTCGAGAACTTCGACGGCCTGGGCCAGTGGCGCGAGAAGGAACCTGGCGGCGCCATCGATCCGACGGGGCAGCTCGCGGACGGCACGCCGATCGACGGCCCGGTGGCGCTGCACGAGGCGGTGCTCAAACGGCGTGAGCTGTTCGTCCGCACGCTGACCGAAAAGCTGATGACGTACGGCCTCGGCCGCGGGATCGAGCTCGACGACCGGCCGCTCGTGCGCCAGGTGGCTCGAAGCGCCGCGGCCCGCGACTATCGCTGGTCTGCGGTCGTGCTCGGCATCGTGCAGAGCGCGCCGTTCCAGATGAAGAAGGCGCCGCCGCCCGATGCGCCGCAGGTGGCCACGTCGCCGCACTGAAAGGTCAGGAGACTAGAGGAGTGACCATGTTCGTCAGCAAGAAGCATCTTCCGCGGAGGACGTTCCTGCGCGGCATGGGCGTGAGTCTGGCGCTGCCACTGCTGGACTCGATGATCCCCGCGCGGACGCTGCTGGCGCAGACGGCGGCTCAGCCGGTGACGCGGCTCGGCTTCGTCTATTTTCCGCACGGCGCCATCATGAATGCGTGGACGCCGAAGACGGAGGGGGCAGGCTTCGAGTTCTCGCCGATTCTCAAGCCGCTCGAGCCGTTCCGGGATCACCTCAACGTCATCACCGGCCTCGCGCACGCGGCGGCGGATACGACGGCGGTGCACTCGCTGAGTCCGACCACCTGGCTGAGCGGCGTGCGTCCGAAGGCGACACAGGGCGTGGACGCGTACGCGGGGGTCACGGCGGACCAGATTGCGGCGCGGGCCATCGGCCAGGGCACCATGCTGCCGTCGCTCGAGCTCGCCACCGAGGATCCGTCCGCCCTCTTCGGCTCGTGCGACGTCGACTACGGCTGCATCTATTTGAATACGCTGTCGTGGGCGACGCCGGAAACCCCGCTCCCGATGGAGATCAACCCGCGCAAAGTGTTCGAACGGCTGTTCGGGCAGGGCGGGAGCCCGGCGGAGCGCGAGGCGCGCCTGCGCAAGGATCGCAGCATCCTCGATGCCGTGCGCCGCGACGCGGCCAGCCTGCAGCTGCAGCTCGGGCCGTCGGACCGCCGGGTGATGAACCAGTACCTCGACAACGTGCGCGAGATCGAGCGTCGCATCCAACTGGCCGGCAATGCGCACGACGAGCGCGACCTGGAGCTGCCCGCCCGCCCGGCCGGCGTGCCCTTCGACTACGAGGAACACATCGAGCTGATGTACGACCTGATGACGCTGGCGTACCAGGCCGACGTCACGCGCGTCATCTCGTTCATGGTGTCGCGCGAGGTCACCGCGCGGACGTATCCGCAGGTGGGCGTCGCCGAGGGCCATCACTCCGTGTCCCACCACGCCAACCGCGCCGAGAAGATCGAGCAGAACACGCGCATCCAGACGTACAACGTCAACGCGTTCACTCACTTCCTGGAGCGGATGCGGAGCACGCCCGATGGCGACGGATCGCTGCTGGATCACTCGATGCTCCTGTACGGGAGCAACATGAGCAACAGCAACGCGCACGATCACTTCCCGCTGCCGAACATCGTGCTCGGCGGTGCGAGCGGCCGCATGCGCGGCGGGCGGCACCTGCGCTACCCGGACCGCACGCCGATGACGAACCTGCTGGTCTCGATGCTGGACAAGGCCGGCGTCGATCTCGAGCGGCTCGGCGACAGCACCGGGCCGCTCACGGACCTCTAAAACTCGAGCTGAGTTGTGATGAGGATGCGAATCCCTGTGGAGGTGACCGACCAGTGGCGCCTGACCGCGCGAGAAGGCGCTGGGGGAAGGTCGGTCTACTCGATGGTGAAACAGACGACCATGCGCAACGTGCTGCTCCTCGTCGGTGTGCTCGCGACGCTCGCGGCGGAGGCCGCCGCGCAGGACCTGCGCCTCGTGCAGGCGGCGAAGGCTGCAGAACAGGCCGAGGTGATGGCGCTGCTCGCCAGGGGTGCCGACCCGAACCAGCGTTCGGCCGACGGCACGACGGCGTTGCACTGGGCGGTCAGGAACAACGACGCGATGCTCGTCGACCGCCTGCTCCGCGCCGGCGCCAGGCCGCATCCGGAGAACCGGTATGGAGTGACGCCGATTGCCCTTGCCTGCGAAAGCGGCAGCGCGGCCATCGTCGAGCGCCTCCTCAAGGCCGGCGTCAGCGCCGATGCCACGGGCCCCTACGGCGAAACGGCGCTGCACACCTGCGCCTACTCGGGAAACACCGCCGCCGTGCGCGTGCTCCTCGCCGCGCACGCGTCCGTCGATCCCGGTGACAGCTGGCGGGGACACACGCCGCTCATGTGGGCAGCCGCGAAGGGCCATCCCGAGACCATGCAGGCGCTGATCGATGCGGGCGCCGACGTCAATGCCCGGTCCACGATCATCAAGTGGGAGCGGCAGCGCACCGACGAGCCGCGCGACAAGTGGCTGCCGCCGGGCGGATGGACACCGCTGCTGCTGGCGGCGCGTCAGGACTGCGTCACGTGCGTGGACGTGCTGGCCGCGGCCGGTGCGGACCTGAACATCGTCGATCCGGAGCGGCACACGGCGTTGATCATCGCGCTGATCAACGGGCATTACGACGTGGCGGGCCGCCTGATCGATCATGGCGCCGACCTCGACATGCAGGACCAGGTGGGCCAGACGGCGCTCTGGGCAGCCGTCGACGCGCACACGATGCCGGACTCGAACCGTCCGCCACCCACCGAGCTGGAGAACACGCTGTCCGCCTGGGACATCGTCGTGAAGCTGGTGGAAAAGGGTGCGGCCGTCGACGTCCCGCTGCGCCAGCGAGTTCCGTACCGCACCAAGATCGATCGAGGCGCCGACGGCATCCTCGGCGCCGGCACCACGCCGCTGCTGCGCGCAGCCAAGACGGGCGACGCGAAAGTGGTCGAGCTGCTGCTGGAGCACGGGGCGAATCCGCGCGCCGCGGTCAGGGGGACGAACGGCATCCTCCTGGCGGCCAATGTCGGCACGAGCGAATCGGACAGGACCGGACGGCGCAAGACGGACGCCGACGCGATCGAGACGATCCGCCTGCTGATGAAGGCCGGCGTCGACATCAACGCCGCCGACGCTCAGGGACGGACGGCGGCGCACGGGGCGGCGCTCTGGGGCATGACCTCGGTGATCCGGTTCCTGAAAGAGAACGGCGTCGACCTGACTCGCAAGGACAGCCGCGGCCTGACGCCGCTGCAGACGGCGCTTGGCCTCGCCGGCGGCTTTGGCTTCGGTGGCCGCGCCGGCGTCGTCCGCGAGGAAACGGCAAAGGTGATTGCCGAGCTGACCGGTGTCCCGCTTCCAGACGCCGCCGCGCGCGCCGCGATGGCCGCCGCCGTGCCGCAAGGCGGACGTGCGCAGGCGCAGGACGACGACGATCCCAACAACTGATATCTCGCCTGATCTTCAGTCCAACGCCCTCGCCACGCCCGTGCGCGTGAGTTCCTATCTGTCTGTCGCCTGCGCTCGAGGCGGAAGCCACAAGAGCAGGAGCCGGATGAAACAGCCGAATCGCTTGCTTATCGTGACCGGCCTGGTCGTCTGCGTTACATCGCTGGCCGCCGCCTTCCAGTTGCGAAGAGTCGACGCGGATCTAAACAGCGCCGCAGAGAGCAGCGAATGGCTGATGGTCGGACACGATTACGGCGAGCACCGGCATAGCCCGCTGACGCAGATCACGGTGTCAAACGTGGCCCGCCTGGGTCAGGCATGGTCCTACGACATCGGTCCGGGAGAGGGCCCCAAAGGCACGCCACTCTTTGCCAATGGCGTGCTTTATGGCATCAGCACCTGGAGCGTCACGTTTGCAGTCGACGCGCGCACGGGTAAGGAGCTCTGGCACTACGATCCGAAGGCGGATCGTTCGACCCGTCTCTGTTGCGGCGTCATTAGCCGCGGGGTCGCGCTGTACGAGGGGAAGCTGATTGTTCCGGTCATTGATGGCCGTGTTCAGGCACTCGATGCGGCCACCGGCACGTTGCTCTGGTCTGCTCGCGTCGTCCCTGAACGAAAACCCGGCGAGGCCTTTCCGTATTCGGTGACGATGGCGCCGAGAGTCGTGAAAGGGAAGGTCTTCATCGGAAATGCCGGCGCCGAGTTCACTCCGTATCGGGGTTACGTGTCGGCACTGGACGTGAACACCGGCAAGGAGCTCTGGCGCTTTTACACCGTGCCCGGGGATCCCTCGAAGCCCTTCGAGAACGAGGCGATGGCTTTGGCGGCAAAGACATGGGCCGGCGAATGGTGGAAGATGGGCGGCGGCGGTTCGATCTGGGATGGGATGGCCTTCGATCCCGACACGAACCTTGTCTATGTCGGCACAGGTAACGGTCTGCCGTACCCGCAGGAGCTGCGGCACGGTGGCCAGGGGCCGGCACGAATGGACAATCTCTACGTTGCATCCATCCTTGCCCTCAGCGCCGACACCGGCGCGCTCAAATGGCACTACCAGTGCACGCCCGGCGATCAGTGGGACTACGACGCCGTTCAGCATCTCCAACTGGCCGATCTTCGAATCAACGGCCGCGACCGCAAGGTCGTCATGCAGGCCAACAAGAATGGATTTTTCTATGTGCTCGATCGTGTGACCGGCGAGTTTATTTCTGGCGAGCCGATGGCGCCTGTGAACTGGGCTCGCGGACTGGACCCTCGCACGGGCCGCCCGCTCATCAACGACGATGCGTATTACACGTCGACACGTGCGGTCACGGTGCAGCCGTATCAGACGCACGCCGCATCCCAGATGTCCTTCAACCCTGCGACCGGATTGGTCTACGTACCCATCGTCGCAAGGGGCAGTCTCACCTATCTCGCTGAGGAACGGTTCACTCCCAGTCCAACCGGGCAGGATCGAGGCACTCTGGCGGGGCCGAAAGTTGCGGAAAGCGCTCCTTCTGTGGCAACACCACCTGCGTATGGACCCGTTCGGACCACGACGCAGTCAGGAATCCTTTCCGCGTGGGATCCGGTGACACAGAAGGAGCGATGGTTCGCCGTTGGCGGCGGACCATTCGGCGGCGTGATGTCCACCGCAGCGAATCTGGTGTTCCAGACCCTTTCCGGGGGGCGACTGCTGGCTTATCGCGCCGACACCGGGGAACGGCTCCTGGATCTGCCGACAGGACTGACGGGAGCCGGACCTCCCATCACCTATCAGGTGGACGGAAGGCAGTTCGTCGCGTTCATTGGCGGAGGGATCAATACCAACGCGCAGTTGAGCGTGTACGCCGTCGATGCGGCACGGTGAGAATGGATGACGAGCGGCCGCGGCTGCTCGAACGGTAACTCGCGCGTCCAGCCCTTACGGTGACCGACGGCCTTTGCCGCGATGCCCCTCCTCGAACGCTCGTTCGATGCACCACGCCACCCGCAGCGCAATCTCTCTCGGACAGCAGTCCGACACGGCCATCGCGCCGGGCAGGCCTTGCGTCTGCGATCGTTAATGTATAATGTACATAGACATTAGACAATGGCCGGCACACTCCGAGTCTCGCTCAACCTCGAGTCCCCGGTTCCTGCCTACCGGCAGATCGCCGATGATCTGCGCCGGCATCTGGTAGACGGTCAGCTCAAGCCGGGCGACCTGCTGCCGCCGATCCGTCAGCTGGCCCTCGATCTCGGGGTGCACTTCAACACGGTGGCGCTCGCTTACCGGCTGCTCGCCGACGAGGGCTGGCTGGAGCTGAAACGCCGCCGCGGGGCGACCGTGATCGCGCGCAACGCGCCGCGGGCCGTTGACCGGCGCCAGGTTGATGGCCTGCTGCGGCAGCTGTCACAGATTGCCGCGCAACTGCGCAGCGCCGGCATGAGCTCACGCCAGATCTCGGCGGCGCTGCGCCGCCTCGCGGAGGGAGGGTCACTATGACGTCCGGATTCTGGGCCCTGATGCTCGTGGTGACGGCGAATGCGCTCCTCTTTCATTTGATTCCTCGCCTCAGCCGGCCGGACATCCTGTTCGGGGTGACGGTATCCGAGGCATACGTGGCGGGCGTGGGCCGCACGCTCGTCTCGCGCTACCGGATGACGGTCTGGGCCGGTGCAGCGGCAGCGCTCGCGATCCTGCTGTTGCTTCAATCGCCTCAGGACGACTCCGGACGGGGAGCGATGCTGATGACGGGTGTCATGACCGGCAGCATCGTGTTCGCTCATGTGGCGTGGCAGCTGGCGCGCCAGAAGGCGCGCGCGCACGCCCTCCCACCGTCCGACGTGCGCGTCGCCTCACTCGTCACGCGCGACACGTCGCTACCGGGTGGAGCCCTGTTTGCCGCCGGACCGTTTGCCATTCTGCTGGCAACGGCGCTGCTCCGTTACGCGTACCTGGACGAGGTGCCGGATGGTCCCGATACGGCCAACCCGTTCGGGCAGCTCGTGTTCGGCGCGGTCTTCGTCGCCATGATGCTGACGATGGCCGTGACGTTGGCGCGGCGGTCGCGACAGATCGCGGCTGACGGCCCAGCCGCGTCTGCGGAACAACGGTTCCGGCGCGTCAACATTCTCGGCCTTGTTCTGGCGGCGTACGCTGCGGCGATTCTGCTGTCCGCGGTGACGGTCAAATCGATACCGGGGTTTGGCGACACCCTGAGCGGCAGAGGGTGGTTCGTGCTGGTGCCGCTCATGCTGCTCAATTTCGGCGTGACCGTCTGGATGCTCCGCGTCGGCCAGGGCGGTCTGCGCGCGGTCGCTCCTGCGGCGCGGCGGGAAGTTCACGGAGACGCCACGCCCGACCACGCGTGGATATTCGGCATGTACTACGTCAACCCGCGCGACCCTGCCATGTGGGTCGAAAACCGTTTCGGCCTTGGCTACACACTGAACTTCGGCAACTGGCGCGCGTGGCTGCTGATCGTCGCCATGATGCTGTTTCCGATGTTTGCCGGCCGCTTGTTGTTCTAGCAGGCCGAGGTGAAATCCGATCGGCCTGCAAGGCACAGAGCAGTCCGCCACGGAGGCACCGAGGACACAGAGAAAACCATAGGAATCTCTGTGGTCTCTCTGTGGTTTGTCTCGGCGCCTCAGCAGCCCATCACGGCCTTTCGCCACGGGCTGCTAGACTAGGAGAGCGATCGACATGGACATTCCCTCGACGATGAGGAAGCCGACGCGCCGTGCCTGTCCGCCGGAGCGTTCGCGGAGGCGGATGGCCATTCTGTTGTGCGTGACGACAGTGCTCGCATCTTCCGCGACGGCGCAGGTCGATCAACAGCGCGCGCAGGAGTTCTTCAAGGACGTGCAGGCAGTCTGCGAGCGCGAGGGGAAACGCCTCTGGGGCATGTCGCTCTGCGGCCCGATGGTCATCGTCGACGCGCGGACGCAGACGATCGCCACCAGCCAGCCGGCACCGGAAGGGCCGCGCCCGCGTTGGCTGCTCGGCATGAACGCGCCCGTCGAGTGGGGCGGCGTCACCTGGGGGGCGTACTCGTGGGACACCCTCGTCAACGCGCCGCCGCTTCACGCCAGGGAGATCCTCCTCCACGAGTTGTTCCATGGCATCGTCCAGCAGAAGCTCGGGCTGACGGCTTCGGAGCAGTTGAACGAACATCTCGACGTGATGGATGGACGCTATTGGCTGCGGCTCGAATGCCGCGCGCTCGCACGCGGGCTCCGGGAGTCAGGCGCGCAGCGCAGCACGGCCGTCCGCGACGCGCTCGCGTTCCGGCAGGCGCGGCACATGCTCTACCAGGGCAGCGCCGAAAAAGAGCGTGCTCTCGAGATCAACGAAGGCGTCGCCTCGTACACGGGCGTCGCGGCCGCGGCGGAGTCGGCGGCCGGCGCAGGTGCGCGTGCGATCGAGATACTGGCCGCTTGCGATGGAGACGACAGCTTCGTTCGCACGTTCGCGTACTGGACTGGACCGGCGTATGGCCTGCTGCTCGACGCCTCGTCTCCCGGCTGGCGTCAGCGGATCCGCAAGACCGACGATTTCGCGGCGCTCCTGGCGGACGCCCTCGCGGTTCAACCGGCGACTGACGCGGCGCTGTCTGCCGCCCGATACGCCGGCGCCGGGATCCGTGCTGCCGAGGAGCAACGCGAGCGAGGGCGGCAGGAACGCCTCGCCGAATTGCGCCGGCAGTTCGTGGACGGTCCGGTGCTCGTGATTCGCGGCGGCGGCGGCGGTTCGTTCAATTCCATGGGCGCCGTGGTGATTCCCGACGTCGGCACCGTGTTCTTCGGTCCCTACACCCGCAACACAGACTCTGGAATGCTTCGCGCCGAAAAGGGCGTGCTGCGCGAGAGCGACGGTAGCGTCCACCGTGTACCGGCACCGGTGCGCCTCGACGACATGACGATCGTTGGAGACGGCTGGACGTTCACTGTGAAACCGGGGTTCGTGATTCGCGAAGGCCCACGGCGCGGAGACTACGAAGTCGTCCGGGAGCAGCAGTGATGAATGTCCACCCGGCCCGCTAGCGTGATTCGGCGGGCAGTGCTTCGACCAGCTGCCTTACCGCTTCGGCCATCGGTACCCGGCCGTCCACGTACGGCTGCCACACGCGTTCGAACGCTTCCGCTGCTCGGGCGTGACGCGCTCGAGCAGACGTTCCCTGAACACGTACGGGTTGTAATCGCGTACGCCTTGCTCGGCCAGCCGCGCCTGCACCGCACGGCCGGTCGTAAATAACAGCAGCAGAAGCGAGAAGTCGTCGGGCAGCTTTTTTGCTGACGATTTCGACGCCTGCTGGAAGGTCTCCCAGAGCGGACCCGGAGCCCGCGGTCCGAAAATCGTCTGGGAGGCTTCGCGAAACAGCACCTCCAGCGCGGAGTAGCCCGCGGTCGACGGTCTGGCGCTCGAGATGAGCAGGTGATGCGGATTCAGCACCGGGCTGCCGCCGTCGATGCTCGTGTACCCGACGACGTCCACGGGCAGCGAGCGCGCGAGCGGCTGGCCGTACAGCTCCGCGAGGCGTGCGCGCAAGGCGTCCTCGTTGGCGTTGAGCACTGGCAGCAGGCTCGCGACCCAGCGCCGGTTGCGCGCGTCGTGCTCCTCCCACCAGCACGTTTGATACGCAGACGTTGCGGGCGCCAGCTCCGCGACGGTGGCGGCAATCAGCGCCTCATCGGCAAGCGCGACGTCGCCCAGCTTCGCGAGCCGCCAGCGCATCGAGAGCAGGACGAGATCGCCGGCGCCATTCGCGAACGTCCTCCTGTAGTGGTCGATCGCGTGCTCGAAAGCCGCTCGCTGTTCGGGTGGTACACCGGCGAGGCAAGCCGGCCTGGGTTCCACCGGTTCTTCCGAGCGCGCGTTCGAGAGGAGGAAGTCGTGGAGATTCGTGCCGAGATCGCTGTAGAAGGCGAACGTACGGCTGGCAGCAACGAGCGTCTCGCCCCGATCGGGCAACTTGTGCGCTGCGACGATCAGTTTCAGCGCTTCCGTTCTCGGCACGCGACCGTCGAGGTGCGGCTGCCACAGACGCTCGAGTGGCTGCCGAAACCAGGGCCACGAGCGCTCGAACAAGCCTTCCGTGTAGAGCGACTGCTCATAGCCGATGCCTCGCTCGGCCAGGCGCGCCTTCACCGTGCTGCCTGTCGTGTAGAACAGCATCGCGTGCCAGAAATCCGGCGCAAGCGGCGCGCCGTCGGCCTTGGCGGACGCCTCGAGATCGGTCCAGAGCTGCCCGTCGAGCCCGGGGCCGAACACCGTATGCGACGCCTCGTGAAACACGATCTCGAGCGCCGCATAGCCGGCGTTCGACGGCTTGAGGCTCGAGACGAGGAGGTGATCGGGATCGACCACGCTGTCGGCTCCCGCGAAGCTTCCGTAACTCACGACGTCAACGGGGAAAGGCCGACGCAGTTCGCTGCCGTAGAGAACGCTCAGGCGCTCGCTCAGCGCATCCTCGTGAGCTGCGAGCATCGGCTCGAGGGCCGCGACCCATCGTCGATTGCGGGCGTCGTGCGCCGGCCACCAGCATTGCTCGTACGCGGGTGCTGCCGCCTTCAACGCCGTGATCGCCGCTCCGATCGCAGCGGCGTCCGCGATGCCGAAGTCGCCGAAGCCGGCGAGCCGGTACCGCAACGCAAGCAGCAGTCGATTGCCCGCGGGCGTGGCGAACACCTTGTAGTGCTCGCGCGCCTGCTCGAAGGCCGTACGCTGCACCGCGGAGAGACGGGCGAAGCAGTCGGGCAGGGGCTCGACCGGCTCCCGCGAGCGTGCATTCCAGACCAGGAAGTCGTGGAGGTTCGTGACGGCATCGCTGTAGAACACAAACGTGCGGCCCGCTGCGACCAGCGCGCCGGCGCGGTCAGGCAGGGCCGGGGGCTGGGCCACCGCAGCGCGCGCCACGAGCACAGCGGACAACAATGCGAACGCGAGACGCATATGCCCCCCAACAGGCGAGTTCAACGAAAAGCCGGACCTGGACCTCCGGTTTCAGGGTCGGGTGCCCTGGAGAGGATCAGAACGCAATAACAAGACGGCACCGCAGGCACCACGGTTCGGTGGGGATGCAACGGAGGACGCCGCACGTGCATCCGCGGGGATCACCCCGAGCATGAGCTACGCCGTATCGAAGGATGCCCGGCGGTTCCTCATCGTCTCGCCCCTCGATGATCGGCCGGAGGCGCCATTGACCGTGATTCGGAACTGGAGCGCCCGCACCGGGAAATGACACCGGCCGTGCCAGTGCGCGACCAGGGATGACGGCCTACCCTGATTCCTTGACGGGTTCGGCCGGCCGGAAATGCGCGCCCGCGATCAACCAGAAGACGCCGGCAGCGGCAGCCCCGACGATCGAACCAAAGCAGACCGCCCGGACGGCGCCCATCATGCCGTACGTTGCTGCAAAGAGAGGACGCCCATCTCGTAAAAGGGATCGTCTGAATTGCCCGCAGGAGGGCGACGGTTCCCGCACGATCGTCGAGCGAGCGCGCCGTATACCGAGTACGGCCCAGTCGCAGCCCCTCCTTGTGACTCGTCACCTGCATGCCCACAACGACTCCGCGCTCAGCCAGGCCTTTGGCGTCCAGACCAAACCAGGCCTGCATCGGACCGGGATTCTTCCTCTGTGCGGCAGTTCGAATACGGAACACGCCACGCAATGGCGGCGGGGCTGTTGCACCAAGGGACTGTGTCTTCCAGCGGGGATCGATCGCGGAACCCAGGCCCGAGATGGTGCTCGGCGCCCCAGGAGGATCGAAATGCACGAGCGCGGTCTGTCCTTCCCAGGCAGACGCCACAACGCCTCCCTGCGGGCGCAGTGTCATTGTCCCGTCGGGTGCGATTCCGCCAATCTGATAGCCAACTTCGTCCATGTGAGCGATGAACACTGTGGCAGGCCCTGGCGGTCCGGCCTCGAGGATGATGTTGCCGATGTCGTCGACGACCGCGCGCTCTTGCGCCCAGACCGGAAGTGACGCGAGCACCGCGCGGCGGACGGACCATTCGTGCCCCGATACGGCGTGGCGCTGCACGAGGTCGGTCAGGACGGAGGAGAGTTCTCTGAATGCCCCGTCTGCGCCGTCGGTCCGCAACGCACGCACAGGGGGTGCCGCAATCCAGGGGTACCTGGAGCCACGTTCAGGCCGGCCGCAGTCTGCGTAACACCGAGCAGCCACTCCGCCTCACGTGAGCAGGCCGTTGTGAAATCGTATCGGCCTGTGAGGCACCGAGATTTTCGCCACCGAGGCACAGAGACACAGAGGATGGATCTCTGTGCTCTCTGTAGTTTGTCTCGGTGCCCTCGTCCTTCGACCTGCTCAGGACGACCCTGAGCGAAGTCGAAGGGTCACAGCCCGGTCGGTGGTTTTGACCACGGGCTGTCAGTACCCGCGGCCGGGTGAGCGAAGTCTCGAGCTCCCCAACGGAGAACCGCTCGCTCTCATACCCTGCGCGGGTTGTCGCCCAGACGTGTTGACTGACGCCAGGCTCCCCGGTCCGACGCGGACTCGGAACAGATGCTGAGGTGGAGGGGTTTCAGAGCATTTGTTGGTGAGGTCGGTGTGGTCCTGCAGTAAGATGGCGGCCCCTTCCCCTGGTCTGGAGTGTCATGATGCGGATGCCGCGCCGTCATGTGACAAGCCAAACGATGGTGTGGGTAGTCGTCTCCCTGCTGCTGGCGTCGACACATCCAGCGTCGGCCATCACCTACATGTCGGTCGAGCCGGTCCCGAGCGGAGATGTTGTCGGCAACGACACTCTCGCCGCGATTCGCAGCATCGGCTACGCCGACCTCGAGCGTTGGAGCCGGCGGCTGCTCGATGACTGTGGGATGGTGGACTCCGTGATCGGCGCGTTGTCGGCGGATACCGCCATCACCTCGATCACACCGTTCAACTGGCGCGTCGTCGTTGCCGCCGGCGGATTCGAGGGAGGCACCACCCCGTCGTTCGTGTTCACGCTGCAGGATTCCGGAGGCGGCGCCGTCATCGAGGCGGACGTCAACGTGCTCGGCAACGCGCTCGGCTACGTGCTGAACCAGGGCAGCACGGCGCATTTCAGCCCTGACAATTTCAAGGCCTACGCATTCCCGCTCGACTACGCGGTCGTGACGTTCCCGGACGTCTTGAGCGGCGAGGCCGCGCAGGCGTTCTTCCAGCACCTGGGCACGATCGACGAGGCGCTGTTCAGCGGGCTCTTCGCCGGGTTCACGCAGGTTGATCTTCCAGGTTCGTCGACGAACAACGCGATGCTGTTCCTGCAGCCGGCGGTGAGCAAACGCCGGTTCATCTCGGGTCTTTCGGCGGCAGCGGCAGACGTTCAGGGTGCGTCGTACTCACCGCTCAAGAACAACGATTCGCCGACGACGGCGCGAGCGGGCACCGCGTTTCCCGAAAACGATTGGCTGGCCTTTCCCGAAGGGGAACAGTTCCTCGCGAGCATCGGCGGCTCCCCTCAGCTAAGGCGCGAGCTCCTGGTTCTTCGCGCAAAGCATCTGGTCGCCGTCGTGAGCCTGCTCGCCGCGATTGCGAACAATGGCGTGGACGATTACCTCGCCACGCAGTTCACCTGTCCGATTTGAGTGCTCGTACACGCATCTCACTCGATCTTCCGCGCCCGGCCCGCTTCGCGTCCGTCGTTGAGGAGGATGAGATGCGTGACCTTGCCGGTCTCGTCCTTCACGAAGCTGATCGTGATCGGCAGCGCGTTCGAGAAGAAGCTGTTCTCGCTGTCCGGCAGCAACTCGACTTTGCCGCCGGCGCTTTCAAACATCAACTTGTCGCCTTCGCGAGAAACCGTGACGGTAATCGCCGGGTTCGGCTGATATCGCCCGACATAGGCGTCGAAGGAGCTCGGATCGACCTTGATCGCCGTGCGCTGTGGCGCAGCCGGGCGCGGCTCGACGAGGTCGGGGACGTACGATTCCGCAATCTGTCGCGCGATTGACCCCGGGTCGGCGGTTCCGGCGTTGACCAGGACGATGACCGTCAGCCTGTCGTCCAGATAGCGCTGAATCGTGGCGCGGAACCCCGGCATCGTCCCGCTGTGGTGCACTCGCTTGTGACCGGCGACGGTATCGACTTGCCAGCCGAATCCGTACGGATATGATCCCCCGCCGTTCAACCTGACCGGCTCCCACATCTGGTTGAGCGTGGCGGCCGGGAGAAGCGAGCCGGCGCTGAGTGCCGCGTCCCATTTCGCCAGGTCGAGCACGGTCGAGAGAAAGGCGCCACTGGGACGGACGGCAAGGATGGGCGGTGCATTGCTCATCTTTCCGTTCGTCGCCGTGTATCCGCTGGCGCGGTTCGACACCATCTCCATCGTTGTCGTGCGCGTCGAGGTCATCGCAAGCGACCGAAAGAGACGCTTCTGCAGAAACGCGTCCCATGGCTCGCCGCTCACGGTGCGGATGATGTCGGCCAGCGCGAAGTACCCCGTATTGCTGTATGCCCAATCCGCCCCGGGCACGAAGAGCATAGGTGCGGAATACGCGCTCTTGACGAGGTCCGCATCGCTCTGGAGCTTGAATGGATCGAAGGCGGGCGGTTCGTTGACGATGCCGGCTGTATGCGTCAACAAATGGCGAACGGTGATCGCCTGCCACGCCGCCGGCGTGCCTGCCAGATATTTGCTGGCTTTGTCGTCGAGGCTCATCTTGCCGTCCTGCACCAGCAGCATGATTCCGGCGGCGATGAACTGCTTGCTGACCGACCCAATCTGGTAAACGGTCTGCGGCGTGGCGCGAACGTCGAGCTCGGTATTCGCCAGCCCGTAACCTTCCGCCTTGACGATGCTGCCATCCCTGACAATCGCTACAGAGACGCCGGGGACGCCCTGACGCTTCAACGCGGCGTTGACGATGTCATCAACCAGATCCGCAGCCGCAACGCGAGGGAGCGCAAGGAGCAGCAGCGCGATGCCGATCGCACGCGCCGTCATCGAAGTGGCGAATCTCATGGTTGATCTCCGTTGGTGTTGCCGGTGGACGTGAGTGCTGCCGAACACGAGGGGCCGCCGAGCAGGCCTGGGGCATCGACAGATATCTCGACGTGCGCGCGGGCCTCGTACGCCGTCAGCGTGACGCGCTCGGCTGTGTTGCCGTGAGGACGAGACAGCGTCAAGCGATACGGCGCACCACTGAGAATCTCCAGCGCCACCGGCACGTAATCGGGGCGCGTCATGGCTTCGCGAGCGGTTGTCGCTCCGGACCACCGGGCGGTGATCAGCGCCGGCCGCCTGCCGCGCGCAAAGCAGTCGACGCTGAGGGCGTCGAGCGACGCGTCGGTCCCGGTGCTGCAATACCCGAAGCCCGATACGTACTGCCGCCGGTCGTTCACGCGGATCTCCGCGGAGGCAGCCGGCTCGAGCAGGCTGACGAAGTACTTCAGCCGCAACCGTGCGGAGCGGCGCTCGGCCTCTTCGTAGGCGTTTCTCCCGGCAAGCCAGAAGTGCGTGGCCGACACTGACGCGTCAACACCTTCCGGCCTGCCGAACACCTCGTTCGCTCCCTGCAGGCGATGCAGCAGCCTGCCGCCCGGATCCGCGAAGACTGCCTGGGCATAGCCGATCATCGCCTTCCATCCAGCGGGCACACCGGTGGGAGCGACGGTGGTCGAGAAGGCGATTGCGCCCGGACCCGCGCTGGCAATCTGGTCGCCGTCCCACAGTCGTCGCACATCGTCCGGGATGTCGCCGGATTCGGTTTTGGTGGCGATGCGCGGGAAGCATCCAGGTGCGAGCGCTGCGCCGATGGTCCGCCCCACATCGGTGGTCCGGTTCAGCAGCCTCAGGACGTCGAACATCGCGGGAGGAGGCGTCAGCACCGGGACCATCGCGGCGGCGCACGCGCCGGCCACGATCGTCCGCGCCAGCACCGTGCGGCGCCGCGCGTATTGCAGCCAGAGCACCGGCGCCGCGACCACGATGGGCAGGCAGATTGCGGGCGCGAAACTGACCCACTCGGCACCGGCGATGACGATCCCCTTGCCGTCGGGCAGAACCGAGCCCGAGACCGCCTGCACCACGATCGCCGCGGCCATGAGGGCGACCAGCGCACCGGCGGCCTCGAGCAGCGTGGATGTGACCGCCGCAAAGACGACCACCGACAGCGTCGCTCCCAGAGTGCCGAGGCTGACTGAGGTCGAGCGCGTGACGGCCTCGCCGACTGAACGACCATCGGCGAGCGCCGACACGAAATCTGTGCTCAGGGCTGGCACGAAGACTACAGCGGCGATGAAGGCCAGCTTGGCTGCCACCATGGTCCAGCGCGGAATCGGGCGGGTGAGCCAGTCGTCGCGCAGGCTGGCGCTGGCATCCTGATGCACGACGGCGACAATCAGCAGCAGTGTGGCGAGCAGGGAGACGCCGATCGTCCCGGCCCGCAGGTTGTCGTTGCGCAGGCTCTGCAGCACGACGTCGCTTCGCAGAACCGGCAACAGCACGACGATCACGACCAGCGGCCACAAGATCGCGAGATCCTTGCGGACGATGGCCGCGATGATGCGCAGATTGCCGTTCACTGCGGGCGCGCCGTGCGCATCGCGCGCATCAGGGATTTGGCGATTTCGCGGAGCGACATCGGGCGCACGTCGACATTGCCGACGGCACCGACGTGCAGGATCAGCTTCTGGAGCATCTCGGCATCGCTGACGAACGCCGTCTCGACGCAGCGGAACGTATTTCTGGATCGTTCCGCAGCGAGCCAACTCGCGGGCAGCTCGCCGGCGGCATCGCTCTCGTCGCCAATCGTGGCGGTCACCTCGCGGAAGCGGGATCTGACCACGTCGACCGGCTCCTGAAACAGCACACGACCTCGATCCATGAACGCCATGTGCGTCACGGCGCCTTCGATTTCGGTGAGCTCGTGGGACGAGATGAGGATCGTGGTCTGCTCGGCCTGATGCAGCAGGCCTTCCATCACCTCGTCGCGCACCAGCGGATCGAGCCCGCTCAGCGGCTCGTCGAGAATCAGCAGCTCCGGCCGGAACGACAGCGCGGCGGCGAGCGTCGCCTTCATGCGCATGCCATGCGAGAGCTTGCCGAGCGGACGATCGTGCGGCAGCGCGAAACGCACCAGCAGCTCCGTCTCGAGGCGCCGGTCCCAGTTCGGATAGAGCGAGCGCAGATAGTGAAAGTACTGAGCCACCGTCAGCCGGTCGGGGAGGGTCTGGTTCTCCGAGACGTAGCCGAGCCGCAGGAACTCGCGGCGCGCCAGGCGGCGCGAGTCCACGCCGAGCACACGCGCCGAGCCGCGGTCGGGGGTCAGGAGGTTGACCAGCATCCGCAGGGTCGTGGTCTTGCCCGCGCCGTTCTCGCCGACGAGCGCGTAGACCGCACCGTTCGGCACGCTGAGATTCACGCGCTGAACGGCGTCATGACGTCGAAACGTCTTCGACAGCCTTTCGGTTTCGATGATCATGACCGCCTCGCATCGATTCCCACGCGTCGCTGATTGCGTCCAAGACCTCGTCGAGGTCGGCGCCCACGCGTCTGGCTTCGACGACCAGCTGCTCGACCTCGTCCTTCAGCAGCCGCCGGCGGTCGCCGGGACGCGCCTTCGGTGGCTCGGCGACGACTGTCCCGATCCCCGGGCGGACGTCGAGCCAGCGTTCCTGAATCAGGTGCTGCACCACCTTGTGGGCCGTGTTGGGGTGAATCTTGAGATCCGCCGCGAGCGTGCGGATCGACGGAAATTCGTGACCCGGCTGCAGGACACCGCTCAGGATCGCCCGGGTCGCCGCAAAGACGACCTGGTCGAAGATCGACTTGCCCGGCGCGAGCGTCAGCCTGAATGGTGTCACAGTAGTAATGTGACACATAGGACACTGACGATCAACCCCGCGCGAAAGTTTCACGTCGGCCGCTTTCGGGGCATCCAGATAGAATGGACCGCGGCATGTCGACGCTCCTTCGCGTTGTTGTGACGGCGGCGGTACTGCTGGTCACCTGGAGTCGTGTCGCTTCTTTGCAGGAACGTCGCGGCGCCGTGCCCTCCGTGGGCTTCGAGAGCTTTGTCCACGAGACCCGCCTCGCCCAGCGCCTGCCAGGCCTCGCCGTCGTCACCGTCCGGAGCGATGGCCAGCCACGGGTTTACGTGAGCGGCGAACGCCGCATCGGCAAAGGCGATCCGATTGCGCCCTCCGACCGGATGCACCTCGGATCGCTCTCGAAGGCCATCACCGCAACGGTTATCGGCGCCCTCTCTGAGCAAGGTCGAATGACGCTCGAGACCACCGTTGGCCAGGTCTTCCCTGAACTGTCCACCAGGATGCAACGAGCCTACCGGGACGTCAGCGTACGCCAGTTGCTGGCGCACGCCGGCGGCGTCCCGCCATACCGCACGAGAGAGTCGTTGCAATGGACGTTGACTCTGAAGGGCACGGCCACCGAACAGCGGTACGCGTTCCTCGAGCGTGTGCTCGTCGAGACGCCGCGCTTCGAGCCTGGCACCAGGCACGAGTACTCGAACGCCGGTGGCGCCATCGCCGGCGCGATGGCCGAACGAATCGGCGGCTCTCCCTATCGGCAACTCGTCCAGGAACTGGTTTTCGCGCCGCTCGGAGGGCACGCGGCGTTCGGGAATCCCGGACTCGCGGCGACTCCTCAACCCTGGGGACACACGCGGATTCTCGGAAGGGTGACGGAGGTCACGCCCGACAACGTGGTCTATACGACTCCTCTCGCGATCGAACCGGCCGGCGATGTGTCGCTCTCGCCGCTCGATTACGGGCGTTTTCTCCAGCTGCACTTGCGGGGGCTGAGGGGGCGCGACGATGTGTTGAAGGCGGCAACGATTCAGGAGCTCCACAGAAGCGTGGCGCCGCTCAATTCCTCACCAGGGTTTGTGATGGGTTGGTCGGTGATGCCGCGCGAGGGCGTTCAATCGCACGAGCACGTGGGCAGTTACGGCGCATATATCGCGTATGCCACGATTCAGCCCTCACGCGATGTTGCCGTTGGCATCTTCACCAATCTCGGTGGCGGTCAGGAGCTGAAGGATGCCGTGGCGGGGGCCGCGCTGCAGATCGCCGCGCGCCTTTCGACTGGTGCCAATCCGGACTGATCCTTCACCGAAGCTTTGCAGAACCTGCGGGGGAGATGCACTTGCTAATAGCCCCTGCTGGCTCCGCCGCCGCCGGATCGGCCGCCGCCGAAGCTGCTGCTGGACCCGCCGCCCGAGGAGCCGCCTGACGAGGAGCTGCTCGGCTGGATGCGCGGAAGAGTCTTCGTGTGCTCCCGATGGAAGGTGCAGAATTCGCAGGTCTCGACGACCCGCGCCGTGCCGCTGCTCGTGGTGGTGGCCGCGACGACGGTTGTCTCGGTGGACGACTTCGTACGATGGCTGCACTGCGGACAACGCGCATAGCTGGTGATCCATTTGGGGTAGCGCAGCGTGAAGTGGTGCCCGCAGCCCGCGCACTTCCACACGTCGTAGTCAACGCTCTTGATCCGCTCTTCCGCCTGCTGCCCCTCCCCGAGGAACGCGTTGTCGTGCGACTCGCCGAGACGCGTCATCGGCATCTGACAGGCCGGACAGCGGCGGCGGTGGTAGCGGCGCCACTTCCGGAAGCCGACCAGCGAGCCGACGCTGATCGGGAGCAACCCCAGCAAGCCGAGCAGCATCGTCTCGATGACAGGCGAATCGTCGTCGTACGATTCGCTCCGCTGCGAAGGGAGCTCCAGCGGCTCCTCACGCGCCGCGCTCAGGAGCGCATCGACCCCGGCCAGCACGCCCTCATCGAACTCGCCCGATCTGAATCTGGGGATCACGTAGGCATCGAGGATCGCGCCCACCTTGCCGTCGTTCAGCACACCCTCGAGCCCATAGCCGACCTCGACGCGGACACGGCGATCGTCGGTGGACCAGAGCAGCAGCAGTCCGTTGTCCTTGCCCTTCTTGCCGATGCCCCACAGTTCGAAGAGCTTGACCGCCGCTTCCTCGATGGGCAGACCGTCGAGCGATCGAATCACGACGACGGCCATCTCGGCGCCGTTCGTCCGTTCGAATTCGCCGATGGTGGCGTTGAGCCTTGCAACCGTCTCCGGGCTGAGCTTCCCGGGCATGTCGGTCACCCAGGTGCCGTCGCGGGCGCGCGGGTTGGGGATGCGGTCGAGAGGCTCGGCGCCGACGGCGGCGACCAAGGGGATGAGCGCAGCGAGCGCGATCAGGCCACGGGACACGTTGCTGACATGCTAATGCAGCACCCGAGACCACAGAGATTTCTATAGTTTTCTCTGTGCCCTCTGTGCCTCAGTGGCGGAATTCTCCGTGCCTCGCAGGCCGATGGGATTTCACCACGGCCTGCTACCTACTCCACCCGCAGCGCGATGTTGGGATCGAGCCGCGTCGCGCGGCGCGAAGGCACGTAGGTGGCCAGCAGGGTGGTCGCGATCAGGATCAGGGAGACGCCCGCGTAGGTGGCAGGGTCGAGCGGGCTGACGCCGTAGAGCAGCACCGACATCCATCGCGCGAGCCCGACGGCTCCCGCCAGACCCAATGCCACGCCGACCAGCGTCAGCGCAAGGCCCTGCCGCAGGAACATCCCGCCGATCTCGCTGCGCGGCGCCCCCAGGGCCAGCCGGATGCCGACTTCGCGCGTCCGCTGCGAGACTGCGTACGACACCACGCCGTAGATGCCGATCACACCGAGCAGCAGCGCCATCGCAGCGGCAACACCGAGCAGCACCAGTGTGAGCGACGTGCGCGCCAGCGAGTCGTCGTAGTAGTCGCCCATCGTGCGCACGTCGGCCAGAGGCAATGCCGGATCGACCGCCCACACGGCCCGCTGCACGTCGGACAGGAAGCCGCGCGTCCCGGTGCGATCGCTGCGCAGCACGTAGGATACCGAGCGTGCGACGAGCGGCGGCTGATCGGCGACGAGGGCCGTCAGCGCGGGAAGATACACCGTCCCGCCGGCCGGCTCACTCATGCCCCGGTTGTGCACGTTGCCGACCACACCGACGACTTCCCGCCAGATGTTGCGGTTCGATCCGCCCCGCAGAGGCTTGCCGAGCGCCTCGGTGGGGCTGCCCCATTCCGACCGCGCGAGATCCTCCGAGATCATCGCGACGGCGCGGCGCTCGTAGACGTCGGTCCAGCTGAAGTCGCGTCCCGCCACCAGCGACGTGCCCATGGTGGCGAAAAAGCCCGGCGACACCATGTGGAAGGCGCGGTTCTGGGGCAGGCCGCCTTCCTTTGACATCCTGCCGTTCCCCATGACGAGCAGGTCCGTCCACCCGGCGCCAGACTGCAGAGGAAGCTCCGAGGCGTAGGCGGCCGACTCGACACCGGGCAGCGCCGCGATGCCGTCCAGAATGGCCTGTTGCCGGCGGGCGGTCAGCTCTGCGTCGGACTGCGACGACGGCGGGATCGTGACGCGGAGCGTCTGGATCGCGTCGGGTTGCGTGAACCCCGGTTCCACGCGTCCGAGCTCGCGGAACGTCCGGATCATCAGTCCGGCGCTGACGAGCAGCGCGAGCGCAAGGGCCACCTGCACGACTACCAGGACGCCTCTCGCCCGCAGGTGCTCGCGACTCCCGCTGGCCCCGCGTGTCTCGGAGCGGAGCGCCGATGAGAGCTGCGGTCTCGCGTACCGGAGCACCGGCAGCAGGCCGAAGAGCAGCGCCGAGAGAAAGGACACGGCACCCGCAAAGAGCAGCACCGTCCTGTCGATCCCGATCTCGTCCATGCGTGGCAGTGTCGACGAACCCAGCGCCAGCAGGACCCGCAAGCCGACGTACGCAACGGCAACGCCCACGGCGCCTCCCGCGAGGCCGAGCACGATGCTCTCGGTGAGCAGCCCGCGAGCAAGCCGTTTCCAGCTCGCGCCGAGAGCCGCACGCACCGCCAGTTCTCGCTGGCGACCCTCGGTCCGGACCAGGATCAGATTCGCCACATTGGCGCACGCCACGAGCAGCACCAGGCCAAGCGTGCCCATGACGACCCACAGTGTGTTGCCGGCGTCGCCCACGACGTCCTGCTTGAGCGGCAGCACTACCGGCACCCACTTTCCGCCGTCGAGCTGTGCCCTGGTGAACCCCGGCATGATCGGGAAGGCGTCGGCTGCCAGCGGGAGCAGGCGAGCCAAGTCCGCGTCGGCCTGTTCGATCGGCACACCCGGCTTCAGACGGCCAAGGCTCGGCCAGCCGAAGCCGCCGGCGAACACCTGGGCGCGATCGAGCTGCACCGGCACGATCAGGTCCAGACTCCGTTCATCCAGGAATCGGAACCGGCGCGGCATCACGCCGATGATGTCGTGAGGCGTCCCGTCCAGGGTGACCGTCTGCCCGACCACGGACCGATCGCCCCCGAACAACCGCTGCCAGTAGCCGTACATCAGCACGGCAGTCGGCCGGCGGCGCGGCTCGTCATCGGCCGGCGTGAAGTACCGGCCAAACAGAGGGTCGATGCCCAGCGCGGGCAGGATGTCGGCCGTCACCCGCAGGGTCATGGCGCGCTCGGGCGCCTCGCGTCCGCTGACGTTCACGGCCTGCAGGTTCCATAACCCGACGCGCTCGAGGGTGCGGCTCTGATCGCGCTGAGTGAGGTACACGTAGGGGGCCGATTCCAGGTCGGCGATCCGCATGACGTGCGACGCGAGCGAGATCGAGACCAGGCGGTCGGCGTCGGGATAGGGCAGCGGCTTGATCAGCACGCCGTTGATCACGGTGAAGATGGCTGTGTTCGCTCCGATGCCGATGGCCAGCGTCCCGAGCACAGCGAGCGTGAGGGCCGGCGTGCGCCGCATCGAACGAATGCTCAGGCGGACGTCGCGCGTCAGCGTCTCGAGCGGCGGCAGGCCCCGCTGTTCCCGATCGAGCCGCTGATAACGCAGCAGGTTCCACAGCTTCGCGAACATGGAGTGTCCCTCAGCCTCTCATTTGGAATGTCAACAGGACCCGTGCCGCGTCATCGTGCTCAGTGACGACGAGCCACGGCTCCTACCTGCGGACCGGATCCGAGCTCGGCCAGAAACGAGCCGTTGAAATCGGAAGGCCTTTGAAGAACGCGAGGACCGACTGAATCTTGCCGCCCCACACCTTGAACGCCTCGAAGGTCACCAGCGCATTGCCGACGCCGTACGAATCTCCGGTGTGGCCGAAGTTCATCCACAAGAGCACGGTGCCATTCTCTTCGTCCACGGCGGCGACGCTGGCGATGATGCCGGGGTGGACGATGATGTTCTGTTCGTACATGCGGCGCCGCGGATCCTTCTGGTCAGCCGTAATCACGCCGTTCTCGACTCGATAGGCATCGTCGGCGAACGGCGTGCCGCCGTCGGTGAAATTGCCGACCCGCAGACCTTCCGGATAGGTGAGCGCGATCCGGATCATCTCCTCGCGTGAATGCTTCTGGCCCGGAGGCACCTTGTCGTTCATGCCGCGGATAGGCTTGCCCAGTTCCGTGGGCTGGAACTTCCCGGTGCCGCCGACACGCTGCGCCAGCGTTTCAATCCCGGCGATCTTCATGTTCGCCACATGGAGCAGCACGGAATAGAGCACCTGAGTCTCGTTTTCGCGCAGGAGCACGTGCGCGGCGGCGACCTGCTTGCGCGTGTCGATGTAGTCCTGACGGAATCCGCCGTTCGCCGTCACGCTTTTCCAGATGCCGTCGCCCAGCCTGGCGTTGCGCGAATCCTCGGTGTAGCGGGCGCCCTCGGCGAGGGGCAGCTTCGACGGATCGTGCGCCACGAGGGCATCGATGAACTGCGTCATCATGCTCGTCAGGCATGCACGGTCGCACGTCTGCGCGTGCACCGGTGGCGGCGAGACGCTCTGGGCGGCGAGAATCCCGGCGAACGCGGCAAGTGTGGCAGCCAACCGGCAACGATGCTTCGACATATATGTGCTCACGGCGGACATCGTAATCCATGTGGACGGGAGTCGTGAGAGGGTCTGCGGGACCCGGTCGCTCGCCTGCGGCGCACCAATTGGGTTGGCAGCGACTCTCTTCCCGGCGTACAAATGGAGTCGCCCAGGAGAAACCTTGATGAAACGGCTTGCCGCAGCATTGTTCGGTGTCGTGACGTTGATGGTGTTGTCGGTGTTCGTCGGGACCACGGAGCCGGGCGCGACGCTCCTCGCGGCTCAGGCGGCGCCTCCCGACGCCGTCGCCGCCGACCCCGCGCGGTATTCCGTGCTGAATGAAAACGACGTTGCCGTGATCATCCGGGTCAAGTTTCCCGCCGGCGCCAGGTCGGTCATGCACAGTCACCCGGCCGGCTGCGCGATCTTCTACAAGGACGCGACACTGAAGACGACGTCGCCGACGGGGGCGGTGCGGACGCACGAATACCGACCGGGCGACGTGTCGTGCGGCGACGCATACAGCCACCTTCCCGAGAACGTCGGGAAGGATACCGAGTTCGTTCAGGTTCATTTGAAGAACAGGCAGACGTTCGATCATCTCCAGACAGGGAGAAGCCTCGTCTATCCCCCTCGAATCAAGGCGCCGGATCCAATCGACGCGGACCCGGCGCACTACTTCGTCCAGTTCGAGAACGATGTGGTGCGCCTGGCCCGCATCAAGGTGCCGGGAGGCGTCAAGACTCCGATGCACGCGCATCTCGCGTATTGCATCGTGGAGATCCGCGACATGGAAACCGGAGTCAAGGCGGGGGACTCGTCGTGCGGCAACGCCATGGCTCACGAAAGCCCGAACAACGCGAAAAGTGTGAATGAAGCCATCACGATCGAGTTCAAGAACCGTGACAGCTTCAAACAGTGACGGCCCATCGCTGAACCGTCGTGACGCGATCGCCGCACTCGTATGCACGGCGGCGTGGCCTCTGATAACTGGATGCACTCGCGAACCTGCGCCCGCGTCGACCGCCAGTTCAGACGCCAATGCGGAGGCCCTGCTCGACCAGATCGCTGACAACCTCCTTCGCCTCGCGCCAGAGAGCGCCACCTCGCTTGGCGTCGATACCGGCGCGAGAGCACTCTTCAGGTCCCAGCTCGGCGATCGCTCCGCCGAAGGACAGCGGCGGATCGCCAATCAGCTGCGTGAGGACCTCGAGCGCGCCAGGCAGCTCGACACGTCCCGGCTCTCTCACGCCACGCGCACCAGCGTCGAGGTCGTGCGAAGCGCCTATGCCACGGCGCTCGAAGGGTTGGCATTTCCCTACGGTGACGTGGCCGTGGGCGGCTGGCGCAACACGCCGTACGTCGTCATTCAGAACGTGGGTGCCTATCTCGATGTACCGCGGTTTCTCGACTCCGAGCACCGCATCGAGAACGCGGCCGATGCCGAGGCGTACCTCGCGCGACTCCAGTCGTATGCCCGGCAGCTCGATGGCGAGCTCGGTCGCATCCACGCCGCACGCGCCGCCGGCCTCGTGCCGCCGGTGTTCCTGATCGACAAAGCCCTCGGGCAGATGCGCCTGTCGGCCAGGCGCGCACGCGAAGGCGGGACGCTCGTCGAGTCGATCGAACGACGCACGAAGACCATTCCCGGAGACTGGGCCCGGCGCGCGCGCACGATCGCGGCGCAGGAGATCGCACCCGCGCTCGATCGGCAGGTGCGCGAGCTGGAGGCACAGCGGGCCGTCGCCCGCACGGATGCCGGGATGTGGGCGCGACGGCAGGGTGACGAGTACTACCGGTGGGCGCTGAAGGCCGCGACCACTACGACCATGTCACCCGACGAGATCCACGAGCTGGGCCGGCTCGAGCTGGATCGCCTCCATCGTGAGATGGATGGCATCCTGAAAACGGCCGGCTACTCGCAAGGCACGGTGGGTGCGCGAATGCAGGCGCTCGCCAGGGATCCTCGCTATCAGTTTTCGGAAGGTGACAAGGGCCGCGCCGAGATCATGGCCTTCATCCAGAATCGCCTCGACTGGATCCGGTCACAGATGCCACGCGCGTTCAACACGCTGGTCGACCCCAGCATGGAAGTGAAGCGGCTGCCGCCCGAGGAAGAGCCCGGCGCGCCCGGCGCCTACGGCGGTCCCGGGTCGATCGACGGCTCGATTCCCGGCCGCTACTGGATCAACCTCAGAACGACGAGCCTGCACAGCAAGTACAGCCTTGCCGACCTGACCTTTCATGAATCCATTCCCGGTCACATCTGGCAGGGCGAATACACCCGACGCATGCCGCTCGTGCGGCAGCTGCTGGCGTTCAACGTCTACTCGGAGGGGTGGGGACTCTATGCCGAGCAGCTGGCCGACGAGCTCGGCGCCTACGACGATGATCCAGTCGGGCGGCTGGGCTATCTGCAGTCGCTCGCGTTCCGCGCCTGCCGTCTGATCGTCGACACCGGTATCCATGCCAAGCAGTGGACGCGAGAACAAGGGGTGCAGTTCTTCGTGGACGTGAACGGATCCAACCCGCTGGAAGTGGCGAGCGAAGTCGATCGCTATTGCTCGTGGCCAGGCCAGGCGTGCGGTTACAAGGTCGGCCACAGTGAGATCAACCGGCTCCGTGAGCGGGCACGCACGAGGCTCGTCGCGAAGTTCGATCTCAAGGCGTTCAACGATACCCTCGTCCTTGGCGGCAACGTGCCGCTGGATGTGCTGGCCAGGAACGTGGACGAATACAGGTAGCGAGTCACATTGCGCCCGGAGCTCAATCACGAACCATTTCCAGGTCGATGCGTGTGGGGTTGGGATCGGTGGACCATCGGATGAACTCGCGTGACACCGTGCGATAGCCATCCTTACGAGCGGTGACCGTTCGAGTCTGATCAGCCCCGACGACGGAGCAGAGCCCGTAAAAGCCTGAGTCACTCGTCGTACCTGGCGGATCCTGCTGGCCGCTTTCGAACATCACTGTCGCGCCTGCGACTGGACGCATCTGTCCGTCGACCCGCTCAGACACCACTCCAAACGCCTGAATAAACAGACCAACCGGTGTGTCGCCCGACCACGACACCTGAACGACCGGAAGGTCTGATCGGGGACGGTCAATCGGCAGAACCGGGAGCGGGTAGAAAGGACACAGGAACTTGTAATCGGCGTCGGGGGCTGTCCGGAAGAAGAGAAAGCGCTGTGTCGTCGCCGTGATCTCGTAATGCCCGTTCTCATCGGTTACGACGTCGGGGAGATCCTCGCCGTTAACCGCGCCGCCCGTCGGACCCATCGCGCGCACTTGCAGGCGCAGGTATGGAACGGGCCGCGGCGCGCCCGGCACCGTCCAATCCATGACCGTGCCTCTCAACCCGAACCTCTGCTCGTCTGATCCTTTCTGAATGGGCGTGGGCGCCGGCCCATCCGTTCCGCAGGCAGCGACACTCGCAACGAAAGCAGCTGCGGTAACCAACGGCGCGGCCCGAAGGCGCCGTCGTGCCGGCCAGGAAGTCCTGGGGCTGGCTCCCTTGTGAACACGTGCGATCATGGCGACCCCCTCTAACGTGTACAAACGCTCGGGGTGCTCACGTCCGTACAGGCGTCGCCGACGCTGAAATGCATCCGGTCCGGGGGCCCGGTCGCGGTCTGCTGTTGCCGGTGAGGCGCCGCCTCGGACCGTTCGTGCCCCGTGATGTTGATGGAAACGATTCCTGAACCGTCAGCGCAGCGACTCAGCGAACGCCTCGATCAGCGCGACCAATTCGCGTGGGTGAGTGAGCGGCAGATAATGAGGGCCGGCGAGCTCCTCGACGCGCCCTCGTTCCGCAAAACCTTCGAACCATTTTCTATGCCGGAAGAACTGTTCCCGGGTTAGTGGATAGAGCGTCTGTACGCGCTCACGGACAGCGGGATCGTCCGCCGCATACCACGGTCGCATCAGGTCATCGACGACCTTCGGCACCGCATACACGGCCAACGCCGGCACGCGAATCCGTTCCGGCTCGTATCGTTTGCGCGCCGCCTGCATTTCGCTTGTATATCCCTGACGGGTCGTTGGATCGGGCATCCACGGCCCGGTGATGGCTCCGCTGTCGTTGGCGACGTACCGGGACCGAAGGTGCGCGTCCGGGCCGACGGCGCCCTGAGTGCGCTGCAGAAAAGCGCGGAGCGTGACGAACGACGCCAGATCGGCCGGTCCCGGGGCCGGCGGCGGCGGAAGCGTTCGCTCGACTTCGTCGTCCTCATCGAAATCGTCCGCGCGGTTGAACGCCGCATCGACGTATACCAGGCCGGAGATGGCCGCGGAATGGCGCGCGCCGAGCAGGTGCATTTCTTCCCCGGCGAAGGAGTGGCCGATGACGAGCGGCCTGTCGAGGCCCAGAGTGGCGATGACGCGCGCGACGTCCTCAGCCAGGCGGGCGAATCCGTAGCCGCTCGGCGACGGAGATGAACGGCCGAATCCACGCCGTGTCACACCGACCACGCGGTGCCGCGGAATTAGTGCCTGTGCAAAGTCATCGAAGACGTGCGCCGTGTCGCCGAGGCCGGCCAGCAGAACGAGCGCCGGGCCTGAACCCCGCCAATCCAGCACCTCCAGCTGCACGCCTCCGTCCACAGCGACGAGCTCTACCCGGTGCGGTGAGGAATCTTTCCAGGTCGTTTGCTGCGCGAACGCTGGAACCGCCGTCGCGAGCAGCAACACGTGGAGAAAGCCGCGGTCAATCAGGACGCTCATCGTTGCCCTCTGGTGCTAAACCCAGAGCTCACTTGTGTTGAGGATGCGAATCCCGGTTCCGGCGACCGGACCGCGCTGCGAGCGCGTCGAGGGCCGCTGGACGCGAGCTCCGTCAGCTCGCTGATCCCCACAGCCTTCTCGCGCGGTCAGGCGAGTCTGGTCGGTCGTCTCCACAGGGATTCGCATCCTCAACACAAGTGAGCTCTGGGTCTAAGAGGACCGAAAGCCGCGTCGAGTTCGAACACACTTCGAATGAACTATTTTTTCACCGCCTGGATGGCGCGCAGGACGGCGCGAGTCATCCGCGATGTGTGCAGGATTACCGCGATCGTGCCGCAGGCGACGAAACACAATTGCGCCGCCAGCGTCAGCCAGAGGACCTTCATCGGCATCAGTCTGTTGATGACGACGCCGGGTTCGTCCGACGGCGCGTCGATTGCGACCCCCTGCTGCGTAGACGGGATAACGACCATCATGGACAGCACGGCGAGCGCGATCGCGATGACGAAGAAGAGCGATGTGATACCCACCAGCGCCCATTTTCGACTCCTGCTCACCGCATCGAGGGCGTTCCGAAGCGTTGGTTCGTTGTTGTCCGCCACGTCAACTCCTCTTCTCGGCGAGATATCGCCTCAAGGTCCTCAGTCCGTACGCCAGTCGCGACTTGACCGTGCCGAGAGGAATCTCGAGCACCGCCGCGACCTCATCGAGTTGCATCTCTTCCTGAAAGTGGAGCACCAGTACTGCACGGCTGGCTGGCGAGAGGGCGTCGCTCTCGAGCAGTTCGGTGAGCCGTTCGTTATCGAGCGGTGCCTCGGGCGCGGGCAGCGACGCCAGAACGCTGTCCGCGTTCTCCTCGATACCTCGCCGCCGCTGGCGGCGCAGGTGCTTGAACGAGGCGCGGCTGGCGATGCGAAACGCCCACGGCCTGAACAGCCGCGGCTCCACCAGCCAGACGACGTTACGGGCGATCGCCACGAGCACGTCCTGCACGACATCGTCAGCGTCGGCCTCCCCGACCAGGCGGCGCACGTAGCGATAGAGGGCAGCCTGAACGCTGCGGAGGAGCGCCTCGATGGCCTGGCGGTCGCCGCACTGCGCGCGAAGCGCCCACAGCGTTTCGTCGTCAGACGTCATCCGCCCTCGAGTGTCCCTGATTGCTCCATGGGCTGCGTTCTCGAAGAGTCAGCAGCGCGGCAGAAAGTTCGAAACTCGGTGCGTCGTCGCGGGCGCGAAGGCGTGCGGGCGCTCGCAGGACGTCTCCATCCCGCGGCAGATTCTTGGCAAGCTGTTCGAAGGGCGGCCGCTGAGGATTCCGCGTCAGCGCGAACTGGCGCGGCGGATAGTACGCTGTCCAGGAAAGAGCACGTTTCCGATCCAGCCGCGCACGCTCTGCCCCATCTCGGGTGTGACCTCGTGCGCGATGCCGGGGACCTCCGTGAACTCGACCGTGATGCCGAGCCGCCCCAGCGCCTCGACGGTCGCGCGCCCTTCGGCGAACGGAACCGTTTCGTCGATCGTGCCGTGCATCGCGTGGATGAGCGGATACTTCGACCCTTCTTTAGGGCGCTTTGGCAGATTCGCTTCGGGGATCCACCCGGCGACGGGGAAGGCGGCGGCGAACAAATCCGGATATCGCGTCACGAGCGCGTAAGTCAGGATGCCGCCCTGCGAGAAGCCGGCGACGATGGGCTTGCCACGCGTTGGACGCAGCTTGCTGTACGCCTGGATGGCCGGCGCCAGCTCGTCGGCGCGCCCGACGATGGAGCGCGCGAGGAGCTCCGTCTGTCCCGAGGTCGACCACGTGGCAAACCAGGTGAAGCCGTTCTTGCCGAGACGGTCGGGGGCGCGCGGCGAGAAGACGCGCACGGGCGGATCGCCCGCCATCCCTGCATAGGGAATCGACGGCCGGCCACCGCGGCCGTGCAGCAGGACGACGAGCGGCAGTTCATCGTCGATGCTCTCCACATCGCCGACGATGGATTCGATGTAGTCGAAGTTGCCGATGCGTCCCTGAGACGCGTACACGTTCGAGTAGTCGCCTTCGAACAGCGTCTCCTTCGGGTTGACCCGTTCCCCCTGGTCCTGGCGCTCCCGAAGGAGGCGGCCAGCGCGAAGCTCCACCTCGAGGTCCGCCGGGTGTGAGGGCGGCCACTCCGGATCGATCGGGCCGACGTAGTCGTCGGGGATCGGGAGGTCCTCGACCGGCGTCGGTCCTTTCGGCGGCGGCGTGCCGCCGCCGCTGCACGCACCGCAAAAGGCAAGGATCACCAAGGGCAGAGACAACATGCGGAAGTGGAGCGGTCTCGTGCAGCTCATCGGGGATCGATCCTACACTGTGTGCCGCATCGGACACGAATCGGAGCATTCCGTGCACTTCCAGGTGATTCCGATCTCTCGGTTCGTTCCGCGAACAGGATTCGTTGATACTCGAGAGAGGAGGCCGTCGTGTTCAGAAGTGCGGTCATTCTCGGCGCGATCACGCTGTCGGCCTGTTCTGGAGGACCCCACCTGACCGGACCGACCGGTCTGCCTTCCACACCTCCCGTGTCCAGATCGCCGAGCAATGTCAGGGGTTTTCTCTGGGCAATGGGAGTTGACAAGAGCGGCGTATGCATCGTGGACGCAGTCGCCGAGGTCATCGATGGTCAAAGAAAAGGCGAGAAGCAGGTTCAGGAAACGCCGTGTGACGTCTGGTCATATGGTGGCGGCTTCGGCTGGCACGACCTCACGCTTACGGAGACCATGACGATTCGGGTTTCGGCTCAGGGCTACGTTTCGCAGGAGCAAACCGTCCTGCCGCAGACCGCCGGCACCGTGGACGTATTTGAGTTGCCAAGAAGCGAGTGAGTGAAGGCCCTGGAACGTCAGTCGCCGGTCATCGCGTGGCAGTCAGGCCACGGCCGTGGCTTCGATCTCGACCAGCGCGTCCGGATGAAACAGGCTCGCCACACCCAGGAGCGTCCCGGCAGGCTTGCACGGAGCAGCCGCGAGTCGCGCGCTCACGATCGCCGACGCCGCGAAGAATGCCTGGATGTCGGTGACGTAGTAATTCAAGCGCACCACGTTGCTCAGCGTCAGCTTCGATGCGGCCAGCACCGTCTCCAGGTTGTCGAACGCCTTGGCAAGCTGTGCGCCCATGTCGCCGGCATGCAGCACATTGCCATCGCCGTCCACCGACGTCTGCCCGGCGCAGTAGACGACCCGGTTGGCCGCCGATACGTCGACGGCCTGAGAAAACGTGAACTGGTCCTGCCATGTCCAGGGGTTGAGGGCCTTTGCGGAGAAGGTCATGAGGCGCTCCCTGCGACATGATACGTTGCCCGCGCCGGCGAACAGGATCGCCAGCAGCTGAACCAGCTCCTGCAGAAGGCCAGCATTTGGCGGCCAGGCGAATGGCACGAATCAGCGGGCGAATTTGACGAGCAGGAACAGCAGAATGAAACTGAGCGGAACGATCGACAACCCGAGCAGCGACCAGTAGGCGCCGCGGTGCGCGAAGTTCAGCGTCAGACCCATACGCGGATTGCGCTTCGGTACCCATATCCGCGTATCCCGCTGACTCCGATAGATGCACCACCATCCGGTCCAGTTTTCTGGATTCGACCATTCCTGCTCGTTGATCGCGTTCTGGTCGGTCACGTCTGCGCCTCGGATGTCCCGCACTCGAGTGATGGCGATAGCTGGGTCCGGCTGCACGTTTGCGACCGGACCCAGAAGAGCCTACCGTCCCGGAGGCGGCGCGCCGCCAGCACCACCAGGCGCCCCACCACCACCCGGCGCCCCACCGCGTCGCGCCGGCGGCGGCGCGCTCGGATCGACCTGGCCGAGGCCGATGAGCTCACCGGAGGCGAGCACGTGATCCTTGATCGCAGCGGTGAGCGACTCGATCGTCGCGCCGGCGTCGGCCGGCAGTTGTGTGTCGAGCGCAAACAGCTGGAAGTGATACCGGTGCTTCGGTCCCGCGGGAGTCCGCGGGCCCATGTACGGCTGGGCGGCGCCGCGCATGTTCGGACCGTAGGTGCCCGACGGCAGCGCCGTCATGCCGGCATCGAGCTTCGTTCCGGTGATGTTGAACGCCGTCCAGTGCAGGATCGGACCGCCGCGGATCATGCCATCGGTGTCCTGCATGATGATGGCGTAGGTCTTCGTGCCGGCCGGTCCGGCCGTCCACTCGAGACCAGGGAACGTGTTGCCCTGGTACTGAGTGTTGGCGAAGGGGATATCGCCCATGTGCTTGAACGCGGGCGAGGTGACAGTGAGCTTCGCTCCGCCCTTCGCAGGAAGCGTGAGCAGTGCCGATGCGGACAGGCCGACCTCGTTCTCGGATGGCGGGGCCTGGGCAAAGGCGGGTGCGGCCGCCAGCAGGGCGGCGGCGCACACGGTCTGAATGGTGCGGCGTCTCATAGATGGCTCTCCATTTCCAGCGTGGGGGGGACCGTTCAGACCCACAAAGATACGCGATCCGTCTGGTTGGGCGTAGCGTGTTCGCCTCGGAACGGACCAACCTGGCCGACCGATTGTTTTGCAGCCATGTCGAGCGAGTCGTCGAGCCAGCCGAAGACGAGGCGGTCCGGCGCATTTCTCAACTCGCGCGGACGGCCGGGGATGAAAGGCGATCACCGTTGGCGATCGGGCGCAATGTGATCGAGACTCTGCTGTGGCGCGCCGAGGATTACTCCCGGAATTCAAAAGCGCAGGAGCTGCCCGTGATCTCACCCCAACCAATTGACGTGGTTCGTCGTCCAACGGGAGGTTCCCGTCCAACGCTGGTACCCATGCGCCGTCGGCGCTCTATCACGATCCCATTCAGGAGGGCTCGATGTTCACCCGACACCGAATCGTTGTCGCTGGGTCGTTCCTGGTCGCCGCAGCCCTCGCACTGGCGCCTGGCGGTATCCAGTTCGAGCCGGTGACCGTCTCGGCACAAACCGTTCCGGACTGCGCCGCCCTGACCGAGAATACAGCCGCCGGACTCGCCGGCAATCCATCGGTGGTCAGTGCCACGGCGCAGATCGTCACGGAGATCACGCTCGCCCCGGAAGTTGTGGTTCCGGTCACGCCGCATTGTCAGGTTGATCTGGTGATCTCGGAGCGCAGCGGTCCCGACTTCGGTTACGCGGCCGGCGAAGCCCAGCGTGTCGGCATTCGGATTGGACTCCCGTTGAACACAGCCGATGGCGGCACTGGAGGCGGTCCCAACGGCCAGGGCGCCTGGAATGGACGCGTGCGCAACACGGGGGGCGGCAACCTGGTTGGCAGCATCGGCCCCACCGCGGTGCTCGCTCCCGTTTCCCAGGGGGCGGTGGGATCGTTCACGGACAGCGGCCATCAAGGTGGCGCTCTCGACGCGTCCTTTGGTGTGATTCAGGCGACCAACGAATTGAACCGCGGCCAGGTCGAGGACTTCTACAGCGAGAGCCTTCGACTGCAGTATGAATGGGCGCTGCGTCTGACGAATGCCTATTACGGCAGACCGGCGTTTCGCAACTATTTCGAGGGTTGCTCCACCGGCGGACGGCAGGCACTGGTGGTGGCGCAGAAGTACGGCGACGATTTCGACGGCTTTCTGGTTGGCGCTCCGTTCGCGCACCAGACACGAACTTCGTCAACCATCTCGTGGCGGGTCTGGCTCAATCTCGAGATGACTGGCGGCACCATCAGCACCGCCAAGACGAACGCGGCCGTGGCGCGCATGATCGCCGAGTGTGACGGACAGGACGGCCTCGCCGATGGCATGTTGAGCAATCCGCGCGCGTGCCGCGCCAGCGCCGCGCTCAACGTCTGTGGTCAGCCGGGGGCACCAGGGGCCGGCACCTGTCTGACTCCCACCGAGGCGGAAGCGATCGACATGGCGTTCGACGGTCCGCGCAACGACGTGGGGGCTCGGGTGTGGCTCTCGAACGGCCGTGGAGCGGCCGCTTCGATGGCTCCCGTCGCGCCCGGTCCCAGCAACGGCGCCTTCGGCATCTTCGGCTGGGCGAAGGGCGATCTGAACTTCAACATCCGCGACCTGCCGCTCGCCGACTGGGACGATCTCCACCAGCTGGCCACCACCAGCGTCGGTCCGCATCTGGATCTCCGTTCACCGGATCTCGATCTCGTTCGCGGCCGCGGCGGAAAGATCCTGATGTGGCATGGCCTCGCCGATCCCGACATGCCGTGGCCGCAGAACGGGTATTACTACGACACGGTGATCGACCACTACGGCGGCCTCGAGAACGTGACGCCCTGGTTCCGCTTCTTCACGGCACCGGGCGTCAACCACTGCGGCGGCGGCATCGGGCCGCAGCCGCAGGGGCTCTTCGACGTGCTGACCAATTGGGCCGAGAACGACGTGGCGCCCGACACCATCCTGTCGTCGAGTGCGCCCGGCCGCGGCATGACGGGGCCGCCACGCACACGCCCGATGTGCCCCTACCCGCAGTACGCGGTGTGGGACGGCGTCGGCGATCCCAACACGGCCAGCAGCTTCAGCTGCGGCGGCAACATGCACACTACCCAGTCGCGCTGCGAGTCGCTGGTCGTGAAGTACCAACAGGAGACCACCGCCAAGTACGAGTCGGTGGGCGGCGTCACCGCTGTCAGTTGTGGCCTGCAATCCGCGCCAGTCACGACGGCGACGCTCTCACCGGCGGCGGTGAACGGCTGGTATGTCGATCCGACAGTCACGCTCGACTCCACTGACCAGGATCGCGACCTGGATCGCATCGAATACCGTCTGGAGGGCACCGGCGCCTGGCACGTGTACGCGGGGCCGTTCGCGGTGTCGGGAGACGGCGCCCATCTGCTCGAATACCGTGGGATTGACAGGGCCGACAACATCGAGACGACGCGTTCGCTGACGTTCAAGATCGACGCGACGCCGCCGTCATTCGCTGGTCTCCCTGTCGTTCCGTGCATCGTATGGCCACCCAACAACTCGCTCGTCCAGGTCGCATCCATCACCGCCAGCGATGCGTGGTCTGGCGTGGCACCGGCGACGATGCGGATCCGCGCCTCGAGCGACGAAGCCACCGCGGACGGTGACATCGTCATCACGGGGGGGAAGGTCGCGCTACGGGCGAGGCGTTCGGGCTCGCAGGATGGCCGTACGTACACGATCGACGCGACCGTCGATGACGTGGCGGGAAACCGTGCCACGGCGTCTTCGACGTGCACTGTGCCGCACGATCAATCTCGATAGCGCAAAAAGTCCTCGCTGCGACCGTCGGTGCACCATAGCGTACGGGGCGCTGCCTACATTGCCCTCCTCAGGAGGCGGCTGTGGGGGCGCCGCCAGCAACAGGTTGCCGCGTTGATATGAACACGCGCGCCGGACTTGGCTATTGCTGTACGAAAAAAGAGCCCCCGGGCACAGCCGGGGGCTCTTGGTCGTGCAGCAGGATTGATGCTTACCGGTTGACCTGGAGATTGGCTCCGCCGCTGGCGGGGCGTTCCTGAGAGCCACGGATGTCACCGCTGGAGACAAGCTTCACCCACAGCGTACCGTTGCCCTTGTAGTACGAGGTGGTGGTGGCCTGGCGCAGCGCGTCCAGGCTGTCTACCGCCGTACCGGAGTTCGCGGCGGTGAATCCCGGCAGCTCGAACATCACCCACGAACCGGCATCCAGTTCCGTCACGCTGAGGGACAGGGACAGCCTTTCGGTGGTGACCTTGTACTCGGTGCCCGCTCGCACGTTGGTTGCACCGTTGGCGGTAAACTCCTTGCCGTTGCGGCTGAGAACGACTGGCGGCCCTGAAGGTGCAGCGGTACCTCTAATTCGACCACCACCGGGGGCAATAGCAAAGGCAACAGGTGCAGCAGCACCACCTCCGGGGGCACCTGCGCCACGACCGGGAGCTCCGCCTCGTGCGGGACCGGCACCGGGAGCGCCACCGGGACCACCGGCACGAGCACCGCCGCCGCGGCCGAAGCCGCCGAACCCGACAGCACCACCACCGCCGCCAACATTCATGCGGCCGATATCGCCCTTACACACCACGGCGTTCCAGGTGGGCTTGGCCTCACAGGCTTCGTCGGCGTCGATTCCGGTGATGTTGACGATGTAGGAATTGACGACACCGGTGATGGTGCCGTCCTTGTCATTGAACACCGAGGTCTTGTAGACCGTGTTGCCGTAATCATCGTTGCTCCACCTGTTGTCGATCGGCGGGAAGTACACCGGCTTGGCGTTGATGAATTTCGA
>DASUGH010000127.1:0-7286 GCA_036274155.1 Vicinamibacterales bacterium | reverse complement strand
CGCGCGCTGGAGGAGGGCGGCCTGCGCGTGGTGCCGATCGGCGAGGTGACCGGCTTTCCCGAAATGATGGACGGCCGCGTCAAGACGCTGCATCCGATGGTGCATGGCGGCATTCTCGCCAGGCGTTCGGTGGCCGCCGATCTCGAGGCGGCCGCACGGCACGGCATCACGATGATCGATCTGGTGGCCGTGAACCTCTATCCGTTCGAAAAGGCCGCCGCCGACAGCTCGACGCCTTTCGAGGCGCTGATCGAGGAGATCGACATCGGTGGCCCGAGCCTCGTCCGGGGAGCCGCGAAAAATTTCCAGGACGTGATCGTCGTGGTCTCGCCGGACGACTACCCCTTCGTCCTCGAGCAGCTCGATCTCCCGGGCGGTCCGTCGCCGGGCTTCCGCTTCGCGCTGGCGCGGCGCGCCTTCGTGCACACGTCGTTCTACGACGCCGCCATCGCCGCCACGCTCGCCGAGGTGACTGCTGGTGATGCGGGATTCGCGCGTCAGCCTGCCGGTTCGCCGGCATTCCGGATGCGCACGCTGCTCAAGGTGCAGGATCTCCGCTACGGAGAGAACCCGCATCAGAGCGCCACGCTCTACACGGAATATCCGCGCTACGGGTTCGGCGACACCACCGTGCTGCAGGGCAAGGAGCTGTCGTACAACAACCTGCTCGATCTCGACGCGGCGCTCCGCATCGTGCTCGATTTCACCGAGCCGGTCGCCGCCGTGATCAAGCATACGAACCCCTGCGGCGTGGCAACCGGCGAGAGTGCCACCGAAGCCTACGTACGCGCGCGTGACGTCGACGCGCTCGCCGCCTTCGGCGGCATCGTCGGGCTCAATCGACCGATCGACGCCGCAACGGCACGTGCGCTCGTCTCGACCTTCATCGAGGCGGTGATCGCTCCCGGCGTCGACGAGGCGGCGCGCTCCATACTCGCGACCAAGCCGAACCTGCGCGTGGTCGTCGTCGATTTCGAGCGGATCCCAGCTGACGATCGCGACATCCGATCGCTGGTCGGGGCCATCGTCGAGCAGAGCCGGGACCGCGTGACGGAGGCGGCGCTCGGCTGGCCGGACAGTCAGATCAAGGTCGTGACGAAGCGTCAGCCGACCGCGGCGGAGTGGCACGCGCTGCGCTTTGCCTGGCGCATCTGCGCGCACGTGAAATCGAATGCCGTGATCTTCACGGCCTCGGACAGAACGCTCGCCATCGGCGCCGGTCAGATGAGCCGCGTGGACGCCGTCCGCCTGGCGCGCATGAAAGCCGGCCTGTCGGCGGACCTGCTCAAGGGCTCCGTGGCTGCGTCCGACGCGTTCTTTCCGTTCCGGGACGGCCTCGATGCCGTCGCGGAAGCCGGCGCGACCGCCGTGGCGCAGCCGGGCGGGTCAGTGCGCGACGAGGAAGTGATTGCCGCTGCCGACGAACACGGGCTGGCGATGGTGTTCACGGGCAGAAGGCACTTTCGTCACTGATCGGGTACAGTCCGGGCAACCACGTCGAACGATGGAGGCTCTATGAACCGCCGCGGATTCTTCCTCGGGCTCCTCGCTGTCGGCGGCGCCGTCCTGGCGCCAATAAAGTCGCTGGGGCAGGAACCGGCTCCGGCTCCTCTGCCGAACCCGCCAAATCCGTGTCAGGTGAGAGTGCCCGGCGAACCGGGAACCGGACGCCGTGGGGCCGGCGAGGGAGGTCGCGGGGAAGGCGGCGGACGCGGTCGCGGTGAAGCCGGCAGGGGCCGCGGTGAAGGCGGCAGAGGCCCGCGTGCAGGCGAGCGAGGCCCTCGTGCGGGAGGCCCCCGCGAAGGTGGCCGCGGTCCCCGTGAGGGTGGACGCGGCCCACGCGAGGGCGGCGCGCGTGAAGGCGGTGGGCGTCGCGGCGCTGGCCTGCCGCCCTGCCCGTAGACCTACTTCTCGAGAGCCTTCAGCAATTCCGAGGCGCGAACGGTCGCCGGTCCGAACCGGCCGACCACGATTCCTGCAGCTTCATTGGCGAGATGGGCGGCCTCGCTGAGCGTCGCCCCAGCCGCCAGCGAAAGTGCGAGCGTCGCAATCACGGTGTCGCCTGCTCCGGTCACGTCGGCGACCTCGCGTGCGCTTGCCGGAAGATTCCCCTCGATCCCGTCTGCCAGCAGCCACATCCCCTGATCGCCGCGCGTGATCAGCACGCTCTGGCACTTCGCGCGTTCGCGGAACAACCGCGCCGCGCCGCGCGCATCGTCCTCGCTCCGCACGCGCATGTTCGCCGCGATCTCGGCCTCGTGATGGTTCGGGGTGACGATCGTGGCGCCCGCGTAGTAGTCCACATGGGGAATCTTCGGATCGACGAGCACCGGCGTCCCTCTCTCGGCCGCCGTCGCCACAACCGCCTGCATGACCCCGAGCGTGATGCATCCCTTCAGATAGTCGGAAATGACGATCGCCGACGCTTCCGGCGCGTGCTTCTGGATTTCGGCGATCAGCCGTTGCTCGATCTCGTCCTTGATCTCCGCGTCGGCTTCGTAATCGATTCGCGCCACCTGCTGATTGCGCTCGGTGACGATGCGGACCTTGGTGGTGGTCGGCCGGGACGCGTCGCCGACCAGGGCAGGCGCGATGCCGGCTTCGCGGCACGCCCGCGTCAGCGTCGCGGCGGCGTCGTCGGCGCCGGTGACCGCGACGAGCGTTGCCGACCCGCCCAGCGCCGCGATGTTGTTCGCCACGTTGGCCGACCCGCCAATCCGATGGAGCTCGTGGTCGAACGTCACGACGGGAACGGGCGCTTCGGGCGAAATTCGCGTCACTTGCCCGACAACGAACCTGTCGAGCATCGCGTCGCCGACGACCATGACGCGCGCACCCGTGAAGCTGGCGGTAATCTGCCGGGCGCGATCGAGTTCGAGCGGAGGCAGCTGCATCGAGACGACGGCTACGCCGTGCGAGGGGCGCCGGCGCGCGATTCGTTCGCGGCCGCGAACGGAAGCGTGATCAGCACGAGGAACAGCATCAGGAATTCCGAATCACCGAAGTTGTACTCGAAGAGGCCTGCCGCGAGCATCGCCGCCGTTGCGGCGATCGCCATGGCCGGCAGCAGGCGATCCTGAGAACGGCGGAACAATCGCGCCAGCGCTGTTCCCAGCGTGGCGATGAACCATGCCCAGACGGCGAGCGCCGGCAGCCCGCGCTCCGCGGCGATCTGCATCGGCACGTTGTGCAGGTGCGGATTGACCTGCTGTACCGCATAGTCCGGACGGTATTGAGGATAGACGCCCTGAACCATCGCCGGGCCGACTCCGGTGAGCGGATGATCTCGAACCATGCCGGAGCCGGCTTCGAGCATCGCGAGACGATCCCTGTTCGATGGATCCTGCAGGTCGAACATCGACATCACACGGCTCGTGATCGTATCCGGCGCCAGGGCGAGCACGAGCGCGACCGCCACCGGCAGCAGCGCTGTCAATCGAAAATCACGGAGCGCCAGCAGCAGGCCGATCGCGACGCACGCTCCGACCCAGGCATTGCGCCCCAGGCTCACGGCCAGGGCCACGACCAGCGCCGGCATGATGAGCGCCGGCCAGATGCGATCCCTGTTGCCGAAGACGAGCCTCGCCACTGCCGCGCACAGCACCAGCATCAGCGTGCCCGAGTACGTCATGTAGTGGGTGAGCGCACCGTCCGGCCGCAGCCGGAGGTTGTCGTAGTGGAGCACGCCGTATTGCACGATGCCGACGGCTGCGCTGGCGGCACCGACCGCAAGAATGGTGTCGAGCACGAGCGTGGCCTGCCGGCCGCGTGCGATCTGGTAGACCATCGGCACGATCAGCAGCAGCACGAGCTGCTTGCTGTCCACGAAGCTGGCCCACGGATCGGACGAGAAGGCGGCTGAAACCAGCGTGACCGCTCCGTAAACAGCCAGCGGCAGCATGAACGAGGGAGCGTCCGGCCGCGCGCGATCGCGCACGAGGACCGCTGCCCAGGCCAGCAGCGCGGCGGTCAGGAGAATGCCGGCCGCGGCAATCGAGAGCTGGAGTGACGCGACGAACGCGAGCAGCAGCCAGAAGGCCGCGCGGTCCAGCCGGAAGGCCGGCTGCGCAATCGCCGTCATCGTTGTCGTGGTCATGCTCGTGTCTCTAACGCGCGTTCAGCCGCTGCCACTACCTGCTCCACGCCGATTCCGGTCAGACAACGGAAGTCACCCGGCACGCACCGCCGCTCGTCACACGGCCGGCACGGCAGCGCCCCGACGTCAATCATCTCGCTGAACGCCTCCGGCCGTCGCCACGGGTACGAACGCTCTCGCAGCGTTGGTCCCAGGAGTTCCACTATCGGCGTGCCGGTTGTCGCGGCCACATGCAGCGGCCCGCTGTCGCCACCAATGTACACCGCCGCTCGCGCGATGAGTTCCCGCAACTCAGCCAGGTCGTGGTGCCCTTCGACGATGCGCTCACCCGCGCTGCCCGCGGCGACGCGGGCCTCACGGACCGCCACCGCCGCTGCGTCCTGATCCGACGGCCCGGAGACGACCACGACATGAAGCCTGGGATGGTTCCGGACCAATGCCGCTGCCGCCTCGGCGAACGATCCGGCCGGCCACCGCTTGAAAGGGTTGCTGGCGCTGACGTGCATCACGGCGAGCGTATCTTCGCGGGTGATGCCCAATTGCGTCAGGCGCGCGTCGACGCGGCCGCGGGCAGCGGGATCGTCAGCCATTTCGAGCGGGTCATTGCTCGCGTCGATGCCCGTAATGCCCAGCGGCTCCAGCAGGTCCGCCTGGTTCAGCACCGAGTGGCGCGGCGTCAGGTTCGGCGCACGCCTGACGACGTGGGTATACATCCACGTCCGTCCGGCGATCGTGTAGCCGATGCGCATCGGAGCCCCCGTCGACCACGCCAGCCATGCTGCTCGCGGACCACCGTGCAGATCGATGACGACGTCGAAGCGGCTGCGGCGGAGCCGCCGCGCCAGCTTGAAGTCCTCGATGAACCTCCGGGGGCCAGAGTGTTTCGGGCAGACGATGACCTCGTTGAGGTGCGGGTTGCCGGCCACGACAGGAGCGGCGCCTGGCTCGACCAGGTAGGACAGATGGGCGTCAGAAAACCGGCGGCGGAGAGCGCGGATGATTGGTGTGGTAAAGACGACGTCGCCGAGAACTCGAAGGCGGACGAGCAGGATTCTCTGCAACTCAGGGTTCGACAGTGGCCTCGTCAATCAGCATGACCGGGATGTCGTCCTTGATGGGGTACACCCGCTTGCACTGGTCGCACTTCAGGCCGGCGCCATCATGGACAAGCTTTACCGGCGTCTTGCAGTTCGGGCAGGCCAGTATTTCCAGCAGTTCCGCGTCGACGGGCATGTTTTCTCCGGGTCCGGAAGGACTATAACATCTTGAAGTAAAATCGTTTACCCCATGCCTGACATGAATCGTCCGCTTTCGCGAAGACGCTGCGCCGCGCTCGTGCTCGTTCTTCTTGGGCTGAGCCCTGTTGCCGCCACGGCGCAGCAGAATCAGGCAAACCCTTACTACGAATTTCTCCACGCCCGGCGACTCGAGGAGGCGGGCGATGTCGAAGGAGCGCTGGCCGCGCTGCAGCGCGCCGCGAACGCGGATCCCGCGTCGGCGGAAATCAAGGCGGAGATTGCGGGCGTCCATTACCGCAAGAGACCGGCGGCGCGCGCCGAAGCCGAGAAGGCCGCCAAGGAAGCGCTGGCCATCGACGCCAAGAACGTCGAGGCGAACACCATCCTCGGTTACCTCTACGCGACCTCCGTTGACAACGCGGCGCGTGGGGCGTCGCCCGAAGACGTGAGGAACGCGGTCACGCATCTCGAACGAGCGGTGGCCGGAAGCATCGGCATCGACCTGCAGATGCATTACACGCTTGGCCGGATGTATCTGCGCAACAACGAGCCGCAGAAGGCCGTTCAGGTCATCAGCAAGGTCGTCGCCCAGAGTCCAGGCAATGAGGCCGCGCGGCGTCTGCTGGCCGCTGCCCATGTCTCCGCAGGCAACCTGAAGGGGGCGATCGACACACTGGCCGAGGTGATCGACTTCGTGCCTGAACTGGCGGTCGATCTGGCGCGATATCTCGAGCAGGACGAACAGTGGCGCGAGGCGGCCGCGGCATACACCGTGGCGCTGGCAGAGCAGCCGACCAACCGTGACCTCAAGGTTCGGCGGATTGTCGCGCTCTTTGCCGCCAGGGAGTTCACGCAGGCTGCGACGCTCGCGGGCGAGGCGAGGAAGCAGCATCCCGACGACCTGAATTTCCCGAGTTATCAGGCGCGCGCATTGTTCGAAGCTGGCGACCGCAGCGGCGGGATCGCCGTTGCCGAAGCCACAGCCAAGGCGAACCCGAGAGACTTGCAGTCGCAGTTGACGCTTGCCACGCTCTACTCGAGCGCCGGCCGCACGAGCGAGGCGGTCGCCATCGCCGAGTCGGCGGCGAAGACGTTTCCGACCAACCCGAACGTCCAGTTCGCACTGGCAGACGCCTATGCCGACGCGGGACGGACCAGCGATGCGGAACGGGTGCTCCGGCAGCTGTTGGCGAGCAATCCGACGAATGCTCGCATCCTGAATCACCTCGGCTACATGCTGGCAAACCGGGGCGAACAGCTCGATGAGGCCGTGTCGCTGGTGCGCCGCGCGCTTGCTGTGGACCCGGATCGTCCGGAGTACCTGGACAGCCTTGGCTGGGCGCACTACAAGCGCGGAGAACTGAACGAGGCCGTCAAGTACCTCATGGCGGCGGCCGAGAAGCTGCCCAAGAATTCGGAAATCCAGGATCATCTCGGCGACGTCCATGCGCGGCGCGGGGCAATGCAGGACGCCATAGACGCGTGGACCAAGGCGCTCGCCGGCGACGGCCAGGGGATCGAGAAAGCCGCGATCGAACGCAAGCTCGAAGACGCGAAACGGAAGCTTCCACGCTAGTGTGATCAGTTCCCGGACCCGCTCCGACAAGAGTCCCTCCCGAAGATTTCCTTTGGGAGCTGGGAGTTGGTTGTTGGGAGTTTTGCTTTTGTCGTCCTGTGCGCCGAAGGCGCTCATGACGCTTCCATCGGATCCAGGCACACCCTTCGCCGACTTCGCAGCCGTCCAGACTCAGCTCTCCACAACCTGCGCCGGCATACGCACGCTGACCGCTGAAATCGGCCTGTCAGGCCGGGCCGGCGAAGAAAAGATTGGCGGACGGGTCGTCGCGGGGTTCGAGCAGCCGTCGTCGATGCGGCTCGAAGGCGTGGGCCCGTTCGGCCGGGTGTTCTTCTATCTCGTTGCGCGCGGAGGGGCCGGCACGCTGCTGCTGACG
>DASUGH010000126.1:0-11096 GCA_036274155.1 Vicinamibacterales bacterium | reverse complement strand
AGCAGCAGGTGCTGGACGCTGTCGTAGTCCCAGTTGTCGCCCGGCACGACCTGGAAGTGCCACTTCAACTCGCCGGTGTCGACGTCCACCGCGAGAATCGACGCGACGTACAGGTTGTCCTTGTCCTTCGACGAGCGCAGGTGGAAGGTCCATGGTTCGGCGTTGCCGGTGCCGACGTAGACCAGCTCCAGATCCGGGTCGTACGCCATGCCGTCCCAGACCGCACCGCCGCCGCCGCGCTTCCACCAGTCGTTGTCCCAGGTCTCCGCGGCCTTCTTCATCGCCGCGTTCTCGAATGGCTTCGACGGATCGCCCGGCACTGTGTAGAAGCGCCAGGCACGCCGTCCGGTGGCGGCGTCGTACGCATCGAAGAAGCCGCGCGTCGGACGGTCGCCGCCGCTGACGCCGACAATCACCTTCCCCTTGGCGATTCGCGGCGCCATCGTGATGGTGTGGCGATCCTCCTGCGGAAACGCCACCCGTGATTGCCAGACGAGGGTGCCGGTTTCAGCGTCGAGCGACCGCAACCGGCCGTCGATGACCGGCGCAATGATTCGTCCCCGGTAGACGGCGAGACCGCGGTTCACGACGCCGCAACAAATCTCGGGCCGGACGGCGACCTGATCGACCTTTGGATCGTGCCGCCATTTCTCTTTGCCGGTCCGCGCGTCGATCGCGAAGACGACGCTCCAGTTGGTGATGGCGTAGATGGTGCCGTTCCACACGAGCGGCGTGGCTTCCTGGTTGCCGCCGCCGGGCCCCAGCTCGAATTCCCAGACGGGCGCGAGCCGGCTGACGTTGGCGGCGTTGATGTCGGTGAGTGGGCTGTAGCGCGTCTCCGCCTGCGTCAGCCCGTAGGTGATCCAGTCGCCGTCGGCGCCCGCCTTCTCGAGCGCCCGGTCGTCAGGCGCCGCCTTTGCCGCCGGCTTCGGCGCGGCAGGTCGCTGCGGCGCCTGTGCACCGACTTGCAGCGACAGGATGAGCCCGATCGTCACTGCTGCCACGACGCCAGTCAGCTTGGACACGGAATGATCCTCGTCAGGCTCCGGGCTCCGGGCTCCGGACTACTCGGCCTTCGGCTTCTCGTCCTGCACCCGCGTGCTCTGGCTTGCGACGCAGAGCCACTTGCCGTCTTGATATCTCCAGACGTCCATGTAGCGATACGTCATCTGCACCGGCTTTCCCTGGATCGGGCCGAGGAGACGCAGCGTGAACCAGACCACGGCCACGTCGCCATAGATGTGGATCGTGAACTCATCGAGCGACGAGGCGTCGATCTGCTGGTTGAAGTTGGCGGCGAGGTCCAGCTCCTTCGCCTTGTCCGCGCGCACGCCATTGTCGTAGGTGGCGATGAAGTCGTCGGCCAGGATGCTGGCGATGAACTTGGCGTCGCCGCGATGGAACGCCGCATCCCAGTCGCGCTCGAGCTGCATCAACGTGTCCTGGTCGGACTTCACACGCTGGGCGCCGACAGCGACCGCCGAACAGAGCACCAGGGCAGCGAGCAGGCCGAGGCCGATTCCCGTCGATCGTGTTGCAGACATGCGCCCCAATATTAGCGCGATGTGTCGGTGGACCACGCAGCTTCCGGTGCCCACGACGCATACGAAGGATCACCCCCTCATGTCGTAGCACAACAGCCGTGGTGTCGATGCGCGCATCAGATCGCGTGTGTTCTGCGCCACGTAGAGCAGCCCGCGGCTGACGACCGGCGGGCACCACGTTTCGCGTGCGGCGAACAGCCAGGTGCGTGAGACCTCCTTGTATCCCTTCGGCGAGAGATCCATCCACATCAGGTGGCCGAGCTCGCCGATGCACAGGAACTGTCCGTCGACTGCGAGCAGCGCGCCCCGGTAGGGGCCCACCACTTCCTCGCGTCCGCCCAGGCGCTCCGGCCACTCCGGTGTTTCCCGCCACACGACCTTGCCGGTGGCGGCGTCGATGCAGGCGAGCGATGCGTCCGGCTCGTTGCGCCCGTCGAAGCCGTACAGATAGCCGCTCTGATGAATCGCCGTGTTGAAGTGAAGCGCAAACTCCTGCGTCGTCCAGAGCACCCGATGCGTGAAGTCGGGACGGACCTCGAGCAGCGCCCCGCCGGTGCGATAGCTCGCCGAGATGAACACCTTGTTGTCGAAGACGACCGGACACGACGCGTTCACCGATTCGTAGCTGCGGCTGCGCCAGGGGAACGTGAAGTTCACCTTCCCGTTCGAGGGGTCGATGCACATGAGGCCGCCGGTCGGTGGATTCGACTCGCCGCCGGCGAACACGAGCACGCGCCGCTGTCCGTGTATCGTCGCGGGCACCGGCGAGGCATAGCTCGGTCCCCACTCTTTGCCGGCGCGCCAGGCTTCACGTCCGCTCTCGAGGTCGAGCCCGACGACGCACGGGCCGCCGGGCGCGCCGACGTTGACGATCAGCGTGCGCCCTTCGACGAGAGGAGTCGATGCGGTGCCGAAGAAATCCTGCGGCACGCGATACTCGGCGCGCAGATCCTTCTTCCAGATCACCTTGCCTGACGCGAGATCGAGGCAGTGGAGCTTGGCTTCCGCGCCCAGCGTGAACACACGCTGGCCATCGATCACCGGGCTCGAGCGCGGGCCGTTGTTGTAGCCGTATCGATCCTCGTAGGCAGTCGGATAGGTGAAGCGCCACCGCGTCGCGCCGGTCTCGGGATGCAGGCACTCGACCGCTTCTTCGTTGCGGAGGCGATGCAGAAAGACGAGCCGATCGCCGACGATGGCCGGCGATGTGTAGCCTTCGCCGCGGGGAAACTCCCACACGAGCGGCGGCGGCAGCGTGCGTGTGAGCTTCGTTTCGGTGGAGACCGGGTTGTGCGCCGGCCCGAGGAACGAGGGCCAGTCGTGCGTCACTGCGCCGGCGGGCAACGGCTTGGGCTTCGTCACCTGACGGCCCTGGCCGTGCACCACTCCGGCCAGCAGCGGTTGCGCGAAGAGGCCGGCGAGCAGCGCGCGCCGCGAGAGGCCAGACGGCGAGGAGTTACCAGACACAGAGATCAATCGCGAATCGCGAATCCCGAGCCCCGAGTCCCGAGTCCCGAGCCCCGAGTCCCGAGTCCCGAGCCCTATTTTTTGACGAACTTCACGAGTGCCGCATTGACCGAGTCGGCGACGTAGAGCTCGTCCTTCGGGCTCACGGCGATGAAATGCGCCTCGCCGAACTCACCCGGTCCCTTGCCCGGCTTGCCGAGCACCGCCAGCACCTTGCCGGCGAGATCCATTTTCACGATCTGACCGGCGAACCCGTTGACCATGTAGACGAACTGCTTGCCGATGTCGAAGCTGCACGGCAGCCCGGCGTACTTCATCTCCCGTACGAAGGTGCCGTCGGCGTCGAACACCTGGATGCGCTGGTTCTCGCGATCGGCGACCCAGAGCAGCCCCTTGGCGTCGAAGGCGATGCCATGCGCGACCTCGAACTGGCCGGCCGACTTGCCCTTGCCGCCCCACGACTTGATGAACTTGCCATCTTTGTCGAACTTGAGCACACGCGCATCGCCGTTCGGTCCGGGTGTGTGACCCTGCGCGACGAACACGTCACCGTTGGCCGCGATGGCGACGTCGTTCGGCTGATTGAGCTTGCGCGACCCGGCAGCTTCGTTCCACTCGCCGGCTTGTCCCTTCGTGCCCAGCGTGAGGAGCACTTCCCCGGCGGGGCTCAGCTTCATGACCGTGTGCGCACTGACGTCGGTGGCCCACAGGTTGCCGTCGCGGTCGATGCGCAGCCCGTGAGCCCGCGTGAACATGCCGTCACCGAACGCGCGAACGAAGGCGCCGTTCTGATCGAACTCGAAAAAGGCCTGCCTCCCGCGGGTGAGGACGTAGAGGTGGCCCTTCGCGTCGAAGGCCACCGCCGCCGCGGCTCCCATTTTCATCTCCGGCGGCGCGGTGACCGCGGCGGGTGCTACCACGTAGTCCAGCTCTGGTGCGGCTTCGGGAATCAGCAGCGCCGGATCCGATGGCCGCTGCGCGACGAGCGAGGTGCCGAACAGGACGAGGGCCACGGCAACAGCGGTTCTCATAGCACGTCCTCCGCGTGATCGGACGAAGTGTACTCGCTTCGTCGGTTCAGAGTCTGGAATCCCGAGTCGGGCCCATCATTCCCAAAAGCCGTCCCGTTCCCCGGGATCGAGCACCGCTCGAATAGAAGTGGGGCCTCTTCGCCGACCGAGAGCGGGCGTAAGGCCGGCCACAGTCTACTGCGGCCGCGGGGACGCTCCATCGGGCGCCGTGTCCCTTCTCCCGCCCGGTCAGCTCTGCTTTGACATCACGCAGGTCTTTACGCCATTCTCCACACTCCGTCCTATGCTTACGGCGGAACGTGTTCGACGCCGGCGATGATCGGACGTGCCATCTCCCACTATCGTGTGCTGAGCGCGCTCGGTTCGGGCGGGATGGGCATCGTCTACCTGGCCGAAGACGAACGCCTCGGACGGCGGGTGGCCTTGAAGTTCCTGCCGCCCGTCTCGGTGAAGAATCGGCAGGCGCTCGATCGGTTCCGCGTCGAAGCCCGCGCAGCCAGTTCGCTCAGTCATCCCGGGATCTGCGCCATCTACGATATCGGCGAGGACGATGGCGCGCCGTTCATCGTGATGGAGGCGCTCAAGGGCGAGAACCTGCGCGATCGCATCAACAAAGGCCCGCTGAAGGTCGGCGATCTGGTCGAGATCGCCATTCAGCTGGCGGATGCCCTCGAGGCGGCGCACACACAGGGCATCATCCATCGCGACATCAAGCCGTCGAACATCTTCGTCGGCGACAAGAACCGCGTGAAGATCCTCGACTTCGGACTTGCCAAGCTGTCTTCGGCAGGAGGCTCGACAGACAGCGTCGCGGACGGGCGCACCGTCGATGACAGCACGCATCAGACGATCGTTGAGCAGATGACGCTGCCCGGCTCGGCGCTTGGGACCGTGTCGTACATGTCGCCGGAGCAGGCGCGCGGCGAAGAAGTGGACTCGCGCACGGATCTGTTCTCTCTCGGTGCGGTGCTCTACGAAATGGCGACCGGCAAGCAGGCGTTCGGGGGCAGCACTCCGGCGCTGGCCTTCGACGCGATCCTGAACCACATGCCACCCGTCCTTCCCACCCTGAATCCGCTCGTGCCGCCGCGGCTCGAAGGGATTGTCGTCACGCTGCTCGAGAAGGATCGAGAGCTCCGCTTTCAGCACGCCTCAGATCTGCAGGCCGAGCTGAAACGATTCAAGCGCGACTTCGACTCCGGCACGATGATGGGCGTCAGTTCGAGCCGAACGAGCTTCAGCGCCACTCCTGCTTCGCCGCCACCAGCGTTGTCGCAGACTCCGGCGGCTGTCGTACACCCTGCGCGCTCGTGGCGGTGGGGTATCGCACTGCTCGCGCTCGTGATCGCTCCTGTCGTGGGGTTCATGCTGTGGACCGGGAGGGACCAGCCGGGTCCGGCCACAGTGCCGGAGCGCGCCGCCGCGACACAACCGGCGCCAGCGCCGCCTCCGGCGGCACCGGTCCCCGCCTCGGGCACGGCGGCTCCGTCGTCGGCGCGGACTGGGCCGACGAGTGCGCCCACCCCGGCGCCGCCACGGTCCAAATCCGAGCGGTCTCCGGCGCCAGCCGTTCGCGGCGGCGGTACGGCTCCTCCGGCGAGCGTGGCCATTGCGCCAGGCCCGGCCGTGCAGCCATCACAGCCGCCGCCGTCGGCAGCGCAGACGGCACAGCCACCACCGGTTCCTGCAGCAACGCCTGGGCCGCCGTCCACGCCCATACCGGCGCAGACGTCACCAGCGCCCGCCGCCGTCGAGCCGCCGGTTGTGACCCCTTCATCACAGGCACAGCCCGCACCCGCGCCCGCGCCCGTGCGCGCAGCGGATCCGCAGCCTCCGACGCAGCCTGCTGCACGAGGCGTGACTCCGGAGACCGCGCCGGCAGCGCCTGTCGAATCAGACGACACGGCCATTCGCCGCGTGGTCGCGACCTACCAGGCGGCCATCGAACAGAAGAGCGTGGCCCTCTACCGGTCGGTCCGCCCTGGCCTCTCAGCTGCTGAAGAGACGCGGCTTCGCGAGAGCTTTCGGCAGGTCGACTCGCAACAGGTCACCATCATGATCGAAGAGCTCCGCGTCGAAGGCCGGACCGCCACGGCGCGAATCTCCCGTCGTGACGTCATCACGACTGGCGGCCGCCGGCAGAACGCACAGAGCCGGCAGACGCTTCGCTTCGAGAAGACCGCGACAGGGTGGATCATCACCACGATCGGCAGCTGATCACTGGAGGACGCATGCGGCTGGGAACGACCGGCGCGTTCATCGCGCTGCTGGCAGCAGCTCACCCTGCGCGGGCGCAGGAGCCGATCAACGTCGCGGTGCCCGTCACCGAGCTGTCGCGCATCTTCACAGAGCTCTACGGACCCAACGGGCTGGTCGTGAACAGCAACACGGCGTTGCCCAGCGGCGCCACGCACTCCGGCCATTTCAACAGCGGGTTCGAAAGCGAGTTCTCGCAGTTCGGAACCGCGCTGACCAGCCAGATCGTGTCGCGGCCGCTGCCATCGCCGGCCTCCGGCTTCACCTACCAGTTCGATCCCGCGCTCGGCGTCTTCTCACGAACGACCACCAGCTTCGGGCCGATCCTCTCGGAACGCGCCGACACGCTCGGCGCCCGCCGGATTTCCATCGGCTTTGCCTTCGAGCGGCTGTCGTTTGATTCGATCGAGGGCGTCGATCTCGACGCCGTTCCCGCCGTCTTCACTCACGATGACGCCGAGCTGCGCGGTGGACGCGAAGACGTCGTAACGACGCTCAATTCGATCGACGCCACGGTCAACCGGTCGGCGGCCTACATCAGCTACGGGGTGACGAATCGCCTGGACATCTCGGTGGTCGTTCCCTACGTCAGCACCGACATCGTCGTGACGTCCGACGCCACCATCCGCCGGATTGGCACGACCGATCCCGAGACGCATTTCTTCCGGGCAATCGACGACAGCGTCGGCTCCCGCCGCATTTTCACGGCGTTCGGCCACGCATCGGGGCCTGGCGATCTGACCGTTCGCTTGAAGCAGACAATCAGGAGGTCCGGCCATCAGGGATGGGCGGTGGGCGCGGACCTGCGGCTCCCGACGGGTGACGAAAAGAACCTGCTGGGTACCGGAGCGGCTGGGGTGCAGCCTTTCGGCGTCTGGTCGGCCAGCTACGGTGCCGTGTCTCCGCACGTCAATCTCGGCTATCAGTGGAACGGGGCGAGCGTGCTTGGCGGCGAACCAGGGGCGGGGATCTCGGAGGATCTGCCAGACGTCGGCGTCTACTCCGCCGGCGCGGTGATGGAAATCCACTCGCGGGTGACGGCGGTGGTGGACGTGCTCGGACGCTACGTCATCAGCTCGAGACGTCTGACGCTCGAGGACTTCCACGCCCTCGATGGCGTGTCGGTGTATCCGAACATCACGTTCAAAGAGCAATCGTTCAGCGAGCTGAGCGCAGCGGCCGGATTGAAGATCAACGCGTTCGGACGCATGCTCCTGACCACGAACATGCTCGTGCGGCTGAACTCCGCCGGTTTGCGCGACAAGATCTCACCGCTCGTCGGCGTCGAGTACGTGTTCTAGCCCATTCATCCTTATTCGTCACCGGCTCACCATGAGCGACGTGCCACGGAACCTCGATCTCGTCGTACTCCATGAACACCCTGAGTGGCAGAAGCCGCTGTTTGCGGCACTCGAGCGGCGCGGCATTCCCTACGAGCCATTCGATCTGACGCGGGCGGCGTTCAGCAACGTCGACGCTCTGACGGCGGACCTGTACTTCAACCAGGCGAGCCCGAGCGCCTATGTTCGCGGGAATACCCGTGCGGTGCCGCTGGCACTTGCCTATATGCGAACGCTCGAGCGCCTCGGCGCTCGCGTGCTGAACGGCGCCGACGTCTTCGCGCTCGAGCTGAGCAAGAGCGCACAAGCCACGCTGCTGCGCACGCTGGGCATCGATACGCCCCGGTCGATCACGTTCAACGACGTTCTCGCTCTGCGCGCGTATGCCGACTCGATCGGGTGGCCAGCGATTCTCAAGCCCGATCAGGGAGGCAGCGGCGCCCGAATACACCTCGTGCAATCGCTGGCGGAGGTCGAGTCCATCCTTACCGCCGGCCCCGACGTGTGGCTGCCGGACAACCTGTTCCTGCTGCAGGAGTATCTGCCTCACGATCCCGAGCAGGGCATTGTCCGCCTCGAGTTCCTGGGCGGGGAGCTGCTCTATGCGATGCGCGTGAGGACGCACGGCCGCTTCAACCTCTGTCCGTCACCGGTCTGCAATCCCGATGACGGCGACGGCATCTGCGAAGTGCCAGCGCCCGACGCCTCGGCCGCGCCGCCCGTAGAGTTCTACGCGTACCGCGACGTGCCGCGGGAAGCCGTCGAGACCGCGGCGGCGATTGTGCGAGCCGCGAGACTGGACGTCGGCGGCATTGAGTATCTGGAAACGGCCGACGGTCGGCGCGTGTTCTACGACATCAATGCGAACTCCAACCTGCGGCCCTCGGTCGCGGCAGAGTTCGGCTTCGATCCGTTCGACCGCGTCGTCACATTTCTTCGGCGCGAAGTGGAGAAGGTCAGGTCCGTCAAGACCACCTAATCAGGAATTCACTCGTGTTGAGGATCACGAATCCCGGTTGCGGCGACCGGACCGCGGTGCGAGGGCGTCGTGGACCGCTCGACGCGAGCTCCGTGAGCTCGCTGATCCCCAGAGCCTTCTCCCGCGGTCAGGCGATCCGTATCGGTCGCCTCCACAGGGATTCGCATCCTCAACACGAGTGAACTCCGGTGTAGGAGATCGTTGACTTCCCGCCGCTTTCGGTCACACTTTGAGGCCTGACGGGTAACGCTCCGTGATGATGAGCAGGATTTTGCGGGTGTCCGGATGTGGCGTGCTTCTCGTCGCCGCCAGCTACCTGCCCGCGCATCCACTCGCTGCGAGAGCCGAGCAGTCAGCCGCGCCCCCGATCGAGCAGGACTCGCTCCGGCCGGTGCTGGACCGCTACTGCGCCACGTGCCACAACGCGAGGTTGAAGACCGCCGGTCTGACGCTCGACACGCTCGACCTCGCGCAGGCCGACCGGCATCAGGACGAGTGGGAACGGATCGCGCGCAAGCTCCGGACGCACGAGATGCCGCCGGCCGGGCTTCCCAGACCGGACCAGGCGACGTACGCGCGTGCAGCCGCGTCGATCGAAGAGGCGCTCGATCGCGCCGCCCTCGCCCGTCCGAACCCGGGCCGCGTCGTCGTCCACCGCTTGAACCGCACCGAGTACTCCAACGCGATCCGCGATCTCCTGGCGCTCGACGTCAATGGACGGACGCTGCTCCCGGCTGATGAACCCGATCAGCAGGGGTTCGACAACGTCGCCGGAGTCCTGTCGGTCTCGCCGAGGCTGCTCGAGAACTACATGACGGCGGCGAGTACTATCAGCAGGCTCGCAGTCGGCGACACGACCCTCAGTCCTGTCGAAGACGTCTTCAGAGTTCCGACCGGCACCGTGCAGGACGATCGCGCCAGCGATGATCTGCCATTTGGATCGCGCGGCGGTCTGGCGATTCCCTATCAGTTTCCGCTCGACGGCGACTACAGCATCAGGGTGGTCCTCAGGCGGCAGCTCTATCTGTATCTGATCGGCATGGGCGAGCCACATCAGATCGACATCCGTCTGGACGGCACGCTGCTCGAGCGCTTCACGATCGGCGGTGAAGGGAAAGGGATGACCGCTCCCGAAAGCTTCGCCGGCAACACGCAGGGCGATCCCGGATGGGAAGTCTACATGCACACCGCCGACGCCGGCCTCGTCGTGCAGGTGCCGGTGAAAGCCGGGCGTCATCAGGTGAGCGTGTCCTTCGTCAAACGGTACTGGGCGCCGGAAGGGATCCTCCAGCCGCCGCAGCGGGGCTTCGCGCGAACGACCAACGAGCTGTACTACGGCGACCCTGCGGTCGAGAGCGTGGCCGTCGCCGGCCCGCACACGTCGCGGGCCGCGGACGACACACCGAGCCGGCGGATCGTCTTCATCTGCCGTCCACGCGACAAGGCGTCGGAGGAGCCGTGTGCGCGCCGCATCCTGTCGACGCTGGCACGGCGTGCGTACCGTGGGCCGGTCGGTGACGAGGATATCGAGCGGCTGCTCGCCTTTTATCGAGAAGGCCGCGAGGACGGCGGATTCGACGCCGGCATTCAGCGCGGCCTGCGGCGAATACTCACCTCGCCGCGGTTCGTGTTTCGCATCGAGCAGGAGCCGGGCCAGGACGCGTCGGCGACGTATCGCGTGAGCGACATCGATCTCGCCTCGCGGTTGTCGTTTTTCCTGTGGAGCAGCATTCCCGACGAGGAGCTGCTCGATACGGCGACGAAAGGCACGCTCTCCAATCGGGGGGTGCTGGAGCGGCAGGTGCGCCGTCTGCTCGCCGACCGCCGCGCGCAGGCCCTCGTCGACAACTTCGTGAGTCAGTGGCTGACGGTCGGAAAGCTCGCCGGTGCCGTGCCCGACGCCGATGCGTATCCTGAATTCGACGAGAATCTGCGCACGGCCTTTCGCGAGGAAACGCGTCTCTTCGTCGGCTCCCAGCTGCGGGAGGACCGCAGCGTGTCCGAACTGCTGACCGCGAATTACTCGTTCGTGAACGAGCGCCTGGCGCGCCATTACCAGATCCCGAACGTGTACGGCAGCCACTTCAGGCGCGTGTCGTTCACCGACGGCGTGCGCGGAGGGTTGCTCGGGCAAGGCAGCATTCTCACGGTGACGTCGTATCCGAATCGAACCTCCCCGGTGCTTCGTGGACGATGGCTGCTCGACAACGTGCTCGGAGCGCCGCCGCCGCCTCCTCCGCCCGACGTCCCGCCGCTCAAAGAGGACGGCGCCAACGCCAGGCCCGGCTCGATCCGTGCGCAGATGGAGGCGCACCGGAAGAACCCGTCCTGCGCCGGATGCCACGTCAGAATGGATCCGCTCGGGTTCTCGCTGGAGAACTTCGACGCGCTTGGCAAGTGGCGGTCGACGAGCGATGGCAGTCCGATCGACGCCTCCGCGGCACTCCCGGACGGGACGCGCTTTCAAGGTGTCGCAGGA
>DASUGH010000125.1:0-32560 GCA_036274155.1 Vicinamibacterales bacterium | reverse complement strand
GCGCGCGATCAACTCGCGCGGCTCGTCGCGAGGGACGGTCAACGAGGTCATCATGTCGAACGTACACCGCCTGGCGGAGGTGAAACCGCGGATGGCCCGCATGACGGCCGCGGCGCCGCGCAAACACCGGTCCGCCTGAAGGCGGACCCTTACGCCCCGGCGATCCAGATGAGCGTCAGACAGCTGGGACAGGCGAACGCGAGGCGCAGATCGGAGACGAACGAGACGTATCCACCAGCACCAAACTGCGTGCAGGCGGGACAGACGCTTCGCTCGCTGACCTCGATACTCGCGACTTTCAGCGGTCGTCCTGTCTGCGGGTCGGGGATGGTACGCGGCGCGGAGGCGGCCGAGGCGAGGCCCGGTGCGCCATCTGCCTGCGGACGGAGCTCGAACAGACCAAAGAAGGATTCGACGGGTTCCATGGAAGCCCCGGATGGTAGCACATCAGTTCGGCTGGATCGGGCGCCGGCAGGCGGCTCGACGGCGTGTGTTACGCTGACTCTGCGCGAAAGTGGCGGAACTGGCAGACGCGCCAGACTTAGGATCTGGTACCCGAAAGGGTATGGGGGTTCGAGTCCCTCCTTTCGCATTCGCCTCCGCTCGCGTGCCACTGGAGCGAGCTACGGCGCAACAGGCTCGCTCCACGGCACGCGACCACGCGAATGCGTCTCGCCGTAGCGCGGAGCGCGAAGGCGGACCACAGAGTCCTGCCCAATCTCTCAGATGAAAACCGAGTTCACTGACGTCAGCGAAACCAAGAAGACCCTGACCGTCGAGATCCCGCAGGAAGTCGTCGACGCGGAGATCAATCGCATCGCGCAGGGATACACGAAGCAGGCGCGGCTGCCCGGTTTCCGGCCGGGCAAGGTGCCGGCGACGATCATCAAGCAGCGGTTCCGCGATCAGATCCTGCACGACGTGATGCACGGGCTCATTCCCCGCGCCGTCGACGAAGCGCTGCAGGCCCGCGGCATCGAGCCGGTCGCCACGCCGAACATCCGCGACGTGGCGCTGAACGAAGGGCAGCCGCTCAAGTTCACGGCGAACGTCGAGACGGTGCCGCCGTTCGATCCGGGCGACCTTTCGGAGATCTCCCTCCATCAGACCGTGGCGGCGGTCGACGACGACGCTGTCGATCAGGCGCTCGAGCGTCTGCGCGAGCGCGCCGCCAAGTACGAGACGGAAGAAGCCCGGCGCCCCGCCGCCGACGGCGACACCCTGGTCGTCGACATCGATCGGCGGACGGCGGCAGACGAATCCGACACGCACGAGAACGTGACGCTCGAGATCGGCTCGCCAGCGAATCCTCCCGGGTTCGACGCGGAGCTGATCGGCATGCAGACCGGCGAAGAGAAGACGTTCACGATTCACTTTCCCGACGACCACGCCGCCGCGGAGCTGGCCGGCTCGGACGTCACCTATACCGCGCGATTGAAAGAGATTCGCCGCAAGATTCTGCCGCCGCTCGATGACGAGTTCGCGAAGGACCTCGGCGAGTTCGAGTCGCTCGAGGCGCTGCGTGAGCGGGTGCGGAGCGATCTCGTCGCCGAACGTGAAGAAGCCGCGCGACGGCAGCTGCGCGCCGATCTGATGAAGCAGCTGGCGGCGCGTGTGAGGTTCGACGTGCCCGACGTGCTCGTCGAACGCGAGATGGATCGGCGGCTCGAGGAGTTCGCGCGTCAGCTGGTGCAGCAGAGGGTCGACCCCGCCGAGAGCGGCATCGACTGGGCTCAGCTGCGCGAGGCGCAGCGCGAGGCCTCGCGCACGTCGGTTGCCAGCGCGCTGGTCCTGGACGAGGTCGCCAGGCGCGAGAACCTGACGGTGGCCGCCGAAGATGTCGATAAGGAGATCGAGCAGTTCGCCCAGCGTGCCGGCCGCACGCCGGCTGCCGTCCGCGCGCAGCTCGAGAAGGAAGGGGGCCTCGGCCGGCTGTCGGCCGGCCTGCGCCGGGAGAAGGCGGTTGACTTGGCGCTGTCGCGTGCTAAGATGACCGACACATAGATCCCACCAACTCATTGGCGAATAGTGATTTACGAAATGCGATCGTCTTGGTGACCGGTCTGGACGGCCGATAGTCACCTGGTTCGTTACGAAATCACCGTCACCAATCGTCTTTCACAAACGACTGACACATCAGCATTCACAAGTCACCAATGAGCCACGCTCAGTTAGTCCCGATGGTGGTCGAACAGACCAACCGCGGGGAACGCGCTTACGACATCTTCTCGCGGCTGTTGAAGGACAGCATCATCTTCATCGGCACGCCGATCGACGACACGGTCGCCAACCTGGCCATCGCGCAGATGCTGTTCCTCGAGGCCGAGGATCCCGACAAGGACATCCTGCTCTACATCAACAGTCCAGGCGGGTCGATCACGGCAGGGCTGGCGATCTACGACACGATGCAGTTCATCAAACCGGACGTGCAGACCTACTGCATCGGGCAGGCCGCATCGATGGCGGCGGTCCTCCTCGCCGCCGGGGCGAAGGGGAAGCGCTTCTCGCTGCCCAACTCGCGGATCGTCATTCACCAGCCCCTCATGCAGGGGCTCGCGGGGCAGGCCACCGACATCGACATCCACGCTCGTGAAATCCTGCGCATGCGCGAGCGCCTGAACGAAATCCTCGTGCATCACACGGGTCAGCCGTTCAAACGGATTCAGGAAGACACCGAGCGCGACTACATCATGTCGGCGGATCAGGGCAAGGAATACGGGATAATCGATGACGTCATCCGGAAACGGGTGTAACATCGAAATGGCTTAGGCTCTGGGCTTTAGGCCCGGCGCCGTGGCTGCGAAGCCGGACACCATGGTGAAGAAAAACGGCGAGACCGAGATCCTCCGCTGTTCGTTCTGCAACAAGGACCAGAACGACGTCCGCAAGCTCATCGCGGGCCCGACGGTCTTCATCTGCGACGAGTGCGTCGAGGTCTGCAACGACATCATCGCGGACGACAACCGGTTCGAGAACCGCGGCGTCCGGTCGTCGCTGCCATCACCGCCCGAGATCAAGAAGTTCCTCGACGAGTACGTCATCGGCCAGGAGCGGACCAAGAAGAAGCTCGCCGTTGCCGTCTACAACCACTACAAGCGCATCGAGATTCAGAAGCAGCCGCGCAGCCGCAACGACGTCGAGCTGACCAAGTCGAACATCCTGCTGATCGGTCCGACCGGCACCGGCAAGACGCTGCTGGCGCAGACGCTCGCCAAGCTCCTGTCGGTCCCCTTCACGATCGTCGACGCCACGACGCTCACCGAAGCGGGCTACGTCGGCGAGGACGTCGAGAACATCATTCTCAAGCTTCTGCAGGCCGCCGGCGGCGACATCGAGAAGTGCCAGCAGGGCATCATCTACATCGACGAAGTCGACAAGATCTGCCGCAAGGACGAGAACCCGTCGATCACCAGGGACGTGTCGGGTGAAGGGGTGCAGCAGGCGCTGCTCAAAATCCTGGAGGGCACGGTCGCGAACGTCCCGCCGCAAGGGGGGCGCAAGCACCCGCACCAGGAGTTCTTCCAGATCGACACGACGAACATCCTCTTCATCTGCGGCGGCGCCTTCGTCGGGCTCGACAAGGTCATCGAACGCCGCGTCGGCAAGAAGACGCTCGGCTTCAAGGCCGACGTCAAGTCGGTGCAGAAGCGCGAGGTCGGCACGACGCTCGAGCAGGTCGAGCCGGAAGACCTCATCAAGTACGGCCTCATCCCCGAGTTCGTCGGCCGGCTGCCGGTGGTCGGCACGCTGCACGAGCTCGACAAGCCGGCGCTGGTGCAGATCCTCACGCAACCGCGTAACGCCATCACGCGTCAGTACCAGAAGCTGTTCGAATACGAGAACGTGAAGCTCCGCTTCACCGACGACGCCCTCGAGGCGATCGCCGAGTCGGCGCTCTCGCGGAAGATCGGTGCGCGCGGTCTGCGCATGATCATCGAAGACCTCATGCTCGACCTGATGTACTCGGTGCCGGGCCAGAAGAAGCTGCGCGAGGTCGTCGTCACGCGCGAGATCGTCGAGGCAAAGGACAAGTCGCTCACGCTGATCGAGAAGGCCGGCTAGCGCTCGCGGGCCTCGCGGCTCGGGACTCGGGGCTCGAATGACGGCCCCGGCCACGTGTGGCCTGCGAGTCCCGAATCCAGAGTCCCGGATCCCGGCCCGACAAGGACCCTGATGGAAGTCTACGAAACACTCCCGATCGTTCCGCTGCGGGACGTCGTCGTTTTCCCCCACATGATGATGCCGTTCGTCATCGGACGGCCCTCGTCTACCCGTGCGCTCGAGCACGCGCTGCTCAAGGACAAGCGCATCTTCCTCGCCGCCCAGCACGACGCGTCGGTCGACGACCCGCGCCCCGACGACATCTTCACCATGGGCTGCGTGGCCAACGTGGTGCAGAGCCTGAAGCTTCCCGACGGCAACATCAAGGTGCTCGTCGAAGGGGTCGATCGCGCCCGCGCCGTCGAGTGGAAGGAAGACAAGGGCTTTTACCGCGTCGTCGTCAAGGTGCTGCCGAAGCAGAAGGAGGTCGCCGGCGACGTCGAGGCGACGATGGGCCGCGTCGTGTCGCTGTTCGAGCAGTACGTGAAGCTCTCGAACAACCTGCAGTACGACGCGATGATTGCCGCCGTCCGCGTCGATGACCCCGGCAAGCTCGCCGACACGATCGCCGCGCACCTGCTCGTCGGCGTCGACGAGAAACAGAATCTGCTCGAGATCATCTCCCCCCTCGAGCGTCTCAACCGCATCGCCGGCGTACTCGAGATCGAGGTGGACAAGCTCCAGGTCGATCGCCGCATCCAGTCTCGCGTCAAGAAGCAGATGGAGAAGGCTCAGAAGGAGTACTACCTCAACGAGAAGATGAAGGCGATCCAGAAGGAACTGGGCCGCAAGGACGAGAAGGGGAACGAGATCGAGGAGCTGCAGAAGAAGATCAAGCAGGCGAAGATGCCGAAGGAGGTCGAAGAGAAGGCCGTCCAGGAGCTGAAGCGCCTCGAGGCGATGCCGCCGATGTCGGCCGAGGCCACCGTCTCGCGGAACTATCTCGATTGGCTGATCGCCGTCCCCTGGTACAAGAAGACCCGCGAGAACCGCGACCTGAAGCACGCCGAGTCGGTGCTGCACGAGGACCACTACGGTCTCGAGAAGATCAAGGACCGGATCCTCGAGTTCCTGGCCGTGCGGTCGCTCGTCAAGAAGCCGAAGGCGACGATCCTCACCTTCTCCGGGCCTCCCGGCGTCGGCAAGACCTCGCTCGCCAAGTCGATCGCGCGGGCGATGAACCGCAAGTTCGTTCGCCTGTCGCTCGGCGGCGTGCGCGACGAGGCCGAGATCCGCGGCCATCGCCGCACCTATATCGGCGCGTTCCCCGGGCAGATCATCCAGATGATGAAAAAGGCCGGTTCGCAGAACCCGGTCTTCCTGCTCGACGAAGTCGACAAGATGTCGATGGACTTCCGCGGCGACCCCTCGGCGGCGCTGCTCGAGGTGCTCGATCCGGAGCAGAACAGCGCCTTCCTCGATCACTACCTCGACGTGGAGTACGACCTCTCGAACGTGATGTTCATCTGCACGGCCAACGTCCTGCACACGATTCCGCAGGCGCTGCGCGATCGCATGGAAGTGCTGCAGCTGGCCGGCTATACCGAGCAGGAGAAGATCGAAATCGCCAAGCGCTTCCTCGCTCCGAAGGCGATCGAGGGCGCCGGTCTGACCTCCAACAACATCGTCATTCACGACGACGCCATCCAGACGATCATCCAGCGCTACACGCGCGAGGCTGGCGTGCGGAACCTGGAGCGCGAGATTTCCTCGATCTGCCGCAAGGTGGCGCGCAAGGTCGTGGTCGAAGGCAAGGCCTTCAAGGAAGAGGTGACCGGCGACAAGGTGACCGAGCATCTCGGCGTGCCGCGCTTCCGCCCAAGCGTCGCCGAGGAACAGAACGAAGTCGGCATCGCCACCGGGCTGGCGTGGACCGAAGTCGGCGGCGAGCTGCTCGTCAGCGAAGCCACGCTCATGGCTGGCAAGGGCAAGCTCACGCTCACCGGAAAGCTCGGCGACGTGATGCAGGAGTCGGCGCAGGCGGCGCTCAGCTACGTCAGGTCGAAGGCGGCCGAGCTGAGCCTCCCCGAGGACTTCCACTCGAAGATCGACATCCACGTGCACGTGCCCGAGGGCGCCATTCCCAAGGATGGCCCGTCGGCGGGCATCACGATGGCCACGACGCTCGTGTCGGCACTGACCAGGATTCCCACCCGGCGGGATGTGGCGATGACCGGCGAGATCACGCTGCGCGGCAAAGTGCTGCCGATCGGCGGCGTCAAGGAGAAGGTGCTGGCCGCCCACCGCGCAGGGGTGACGAACATCATCCTTCCACGCGATAACGAGAAGGACCTGGCCGACATCCCGAAGAACGTCCTGGATGCGCTCGATCTGCATCTGGTGTCGACGATGGACGAAGTGTTGAAGATCGCGCTGGCGCAGCCGCTGCCGGCCCAGATACCGGCATCGCCGGTCGTGGCGGACGTCGCCGACGCCGGCGACACGCGCCCGCACTGATTCAGGCATGGCTCCCGGCTTCCGGCTCTCCGTTCCGGGTACGGTTGCTGCGAGGTAGTGTTCACCCCCGGAGCACGGAACCGAAAGCCCGGAGCCTGGCGCAGTGCAGGTATCAGCATCTTTCGTCACCAGTGCTGCGGACGCGGAGGGGTTCCCCCGCGATCGTCTGCCGGAGGTCGCGTTCGTCGGGCGGTCCAATGTCGGTAAGTCGAGCCTGATCAACGCGCTGGCGCGTCGAACGCTGGCGCGCACCAGCGCCGCGCCCGGCAAGACGCGTCTGGCGAACTTCTACAGGGTGCAGCGGGGATCGGCCCCGCCGCTCTACCTGGTGGATCTGCCAGGGTATGGGTACGCGCGCGGCGCCCATCGGCAGGCTCGGGGCGGCCTGAGTGCGTCGAAGGCCGGCGGAGCGGCGGCGGGCGAGTTCCTCCAGCTGACGGAGGCGTACTTCGCGAGGCAGGAAACGCCGATCGCCACGATACTGCTGGTCGACTCGAGACATCCCGGACTCGAATCGGATATGGAGGCCTGGGCGTGGCTGAAAGAGCAGAAACGCCCGTGCGGAATCGTCGGAACCAAGGTCGATAAGCTCACGCGCGCCGAGCGGGCGCGTAACACTCGTCAACTTGAATCGCTGTTTGATGTTCCCGTCCTGCTCGTGTCAGTGCAGGACGGTGACGGACTGGAACAACTGTGGAAGCTGATCGCCAAACTGCCAAACCCAACGGCGGCGCCGGAGCCACCGCCGCTGCCACCGCCACACAGGCGCCTGCTCAGGCCGCCCCCGCCCAGACGATCTCGCTCTCGGCCATGAAGGAGATGAGCATCTCCGCCCTGACGAAGATCGCCAAAGAGCTCGAGATTGCCGGCGCGACCGGCATGCGCAAGCAGGAGCTGATCTTCGAGATCCTCCGCGTGCGCGCCGAGAAGAGCGGCAACATCTTCTCGGAAGGGGTGCTCGAGACGCTCCCGGACGGCTTCGGCTTCCTGCGCGCGCCCGACTACAACTACCTGCCCGGCCCGGACGACATCTACGTGTCGCCCTCGCAGATCAGGAAGTTCGACCTGCACACGGGAGACACCGTGTCCGGGGTGATACGCCCGCCAAAGGACGGCGAGCGCTACTTCGCGCTGATCAAGGTCGAAGCGATCAACTTCGAGCCGCCGGAGAAGACGAAAGAGAAGATCTTCTTCGAGAACCTCACGCCTCTGTATCCCCAGCAGCACATCAAGCTCGAGACCGACGCCGAGAACCTCTCCGGCCGCGTGATGGATCTCCTCACGCCGATCGGCAAGGGCCAGCGCGGGCTCATCGTCGCACCGCCGCGGACCGGCAAGACGATGCTGCTGCAGAGCATCGCCAACAGCATCACCAGGAACCACCCCGAGGTGTACCTGATCGTGCTGCTCATCGACGAGCGGCCCGAGGAGGTCACCGACATGCAGCGCTCGGTGCGCGGCGAGGTGATCTCGTCCACCTTCGACGAGCCGGCGCAGCGGCACGTGCAGGTGGCGGAAATGGTGATCGAAAAGGCGAAACGCCTGGTCGAGCACAAGAAGGACGTGGTCATCCTCCTCGACTCCATCACGCGCCTGGCGCGCGCGTACAACACCATCGTGCCGGCGTCCGGAAAGGTGCTGTCGGGCGGCGTCGACAGCAACGCCCTGCAGCGTCCGAAGCGCTTCTTCGGCGCCGCTCGCAATATCGAGGAAGGCGGGTCGCTGACCATCGTCGCCACGGCGCTCGTCGACACCGGCTCGCGCATGGACGAGGTCATCTTCGAGGAGTTCAAGGGCACCGGCAACATGGAGATCCACCTGGATCGCAAGCTGACCGACCGCCGGGTGTTCCCCTCGATCGACATCTCGAAGAGCGGCACCCGCAAGGAGGAGCTGCTCCTGCCCAAGGACGAGCTGAACCGCGTCTGGGTGCTCCGCAAGGTGCTGACGCCGCTGTCGCCGACCGAGGCGATGGAGCTGTTGCTCTCGAAGATGAGCAAGACGAAGACGAACTCGGAGTTCCTGGCCGCGATGGCGAGCGGAAAGTCCTGACGTTCGCTCAGGCTCCGGGCTTCGGGCTCCAGGGTCGGGACTTGGAGCCCGACAGGCCCAGCCTGCGTTATACTTGCCTGTTGTCTCAATCCCCAAGGAGCGCGTCGTGAAGGAAGGGATTCACCCGAAGTATCAGGTCGTCGAGGTGCGCTGCGCCTGCGGCAACACGTTCAAGACGCGCTCGACCAAGCCCGAGCTGCACCTCGAGATTTGTGCAGCCTGCCATCCGTTCTTCACGGGTCGCCAGAAGCTGATCGATACGGAGGGGCGTGTCGAGCGCTTCACGAAGAAGTTCGGCGCGCAAACGGCTGAGCAGCGCAAGACCGCCGCCAGGGCCGTCAAGGCCACGAAAGCGGCCAAAGCCGCCAAGTCCAAGACGGCGAAGCCGGCCGCTGCCGCGAAGAAGAAGGCCGCGGCATCCGCGTAGCCTCGCGCGACTCGCCGCAGGGTCCGGCTTCAGCCGGACCTTTTCGTTCCAATCAAAAGAGCCACGCGTTCTGAGCATCGCGCTCGACCTTGCGGTCGAGCCTGGCCAGACGATGGCGAATGGCCAGCTGCCGTGCCGCTGTCCCTTGCAGCGGCAGCGAGCTGAGCGCAAAGTCCCGGGCCACGCGCGGCTCGCGCAGCCGGTGCTCGTGATGGATCGCCAGTGCTTCGATTGCCTCGCGATAGACGTGCGGCGGGCACTCTCCGAGAGCGATCAGCCGCCGCCATGCCGTGGCTGCGTCGGCATGGGAACGCTCGCGCCGGCAGACCTGCGCGTAGGCGCGCAGGGCGTCGGCCAGCGTCGACTTGTCTCCTGGCAGTGCGGATGACCCATCCAGCCCGCAGGCGCGAGCGAAGCAGGCGCGTGCCTTCGCGACGATCCCGGCCCGCTCGTAGAGCCGGCCAAGTCCCACGGCCTCCCTTGCCGTTCGCACCGCAACCGGCCCTTCGTGCACGAGCCGGGCGGCGCGCGCCGTGAGAAATGCCAGCGACAGCAGGTCGAGGCGATTGTGCTCGACGACGGCGGCGAGCGGCCGCGCATCGCCCGTCCGCACGTAATGGAAATAGCGCGCGGGAATCTCGAAGCCGGCCACGTCCCCCTCGCGATCGTGGCCGCAAATGGAGCGCTCCAGCACGCCGAGGCTGCACCCCGCCTCCGCACCTTCGGCGCTTCGGCGCGGCGGGCCCGGTTCCGCACCTTCGGCGCTTCGGCGCGGCGCGCCCGCCTCCGCACCTTCGGCGCTCGTGTCGCCATCTGCCGCGTCGATTGGCCGCCACAGCCTGCGCGCAGCATGGAGCATGTCGAGATGCGGCACTCCGGCGAACGGAGGCTCCATCCGGTTGAACAGGAAACGGGTCTCGATGAGCGGCAGGTCGAAGCTCTTGCCGTTGTAGCTCACGAGCAGCCGCGCCGATGAGGCCAGCTCCACGAGCGCGTCGAGCAGTACGCGCTCCGCCGTGGGACTGGCCATGAAGAGCTGACGCACGCGCAGCACGCAGCCATCGAACCAGGCGCAGCCCACGAGAAAGGCGCTCGTCCCGGCACCGCCAGCGAGCCCGCTGGTCTCCAGATCGATGAAGAGGGTGCGGCTCCGATTCGAATCGTCATTCGACGGTGACAACGGCCCGAGCAGCACGTGCCGCCACTCGCACTCGTCGCCGAGCACGTGATCGACCAGCGTGAGATGACCGTGGCGGTGCCCCGGCCGATAGGTGCGATCGATGACGAGGAGCTGCCGGCCGCCGGCGTGGTGCCAGCTGCCGCCGAGGACCTCGGCCGCGTCGTCTCGGAACGAGGAGTCGGGCGGACCTGCGGCCTCCGCTTCGCTTCGGCCAGCCTCGCCGGAGCCTTGGCGAAGGCGGGAAGGTGCGCCTTCGTTCGCAGGCACCGCAGCAATGATGCCCCTCAGGCGATCGGTCAACGAGCTCATAGCGGCGGCTCGACCAGAGAACCACCGCCAGCCGCGTTCAGCGTCCGGCGGTCCATGGCGTCGACCGCCGGGGCCGCCTGGCGAGCGCCCATCAACGCGAGTATCCGCATCGCCACGGTCTTCGCCATCGGCCCCGTATCGCCGATTGGACCGACGCACGCGGGACAACCATGCTCGCAGTCGCAGCGGGCAATCAGCGCGCTCGTGCGATCGATCAGCTCCTCGTGCATGCCGAACAGCGGCTGGCTGAATCCGATGCCGCCCGGATAGTTGTCGTAGACGAAGATCGTCGGCTCGTCCGGGAGTGTGACCGGGTGCGCCCCTTTCGCCAGCCTCCACTCCTCGTGCGGGGCCGGTGCACTCTGCTCACCGCTGCCGATCGAGATCCCGATGTCCGAGCGATCGCACATCAGCAGCAGCTGCGCCACCTGCCGCATCGCAAACGAAAGCCCGACCACGCCGTCGCGGCGGTCGTCGGCGGCGAAGGGCAGCGCCGCCATCACGCCGCGTGGAATCGTGAGCCAGTAGGCGGTGGTGTGCATCTGCTGTTCGGGGAGATCGAGCTCGCCGGAACCAACGTTCTCGTTCGTGTAGAACTTGATCTTCTTGAAGCCGACGACGCGCGAGGCGACGTGCACCTCGCCGTGCGACGCGCCGGCAGCCGCGGCCGGCGACGCGGCAGCGTTTCCCCCGGCCGTCCTCGACTCCTCGAACGTCTCGAGCACGGACACTCGCGTGTACGTGATCGCATCGGTGTAGTAGTCGCACTCGATCTGGCGCACGAATGCCTTGCGGCCCTCGAAGTCCAGCCGTTCGACCTGATACAACTGTCCCTCGACCAGATAGATCGCCTTTTCATGCAGCGTCGAAGGGCCGCTGCTGAAGCTCGTCTCGCCGATGACGTCGGCACCATGAGTGGTATCCACGACGACGAAGTTGTCCGAAGAGATGGACCGCAGGCTGACGGCATCTGCCGGATACGATTCACTCGTCCACACCCACGTACCCTCGCTGTCGGGGGCGCTGGTATCGGCCCGGTGAACGAAGCCGCTCTCCTCGAGGACGGCGAGTACGTCCTGGACCTGATGACGGCCGTATTGCTCCGAGGTGGTGAACGGCAGCTCGAACGCGGCGCACTTCACGTGGTCGACGAGGATGTGCAGATTGTCGGGATTGATCAGCGCGCGCTCGGGCGATGCGTCGAAGAAATAGGAAGGATGCCGCACGACGAACTGATCGAGCGGGGCGCTGCTGGCGACGAGGACCGCCGCCGACCGCGTGCTGCGCCGCCCCGCCCGGCCGGCCCGTTGCCAGGTGGCGGCAATGGTGCCGGGGTACCCCGCCATCACGCACACGTCGAGCGCGCCGATATCGATGCCGAGCTCGAGCGCGTTGGTGGATACGACCGCGCGAACGGTTCCCTCGCGCAGTCCTTTCTCGATCTCCCTCCGGCGCAGCGGCAGATACCCGCCGCGATAGCCGCGAATCTGCTCCGTGGCGCCCGGCAACCCCGCGAAATCGTCCTTCAGGTACGTGGTCAGAATCTCGGTCGTCAGCCGGCTCTGCGCGAAGACGATGGCCTGCAGGCGGCGCTTGAGAAACTCTGCGGTGATCTTCCGCGTCTCGGCCAGATACGAACGGCGGATCCCGAGCTGGCGGTTGACGACTGGCGGGTTCACGAAGATGAAGAACTTCTCGCCGCGCGGGGCGCCGCTCTCGGCGACCAGCTCGAAGGGCTGCTCGACGAGCGCCTCAGCGAGCTCTCGCGGATTCGCGATGGTGGCAGACGAGCAGATGAACGTCGGGCTCGAGCCGTAATGCGCGCAGATGCGCCGCAGCCGCCGCAGCACGTTGGTGAGATGGCTCCCGAACACGCCGCGATAGGCATGAAGCTCGTCGATCACGACATAGCGGAGGTTCTCGAGGAGCTTCGCCCAGCGCGGGTGGTGCGGAAGAATCCCGGAGTGAAGCATGTCGGGATTGCTGAGGACCACGTGACCGCGACCACGGATGGCGCGGCGTGCATCCTGCGGGGTATCGCCGTCGTAGGTGAACACGCCGATCTCGGCACCGGCATGCTCGGCCAGCCGTTCGGCGAGGACGTGCAGCTCGGCGAGCTGATCCTGGGCGAGCGCCTTCGTGGGAAAGAGGTAGAGCGCGCGTGCCGATGGATCGCGGAGCATCGTGCTCAGAACCGGGGCGTTGTAGCAGAGCGTCTTGCCCGACGCGGTCGGTGTGGTGACGATCACATGGCGGCCGGCGAGCGCGTGCTCGATGACGATCGCCTGGTGGGAATACGGCTGATCGATGCCGCGGGCGCGCAGCACCTGCCTGAGTCGTGCATCGACGCCGTCGGGAAACTCCGCGTGCGCGGCGGTCCGGGCCGGCAGGCGGCGCACGGCCGTGATCCACCCCTCCGAGGCGTCGGGGCGGTCAGCCGTGCCTCCGGTCATCTGGTCGACAACCGCTTGCAGCGCTTGATCTTGAGCAGGATCGGTCCGCCGCGCCGGAAGCATGCGGCAGGATAGCGTAAGAAAAGCAAAACGAGAAGTACGGCTCTATCCGCGCTCGAGCACCTGCTTCAGACGTTCGAGATCCTCCCGGACGGTCTGATTCGGCTCTTCCCCGAAGAGACGGGCCAGCTCGGCGCCGACCCTCCCGCCTGGCGGCGCGTACTGGAAGCGCACACGCACGGTTGTACCTGGCTCCGTTGCGCTGAAGTGAACCGACCCGGCAGTCGAGATGGTCGAGCCGTCGAGTGACTGCCAGGCAATCAGCTTGTCGTCGATGTCGTTGATGACCCGGGCATCCCATTCGACGTTGAAGCCGGCCGGACCTCGCGCCACCCAGTGCGATACGCCGGCTTCTCGCACCGACACCTGTTCGAGGTGCCGCATGAATCGCGGCAGGTTCTCGAAGTCGCGCCAGAAACGGTACACCTCGGACGGAGGGCGGCCGATCGTCACCGAGGCGTCGACGTGAATGCCACGCGGGCCGCCGAGCGCCTTTCGCGTATCCGAGCCCTGGCTCGCGATGACGCCGGTCCCCTTGCCCTCATACGAGCGAGGTGCGTGGGTCATGGTTGTCTCCCTGAGCTGAGAAGAGCTGCGAATAAATCGGTTCCTGGTTCCTGGTTCCGGGTTCCGGGTTCCGGGTTCCGGGTTCCGCGTTCCGGGTTCCGCGTTCCAAGTTCCTGTGCAGGACGCATGCCGCCATCGCCCGGCCCGGCTCGCGGCGATTCCCGATACGCTATGCACGCATGAGCCGCGACCCGTTGCTCCCTGCTGCTGACGCCGCGCTTCCACGCCGCCTCGGGCCGTGGCATGCCGTCGGGCTGGTCGTCGGCATCACCATCGGGTCGGGCATTTTTCGGACGCCTGCCGTGATTGCCGAACGGGTGCCGGATCCACCGCTGATGCTGGCGGTATGGCTCATCGGTGGACTGATCTCGCTGTGCGGCGCACTGTCGGTCGCCGAGCTCGCCGCGGCGTTTCCGAGAACGGGCGGTTGGTACGTTTTCGTGCGCGAGGGCTGGGGACGGTTGCCCGCTTTCCTGTTCGGCTGGTCGGAGCTCGTGCTGATTCGAGCGTCGGCCACTGGCGCCATCGCCATGGTGTTCAGCAGCTATCTGCTGCGCTCGCTGGGGTTGGACGGTGAGACAAGCCATATGCCGACGCGGCTGGTCGCCGCCGGCACGATCGTGCTGACCGCCGCGGCAAACATCCGCGGCGTCCGTCTCGGCGCCGCACTGACAGGCGCATCATCGGCCGGCAAGTTCACGGCGCTCGCGCTGCTCGTCGCGGTCGCGTTCGTCATCGGCGACCGGCATGGAGCGTCGCTGGCGCATTTCGCTCGCGCCGACACCGCGGTCGATGCCGGCCGCTTCGGCCTGGCGCTCGTGTCGGTTCTCTGGGCCTACGACGGGTTTGCCGACGTGTCCTTTGCTGCCGGTGAAGTCCGGGATCCGCAGCGCACGCTCCCCCGCGCCATCGTCGGCGGCCTGCTGGCCATCGTCGTCATCTACATCGCCGCCAACGCCGCCTATCTCTTCGTGCTGCCAATCGGCGATGTCGCGCGGTCGCCGCTCATCGCCGCCGACGCCATGCGTGCTCTCGCGGGCGATGCCGGTGGCACGGTGGTCTCGCTCGTCGTCGCCCTCTCCACGTTCGGGGCGCTCAGCGGAATCATGCTGGCGGCGCCACGCATCTTCTTTGCGATGGCCGCCGAAGGACTCTTCTTTCGCGCGATCGGTGCGGCGCACCCCCGATACCACACGCCGCACCGGGCCATCCTGCTCAGCGCCGCGCTGGGCGTGACATTCGTCCTCACGCGAACGTTCGAACAACTCGCCGACACGTTCGTACTGGCCATCTGGCCGTTCTACGGCATCGCCGTGGCCGGCCTGTATCGCCTCCGCCGATCGCGCGACAGCGAGCTGCGCTCGTACAGGACGCCCGGATACCCGGTGGTTCCAGCGATCTTCATTGCCGGCGTGGTGTACCTGGTTGGAAACGCCGTGGCCGTGGATCCGGTCTGGACGCTGGCAACGTTCGCGATCGTGCTGGCTGGCCTGCCGGTGTACTACGCGGTCTTTGCCGGGAAGCGCGGGTAAGGTCCGGCTGCAGCCGCATCCCACGACCACGAAGGCCCTTCGGGCACGCACGAAGGGCACGAAGATTCCGAAAGGAAAAGCTTCGTGCGCTGGCGCTCGCGGACGCGACGTCAGCGGATGTTGAACACCAGCTCGATGCGCACGAGAACCGCCACCGGCTCTCCCTTGCGCGTTCCGGGCTTGAAGCGGAAACGCTTCGCGGCTTTCACCGCCTCGGTGTCGAGACCGAACTGGTCGGAGTCGAGCGACTTCACGATGTCGCACTTTCCCACCGAACCCGTGGCGAGCACGACGCAGTCGAGCCAGACTTCGCCCTGGATGCGGCGCATCATCGCGTCGGACGTGTAACTCGGCTGGGCACGGAACAGCAGCGTGGGATTGTCGATACCGCTGCCCGGCTGGTAAACACCGCCGCCAGTGCCACCCCCCGAACCATCACCGAGACCATCACCACGGCCCGGCCCGATTCCTCCGCCGCTGCCGGTGCCGGCGCCGGTGTTGTTTCCCGATCCAAGCGACGCGGGAGCGGTGTTGGTGTTGGAGCTCAGTGTCGTGACCGTCGTGACCGGGCTGATCGCTGGCACTTCAGCGGCAACCACAGGTGGCGGCGGAGGCACCGGCTCCGTCGTTGGCACGGGCACAGGCTCCGGCTCCGGCGGCTTGATCGCCGGCGCAGGCTGCGTCTTCGGCGGATCGGGAGACCTGTTCCCACCGCCCCCGCCGCCGCCACCAGGACCGACTTCCTCGATGAAGACGATGTCCTGCGGATCGAATTCGGGGAGCGCGGCCTGAATCTGCCGGTCCGGCCGCAGCCACACCACGAGCAGCAGGAGCATCGCAAATGCGATGTGCGACAGGCCGGCCCCGCCGAAGACGGTCTTGAGGTTGGCTTTTTCCTCTGGCAGGAGAAAACGCAGCTCGCCCGGCTGTCTGGGACCGGACACTCGATTCAAGCGATCGCGCAGCTCCGCCGCAAACGTCGCCGGCGGCTGACGCCGAAGTCCATGCAGGAAGTCGTCGTTCATCTGAGTTCTCCGTGCGAGGAGGGGTGCGCACCCGTCACGTCCGAAGGCTCCCACTCGGCGCGCAGCGCGAGAATCGTGCGATGCAGGATGGTGCCGACGTTGGATTCGGTGAGTCCGGTCGCGGATGCGATGGCCCGATTGGTCATGCCAGCGCCGTACTTCAGCGCCAGGAGTTCACGATCGCGATCCGGCAGACGGCTGAGCAGCACATTGAGGCGGTCGGCATCCGAGCGGCGCGCCGCCTCGTCTTCCGGAGTCGTCGCTGTGTGCACGTGCTGCGCTTCGTCCAGCGGCGCGTGGTAGCGCCGGGAGCGGAGGTGATCGATGGCGACGTTTCTGGCAATCCGCAGCAGCCAGGTAGCAAAGCCCGAGAGGTCGCTGCGGTAGCGGCGGCGGGCGACCCACGCCTTCTCGAACGTGCGCCCGGTCAGATCCTCTGCGTCAGCCGGATTGCCAATCCGGTAAAGGAAGAAGTTGTAGACGCGTGGAAGCTGTTCGGCATAGACGGCGTCCCAGTCAGGCTCGGCCGATGTCAGCCACCGCGACAGCCGTGCGACGGTTCCGCCAGACAAATCGGGCAGCGCATCCTCCAGAGCCATTGGAGTGATATACGGCGGCGGCGGGAAAGTATCACGAAGGCTTGTCGCGCCGAAGCCGTGAAGCGGCGAACGCGGGTGCGAAGGTGCGGGGTGCGACGGTGCGGGGTGCGGGGTGCGAAGGTGCGGGGTGCGGGGTGCAAAGGTGCGGGGTGCGAAGGTGCGAAGGTGCGGGGTGCGAAGGTGCGAAGGTGCGGGGTGCGACGGTGCGGGGTGCGAAGGTGCGAAGGTGCCGGGTGCGACGGTGCGAAGGTGCGAAGGCTCAAAAGCTCCTGCTCTGACACCCATCGACGACGACCGACGTTCCGCTGATCCAGCTGGCGCGCGGTGACGCGAGGAACGTCACCACGTTGGCGACCTCCTGCGGCGTGCCGAAGCGGCCGAACGGCAGCTCCCGCTTGACGAACTCGGCAATCGCGTCGGGACTCTCCTGCTGCCGTTTCCACCAGGAGCCGCCTTCGAAAAGGATCGACCCGGGCGACACGCTGTTCACGCGGATGTTGGAGGATGCCAGCTGCTGGGCCAGAGATTTCGCCAGGCTGATTTCGGCCGCCTTCATGGCGTTGTAGGTCATGCGGCCGCCAGCCTCTCGCCCGAAGATGGACGCGATCATCACGATCGACCCGCCGCCACGACGCTGCATGTGGGGCACGGCCAGCTTCGACGCTCTGACAGCCGGCACCAGCGTCTGATCGAAGGCCTCCCGCCAGCTCTCGTCGTCGGTGTCGAGCAGCCCGCCGCCACGTCCAAGCCCGACGTTGTTGACGAGGACGTCGATGCCGCCGAATACTTCGACCGTGCGGTCGATGACCCTGCGTAGGTCGTCAGCCCGACTGACGTCTGCGGTCAGGCTCAGGACGCGGTCATCGCCGCCCGCGGCTTCTGCGATATGCCGTGCCGCGGCGCGCAGCGGAGCCTCCGTGCGGGCGCACACGACGACCCGACATCCTTCGGAGGCGAGGGCGGTCGCCGCCGCAAGGCCAAGACCGCGGCTCGAGCCGGTGACAATCGCAATTTTTTCTCGCAGTTCGAGATCCACGGCGAGCATCATATCCTTGCCCCGCGCGCGTCCTCAGAACAGCGAAAGCGCCACACTGGGCCTCGCGCGTGGGCCGGGGAACGCCGGACCAACGCCTGTGCAGGAGGTCCGGAACCCGGACAGCCGAATGCGCTGAGCCAGCCGTCGGCATCAACTGTGCACGTGCTGAGCCTGGAGCGGGCAGGTCACGAATGATTGCGCGAGGAGATCGAGCATGAAATGGCAAGGTCGAGCCGGCAGCAGCAACATCGAGGATCGGCGCGGCATGCGGATGGCGTTGCCGGTCGGCGGCGGCATCGGCGGCCTCGTGCTCCTGCTGCTGTTCTCGGCGCTCACCGGACAGAACCCGGCAGACTTCCTGCCCGCCGGCGACGGCGATACAGGCGGAGTCTCGGAACCGTCGGCCGACGATCCGCAGCGGCAATTCATCTCGGTCGTGCTCAAGGACACCGAAGACACCTGGACCGAGGTGTTTCGCGAACATGGCGCCGGCTACCGTGAACCGACGCTGGTGCTCTTCACGGATGCGACACCGTCGGCCTGCGGGACGGGACAAGCGGCAATGGGGCCCTTCTACTGCCCGGGCGACCAGAAGGTGTATCTCGATCTGTCGTTCTTCCGCGAACTCGATGAGCGGTTTGGCGCACCCGGAGACTTCGCTCAGGCCTACGTCGTGGCTCACGAGATCGGCCACCACGTACAGACCCTCACCGGACTCTCCGACCGAATCGCGTCAACACGTCAGCAGGCGAGCCGCGGCGAGTCGAACGCCCTGTCAGTTCGCCAGGAGCTGCAGGCCGACTGCTACGCCGGGGTGTGGGGACACTACGCCGGGCGCCGGGGAATGCTCGATCCCGGTGATGCGGAAGAAGGGCTGCGCGCTGCAGCCGCCATCGGCGACGATCGCCTCCAACGCGAGTCGCAGGGACGCGTCGTGCCCGAGTCGTTCACACACGGATCGTCGGAGCAGCGGGTCTCGTGGCTGAGACGCGGGCTGGAAAGCGGTCGCATCGAAGCCTGCGACACGTTCGCTGCCGGAGGCCGCTGACAGGCGCACCTCGCACCCTCGCACCTGAGGTGCGCGACCGCCAGCGTCAGTGTGTATGCGCTCGAATCCGGTGGTTGAGATGATGAATCTGCCGACGGATGGCATTGAGTGTCATCTCGTCGTGCTCGTTCAACGCCTCGTCGCGGCGCTTCCTGAGCCTCCGCATCTCGGCCTTGATCGATGTTTTGTCGATGCCGCTGGCAGCATGATGTTCGTGTGCCTCGATGCCGAGCGCAACACACAAGGCGGGCAGCAGATGCTCTTTGTTCATCTGCGAAGCGCCCTGCACCGCCTCATGTCCGGTCTGCTGGGCGATCTCCCGTAGCTGCTGGACGGTCTTCACTTTCAGCTCTTCAAAAGTGAACGCCATAACCCCTCCAGATCTCGGAGTATAGCCCCGACATCCTCGCCGGATTCGTCTCCGGGAGCGCAGCTATAATCAGCGCCTGTGCCCGCTTCCAAGCTCAGCATCGTCGAGCGGCAGGTGGACGACGTCACCATCCTGGCGCTCTCCGGCGAGATGCTCCTCGACGACGGCGACCTTGCCTACGGCCGACGCATCGACGAGGTGATAGCCGCGGGGCGCGTGAAAATCCTTCTCGACCTCGCCGATCTCTCTTACATCGACAGCTCCGGCGTAGGCATGATGGCGGCGACGCTGAAAGCCGTTCGGGCTCGTCACGGCGACATCAGACTTCTGCGCGTCAGTACCAAGGGACAGCGAATCCTGAGCCTGCTGAAACTGCGATCGCTGTTCGAGCTCTTCGACGACGAGGCGATGGCTCTGAAGAGCTTCAAGTGGCGTCCCGGCTTCTGAGCGGCGGAACCTGAACGCTACGCGGTTCCCGGGAGGAAGCGACGAACGGCGTCGTTGAACGCCTCCGGGGCCTCCATGTTCGACATATGTCCCGCGCGCGGCAATCGCACCAGTGTCGCCCTCGGGAGAGCGGATGCCATTCGTTCCGCTTCCTCAGGCGGCGTCATCGTGTCTTCCTCACCGACGATGACCAGCGCCGGCAGGTTCAGGGTCGGCAGCAGCGGACCCGCATCCTCACGCGTGAGCATTGCGCGTGTCGAGTCGACGATCGCCACAGGAGACTGCGCCTCGATCATCTGCCGCACTTCGGCCATGACCTGCGGACGCGCCGCCTTCGTCGTCGGCCCGAACAGTTTCGGAATCAGATCGTCGGCGGCTGCCTTCGACCCGCCGTTCGTGACGATTTCGATCATGCGATGGCGTCCAGCCCTCACCTGCTCGGTGTCGACGCCGCTTCGCGTGTCGGCGAGGATCACGCCGGTCACACGCTGCACGGCCTGACGAAGCAGGGCGAATGCGATGTAGCCACCCATCGAGAGTCCTGCCACCACTGCGCGGGACACGTCCAGTTGATCGAGGAATCCGAGGACGTGCGCCGCGTAGTCGTGCATCGAGGGCTGCGGCATGCCATCGCTGCCGTCGTAGCCGGGCAGTGACGGCGCGAGCAGGCGCCAGCGCGACACACCGGAGGCATCGAGCAGCGGGGCGAGCCGCGCGAGCTGCGGCTCCCACATCCGGACCCCGAGCGGAAACCCGTGGATGAGCAGGAGTGTCTGCTGTGCCCGCACGTCGCCCGCCGCCGCGTAACGCACGACCCGGCCCTCGACCGTCAGGCGTTCGAAGCGCATCAACCTCCTCACTTCCTATAAAATGACGGAGCAGGCCATTCAACATCAGTGCCTAACTGCGCGATGGCTGGCGCCGACTCCCTCGCGCCGAAGGCCGGTTGCCGCCAGGACATGAGCTGACGGCATTCAGCGTTCAGCACTCGGCCTTCGTCATTCTCTCCAGGAGAGACCCTATTCGATGCGCATCGGCATTCCAGCCGAAATCTGCCCAGGCGAAACCCGCGTGGCGGCCACCCCGGAAACGGTGAAGAAGCTGGCCGCCGGCGGCCGTCATGTCATCACGGTCCAAGCAGGCGCAGGACTGGGCGCGTTCATACCCGATGCCGACTTCCAGACCGCCGGGGCCCAACTGACGTGCAGCCCAGGTGACATCTACGCACAGTCCGACATCGTCTTGAAAGTGCGGCGGCCCGAGTCGTCGGAGCTTTCGCTGCTGCGCCGCGGCAGTGTGCTCGTCGGGCTGCTGGCGCCCGTCGACGGCATCGAGACATTGGCGGCAACGGGCGTCACCGCGTTCGCCATGGAGCGCCTTCCGAGGATCACCCGCGCGCAGTCGATGGACGTCCTCTCGTCGCAGGCGAACATCGCCGGCTATAAAGCGGTCATCACGGCGGTGAGCGAGTACGGCCGCTTCATGCCGATGCTGATGACTGCCGCTGGCACGGTGAAAGCGGCACGGGTCCTCGTTCTGGGTGCGGGCGTCGCTGGACTGCAGGCGATCGCCACCGCCAAGCGGCTCGGCGCGGTGGTGGAAGCGTTCGACGTACGGCCGGCGGTGAAGGAGCAGGTGGAATCGCTCGGCGCCAGGTTCGTCGAGGTGGCCGTGTCCGAGGCGGAACGACAGGCGGCGGAAACCGCGGGCGGCTACGCTCGCGAGATGAGCGAGGACTACAAGCAGCGACAGGCCGCGCTCATCGCCGAACGAGCGCGCGCGGCCGACATCATCATTACGACGGCGCTGATTCCGGGACGCCCGGCGCCGCGTCTCATTCCCGAGGAAACGGTCAGCGGGATGCGGCCCGGATCGGTCATCGTGGATATGGCGGTCACCCAGGGCGGCAACTGCGCGCTGAGCGAGGCAGATCGCGTCACCGTCAGGCACGGCGTCAAGATCGTGGCCCCTTCCAACCTGCCGGCGATGATGGCGGGCGATGCGAGCGCGCTCTACGCCCGCAACCTGATGCACTTCGTCGGCCTGCTCATCGACGGCAAGACCGGGGAACTGAAGCTGGATCGCTCCGACGAAATAGTGGCAGCGACCCTCGTGTGCATCGACGGCGCGCCGGTAAGGAGCTGACGTGCACGGACTGGCCGTCGATCCGATCGTGACCAATCTCACCATCTTCGTGCTGGCGGTGTTCGTCGGCTATCACGTGGTCTGGAACGTGACGCCGGCGCTGCACACGCCGTTGATGAGCGTGACCAACGCCATCAGCTCCGTGATCCTGGTCGGCGCGATCCTCGCCGCAGGGTCCGGCCGGCTCGACACCGGCGCGCTGCTCGGCGCGGCAGCCGTGGCGCTCGCCGCCATCAACACCTTCGGCGGCTTCCTCGTGACCGAACGCATGCTCGAGATGTTCAAGAAGAAGGAGCCGAAGGAGAAGCATCGGTGATCGAGGCGATGAGCCCGAATCGGGTCGCTCTGCTGTATCTGGCGGCCAGCGTGCTGTTCATCCTCGCGCTCAAAGGTCTTTCTCACCCGCTGTCGGCGCGGCGGGGCAACCGGTTCGGCGTCGCCGGTATGGTCATCGCCGTCGCCGTCACGCTGGCGATCAGCCGACGGATCGACATTGCGCTCGGCGCGATCGCGATTGGCGGTCTCGCCGGCTGGTTCGTGGCCCGACGCGTCGAAATGACGCAAATGCCCGAGCTGGTGGCCGCCATGCACTCGCTCGTCGGGCTGGCCGCGGTCCTCATTGCCGGTGCCGTGGTGGACAATCCGCCCGCGTTCGGCCTCTCGAACCCGATTCCGGCCGGCAACCGCGTCGAGCTCTTCATCGGCACGTTCGTCGGCGCCATGACCTTTTCCGGCTCGATCATCGCGTTCGGCAAGCTGGCCGGGCTCGGCACGAAGTTCCGCCTCTTCTCGAGCGCGCCGATCGTCTTCAAGGGCCAGCACATCGTGAATCTGATCCTCGCGGTGGTGATGGTGGGAGCCGGCCTGATGTTCGTGACCGCCGGGGTCGGCGCTCACTGGCCGCCGTTCCTCCTGATGACTGCGCTCGCTTTCCTGCTCGGCATTCTGGTGATCATCCCGATTGGCGGCGCCGACATGCCCGTGGTGATCTCGATGCTGAACAGCTACTCGGGCTGGGCGGCTTCGGGCATCGGCTTCTCGCTCAACAACCCGCTGCTCATCGTCGCCGGCGCGCTGGTCGGCTCATCGGGCGCCATCCTGTCGTACATCATGTGCAAGGCGATGAACCGCTCGTTCTTCAGCGTGATTCTCGGCGGTTTCGGCGCCGCCGAGGGCAGCGGCGCGGCCGCCGAGCAGCGCTCGGTCAAGTCCGGGTCGCCCGAGGATGTCGCGTTTCTCCTCGGCAATGCCGAGAGCGTCATCATCGTGCCGGGATATGGGCTTGCCGTGGCGCGCGCACAGCACGCGGTCAAGGAGATGGCGCAGAAGCTGATCGCGAAAGGCGTGAACGTCCGCTACGCCATCCATCCGGTAGCCGGCCGTATGCCTGGCCATATGAACGTGCTGCTGGCGGAAGCCGAGGTGCCCTACGATCAGGTGCTGGAAATGGAGGAGATCAACGGCGACTTCGGCAGCACCGACATCGCCTTCGTGCTCGGCGCCAACGACGTGGTCAACCCGCTCGCCGAGCAGCCGGGAAGCCCGATCCACGGCATGCCGATTCTCGAAGCACACAAGGCACGCACGGTAGTCGTCAACAAGCGGTCGATGGCGTCCGGCTATGCCGGCATCGACAACCCGCTGTTCTACATGGACAAGACAATGATGGTGTTCGGCGACGCGAAAAAGGTGGTCGAGGACATCGTCAAGGCAATCGAATGAGAGCGCCGCTGCGCCGCTGACGGACAGGATGCACCGATGGACAGCAGCAATCCGTACGCACCACCACAGGCCGACGTGCGCGACGTGGTGGACCCGAGCGCTCCCCTCGGGTATGCCGACCGTGGCACGCGTCTGGCCGCCGCGATCCTGGATCAGATCATCGCGGCCGCCGTCATGATGCCGTTCATGACGGCGTTCTTCGTGACCCTCGCGACCAGCCAACCCGGTGACGAGGCCATCCTGTCGATGGCAGCCGCCGGCGCCACGATCACTCTGATCGCCGGTGCCGTCTGGTGCTGGTTCACGATTCGCTACGTCAAGCGAAACGGCCAGTCGATCGGCAAGAAGCTGCTCGACATCAAAGTCGTGCGCACCGACGGCTCGCCGGCATCGCTCGCCCGGATCTTCTGGCTCCGCAACGTTGTGAACTCGCTGCTCGGCTTCGTGCCGGCATACCCGATCGTCGATGTCCTGTTCATCTTCGGCGAGGGGCGGCAGTGCCTGCACGACAAGCTGGCCGATACCATCGTCGTGAAGGCGTGACAACGGCCTGAAGGTCCGTGCAGCCGCTGGACACGGTCGTCACCGCCGAAACACCCGAGGGCATTCTGCTGGAGCTGCGCCCGGCCGGCCTGAGCGCACGTTTCTACGCCTTTCTGCTCGACTGGCTGCTCCGGCTGATGATCCTCTACCTGCTGTCGACGTTCCTCGTGTTCCTGCGGGGGCTGGGCGCTGGACTGCTGCTCATCGTGTTCTTCGCGCTCGAGTGGTTCTATCCGGTGGCGTTCGAGCTGCGCCGCGCCGGGGCCACGCCTGGCAAGCAGGTGTTCGGATTGAAGGTGGTGATGGACAACGGCCTCCCGATCACGCCGGCGGCGTCGTTCACACGAAACCTCCTGCGCACCGCCGATTTCCTGCCGTTCGGCTACGGGTTCGCCATCCTGTGCCTGCTGCTCCGCAGGGACTGCAAGCGGCTGGGCGATCTGGCGGCGGCGACGGTGGTCGTGCACGAATCGCGCGTCTCTCGCCGTATCGCACTGAGCGAAATCGCGCCTGTGATCCCGGCCCGTCCGCTGGCGCCGGTCGACCAGGCGGCAGTGATCGCGCTGGCGGCGCGCGCGCCGACGCTGACGGCCGAGCGCCTCGACGAGCTCGCGGCACTTGCGGCGAGCGTGTCGGGCGATCACGGCCGCGCCGGAACGGACGTGACTCGCCGCGTGCTCGGCGTGGCGCAGTGGTTGCTCGGACGGCGGACATGACCACACCACTCCAGTTCGAACAGCAGTACGAGAGGGAGTGGGCTGAGCTCGAGCACGCGCTCGAACAGATTCGCCGCCACCGGATCTCGAAGGGCGCCGAGGCCGAGGTGCACGGCGAGCGTGTGGCCGCTCTGTATCGCCGCGCCTGCGAACATCTCGCGATTGCCCGCGCGCGCGCGTATCCGGCGTTCCTGCTCGATCGGCTGGAGCAGCTCACGGCCACAGCCCACCAGGCGATCTATCACCGCCCGGAGTTCGGCGTCGCCGCGCTCTCGCGTCTGGCGCTCGTGGAGTTTCCGCACCGGGTTCGTGAAAACGCCGCCTATGTGTGGACCGCCGCCGCCGTCTTCCTGCTTCCGGCGGTGGTGGTCGGCTGCCTCGTCTACTCACGGCCGGAGCTGATTCTCTCGGTGGTCAGCGCCGAGACCGCCGTATCGTTCGACGAGATGTATGCGCGTGGCGCCGAGTCCATCGGCCGGCGCCGGACAGCCGACACCGACTGGATGATGTTCGGCTTCTACATCCGCAACAATGTCGGTATCGCTTTCCAGTGCTTTGCCGCCGGCCTGTTCGCCGGTGTGGGAAGCCTGTTCTTCCTGGCCGCCAACGGCGCCTTCGGCGGCGCCGTCGCCGGCTATCTCACGGCACGCGGGCTGTCGTCCACCTTCTACTCGTTCGTCGTGACCCATTCCGCATTCGAGCTCACGGCAATCATCCTGGCGGGCGCCGCCGGGCTGCGAATCGGACATGCGCTGCTCGCGCCTGGCCGCAGGCGGCGGCTCCAGTCGCTCGTGGACGCGGCGCGCGAGATGTCGGTCATCGTCTACGGGGTGACCGCCATGCTGTTCATTGCCGCCGCGGTCGAAGCGTTCTGGTCGTCGGCCGGCTGGCTGCCGGCAGCGGTGAAATACAGCGTGGCGGCCGTGTGCTGGGCGTCGGTACTCGGGTACTTCACCTTTCAGGGCCGTCGTGCGAGTTGACGCGCTGGCCATCCGGCTGCGGCCGCGCACCCCCTTCGAGGCCGCCGACCTCGGCGTGCGCCTCTGCCAGAGTGCGGCGCGTTCGGTCTTCGGCTGCCACGCGGTTGTCGCGCTGCCAATCGGCGCGCTCGCCCTCGCCTCGCACGAGATCGCCGGCTGGCTGCCGTACCTCGTCGTCTGGTGGACGAAGCCGTGGATCGATCGGACGATTCTTTTCGTGCTGGCACGTGCGGCCTTCGGGCAGCAGACGACGCCCGTCGACGTGTGGAGAGCGCAGCGCGAGGTCTGGTGGCGTCAGCTTCTCTTCACGTTTACGGAACGGAGGCTGTCGCCGTGGCGCGGGCTCACGCAGCCGGTCTACCAGCTGGAAGGCGTGTCGGCCCTCAGAGCGCAACCGCGCGTCGCCCAGGTGCGTCGCAAGACGCGAGGCCCGGCAGCGCTCGTCACCATCGCCTACAGCCTGGCCGAGCTGTCGCTGACCCTGGCTCTCTTCTCGCTGATATTCTGGCTGGCGCCGTTCCAGGAGTCGTTCGATCTGCTCGACGTCTTCAGCGGTGATTTCTCCGGCGGCACGATTCTGACGTTCGCGATAGCCTACGTCGCGGCCGCGCTCTTCCTCGAACCGTTCTTCGTCGCCTCGGGATTCGCGATGTACCTCAATCGCCGCGCCGAGCTCGAGGCCTGGGACATCGAACAGGAGTTCCGGCGTGCGTTTGCGAGCTGACCGCAGCGTTGCCCGCCTGCTGCTGCTCGTGGTGCTGCTCGGCGCCGGAGCGGCGGCGCAGCCGCCAGCGACTGAACCAGCCGGGGAACCGGATGTCACAGCGATCGCCCGGGCGCTCGACCAGGTGCGCGCCGATCCCAACCTCGCGACCGAGCGCACGATTCGCACGCTGCGATGGACCTCCACGCCATCGAAGCAGCCGCTTCCGGGCTGGCTGCGATGGATCGTCGGCTTCGTCGCGTGGGTCGCCCAGTCGGCGCGGCTCGTCGTCTGGGTGGCTGGGGCGGTGCTGGCTGGACTGCTGGCCGTGTACATCGTCCGCATGGTCCGCGCACGCGAAGGCTCGCACGACGGAATCGGCTTCATCGCTCCGACCCACGTGCGGGACCTCGACATCCGGCCCGAGAGCCTGCCCGACGATATCGGCGCCGCGGCTCGTGCCCTCTGGGATCGCGGCGAGCGGCGTGCCGCGCTCGCGCTGCTCTATCGAGGGCTGCTCTCGCGGCTGGCGCACGTGCACCAGGTGCCGATTCGCGACTCGACCACCGAAGGCAGCTGTCTCGCGCTCGCCGCCCAGCACCTGACCGGGGAACGCCACGAGTACGTCTCGCGCCTGGTCACGCTCTGGCAGCGTTTCGTCTATGGCGGATTGGAGGCCGACACCGCCGCCGTCCATGCGCTTTGCCTCGGCTTCGCACGCGCGCTGGATCGGACGCCGGCTGAAAGCACGACGGTGCGTCCATGAATCCGCGGAGCGATCGGATTCCCGCGAACGGGCGCGATGACGACGCCCGGGGAGCGAGCCGATGACGCGGCGCCGGCTGCTCGCGCTCGGCATTGCCGCCCTCCTCGTCGCGGTGATCGTATGGATCGGCAACCACACGGAATGGGCCGAAATCCCCCTGTCCATTCCTCCGGAGGGCGAAGCCAGGCGCAATCCGTTCTACGCGGCGCAGCGCTTCGCCGAAGCGCTCGGCGCGAGCACCTCGCGGGAGCACCTGGTCGGCGGGGCGCGGCCGGATGCGGTCATCCTCGTCTCGTCGTGGCACTGGACCCTCAGCGCCGGCCGGCGACAGGCGCTCGAAGCCTGGGTCGAGTCGGGAGGCCGCCTCGTCCTCGACCAGACGGTGATCGGAGGCTCGGAGGACCTCGAGCGCTGGAGCGGCATTGGTCGACGCCAGGCGGACCGCGAGCAGCTGGAGACGCTCTTCAATGACGGCCGGCCGGAGCGATGCCGCATGCTCCGCCAGCCTGGAATACCGGCCGACGTCGCCTCGCGGACCGGCTATTCGCTCTGCTACCCAGGCGACCAGTCGTCGCTCAGGTTCACAGGACGCAATCCGGCGTGGTCCCTCGAAGACGAGACCGGCCTGCAGGTCGTCCGGACGCGCGTCGGTCGCGGCAGCGTCACGATGATCAATGCCACGCCGTTCGGTAATCGTCCGCTGTTCGAGGGCGACCATGCGCGGCTCTTCGTCGCCGTGACACAGCTGAAGCGCGGCGACGAGGTGCACTTCCTGTCCGAGGAGGAGCACCCGTCGCTCATCGCGCTGGCCTGGTCGTATGGCGCACCCGTGGCGGTATTGGCGCTGGCAACGATTGCACTGACGTTGTGGCGCGGAGCCGTTCGCCTGGGTCCGCTCGCGCAGCCGCCCGACAGCGCGCGCCGCTCGCTCGCCGAACAGATTCGCGGCACGGGACAGTTCGCGCTGCGTTACGGTCACGGCTCGGCGCTGCACACGGCGATCGCGCGCGCACTCGCCGAGGCGGCCGGACGCCGCATCTCCGGCTACGCGCGCCTCGCGCCCGACGAACGAGTCGCCGCAATCGCGACGCTGACCGGCCTCGATTCCGGCGAGATCACCGCGGCGATGAATGCCGGCGCTCCACGCCGTTCTCGCGGACTGCGGCATGCGATCGCCGTGCTGGAAACGGCGCGGCGCCGTGCCGTCGTGGAGCGCAGACGCGGCGGCAGGGAGAGCGGCGGGACGTAGAGGTGGATCATCGGACCCGCCGGTGGGGATGTGAACGCGACGTGGCGGCGGGTCTGCGAATCCGCCGCGTGCGGATTCGAACGCGACGTGGAGAAGGTTTGCCTCGATGACGAGGCACGAGGTCCAGACATGGCAGCGACTGAGCTCGACACGATCACCGGCGCCGCAGAGAAGCTCGCGCGCCTGCGCAATTCCATCTCCCAGGCGATGGTCGGGCAGTCGGCGGTCATCGAGCAGGTGCTCATCTCCCTGGTGGCGTCGGGCCACGTGCTGATCGAAGGCGTGCCCGGCCTCGGCAAGACGCTGCTGGTGCGCGCGCTCGCCCAGGCACTGGCCCTCGCCCACGGCCGTGTCCAGTTCACGCCCGACATGATGCCATCCGATATCGTCGGACACGCCGTGCTGGATCCAACCACCCGCGAGCTGCGCGTCGTGCGCGGCCCGGTATTCACGCAGGTCCTGCTGGCAGACGAGATCAACCGCGCTCCCGCCAAGACCCAGAGCGCCCTGCTCGAGGTCATGCAGGAATACCAGGTCACGCTCGAAGGCCAGACGCTGCCGCTGCCGAAGCCGTTCATGGTTCTCGCCACGCAGAACCCGATCGAGACGGAAGGGACGTATCCGCTTCCGGAGGCGCAGCTGGATCGGTTCCTCTTCAAGATCGAGATCGGGTATCCGCCGGCCGCGGAGGAGATCGGCGTGGTCGTCCGCGCCACGTCGAATCAGGCGGGCAACGAGCTGCCGTTGTCGCGTGTCGAGCCGTGCCTCGACGAATCGGGCGTCGTCGGGCTGCAGCAGCTGGCCGCGCGGCAGCGCGTGGATGACCAGGTGTTCGACTACGCCGTCCGCATTGCCCGGACGACGCGCGACTGGCCCGGACTCGCGCTCGGGTCCGGCTCGCGCGGCGCCATCGCGCTGATACGTGGCGCGCGCGCCGCGGCCATGATGGACGGCCGCGACTATGTGACTCCTGACGACGTGAAGCGGGTGGCGCTGCCGGCGCTGCGGCACCGCATCGCGCTCGCACCGGATGCGCTGCTCGAAGGGCGGGCGCCAAATGACGTGCTCACCGAGGCGATCGAGAGCGTTGCGGCGCCGCGGATGTGAAGCTCGGGGCCCGGGGCCCGGGGCCCGGGGCTCGGGGCCCGGGGCTCGGGACTCGGGGCTCTGGGCCCGGGGCCCGGGACTCGGGACTCGGGGCTCGGGACTCGGGGCTCGGGGCTCGGGGCTCGTGCTCGGGGCTCGGGACTCGGGACTCGGGACTCGGGACTCGGGGCTCGGGACTCGGGACTCGAAACGAGGTGAGCTGATCTGATGAAGGTGATTCCCGGGCGGCGTCTCGTGATCGCTCTCGGCGCCGGTGGCGCCGCGCTGCTGGTTGCGCTGGTGCTCGGGATGCCGGTGTCGACGGCTGCGTGGGCGGCAGCTGCCTGGGCGGCACTGCTGAGCGTGACCACGGTGGCCGACTGCGCCGTCTCGATGCGGGCCTGGCGGGCGTCATCGCCGTCGATGACGCGGCGGCTGCCCTCCGCGTTCGCGATCGGCGCCCACCGGAATGTCGAGCTCTCGATCGACGCCGAGGGGAACGACGCCTGGCGGTGCGAGCTTTACGACCATGCCGATCCCAGCCTTCTTACAGAGGGGTTGCCGCTGCGTCTGAACGTCGCGGCGCGCCAGCGCCTTGTCACCGCGTATCAGGTGACGCCGACGAAGCGCGGCGTGGTGACGTTCGCCCCGGCCGATGCGCGCGTCCGGTCGCGGCTCGGATTGTGCGAGCTGCTGGTCCGCCTCGGCCCGCGGGAGACCCGCCGCGTCTATCCCGACTTCGCGCAGGTGGCGAGATACGCGTGGCTCGCCGGCGACCGCCGGCTGCAGGAGATCGGCATCAAGACCTACCAGCAGCGCGGCGAGGGGACCGATTTCAAGCAGCTCTCCGAGTATCAGGCAGGGAGCTCGGTCCGCCACATCGACTGGAAGGCCACGCTCAGGCTCGGCAAGCCGGTGGTTCGTGAGTTCCAGGACGAGCGCGACCAGTGCGTCCTCCTCGTCGTCGATTGCGGGCGCCGCATGCGCGCCGACGATCGACAGGCGGGCATCGGCACGTCGCACTTCGATCAGGTGCTCAACGCCGTGATGCTGCTCACGTATGTTGCGCTGAAGCAGGGCGACGCGGTGGGCGCGGTCACGTTCGGTACGCCGCCGGAGGAGCGTCGCTCGGTGCCGCCGCGCAAAGGCCGGCATGCGCTCAACGCGTTGATGAGCGAGCTCTATGGCATCCAGCCGTCGCCCACTCACTCCGACTACGTGGCAGCCGCCCAGGATCTGCTGCGGCACCACGGCAAGCGGGCGCTGGTGGTGGTGATCACCAACTTTCGCGACGAGGACAGCCGCGAGCTCGGTCAGGCGCTGCGGCTGCTGCGCTCCCGTCATCTGGTGCTTCTCGCCAGCCTGAGGGAGCGCATCGTCGGCGAGTTGATCGCGCAGCCGCTGGTCAATGCGGAGGCGGCGCTCGACGTGGCCAGCGCCCATCTCTACGAGCAGTCGCGCCGCGACGCGTTCAACCGGCTGGCCGGCCGGGACGCGCTGATGGTGGATGCTGAGCCGGAGCGCCTGGGCGTGGAGCTGGTGAACCGCTATCACGCCGTCAAGCGGGCGGGGCTGATCTGAGCAGAAGCGAGGATACAGAAGTCAGAATACAGGAGACAGGAGCACGCAGAACCGAGCTTCAGCTCGGTTAGACAGCGACAGCGGCAGAAGGAAGAAGGAAGAGACCGAAGACTGAAGACACAAGGTTCAGGCGTTAGTGTCCGGCTTCAGCCGGACCGACGCCGTGGCCCTATTCGGTCACTCGGACCGCAGCGCCGTGACCGGGTCGACGTGGGCGGCGCGATACGCAGGTCGGAAGACCGCGATCACCAGCACCAGCGCAAGCGCAAGCAGCGCGCCGATCCACGACCACGGGTCCATTGCTTCCACCTGATAAAGCTGGGACTGCAACGCCCGCGTGCCCATCCAGCCGAGCACGGAGCCGACCACCGCCCCGCCGATGATCCAGCGTCCGGCTTCGCCCATGACCTGCCGCGCCACGTCTCGCGGCGCGGCGCCGATCGCCATCCGCACGCCGATATCCTGGCGCCGTTGCATCACCAGGTAGGACGCAACGCTATACAACCCCGCCGCCGCCAGCAGCAGAGCGAGCGCGGCGAACGCGGTCAGCAGCGAGGTGACGAAGCGCGGCTGCGCAGTCACTGTCGTGAAGAGCTCATCGCCTGTCTGAATCGTCACGAGCTGCCTCGGATCGAGGTCGGCGACGATCTGCCTGAGGAAGGCGGCTGCAGCCGCAGGACTTCCGGTCGTGCGAAGCGACAGAACGCCGCGCGGCGGGTTGGGAAGCAGCTGCTCCCACCTGCCCGGCCGCTTCACGAGATAGATCTCGGGGTTCGGCGCATCGGTGAGCGCTTCAGCGTTGCGGACGTCCGTAGTCACGCCCACGACGGTGTACCACGGGTTCTGACGCGTAAAGCCGGGGATAGGCGACACGGCGGGAAGGCCGGCGAACCGAAGGCGACGCCCGAGCTCGCGCTCTCCGGCAAAGAGCAGTCGCGCGGCGGACTCGTTGAGCACGACAGCCGGCTCACCGGCCAGGTCGGCTTCCTGGAATGTCCGCCCCCGAACCACCGGGATGCGGAATGTTTCGAAATACTGCGGCGTCACCGATCGGAAGCGCATGGGAGGCGGCGGCACCTTGGAGTCGACCGGGCGGCCGTCCACTTCGAGTCGGCCTCTCATACTCGAAAGGAGAGGTGGCGGCGGTGCGTTGCTCATCGCCACGGATACCGCACCCGGCATCGCCCGTGCGCGTGCCAGCAGCTCGTCGAAGAACACCGCCCCGTGCTCCACCGTCGGATATCGGACCTGGCTCAGTCCTGCGCTCAGCGTGACGACACGCTCGGCGTCGAACCCGAGCGGCACAGTGACGACGTTCCACAGGCTCCGCAGCAGCAGCCCGGAACCTCCGAGCAGCGCCAGCGTCAGCGCGATCTGCGTGGTGACCAGCGCGAACCGCACGCGCG
>DASUGH010000124.1:0-31548 GCA_036274155.1 Vicinamibacterales bacterium | reverse complement strand
CGTCACCCGCCATATCGACGTCGACGGCCCGGTCGATCTGGTGCTGCACTGGGCGAGTCCGGCCAGCCCGATCGATTATCTGGAGCTGCCGATCCAGACACTCAAAGTCGGCTCGCTTGGCACGCACAACGCCCTCGGCCTGGCGCTGGCGAAGAAGGCGAGGTTCGTGCTCGCGTCGACGTCCGAAGTCTACGGCGATCCGCTGGAGCACCCGCAGAAGGAGACCTACTGGGGAAACGTCAACCCGATCGGACCGCGCGGCGTCTACGACGAGGCGAAGCGCTTCGCCGAGGCGATCACGCTCGCGTATTGCCGCTATCACGACCTCGACACGAAGATCGTGAGAATCTTCAACACTTACGGCCCCAGGATGCGGTTGCGTGACGGCCGCGCCGTACCGGCGTTCATGTCGCAGGCGCTGATGAACGAAGACGTGACCGTGTTCGGCGACGGAACGCAGACGCGCAGCTTCTGCTATGTGAGCGATCTCGTCGACGGCATCCTGCGGCTGTCGGAAGCGGACACGCACGATCCGGTCAACATCGGCAACCCGCACGAGGTCACCATCGATGAAATCGCCAGGACGGTGATTCGCCTCGTCGGGTCCAGGAGCCGCATCGTCTATCGTCCGCTGCCGGTCGACGATCCAAAGCAGCGCCGGCCCGACATCACGCGCGCACGCACGCTCCTGAACTGGGAACCGAAAGTCCGACTCGAAGAGGGGCTGCTGAAGACGGTCGACTATTTCAAGAAGAAGCTGGAGGGGAGTGGACGAAAACTGTGAAGGTTCCAGGTTCCGCGTTCCGAGTTCCGGGTTCGGAAGATTTCAGGTTCCAGGTTCCGCGTTCCGGGTTCCGGGTTCGGAAGAGTGCAGGTTCCAGGTTCCAGGTTCCGCGTTCCGAGTTCGGAAGAGTTCAGGTTCCAGGTTCCAGGTTCCGCGTTCCGGGTTCGGAAGAGTTCAGGTTCCAGGTTCCGCGTTCCGGGTTCTGGGTTCGGAAGAGTTCAGGTTCCAGGTTCCGCGTTCCGCGTTCCGGGGTTCGGAAGGGTGCAGGTTCCAGGTTCCGCGTTCCGGGTTCGGAAGGGTTCAGGTTCAGGTTCAGAGTTCGAGGTTCCACGTTCGCACGAGTTCAAAGTTCACGGTTCAAGGTTCCAAGTTCGTCGTTCGGAGTTCAGGTTCTGGGGTTCTCGAACCCGAACCTGGAACAATGAACGTGGAACGCGGAACCGTGAACTGTGAACGGTGAACCGTGAACCCTGAACCCTGAACCCTGAACCCTGAACCCTGAACCCCGAACCGCGGAACCCGGAACCTCGAACTCTGAACCTGAACTCTTCCGAACGCGGAACCTGGAACCTGGAACCTGAACTCTTCCGAACCCGGAACCCGGAACGCGGAACCTGGAACCTGAACCCCTCCGAACCCGGAACGTGGAACGAGGAACCTGGAACCTTCACGGTTCATTCACCAACTTCCTCATCCTCAAGAAATAGTCGGCGCTCGACGCCACGGTGAGCACCAGTGACGTCCAGATGGCGGCGTCGACGAGGACCGAGGTCTCCTGCCGGTAATTGAAGTACATCAGCACGACACTCGTGAGGATGAACGCCGCCGTCGCGCTCTTCCCGAGGAGCGACGGCGTGAACGTCCGCGGACCGATCGCGAGATTGACGATTGCGACGAAGGCGATGATGACCACGTCGCGGCTGATCACCAGTACGGTCAGCCAGGTCGGCAGGTGATTGGTCAGCGGAATACCCGGCAGCGTCAGCACGACGAACGTCGCCACCAGCAACAGTTTGTCCGCCATCGGGTCGAGCCAGGCGCCGATCGTCGTTCGCTGCCCGGCAAGACGCGCAATCAGGCCGTCGAGCGCATCCGTGATGCCGGCGACGAGAAAGACCACCAGCGCGGCGCCGAGCCGGCCGTAGACGACCAGCAGCACGAAGGCCGGCACCAGCACGATGCGCAGGATCGTGAGCTGGTTGGCGATGGTCAGGTTACGCATGTCCTCGAGCGGGGCTCCCGGGCACGCCGGTGGCACGCCGCATCACGTATCGGCGGAGGCCTCCGCCGGAGTGGTCAAGCGCTCGATGAACCGGCGCGGCACGTCGGCCTCGATGATCACTCGGCCATTGCTGGCGACGTGACTGATGACCCGGGCCACGCGGTACAAGCGCGCGATCTGCTGACGATCGAACTCCTTCTCGCTGTCGAAGGCAATCGTGATCCGCCGGGTGTCGAGCGCCAGCTTGGCGGCGATCATCTGCCGCAGCTCCTCAACGCCCTCGCCGGTCCGCGCCGAGATCGACGCGGCGGCCGGGTCCAGGGTTCGCAGTCGGGCTTGCTCGTCCTGGCTGAAGAGATCGATCTTGTTGTAGACCTGAATCACCGGCACGTCGATCGCGCCGACTTCCTCGAGCACGCGCCGGACGGCGGCGATCTGGCGGTCGCGCTCGGCGCTGGCCGCGTCGATGACGTGCAGCGCCAGATCCGCCTCGGCCACTTCTTCGAGCGTGGCGCGAAACGCGGCAACGAGCGCATGCGGAAGGCGATCGATGAACCCGACGGTGTCCGAGATCAGCAGCTCGCGGCGATCGGGAAGGTGAACACGGCGAATGAGCGGGTCGAGCGTCACGAACAGCGCGTCCGAGGCGACGGCGCGCTCATTGGTGAGCCGGTTGAAGAGCGTCGTCTTGCCGGCATTGGTGTAGCCGACCAGGGCGACGGTCGGCACTGACTGCTTCTGACGGCGCTCGCGAAGCTGATGGCGGCGCTGGCGGACCTGGTCGATGTCCCGCTGAATCGCCTGTATGCGCGCCCGGATGCGGCGGCGATCGGTCTCGAGCTTCGTCTCACCGGGTCCTCGCGTCCCGATGCCGCCACCGAGGCGGGATAACGCAGCGTTGGCTCCGACCAGCCGCGGCAGCAGGTATTTCAACTGTGCGAGCTCGACCTGCCACCTGCCCTCGCGCGTGCGCGCACGCCTGGCGAAGATGTCGAGGATCAGCTGCGTGCGATCGATGACTTTCCGCTCGAGCCGCTCCTCCAGATGCCTGAGTTGCGCCGGACTCAGCTCGCTGTCGGCGATGACGACGTCGACGCCGGCTTCGGCACAGGCAGCGGCGAGCGCCGTCACCTTGCCGCCGCCGATGAAGGTTGCCGGATCGGGTTTGGGGCGCTCCTGGAGCATGCGCAGCGCCACGGACGCGCCAGCCGCGTCAGCGAGACCGGCCAGCTCGTCGAGCGACTGCTCGGCATCGATACGCCTGGACGGTCCTGGCACGAGACCAATCAAGGCTGCCCGCTCGGCTGTTGAGGGGGAAGACGTGCGGCGCTCGACCATCGCGCGGGTTCCGACGAGAATCTTAGCGTACGAGTGTTTTGGACCCGGGGCTCGGGACTCGGGGCTCGGGGCCCGGGACTCGGGACTCGGGACTCGGGACTCGGGGCTCGGGGCCCGGGACTCGGGGCTCGGGGCTCGGGGCTCAGGGCCCGGGGCTCGACAACCGAGCTGAAGCTCGGTTCTGCGACGAGCGTGCCCTGAGCGCCGGGAATCTGTGCGAGTCGAAAGGCGGAGATGACGTGGCGTCTCGTCCGAGAAAAGCGAAAAAGCCCGCACGCCCCCGTGTGCCGCTGCCACGGCAGACCGGCGGCGTCCACGAAGACAAGACGAGACGCCCCTGGCGGCGGCAGAAGCACCGGAAGCGTGTCGACGACGAGGGCGATCCCCGCTGATGTTCAAGTCGCCATTCGGCTTTCGGCATTCGGCATTCGCTTATCCCTCCTCCACCGGCGTCGATTCAATCTGCAGGTCGCGATCGACCATCACTCGCTGCACCGCCAGAGCGAGCACCGCCAGGACGATCGCCCCGCCGACGAAGACGATGCGGAAGCTGCGGACACCTGCCAGCCCGCTCAGCACCGGGCTGACCGACGAGCCGATGAGCGAAGCGCTGGTCAGGAACCCGAAGCTCGCACCATGAGCGTCAACCGGAATGACCGACCCCGCCGCCGAAAACGCCGCCGTCATCGCCGTGCCGAGCGAGAGACCGGCGACCGCCATCGATGGCGCGAGCGCCCACATGGCGGTGCTGGCCGAGAACACGGCAAACGCACCGGCCCCGGCCAGGGCCGCCACGGCAATCACCATGCGCGCCGACATTCTCCTCAGCAGCACGGCGGCGAGCTGGTGACCGAGCGCACCAGCGATGGCCAGGACCGAGAACAGGATGCCGGCGAGCAGCGAGACCTTCTGGTAGCCGATCTGGTCGAGATGCAGCGGCAGCACCGGCCCGAAGCTGCGGTCCACGAGCTGAAGACCGAAGATCACGGCCATCAGGAGAAGGAAGTTCTCGAACTCCAGGATGTTGCGAAAAGCCACCAGCATGTCCGGCCGGCGGGCCTGGCCCAACCCGGATTTCGGCTCCCTGTACAGGACTGTCAGCAGCACGAACGCCACCGCATAGACCGCCGCCGAGACGAGAAAGGTGACGCGGAGGCCTACGAGCGGCCCGAGAATGCCGCCCGCCACAGGGCCGACTGCCGGACCTATGCGTTGCGCGGTCTGGACCATGCCGATGGCGTGCGGCATGCGATCGCGCGGGGCGGAGCGCGCCGCCATCGCCACGGTCAGTCCCCCGTATCCCGCCACCAGCCCCTGGATGCCGCGCAGGGCGACGAGCTGCCACGGCTTCGTCACGTACGCCATCGCGACCATGACCGCGACGAAGCTCACGAGCGAACGCTGGACGAGGAGCTTGTTCCCGTACCGATCGCCGACCCGCCCCCAGAGCGGAGAGCAGAGCGCCGTGATGAGCGGCGTGATTCCGAGGGCGGCGCCTGTCCAGAGCGCCACGTCGGCGTCGCTCGTCACGCCGAGCTCGCGGACGTACAACGCGAGAAAGGGCATCACCAGCGTGAAACTGGTGAAACCAACGAAGGCGACCAGGGTGACGGCGACTTGGTTGCGGCGCCAGGACAGGCTCTCGAGTGTAGCGGCTTTTGGCTTCGAGCAGCCTGCCGCAGCTCGTACGCCAACCGGCAAGAGACTTCGTCGAACTACCGGGCGATCGAAAGGAAGCCGCCTAGGCCCAGAGCTCACTTGTGTTGAGGATGCGAATCCCTGTGGAGACGACCGACCAGACTCGCCTGACCGCGCGAGAAGGTGTGGGATCAGCGAGCTCACGGAGCTCGCGTCCAGCGGCCCTCGACGCCCTCGCAGCGCGGTCCGGTCGCCGGCCCGCCTCCTCTCTTTGAGCTTCGGCGAGGTCCCGCCGTAGCGCTCCGCGCGGAGGCGGAAACCGGGATTCGCATCCTCAACACACGTGAGCTCTGGGTCTAGAATCGAATCTTGGCCGACGGCCCCTTCGTCTGCACGTGAATGCTGTCGACGAACCGGATGCGATGCGGGTGCGTCTGCATCACGAGCGTCGTGGTGCGAATCCCGTCGCCGAAGAAGCGAACCCCTTTCATCAGCGTGCCGTCGGTGACGCCGGTCGCGGCAAACACCATGTTGTCGCCCGACGCGAGATCCTTCGACGTGTAGATCCGCTTGAAGTCGGTGATGCCCATGGCGCGGCATCGCTGCTCGTGCTCGGGTGTGTCGACCTTGAGCCGTGCGTAGATTTCGCCACCGAGGCAGCGCATCGCCGCCGCGGTGAGCACACCCTCGGGAGCACCGCCGATCCCCATCACCGCATGAACGCCGCTGCCGACAACGGCGGCGGCGATGCCGGCCGAGAGATCGCCGTCGCCGATCAGGCGGATTCGCGCGCCGGTCGCGCGGATCTCCTCGACCAGCCGCTCGTGCCGGGGACGATCGAGCACGATGACCACGAGGTCCTCGACGCGGCGATCGAGCGTCTGGGCGATGGCGCGGAGGTTGAACCTCACCGGCGCGTCCAGGTCGACCGAGTCGCGGGAGCTCGGGCCCACCACCAGCTTCTCCATGTAGAGGTCCGGTGCGTGCAGGAGCCCGCCCTTTTCAGATGCCGCCAGCACGGCCAGCGCGTTGGCCGCGCCGGTGGCGCACAGGTTGGTGCCCTCGAGCGGATCCACGGCGATATCCACCTGCGGGCAGGGGTGCGCGTTGTCCGGTTTGGCGCCCATGCCGACGCGCTCGCCGATGTAGAGCATCGGCGCTTCGTCGCGCTCGCCCTCGCCGATCACGATCGTCCCGTCGATCGGCACGGAATCGAGCTCGTGCCGCATCGCTTCGACGGCCACCTGGTCCGACTTCCGGCGGTCGCCTTGCCCCATCGTGTGGGCGCAGGCGATGGCCGCCTGCTCGACGACACGGATGAAGTCGAGCGACAGATCGGAATCGATGTACGGGTTGACCGGTCCGTCGCCTTTCTCCTTCTGGATCTTCGTTGTCGTCGTCACTGCGTGCGCTCCACGGCCGGCAGCTCGCAACGCGAGGGTCTGTCGGTCCGATATCCGAGCAGGTAGTCGGCCTGCATCAGCTTGTGAATTTCGCGTGTGCCTTCGTAGATGACCGCCCCTTTACAGTTGCGATAGTAGCGTCCGACAGGGTACTCGTCGGAGTATCCGTTCGCGCCGTGCACCTGCACGGCGTCCGCCGCCGCCCGCTCCGACGCCGACGTCGCGAACCACTTGGCCAGACCAGTCTCACGCGTGTTGCGCCGGCCGATGTTCTTCAGCCACCCGGCACGCATCCAGAGCAGCCGCGACGCCTGGTAGTCGGACTCCATCTGGGCGATCATTTCCTTGACGAGCTGGTGGGTGCCTATCTCTACGCCGAATGTCTTCCGGGTTCCGGCATACGACACGCTGGCGTCCCGGCAGGCGCGGATCAGGCCAGTGGCTCCCGCCGCAACCGTGTAGCGTCCCTGATCGAGCGCGAACATCGCGATCTTGAAGCCTTCGCCCTCCAGGCCGACGCGGTTCTCCTCCGGCACCTCGACCTCGTCCATCTTGAAGAACCCGGTATTGCCCGCGAGGATGCCCCACTTCTCCCGCAGCGTGCCGCTCGAGAACCCTCGAAATGTCCGCTCGAGGATGAACGCGCTCATGCCCGAGGGATCGCGCTGCCGCTTCTTCTCGAGGTCGGTCCAGGCGAACACCAGGTAATGGTCGGCCACGTCGGCCAGCGAGATCCAGGTCTTCTCACCAGTCAGGACGTAGCGGTCGCCGCGCCGGATCGCCACGCTTTGAATCCCGCGCGCGTCACTGCCGGCTCCCGGTTCCGTCAAGCCGAAGGTGGCAATCTTCTTCCCTTGCGCCTGCGGCACCAGGTAGCGACGCTTCTGATCTTCGGAGCCCCAGGAAAGCAGTGTGAGAGAGTTGAGCCCCATGTGCACCGAGAGGATCACTCGCAGCGAGGTGTCCACGTACTCCAGTTCCTCGCTCGCCAGCCCCAGACAGATGTAGTCCATCCCGGCGCCGCCGTACTCCGCGGGAATCGACACGCCGAGCAGGCCGAGGCCGGCCATCTGGGGCAGCAGCCCGCGATCGAACTCGTGCGCACGGTCGAGCGCACCGATTCGCGGTGCGACTTCGCGGCCTGCCCACTCGCGCACCGTCTGCTCGAGGAGCTGGTGCTCGTCGCTGAGCTCGAAATGCATCGGGCGAATCGTACTAGTTCCGGGTTCCGGGTTCCAGGTTCCGGGTTCCGGGTGTTCGGCGTTCTGGGTTCTGGGTTCGGGGTTCCAGGGTCCGGGTGTTCGGCGTTCTGGGGTTCTGGGTTCGGGGTTCCAGGTTCCGGGTGTTCGGCGTTCTGCGTTCTGGGTTCTGCGTTCGGCGTTCTGGGTTCAGGGTTCGGGGTTCAGGGTTCGGGGTTCAGGGTTCGGGGTTCTCGGTTCTGGGTTCTGGGTTCTGGGTTCTGGGCCTCAGAGCCTTCGTGCCCTTCGTCCGTGCCCGAAGCGCCTTCGTGGTTTCGTGACTACGACTTGAGCGACGGCTTGCGCAGGAGGACTTCCCGCACGTTCGTCTTCAGCAGGAACTGATCGGTGATGGCCAGTGGTTCGAACAGGCGCTGGATGTCGCGATTCAGCAACGGACGCTGCTTGCCTCTGGCCGCGTCGTACGGACGATATTCGAGGGTGCGCTGATCGACCACCGCATGACGCGTATAGGTCGGCGGCCCCGGCGGCGGGGTCTCGGTGTAGTTGAAGAAGGCCAGGATCACGCCGTCGGGCCGGAGCAGGCGCACCAGCTGTTCGGCAAGCGCCTGCGCGGCCGGGCGATCGAGGTAGTCGAACACGTCCCAGCAGATGATGGCGTCGAAGCTCTCGGCGGCGTGCGGAAAGCGCGTGCCGAGGAACGACGGCAGCTCCTGCACGCGATCGTCGCGCACGTGGCGATCGAAGTCCTTCGAGAGATCCTCGACGAAGATCTTGCAGCCGAGCTCCTCCCCGAAGAAGGTGACATTGGCGCCCACCACCGGACCGAGGTCGAGCAGCGTCGGCTGCTCGCACGCTCCGAGCGTGGCGATGAAGCGCGGCAGGCCTCGCGTGGAGTGCGTCTGGGCGAACGAGGGCGCGCGGGCATCCGCGCTAATCGGTTCGGGCTTCCGAAGACGATCGAGAAGACTGGAAAGCGTCACTGTTTACACATCCGCGCATGCGACGCGCGCGTCGTGGCCGGCGGACCGGCGTCAGCGGGGCATCGCAGCTCGAGCTTCGCTCGGTCAGGCCCCGGCCACGAGCGCACGGAGGCTAGGGAGGCTAGTGGGCCCCCACCGCCTGCGGCTGCGTCGGCTGCATCACCGGCTGCGGCCCGGATTCCTTCTGCTGCTGCCGCGACGGCTGGGATCCCTTCCGCTGCATGTCGACGCTGCCGCGGAAGTGCGCGCCCTCGGCGATGGCCACGCGGGGCGACACGATATCGCCATCCACGGATCCGCCGTCACGGATGTCGACCTTGTCGGTCGCCGACACGTTTCCGTTGACTTCGCCCAGCACGATCACCGACTTGGCAAATACCTGCGCCTTGATCTTGCCGTTCGGGCCGATGGTCAGCGCGTGCTCTTTCAGTTCAATCTTGCCGTCGACCTGCCCTTCGATCGTCAGGTCCTCGCTGCCGCTGAGCTCGCCCTTGATCACTACGGATTTGCCAATATTCACTACGTCCCTCTCGATCCGCCGGAACTCCGGCTGCGGCGACGGTGCCGTTGTCTGCTGGATGGCGGGAACCGGAGCCATGCTCTGAGGCTGGTAGGTCGGTTTTACCGCTTCGTCACGCTTCCACATGTCGTTGTCCTCCGCGTCGCCGGGTGCGTTGACGGCAGACGCCAGCGTTGTAGGGGCCGCTGCACGGGCCTTCCTCGGGTTCCGGCAGTGGCTGGGAACTGCTGGTGTGGAAAGCCCACAAAGTGTATCGGTCGGTGAAAAACATTCTCCATGGCGTCTATTGCTGAGAATTGCAGGGTGCTACGATCAAATCGAGCCGTGCAGCGCATTTACCTGGATCACAACGCCACCACGCCCCTGTCCCGGACGGTGCTCGAGCGGATGACCGCCGTCCTCGCCGAGGAGTTCGGCAACCCGTCGAGCGTGCACCACTTCGGGCAGCGGGCCAAAGCGGTCATGGACGAGGCGCGGTCGGCGGTTGCCGCCCTTCTGAGCGTGGATCCCTCCGAGATCGTGTTCACGAGCGGCGGCACCGAAAGCGACAACGCCGCCATTCGCGGCGCAGCCGAGGCGCTGGAGAATTCGGGCCGCCGCCACCTCATTGCGAGCGCGATCGAGCACGAGGCGGTGCTGAACACCTTGAGGGCGCTCGCCAGGCGCGGGTGGCGCACGACCCTCCTGCCGGTCGATTCCTCCGGCATCGTTTCGCCGGATGCGTTGAAAGCGGCCCTGGACGACGACACGGCAGTCGTGTCGATCATGCACGCCAACAACGAGATCGGCACGATTCAGCCGGTCGCCGAGCTGGCACGTCTGGCCAAGGAACGAGGAGCGCTCTTTCACACCGACGCGGTGCAGTCGGCGGGAAAGATCCCGGTGAATGCGAGGGCGCTCGGCGTCGATCTGCTGTCGCTGTCGGCGCACAAGCTGTATGGCCCCAAGGGCGTCGGAGCCCTGTGGATTCGGCGCGGCCTGCGGCTGCTGCCGCTGATGAGCGGCGGCAAACAGGAGCGGAGCCGCCGGGCCGGCACCGAGAACGTCGCCGGAGCCGTTGGGCTCGGCGTCGCGGCTCATCTGGCGCGCGAGAAGATGGCGGACGAATCGCGCCGGCTGTCGGCGCTGCGCGATCGCCTCGAGGCCGGGATTCTCGCTCACGTCCCGGGCACGGCCGTCAACGGCGAGCCCGCGCAGCGGGTGCCGAACACGACCAACATCAGCTTCGACCGCGTCGAAGCCGAATCGCTGCTCATCGCGCTCGACCTGGAGGGCGTGGCGGTCTCCACCGGATCGGCCTGCTCGTCGGGCACGCTGGAGCCGTCACACGTGCTGAAGGCCATGGGGCTGTCGGCCCACCGCACGCAGAACTCGATCAGGTTCAGCCTGGGCACGGCGAACACCGACGCCGAAATCGATCACGTCGTGTCCGTTCTGCCTCGAATCGTCGAGAAGCTGCGGAGCTTGACGAGGACTCACGTGCGGGCTTGGTCGTGAGTCCTCGGTTCCAGGTTCCACGTTCCGGGTTCCAGGTTCGGGGAGTTCAGGTTCTGGGTTCGCGGTTCAGAGTTGGTTCGGCGTTCTTGGTTCCAGGTTCTGGGTTCCAGGTTCTGGGTTCCAGGTTCTGGGTTCACGGTTCTGGGTTCACGGTTCAGAGTTGGTTCGGCGTTCTTGGTTCCAGGTTCGCGGTTCGCGAACCCTGAACCCTGAACCCTGAGAACAGAGAACCTGAACCGGCCCGAACCCGGAACCCGAACTCCTGAGAACAGAGAACCTGAACCGCCCGAACCCGGAACCCGGAACCCGGAACGTGGAACTTGCAATTCATTAGTCATGAGAATCGTGATTGCCATGTCTGGAGGCGTCGACTCGTCGGTCGCCGCGGCCCTGCTCGCCGAGCAGGGTCATGACGTCATCGGTCTGTCGATGCAGCTCTACGATCAGCGCGGCGATCAGGCGTTCGGGAGCTGCTGCACACTCGACGATCTGCACGACGCGCGGCGCGTCGCCGCCGCCGTCGGCTTCCCGCACTACATCGTCAACTTCGAGGAGCAGTTCCGCGCGACCGTCATTGACAACTTCGTGTCGGAGTACGCCTCGGGGCGGACACCGATTCCGTGCGCGCACTGCAACAGCGACCTGAAGTTTTCCAGCCTCCTCGATCGCGCGCGTGGACTCGGCGCGGAGCACGTCGCCACGGGTCACTACGCCCGGGTGTCGCAGAGCGATGACGGGCGCTGGCTGCTGAAGCGCAGCGTCGATCGCGAGAAGGACCAGTCGTACTTCCTCTTCTCGCTCACGCAGGAGCAGCTGGCGGGCGCAGTCTTCCCCGTCGGCGATTTGTGCAAGACGGAGGTGCGCGCGCAGGCGCGACGGCTCGGCCTGAGCGTCGCCGAAAAGCCTGACAGCCACGAGATCTGCTTCGTCCCCGACGGCGACTATGCGTCGTTCGTCGCGGACCGCAGTCCCCGCGTTGCACGCGAGGGGGTCATCGTGGATGAGGGCGGGAATGCTCTCGGCTCTCACCGCGGCGTGCACCGCTTCACGATCGGGCAGCGCAAGGGGCTGGGCGTCGCCTCGCCGATCCCGCTCTACGTCCTGGCGATCGACGCGGATAACGGCGCCGTCACCGTTGGCCCGCGCGCATCGCTCGAGCGAACGACGCTCTCGGCATCGTCAGTCAACTGGATTGCCGTCGACCCTCCTGCAGACTGGCTCGCCGGGTCGGCGCAGATCCGTCACCGGCATCGCGCGGCTCCGGCACGCGTACGAGCGCTCCCGGACGCGCGAGCGGAGATCGTGTTCGACGAGCCGCAGGCGGCGGTCACCCCTGGCCAGGCGGTCGTGTTCTACGACGGAGATGTGGTCGTGGGGGGGGGCTGGATCGAGTGATCGGTCCGCCGGCGGAAGCCGACGTTCCCCGTCAGACCTGATGTCCCGCGGACACGGTCGCTTCCGGCTCCTCGTCGGGAATTCCTTCCAGATAGCGCTCGACGTCGAGCGCGGCCATACAGCCGGTGCCGGCCGCGGTCACCGCCTGCCGGTAGACGTGATCTTGGACGTCGCCGGCGGCGAAGACTCCGGGAACGCTCGTCTTCGTACCGGAGTGAGTCACGATGTAGCCGTTCTCGTCGAGCTGAAGCTGCCCGCGGAAGAGCGCGGTGTTCGGCGTGTGGCCGATGGCGATGAACAGGCCGTCGAGAGGCAGCTCGCGGGTTTCACCCGTCTTGACGTCGCGGACGACGACGCCCGTCACGTGGCCGCGCGAGACGTCCTTCACGTCCGCGACCTCGGCGTTCCAGACGAAATCGATCTTCGGGTTCTTGAAGGCCTTGTCCTGCATGATCTTCGACGCGCGGAGCGTATCGCGGCGGTGGATGACCGTGACCTTCGACGCGAGCCTGGCCAGATAGATGGCTTCCTCCATCGCCGAATCGCCGCCGCCGACGACGCCAATCGGCTTCTCTCTGAAGAAGTAGCCGTCACACGTCGCGCAGGTGGACACGCCGCGGCCGGAGAGCGTCTTGTCGGATCCGATGTCGAGCCAGCGCGCCGACGCACCGGTGGCAATGATGATCGTGTCGGTGGTGACGGTGCGATCGTCGGCGATGGTCACCGTGAAAGGCCGCGCGCGAAGGTCGACGCGCGACACGTCGCCCTGCATGAACTCGGTGCCGAAATGCGCGGCCTGCTCGCGCATCTCTTCCATCAGCTGAGGACCCTGGATGCCGGCACGAAAGCCGGGAAAGTTCTCCACCGCCGTGGTCAGCATCAGCTGCCCGCCCTGTTCGAGCCCCTCCACTAGCAGCGGCGAGAGATTCGCGCGCGCGGCGTACAGTGCTGCCGTAAGGCCAGCCGGCCCGGACCCGATGATCACCACCTTGCGATCCGCCATCACGATCCTCTCGACGATCCCTCTCGACAGCCCTTCTCGACAGCCCTTCTCGACAGCCCTGCTCGACAGTCCTTCGCAGCTGCCGAGTGAAGAGCCGGCTTTCGGTGCTTATGCCGGCTTCGCGTCCGCCACTGCAACCGGCGCGTGCCGGCTGAGCAGACCAGCGAGCTCGTCCTTCGGCCTCAGGCCGACGATCGTCTCCGCCAGCTCACCGTCCTTGAACAGCAGCAGCGTCGGTATCCCGAGGATCCTGAACTTCGCCGGCACGAGCGGATTCTCGTCGACGTTCATCTTCGCCACCTTCGCGCGTCCCTCGAACTCCGAGGCGAGCGCATCGACGGACGGCGCGATCAGGCGGCACGGACCGCACCACGGCGCCCAGAAGTCGACGAGCGTCACGCCCTGCTTGATTTCCTGTTCGAAGTTGCCGTCAGTGAGAATCATCACCTTGTCCGATGCCATCGTTCGCCCCCAGTCAAATGCCTTCGTCTACTGCCACACGCGATGCGGCGCGGCGCGCTCATATACCTTCACGTATTCGCGGGCCGATGCCTCCCAGGAGTGATCCTGGCTCATGCCTCTCGCCTGGATACGCCGCCATGCCGCACGATCGTCGAACACACCGAGCGCCCACCGCAAGGTATCGAGCAGCGCCTGCGGCGTGTAGTCGTCGAACGTGAAACCGGTGCCCTCACCGGTCCGCGGATTGAAATTGCGAACCGTGTCGAACAGGCCGCCTGTCGCGCGGACCAGCGGTACCGTCCCGTAGCGGAGGCTGTACATCTGGTTCAGGCCGCACGGCTCGAAACGCGACGGCATCAGAAACAGGTCTGCCCCTCCTTCGATGAGGTGTGCCAGCGCCTCGTCGAATCCGATTCTCGCGCCAATCTGCTGCGGATGACGCGCTGCGAGCCCGAGCCACAGGTCCTCGTAGCGGCGCTCGCCGCTGCCGAGGAGGACGAACGTGGCCTGCAGCCGCGGCAGCTCGTCGGCCAGTGCGGCAAGCAGGTCGAATCCCTTCTGGTCGACCAGCCGCGAAATCATCCCGACGAGCGGCCGGTGCAGCGTCGCCTCGACGATGGGCAACCCGAACGTCGCGAGCAGCTGCCGCTTGGCCGCGTCCTTCCCCTCCAGCTTTGACGCCGTGAATGGCACTGGAAGGTGCGTGTCGCGGGCTGGATCCCACTGATCGTAATCGATTCCGTTCAGAATCCCGACCAAATCGCGCGAGCGGTCCCGGATGATGCCGTCGAACCCGAACCCGAGCTCTGGCGTCTGAATCTCCAGGGCATATCGTGGGCTCACCGTCGTGATGAAACGGCTGAAGAGGATGCCCCCCTTCAAATAACTGATGCGCCCCCAGTACTCCAGGGCTGAGGGGCGCATGAGATCCCAGCCAAGGCCCAGCCGCTGCAACCAGCTGGCGTCGAAAACACCCTGATAGGCGAGGTTGTGAATGGTGAATACGGTCGGGATCCGTCGAGGTGCCGCGCCGGTCCGGAACATCCTGGTGGCCAGTACAGGAACCAGTCCTGCCTGCCAGTCGTGCGCGTGGATGACGTCGTATCGTCCGGCGCTGGTCATCGCCCAGTTCAATGCCGCCTGCGCCAGAAACGCGAATCGCTCCGGGTTGTCCGGGTAATCGTGATCGGCAACGCCGTAAAGGTAGTCGCGCTGGAAGTACTCCGGCCGATCGACCAGAACCACGCCAACGCCGCCACTCTTTGTCAGCTGCAGGGCGGCTTCGGCCACCTGGCCGCCGAGCGCGACCGGCAGCGTCGACAGCGGCTCGCCTTCGATGCCGCGGTAGCGCGGCATGACGATATCGACCTCGTGGCCCAGCCGGTGCAGCGCCTGGGGCAAGGCCCCGATAACATCAGCCAGGCCGCCGGTCTTGGCGAACGGCAGCGCTTCCGACGCCACCATCAGAATCCGCACGTCCGCTCCCGGGGGCCCGGCCGATCTGCCGTCAAGTCACTCATTGCGCGAAGGTTGTGTATGATTTGTCCCGTGGCCGACCAGGTTCCGCCGAACCGCCCCGCCCGCGCGGAATCCCGGCAGACGGCAGAGCTGAAAGCGCTGCGTCATCGTCATCCTGAGCTGGCCGATGCCGTCGACATGCACCTCGAGCTTCTCGAGCTCGAGCGACGCATTCAGGGGCGGGTGCCTCTGCCGTTTCTCGAGCTCAGCGAAGCCATTCTCGCTCGACACGCTGCCGAAGCACGACCGATTCTCCGTTTCGAGGATATCCCGCTCGACCTCACTGACCTGCGTCTGATGGTGCGCCAGACCGCCGAGGTGCTGCACCGCTTCGGAGCGCTCGACGCCGAAGACTTCCGGCAGATACAGACGCTCGGTCGAGACATGAAGCTGCTGACCGTGGCCGGCGGCTGGTATCGCAGCGCCGCCGAGCGTCAAGCGGCGAGCGCAGCGCAGCAGATCCCGCCGTCGAGCGGTGACGAGGCGTACGGCGGCATGGTGGGTCAGGTCCTCGCACAAGCGATGCGGCCGTTCCTATCGCGATGCGCCGAGGTCCTGCAGCAACGTCCTGAACTCGCGCTCTGGACGCACCCGCACTGCGCCTTGTGCGGCGGCGAGCCTGACTTCGCCGTGATCACACCAGCCGCCGAACGTCATCTCATTTGCAGCCGGTGCACGCTGCGGTGGAAGTTCGAGCCGTTGACGTGTCCCTACTGCCTGAACAGCGATCGCACGCGAATCACCTCGTTCGCCACGCCAGACGGAATGTACCGCGTCTACGCGTGCGACGTCTGTCGCCGCTATCTGAAAGCCTACGACGGCCGGCGCGCCGCCCGGCCGGTCATGCCGGTCGTTGACGGCGTGGCCACCCTGCCACTCGACGCCGCAGCGATCCAACGCGGCTACACGAGCTGAGCGCAGCAAAAACACAAAAGCCCGCGTCGCCGCGGGCTCTGTTCGAACGAAAGCACAACCGGCGTGAATGCGTACGCAGAACCGAGTACGCAGAACCGAGCTTCAGCTCGGTTAGGTAAGAAACGCGGTACGCAGACCGAGCTTCAGCCCGGTCAGGCACGTGTATGCGGTGGTCAGTTCGCCGGAACCGCCGCCGCTGCCTGAACGGGCGTTCCTCCGAGCAGCTCCGAAGCCTTGGTACTCAGCCAGCTCAGAAGGTGACGCGTTTCCCAGAAGCGGCCGGCGTTCGATTTCGCGCCGAGCACCACCACCGCGACCTCGGGCCCGTTCTGCGGGAGACGGAGCATCGTGGCGAGGCAGTATCCGGCGTTGCGGATGAAGCCGGTCTTCCCTGCCTGCACGTCGACGTCGCCGCGCATCACGAGCTGGTTGGTGCTGTGCACCTGAATCGAGCGCCGCCCGACCGGCAGGGTGTAGTACGGCTGGCGCATGACGCTCGCAATGCGGTCGTCATTCGACACGAAGGTGATGAGCCGGGCCATGTCGTAGGCCGACGACACGTTGGCCGCGAGCAGCCCCGATGAATCGACGTAGGCGGTGCTCGTCAACCCGAGCTCCTGCGCCTTCGTGTTCATCCGCCGGATGAAACCCTGGCTGCCGTAGGGCGAGATGCGGGCCAGGGCGCGCGCGGCGGCGTTGTCGGAGGCAATGAGCGTGAGGTGGAGCAGATCGTTCGCGGTGACGGTATAGCCGGTGCGCAGCACCGTGGTCGACGCCCCGAGTGTGTCGCTCCGCAGGATCTTCACCTTCTGATCCAGATCGGGGCTCCCCTCCAGGAAGACCACCGCTGTCATCACCTTCGTGATGCTGGCGATCGAGCGCTGGTTCTGCGAATTGCTCTCCCAGAGGACCTTGCCGGTCGCGGGGTTGTAGATGATGGCGGCTTCGGCCCGGACGTCGGGAACCTGGACGCCGTTCTCGTCGAGCTTGAATCTAGGCTGCTGCGCTTCGGCCAGCGCCTTCGCGGCCCGTGCCTGCGCCAGCTTCTGCCGCCGGGCACGTGCTGCCTTCGCCGAGTATTTTGTCTTCTTCGGGGCAGGCTTTTTTGTGGCGGACGGCGTGGTCGTTTTCGCCGGGGTGGTGGACTTCTGAGCAGCCGCCAGCGAGTCCACGGGCAACCCGATGAACATCGCGGCAGTCGCGAAACAAATCAGCCTGACGGCTTTGTGCAACCGAGGTCCGATCACAAACAACCCTTTGAGCGACAGCTTGTTAGATGATGTTCGGCATTGTAGCAGAGTCGCTTTAATGCACAAGCCTTTTGCGAATCTGCGTGCACGGTCGTCACCTCGCGTACACTCGTGCGTCGCTGTTGTCCGGCGCGCGTGTGTCGTCCATCCCTTCAGAACTGCTGCCAACGTCATGAGTCTCAAAGACGCGGAGTTCCGGGTTCTTCGAGAAACGATTGCCTCACGCGGCACAATCCGTCACCTGCTGCTCCCGGCGACGATCGTCGGCTGGGCCCTCATATCCGGCGTCTTCCTGGCATTTGGCGAGGTCTCGACGGCGACGCTGATCTCGCTCGCCGTGCTCGTCGCCGGCTTCGAGGCCATTCACGGGCTCCACGTCGGCGTCGAGCGGATCGGCCGGTACCTCCAGGTGTTTTACGAAAGAAGCGACGGGGACGGTCCATCCTGGGAATCCGTGGCCATGCGCCTCGGACCGGGCCTGCCGGGCGCGGGCGTTGATCCGCTCTTCACGCTGGTGTTCGTGGCCGTCACCCTGGTCAATCTGGTCCTCGTCGCCTTTCCGCTTCGCGGCACGCTCTTCGAAGGTCTGGTGGTGACCGCCCATCTCGCATTTCTCGTTCGCGTCGTCCGCGCCCGGCGCGCCGCCGCGCAGCAGCGCGCCGTCGATCTCGAGACCTTCACAGCGCTTCGCACCGAGGTGCCGAAATCTGCCACCCACGCGGCCGAACGCCTCTGATCGTCCTCACGCTGTCGATCCCGACCTTCATCCGATCATCGTCACACGGCTGCATCATTGCCGACAGTTCGACACGCAGCGTCGAATTCGCGGCTCCGGTAATTTGAAGTCGATCCAATCCGCAGCGCCTCGCGTCCGTCGCCTCGAATGCCTCCCTCCGGCGCGCACAGCCAGAAAATGTCCATTCGGCTGGCAGAAAATTGCAGCTCCTGCTCTCGAGATCGCGCTTATCTTTGTGGATTCAATCAATTGCTGGGCGGTACGTCGTTTGCTATGCACCCGTTGCGGAGGACGGGCAATGAGTCTGGTCAGGCTCCTGGGCTTTCGTACCCTGATCTGCGGATGCGTGATCGGCCGCTATCGCGAACTGGCCACCAGTCGCGAGCTGACGTACGTGGAGGAGAAGGGTTCGCACTGCAGTCTCCACGGCCACCGGCGCAATCACACCGTGATGCCGGATCGCCTCTCGTCGGCGTCGGTCAGCGTTCTCACCAAGGCGTCGTAAGCGCCTGCCGCGGTCGTGCGCCTGGCCCTGCCCGCCGCGCCGTTGTCCTTTTCCGTCCACTCACCGCATCAACCCCGATTACTCCCAGCGCTCTCGCGTGGATGGATCGCCTTGAATCCATGAGAAGCAGGAATGTATGCTCGGCTCATGGATTTGCGCCAGCTGGAGATCATCAGAGCGATCGCCGACACAGGCTCGTTCACCGCTGCTGGCGACAAGCTGCACGTGTCGCAGTCGGCCGTCAGCCGCCAGATTCTGCTGCTGGAAGAAGAGCTCGGAGAGCCGGTGTTCCATCGGATCGGCCGGCGGATCCGCATCACGCCGGCGGGCGAATCGCTGCTGCAACTGAGTCACCGCGTCTTCCAGGATTTGCACGACACCGTGTCGGCCATCAGCGACAAACGCGAGTCGCTCGGCGGGACGATGCGCCTGGTCGGCGGCATGACCGTCTGCCTCTACGCCTTTCCGACGCTGCTGGCCGAGGTCAGAAAGATTCATCCCGCACTCGACGTGAAGATCACGGTCGGAAGCGCCGAACGGTCGATTGCGATGCTGCGCTCGGGAGCCGGCGACCTGGGACTGCTGACGCTGCCGATAGAGGCGTCGGATCTCGTCTCGGTGCCGGTGCTGACGGAAGAGCTGCTGCTGATTACCTACCCGTCGCACCCGCTGGCCCGCCGCAACCCGATCAGCCCCGGCGATCTCGACAAGCAGCCGTTCATCCTGTTCGAGACCGGCTCGATCACGCGGCGCCTCGTCGACGAGTTCTTCACCCGCGAGCACATCGAAGGGCAGATCGTGATGGAAACCGAGAACGTCGAGATCATCAAGGCGATGGTGCGCAACGGGCTCGGGATCAGCATCATCCCCTGGCAGGCTGCGGCGGCCGACGTCCGCAACGGCGAGCTGTTCTGCAGCCGGATCGAGGGGCATCCGCTGTTCCGGCAGACCGGATGGCTGTATCCGAAGATGGGACGCCTGCCGCGGACGGTGACGGAAGTTCTGCGGATCTTCGAAACGGTCCGACCGCGGCTTGACACCGCGGTCAGACCTCAAAACGTGGGCGAGCTACTTCTGGGCCGGTGAGCTCGTAGGCGGTGTGTTTGGCGTTGGTGAGCGAAGGACGTACGCCTTCCGCGACGAGACGGAGAGATCGGGGCGTCCCACGACCTTCACTTCCAGTTTCCGGTTGCGCTTCAGCGGATCCGGGTTCTTCGAGTAGAACCCCACCATGTAGTAGTCGCTGGTCTCCGCGTCGATCCGCCTGATCCCCTTGTCGAAGTCGTTCTGGTTGACGATGGCGAAGCCGTTCGTCTCTTCACCGAGCACCAGCAGCGACGTCTGTGTTTCCCGCAGCCAGTCCTGCCAGTCGGCGTAGGCCACTTCCTCGTCGACGTCCTGGCCGGCCACGAGACCGCGCGGATCGATCGGATAGAGCGTGGCGTTCGCGCGATTGGCCATGCGCGTGATGTAAGTCAGCTCATAAACCAGGTCGGCTTCGTTCAACGCATCCGTGCGCTCCGAGTCCAACTGGAACGGATCGAGCCGCAACTGCTCGGCGGTCGTGTTCAGTTTCTCCACCGCATCCTCGAACCGCGTCTGCACGAGCGGATTGAAATCGTATCCGCTGCTCAGGAAGATCACTGCCTTGCGCTTGTTCTGGATCGACTCGAGGTTCTTGAGGAGATCGTTGAGGGTCTCGAACGCCACGTGTGCCCGATGGCGCACTTCGCTCGGTCCGTTGGTCGACCACGACGTCTGCCTGATCTCCGACAGCTTCATCGCGTTGCCGGTGATCCGCTCGATTGCCGAATCGAGGATCTGCTTGTCGTAAGTGAGCTGCTGCGATACCGACGAGGTACCGGTCGTCACCAGGCCGTACATGTCGCCGTCGTGCAGCAGGTTCTTCGAGATCTTCTTGAGGAGCTCCCGGGTTTTCGGCGTCATGCGGAAGTCGAGGTGCAGATCGTCCACGAAGATGATGAACACTCGACCCGAGGCGTCGTTCGTCGGCCGGCGAGCCGGGATGAGCAGCCCTTCGGAGGCGGCGGCCACCGGAGCCGCCTGCTGGGTGAACGTCCTCCCGCCGTGAATCAAGGAGAACACCACCATGTCCTGCTTCACGCCGTCTTCGTAGATCTCGAAGTCCTCTTTCTTCAGATCGGCGACGAACTGGTTCTTGGAGTCGCGGACGATGACGTCCGACGACACGAGGTCCGAGATCACCCGGATGGTCAGCGGCGACTGGGGAGTCACCGTCCCCACCGGCTTGGATGGGGGCACCTGCGGCGATGTCCGTGCCCCCTGCGCCAGAAGCGACTGCGGCTGCCACGATGGAGCCGTGGCCACCAGCAGGGCGAAGAGCCCCGTTAACAAGAGCTTAGCGGTGTTTCGCATACCCGTCAGTATAGCCGTTTCCGGCGTACAGGGAGGACGTCGTCTGGCAACCCTTCTTGAGACGACGAAGCCCCGTGGCTGGCCGTCAGATGAGCCACGAGGACGCGTGGAGCCGCGCTGTCAACGCGGGCAAGGCGGGGTGTAATCTACGGAGCGATGCGTATTGCCCTCGCCGCCGACCATGCCGGCTTTCTCCTCAAACAGGAACTTCTCGCCAGATTGACCGGACAGCAGCACGACGTCCTCGACCTCGGAACGCACTCGCAGGCGCCCACCGACTACCCGGACTCGGCGGAGGCGGTGGCTCGCGCGATGCGCGAGGAACACTATGAACGCGGCCTGCTCGTCTGCGGGAGCGGCGCCGGCGTGTCCATTGCGGCCAACAAGTTTCCCGGCATTCGCGCCGCTGTCTGCCACGACACGTACACGGCGCACCAGGCGGTCGAGCACGACGACATGAACGTCCTGTGCATCGGCGCCCGCGTCATCGGACCTGCGCTCGCCTTCGAGATCGTCGATGCCTTCCTCGAGGCGTCGTTCTCCGGCGAGCCGCGCCACCGGCGCCGGCTCGACAAGGTGCTGGCCTTCGAGAAGCGTCTCGCAGCCGGCGCAGTGCATTCCTGACTGGAGACCACCCGTGGGCGCGAGCGGACACGACGATCTGGATCAACTGGTCACGGAGCTCAACCTCACGGTGGCCGCCGCCAGGCAGACGTCCGCCGATGCTGCCGACACCACCGCCATCGTGTCGTGGCTCGGCGCCGTACGCGAGGCCGAGGGCAGTGACCTGCTGCTGGTGGCCGGCGCGCCTCCGGTGGTTCGCGCCTCGGGACGGCTGCTCCGGCTCTCCGAAGGCGTGCTGTCCAGCGAGGACGTGGAGGTTGCGGTCGTCGCATTCCTCACGCGCCGTCTCGAAGAACGGTATCGGGCCGGCGAGGCGGTCGACCTCGCCTTCACGCTCCCGCGGCTGGGGCGCTTTCGCATGAACCTCCACCGGGAACGCGGTCGCGCGGCGGCAGCCATTCGCGCGCTGCCGATGCGGATTCCCAAGGTGCAGGAGCTGCGATTCACCCACGAGATCGAGAAGCTCGCGCGGCTGCCGCGCGGCCTCGTGCTCATCGGTGGACCGACCGGGTCCGGCAAGACCACGACACTCGCCGCCCTGGTGGAAGACATCAACGTGCGCGAAGCGCGTCACATCATCACCGTCGAAGATCCAATCGAATACGAGCACCAGCACGTCCGCAGCATCGTCGAGCAGGTGGAGATCGGCAACGACGCGGCCGACTTCCCGACGGCGCTGCGCGCGGCCGTGCGCCAGGCGCCCGACGTGATCGTCGTCGGCGAGATGCGAGATCCGGAGACGATGCGCATCGCGCTCTCGGCGGCAGAAACCGGCCACCTCGTGTTCGCGACCGTGCACACGACCGACGTGTCGGCCGCGATTTCGCGTATCGGCGACGCGTTTCCAGCCGCACGCCAGAACGCGATTCGCCAGGACCTCGCGATGGCGCTCGCCGCAGTACTGACGCAGACGCTCCTCCCCTCCCGGAACGGCGGACTCGTGCCGGCAGCGGAGCTGCTCATGGTCGGATACGGCGCGCGTCAGCACATTCGCAAGAACGCACTGCAGCACCTCAATCAGGAGATCACCATCACGAGAAAGTCGGGCTCGTTCACGTTCGAAGAATCGCTCGCCCGGCTCGTGCACGCCGGCGCCATCGATCGCGCCGACGCGCTGCTTCGCGCCGCGCATGCCGACGAGCTCGAATCGCTGCTGAATGGGAAGGGAGATTGACAGTTCCGGGTTCCAGGTTCCGGGTTCCAGGTTCGTACGGGTTCAGGTTCCGGGTTCCAGGTTCCGGGTTCCAGGTTCCGGGTTCAGGTTCCGGGTTCAGGGTTCCGGGTTCCAGGTTCCAGGTTCCGGGTTCAGGTTCCGGGTTCGGGTTCCAGGTTCCGGGTTCCAGGTTCCGGGTTCCGGGTTCCGGGTTCAGGTTCCGGGTTCCGGGTTCCGGGTTCAGGTTCCGGGTTCCGGGTTCAGGTTCCGGGTTCCGGGTTCAGGTTCGGCCCCGAGCGAACCTCGCGTTGAGCCATTACCGCCGGTTTTGCGCCGATCGTATTGGCGCGAAACAGGCGGGCTTGGCTCAACACAGGTGCGTCGAAGGGTATTTGTTGAGGGGACATTACGTGCAACTCGCGCTCATAGGGCTCGGCCGCATGGGCAGCAACATGGCTCGGCGGCTGATCGAGGGAGGACATCAGGTGGTGGCATGGGACCGCGATCCCGGTGCTGTCACCAGGATGGCGCAGGCCGGCGCCAGCGGAGCCGCATCGCTCGCCGACCTCGTTCACCGGCTTCAGCCACCCCGTGTGGTCTGGATCATGGTGCCAGCAGGTGATCCGACCGAGGCAACGGTTGCGGCGCTGGCCGGCGAGCTGAAGAAGGGCGACACGATCATCGACGGCGGAAACTCGTACTACAAGGACGACGTTCGCCGCGCCGGCATGCTCGCAGGCCGCGGCATCCACTACGTCGACGTCGGCACGAGCGGTGGCATCTGGGGCGCCGAGCGCGGCTACTGCCTGATGATCGGCGGCGACGCCGCAGTCGTCGCGCGGCTCAATCCCATCTTCCGCACCCTCGCGCCCGGGCAGGGGAGCGTCGCCCCCTCGCCGCGGCTCGACACCGCCGCCACGACGGCGCATGAAGGGTTCCTGCACTGCGGTCCGGTAGGCGCCGGCCATTTCGTGAAGATGATTCACAACGGCATCGAGTACGGCCTCATGCAGTCGTATGCCGAGGGCTTCGACATCCTGCGAAATGCGTCGAGCCCGGCGTTGCCAGACGGCCATCGCTATTCTTTCGATCTCGGCGAGATCGCCGAAGTCTGGCGCCGCGGCAGCGTGGTCAGCTCCTGGCTGCTCGATCTCGCCGCCATCGCGCTCGCCGCGGATCCCCGACTCGACGGCTTCGCCGGCCGCGTGCAGGACTCTGGTGAAGGCCGCTGGACCGTGGCGGCAGCCATCGAAGAGGACGTGCCCGCCGACGTGTTGACGACCGCGCTCTACGTGCGCTTCAGGTCGCGCCAGGATCACACGTTCGCGGAAAAGCTCCTGTCGGCGCTCCGCGCGCAGTTTGGTGGCCATGCCGAGCCTGGTCGCTGAACCCGCCATCCTCGTCATCTTCGGCGCCTCCGGCGATCTGACCCGCCGCAAGCTGCTGCCGGCCATCTACAACCTGGTCGAATCGGGCTATCTGCCGGACGGGTTCGCGATCCTCGGGGTGGCGCGTCAGGCCATCGAGCAGGACGAGTTCCGGTCGCAGATGCGTGAGCGCGTACGCAGTGCCGAAGGCGAACCGCTCGAAGCCGCCAAATGGCGACGGATCGAGGAGCGTCTCTACTATCTCGCGGGCGATTTTGGCGACCGAAACACCTACGTGCAGGTGGCCGACCGGCTGCGCGACCTGCAGCGCCGCCATTCGATTCCGGCAAATGTCGTCTTCTACTTCGCGACACCGCCCGATCTGTTCGGCCCGATCGCGCGCCAGCTGGCGGACCGAGGGTTGACACGCGAGGACGACGGCTGGCGGCGCGTCATCATCGAGAAGCCCTTCGGCTACGACCTGGAGTCGGCGCGGGCACTGAACCAGGAGCTGTCAGCCGGTTTGTCGGAGTCGCAGATCTACCGGATCGACCACTACCTCGGGAAGGAAACCGTACAGAACATCCTCGCGCTGCGGTTCGCGAACGGCATCTTCGAGCCGATCTGGAATCGCCGCTACGTCGATCACGTGCAGATGACCGTAGCCGAAGCGGAAGGAATCGGCACGCGCGGCGCTTACTACGACCACTCGGGCGCGCTGCGGGACATGGTGCAGAATCACATGTTCCAGCTGCTGACGCTCGTGGCGATGGAGCCGCCGATCTCGTTCAGGGCCGAGGACGTGCGCAACGAGAAGGTCAAGGTGCTGCACGCAATCGCGCCGCTGACCGACGATGACGTGCGCCGCCAGGTCGTGAGAGCTCAGTACGACGGTTATCTGCGCGAGCAGAATGTCTCACCCGACTCGCGGACCGAAACGTTCATCGCCATGCGCGTCTTCGTCGACAACTGGCGCTGGGCAGGGGTGCCCTTCTATCTGCGCACCGGCAAGCGCCTGGCGCGTCGGGCCACCGAGGTTGCGGTGCAGTTCCGGCGCGCGCCGTTCGCGCTCTTCCGCGAGACGCCGGTGGAGTGCATGAACCCCAACGTGCTGGCGCTGCGCATCCAGCCAGACGAGGGCATCTCGCTGGCGTTCGACGCGAAGCAGCCCGGTCCGCTCGAACGACTGAGCACCGTGACGATGGACTTCAGCTACGGCGCCCACTTCAAGGCGGAGCCGAATACCGGCTATGAGACGCTGCTCTTCGACGTGCTGATGGGCGATCAGACGTTGTTTCACCGGATGGACATGGTCGAAGCCGGCTGGCAGATCGTCGATCCGATCCTCCGCCTCGCCGGGGGGGACCGCTCGCCGCTCAGGCCCTATGCCGGCGGCTCCTCGGGACCGTCCGAAGCCGATCTGCTGATCGAGCGTGCAGGACGTGAATGGCGGGAGCTGAAAGACGCGGTCACGTCTGCGCCATCGCCCGCTTCGCCGCGCGCGTGATGCTGCGGGTCGCCAGGATCGTCGCGACGAGTCCTACGGCGACAACGGTGTAGTACCCGGGGCCGCGCGGCGGCACGACTCCGGCGGCCACCTTGGCGACGTCGCCGACCACCTTGCCGTAGTAGACGTAGACGATGATCGTCGGCAGCATGCCTGGCGTCGCCAGCGCGAAGTCGCGGTACCGGACGCCGCTCAGCGCGAGCGCGTAGTTGAGCAGCACGAACGGCACGATCGGCGACAGGCGCAGCAGAAACATGATCCACAGCGAGTTGTTCGCCACCGCCGCCCGCACCGAGCTCACACGCGGGTCGCGTGACACACGCCGCAACACACGCGACTCTGCCAGCGGCGACGCCAGGGCGTAGACGGCCGACGCGCCGAGGACGGCGCCAGTGAAGATGATGAGCGTCCCGCGCCAGAGCCCGAAGACAGCGCCCGCCGCAAACGCCAGGAGAAACGCCGGCGCCAGCAGGACCGACGCGACCACGTAGGCGACTACGAACAGCACGGGTGCCCAGGGACCCATGCTGGCGAGCCGCACAATGATCGCGGCAACCCAGTTCATCAGGAATCTGACGAGGGCGGTTCGGTGGACGGCGCGTCGGCGTCCGGCGCCGCAGAAGACGTTCCTTGCGCCGGCGGCGAGCGGCGCCGGTTGCGGCGGCGGCGCCGCGTCAAGACTCGCGACAGACGTTCAAGCGCTTCGGCGGCCTGTTGCAGACCGGCGGTGATGTGATCCGCGTCGGTCCACGCCGCCGGATTCAGCCGCTCGGCGAGGGCGGTCAGTGCCTCGCGGCGTGCCGGATCCGTCATGCGCCCCGCAATGCGATCGCGGACCACGGGATACCAGTGCAGCAGAAAGGCAATCTGCTCGTCGGGAGTCGCTCCCTCGACCGCAGCGGGAATCTGCGGAACCGCCGGCGCGGCCGGCCGCGGTTCGGCTGGCGGCGCCTCGACGGATGGTGCCGGGACGCGCTCCTGCTCGTCACGTTTCGGCCGGCGCCGGCGCATGTCAGGCGCGGGCTCGATCACCTGCTGGTTCTCGCGCACCGACTCCCAGTCGAAGCTGATATCCGGATACCGCAGTTCGAGTTGACGAAGTACGTCGCGGTCGAGCGGCAGGCGTCCTACGCGGGCGTTCGCCGGCGTTCGGAACACGTACAGCACCCGGGAGCGCTGCCGTGTGCCCTCTCGGAACCAATGCATCAGATACGTGGTCTCGTAGCCGCGTTTGTCGCGCAAGACCCGCAGGAACGGCACTGAGAGCCTTACCTGCGCTTCTGTGCCCGACCTGCGCGTGGTGCAGCTTTGGCTTTGCCGCGAGCGACCGGTTTTGCGGTGCGGCGCTGGACTGCCGCCTTCTTGGCAGGTGCCGGACGGCGTCTGGCGGGGGTTGCCGACACCGGACGACGCGCCGGCTTCGCGGAGCCGCCAGACGCGGCGCGCCGTACGGTCGCCGCCTTCTTCGGGGCAGCCGCAACAGGCCGGCTGTTCTCGGACGAAGCGACCTTCGCTTTCACGTCCCTGGCATCACGGCCGTCTCTGGGCTCCTTGCTCTCTTTGGAGTCGCCTGGCTGCGGCGTCCGGTGTACCAGAGTGAAGCGCAGCTGATCGCCGATCGACTGGTACGCCCACATCTCAGCCACCGGAATACTGAGATCGGCACAGAATCGCCGCGCGCTGTCGACCGACGCCGTCGGCAAATACAAGTGGAACGGCACGCGAAGCCGGGCGAAAGACGCCCACTGCGACATCGCTTCGAGGTTGTTGACCGATTCGGCCGTCTCAACCTCGACCACTCCCGCCAGCTTGTGTCCTCGATCCGTGTTCTGAAGCACGAGATCGGGATACCAGGCCGACGGCCCGTTTCCGACGGGCATCGTCTGCTCGTTGCCGGGGTTGATGGCGACCTCGTATTTTCTCTTGTATTTCGCCTGTAACAGGCGAATGACCCTATCGTGCTCGAGCTGCTCGCGGACGGGCCGCACGAGGATTGGGCTCAAGACCACCTCCGACGGAGTACATACGAATCCAAGCCGGACAGCGCCGGCCGAGCGCCGGTGAATATAGCATGATTTCCCAGTAGAAGCGCTGAGTTTAGGGGAATTGCCCTCTGTCTCACGGCTTGACGCTGGCAACCTCCGCAGCCAAAATTGAGCCCGTGTCCCCACCCGAGGGCGGTCCGAACCCTGCCCGAGTCCTCATAGTCGATGATGACGTCAGCGTTACTGACACGTTCTCGCGGATGCTTCGGCTGGAAGGCTACGAGGTCTGGGCGGCGCTCTCGGCCGACGAGGGGCTGAACCTCGCACAGACGCACAAGCCTCACGCCATCATCCTCGACCTCCGAATGCCACTGACCAGTGGCCTCCAGGTGTTGCGGGCGCTTCGCGCCATCCCGGGCCTCACCAACACGCCCGTGGCCATCGTCACCGGCGACTACTACCTGGACGATGCCCAGGCGGCTGAAATACACGCGCTTGGCGCACAGCTGCGGTACAAGCCGCTCTGGCTCGAGGAACTGGTCACGCTGGCGCGTGAGCTGTTGAACGTCGGGCTCCAGTCCTGATTTCAGTCGTGTCCGACTCCCGATTCCTGAAGGCCTGCCGCCGCCAGCCGGTGGACGCCACACCGGTGTGGTTCATGCGTCAGGCCGGCCGCTACATGGCGGAGTACCGGGCGCTCAGGAAGCGCCACTCCCTGCTCGAGATCTGCCGGACGCCGGACCTGGCGACGGAAGTCACGCTCCAGCCGGTGCGACGGATCGACGTCGATGCGGCGATCATCTTTTCCGATCTCCTGTTGCCGCTCGAGCCGATGGGGCTCCCGTTCGACTTCGTCGCCGGAGAAGGGCCGCAGCTTCTCAGGCCGATCTCGACCACCGACGACGTCGACCGGCTGCGAACCTTCGACCCGCGCGAATCGCTCGTTCACGTGATGGACGCGATCCGGCAGGTCAAGCGCGAGCTCGAAGGGCGCCTGCCGCTGATCGGCTTCGCCGGTGCGCCATTCACGCTCGCCTCCTACGCCATCGAGGGCGGCCACTCGAACAACTACGCGAAGACCAAGGCGCTGATGTACGGGCATCCTGACGCCTGGCATCGTCTCTGCGCACGCCTGGCAGAGGTGGCGGCGGATTTTCTTGCGGCGCAGATCGACGCGGGGGTCGATGCGGTGCAGCTGTTCGACTCGTGGGTGGGCACGCTGAACGCCGCCGACTACTGCGAGTTCGCTCTTCCGCACACACGCCGCATTTTCGAAGTGATTGGCGGGCGGGTGCCGGCAATTCACTTCGGCACGGGGACAGCCACGATTCTTTCGGCGCTGCGCGACGCCGGCGGCGATGTCATCGGCGCCGATTGGCGAATTCGCATCGATGACGCGTGGGAGCGCATCGGTCCCGACCGTGCGATCCAGGGCAACCTCGATCCGACGCTGTTGCTCGGACCGACATCGAGGATGTTCCAGCACACGGACGATATCCTCAAGCGCGTGGGTGGACGGCCTGGCCATATCTTCAATCTCGGTCACGGCATTCTGCCGTCCACGCCGGTGGAGCACGTGCAGATGCTGGCGCAATATGTTCACAGCGCGTCGAGAAGGTTGAAATAGAGGAGTGCCGTTCCAGGTTCCAGGTTCCGGGTTCCGGGTTCGGGGGCGTTCAGGTTCGGCGTTCCAGGTTCGGCGTTCCCGGTTCGGGGAGTTCAGGTTCGAACGTTCGAACCTGAACCCCACGGAACATGGAACCCGGAACCTCGAACATTCGAACCTGAACCCCACGAACATGGAACCCGGAACCTCGAACATTCGAACCTGAACCCCACGGAACATGGAACCCGGAACCCGGAACCCGGAACGGGCCTCGTCAGCATTCGACATCGCCATTGTTGGAGGCGGAATCTCAGGGCTGGCTGCCGCCTATGAGCTCGAACGGCGTGGCCTGTCGGTCCGAGTGCTGGAGGCCGGGAACCGGCCCGGGGGCGTTGTCTGCACCGAGCGTCTCGACGGCTGGGTCATCGACGCCGGTCCCGACTCGCTGCTGGTGCAGAAGCCGGGTGCGATCGCCCTCTGCCGGGAGCTCGGCATCGCGGATCGTCTGATCTCGACGCTGACGCCGCGCACGGCGTACGTGCTGCGGGATGGGCAGCTGCATCCGCTCGTCGAAGGATCGTTCCTCGGCTTTCCGATCGGGCTCTCCGCGCTCGCGCGGTCCACCCTCTTCAGCACTGGCGGGAAACTGCGGATGGCCGGCGAAGTGCTCGTGCCGCGCAGCCAGGGCGATGAAGACGAGTCGATTGCCGCGTTCGTGCGCCGGCGCTTCGGCGAGGAAGCGGTCGACTACCTCGCCGAGCCGCTCCTGGCGGGCATTCATGCCGGCGACGCGGAAGAGCTGTCGGCGCGAGCGCTGTTCCCGCGGCTGGTGGATGCCGAACAGCAGTCCGGGAGCGTGCTGCGGGCGTTCCGCGCGTTGCGCGTCGAGCCGTCACCACGCGGCGCATTCGTTTCACTGCCGGGCGGTGTGGGCGAGCTCGTCGACGCGCTCGCCGGTGCGCTGAAACCCGGGACTGTCAGGCTGTCAGCGCGCGTCACCGAGCTGCGCCGCGCCGGCAGCTTCGTCCTCGAGTCGGAGTCGGAAACGGTGGCCGCGCGCGCCGTCATCCTGGCCGTACCCGCCTACGCCGCCGGCGGCTTGCTGCGAAGCATCGACACGACGCTGGCGACGCTCTGCGAGGCGGTGCCGTATGCGTCGACGGCGACGGCGGTCTTCGGTTACCGCCGCGACCAGATCGCTCACCCGATGCTCGGAACGGGGTTCGTCGTGCCGCGTGTCGAGCGCCTGGCGCTGCTCGCCGGCACCTGGGTCACGTCGAAGTGGCCTGGACGCGCACCTGACGGCTTCGCGCTTCTCCGCGGATTCCTGGGCGGCGGACGCGATCCGCATCGGCTCGATCGATCGGACGAGGAACTGATCGCCGCAGCCCGCGAGGAGCTCGTGGAGCTCCTGGGGATTACCGGCGCTCCATCATTGACCCGTCTGTACCGCTGGACGCGGCAGAGCCCCCAGTACGTGGTCGGCCACCTGTCCCGCGTGACCCGGATCGAGCGGCATCTGGCTGCCGTTCCCGGGATCTTCCTGACCGGAAGCGGCTTCAAAGCCATCGGCATTCCCGACTGCATCACCGACGGCCGCGAAACGGCGGCCAGGGCGGCGGCGTTTGTGAACGGGGTCAGGTCTTGAATCGGTGGTTTTTTCACGGTCTGACACCGATCACGGCAGGTCGTGTTGTACTCGACGGTGTCAGACCGTGAAAAAACCACCGATTCAAGACCTGACCCCATGAAACCAGTTCACATCATCGGTGTTCCGCTGGATCTCGGGGGCGGCCGGCGAGGGGTCGACATGGGACCGTCGGCGTTCCGGATCGCCGGGCTCGGAGACCAGATCACCGCGCTCGGCCGCACGGTTCTCGACCGCGGCGATGTGCCGGCGCCGATTCGCGAGACGACGCAGGCAGCCGACCCATCGAAGAAGTTCATCCACGAAATCGCGCGCGTGTGCAGTACGGTGCACGACCGGGTGCTCGAATCACTCGATCAGGGTGCCGTGCCGTTGGTGCTCGGCGGCGATCACAGCCTCGCAGCGGGATCGGTCGCCGCGAGCGCCGACTGGATTCGGCGATCCTCGGAGCTGCCGATCGGCGTCATCTGGGTGGACGCCCACGGCGACATGAACACGCCCGAGACGACGACCACGGGGAACGTGCACGGCATGCCGCTCGCCGCCCTCCTCGGACAGGAGCCGCACGAGCTCGCCGCGATTGGATCGTCGCCGTCGGTCCGCCCGGAACACACCGTGCTCGTCGGAATCAGGAACCTCGACGAACGGGAAAAGGAAGTCATCCTCGGTTCGGGCGTTCACGTCTTCACGATCAAGGACATCGATCGCGAGGGGATCGCCAACATTGCCGAGCGGGCGATCGCGCTCGCCTCGGCCGGCACCGGCGGGGTGCACGTCTCCTTCGATCTGGATGTCTGCGATCCGGCATTCGCGCCCGGCGTCGGCACGCCGGTCAAGGGCGGGCTCGACTATCGCGAAGCGCACACGCTGATGGAGCTGGTGGCCGATTCGCG
>DASUGH010000123.1:0-11966 GCA_036274155.1 Vicinamibacterales bacterium | reverse complement strand
CCTCCGCGCGGAGCGCTACGGCGGGACCTCGCCGAAGCTCAAAGAGCGGAGGCGGGCCGGCGACCGGACCGCGCTGCGAGGGCGTCGAGGGCCGCTGGACGCGAGCTCCGTGAGCTCGCTGATCCCCACAGCCTTCTCGCGCGGTCAGGCGAGTCTGGTCGGTCGTCTCCACAGGAAATCGCATCCTCAACACAAGTGAGCTCTGGGTCTAGAGAGCCGATCAGGTAAAGGGGATCGACGTGGCGATCGGGGTGTGATCTGATGGGCGCATGCCTACACCGATTCGCTGGTCGATCCCAACCGAGTTGAGCCCTGAAGAGGCGCGCGTCGCCACGCGGCTACACCGGTCGGGCAAATTTTATGTGTTCCTGCGGACGATCCGGAGTGAGTTGTTCGACGAGACGTTCCAGGCAGAGTTGGCGGCGGTGTACGAGCCGCGAGGCACTCAACCACGCCCGCCGGCGCTGTTAGCGATGGTCCTGTTGCTCCAAGCCTACGAGCAGGTGAGCGACGCCGAGGCGGTCGAGAATGCGACCGTGGACCTGCGATGGCAGCTGGTGTTGGGGTGTCTGGGTGCCGAGCACGCGCCGTTTTCCCAAGGCGCGTTGGTGGCGTTTCGGGAGCGGCTGATCGCGCACGACCTGGACAAACGCCTGCTCGATAAGACCGTGGCGCTGGCGAAGACCCGCGGCGGGTTTGGCTGGCAGCATCTGCGGGCGGCGTTGGATTCGTCGCCGCTGCTCGGCGCCGGGCGCATCGAGGATACGTGGAATCTGATCGGCCGCGCGCTGGCGACCGTCGTGACCTGTGCGGCGCAGACCCTCCGCGTGCCGCGCGCGCACGTCGTGCAGACCGTCGGCCTGACGCTCCTCGACGCGCCGAGCCTCAAAGCGGCCTTGGACATCGATTGGCAGGACCGGCCGGCGCAGGCCGACGCGTTGGCTCGCCTGTTAGCCGAAGTGGATCGCTTGGAGGCCTGGGTCGCGGCGCAGCAGGCGCTGGCCGCCGCGCTGACGGTCCAGGGCGCGCTGACCGCCTTGCGCCAGGTCCTCGCGCAAGATCTCGAGCCGGATCCGACGACCGGGCAGCGACGGATTCGCCGCGGGGTGGCGCCAGACCGCCAGCCCTCGATTGGCGACCCGGCCATGCGGCACGGCCGGAAAACCAAAGTCCGCCCCTTCACCGGCTTCAAACGCCACGTCGTGAAGCTGGTCGATGTCGACGTGATCGTCGATGCTGTGGTGCGGCCGGCCAACGAGCCAGAGCACGCCGCGCTCGCTCAGGTGCTGCCCGCCGTGACGGCGCACGGGTCGCTCGACGAGTTGTTTATCGATCGCGGCTATCTCGCGAGCCCGCTGATTGCGGACCTCCACACCTCGGGCGTTGCGATTCGCGCGAAAGCGTGGACCAGTCGGAACGGCGGCCGCTTTCCGAAACAGGCGTTCACGATCGATCTCGCGGACGGACGCCTCACCTGCCCCGCGGCCCACACCGTCCCGATCCCGCCCGGCGCAACCGCGGTGCACTTCCCCGCGACCACGTGTCAGCCGTGTCCGCGCCGCGCCGACTGTACGACCGCGCGACGCGGCGGCCGCTCGATCGCGTTGCATCCGCAGGAAGCGTTGCTGCAAACGCTCCGTGCCGCGCAGCGGGACTCGGTGGGGCGCGCCCGACTGCGTACGCGCACGACCATCGAGCACTCGCTTGCCCGGGTCCAACAAATCCAGGGATCAAAGGCGCGCTACAAAGGCCTGCGCAAGAACACGCTCGATCTCCGCCGCGTCGCGGCGGTCACTAACCTCCAGGGTGTCGCCAGGCAGCCGATCGCCGCGTGACTTTACCTGTTCGGCTCTCTAGAGCGCCGGTTCTCCCTTGAAAACCATGTCCTTGATCTTGAACTTCTTCTTGACGTTGTACTGACAGGACGGGGCCGGGCCGCCGCGACCGAAGGACGGTCCACAGAGCTTGCTCACGAACTCCACTTCCTTGTCGTCAAGCGTGATCGCGTCCGTCTTCGGAAACGCGTAAATCAGCAGCGACGAGCCGCCGCGAATGCCGCCACCGGCACCGCCCCCGAAACCGCCACCCCCGCCGCCCCCGAAGCCGCCGCCACCCTGCCCCACCGACAATGCTGGCGCATTGGCCGGTGCCCCACCGCCACCGGGCGCCCCTGGAGCGCCTCCGCCCCTGGGCGGTCCGAAGCCGCCTCCAGGCGGGCCAGCCGGCGTCGGGACGACCTTGCCATCCTTGTCGAGCGTGCGACCTTCGGAGAGAGCGGCGGCAATCGGCGGCTTGCCCTCCCGGATCAGGAAGGTCTCAGGCTGCATCGCCGACGCTGATCGCGCCCAGGTCGACGACGCGTTCGTGCCGGAGATCCTGACCGCCACCGTGTACATCTCGAGTGGCTTTGTCAGCGCCGCCGAAACATCGGCCGGGATTTCGCTGCCGGCTTTGATCTGCTCTCGAACGGACGCCTGCCGCATCGGCAGCGCACTCGCCCAGGTCACCAGCGCGGCGTCGTCGATGGTCGGCGAGTTCGCGCCGTTCGTCTTGATGTAGCTGATAGTGCCCTTGCCGGCCCACGGGGAGTTCGTCATCACTTCCTTGAGCTCGGCGTCAGTCCACGTGTTGTAAGGCTTCGACTCCCATACGCCCGCGGCACCGGCAGCCACGCCGGCGGCCACGCACAACGCCGAGACTGCCGCACTGAGTCGTCCGGTCACGATGCACCTCCTGATGAGGTACTCCACGTAAAGCAAATGAGGCCGCATTATACCCGCCGGCGCCCGCGAGCGATGACCCGTCTCGCCGTGTCGCCAACGATGTGATGAATCTTCAGGAGCTCTGGGTCTAGTCGGTGACACACCCTTCCGAAGCCGAGCGCACGAGGCGAACGTACTTCGAGAGCACGCCGCTGACCGCTTTCGAAGACGGCGGCTTCCACGCCGCACGGCGCCGCGCGAGCTCGGCGTCGTCGAGGTCGACCGAAAGCCGGCAGGCGGTGGCGTCGACGCTGATCCGATCGCCGTCGCGGACGAGAGCGATCGGCCCGCCATCCTGCGCCTCGGGCGTGATGTGCCCGATGATGAAGCCGTGAGAGCCTCCCGAAAAGCGGCCGTCGGTGAGCAGCGCCACGTCCGATCCGAGCCCCGCGCCCATGATCGCCGACGTCGGCGTCAGCATCTCCGGCATCCCGGGGCCGCCCTTCGGTCCTTCGTAGCGAATGACGACGACGTGGCCCTTGGCGATCTCGCCCTTTTCGAGGCCGGCGAGCATCGCTTCCTCCGAGTCGTACACCTTGGCGGGTCCCTCGAAGCGCTCCCCTTCCTTCCCGGTGATCTTGGCGACCGACCCTTCAGGAGCGAGATTGCCGGTGAGGATGCGGATGTGACCGCGCGGGAGGACGGGCCGCTCGATCGGCTGGATGATCTGCTGCCCGGTCTCGAGCCCACGCACGTCGGCCAGATTCTCGGCCAGCGACTTTCCGGTGACCGTCATACACTCACCGTGCAGGAACCCTCGCTCGAGCAGGTACTTCATCACGGCAGGTGTGCCGCCGACCGCGTGCAGATCCTCCTGCACGTATTTCCCGCTCGGCTTGAGGTCGGCAAGCAGCGGGACGCGATCGCTGGCGCGCTGGAAGTCGGCCAGCGCAAGCGGCACGCCGGCGGTCCTCGCGATGGCAATCAAGTGAAGGACGGCGTTCGTCGACCCGCCGAGCGCCATGACCATCGTCAGCGCATTCTCGAACGCGTGCGGCGTCAGGATGTCGCGCGGCTTGAGGTCGCGCTCGAGGAGCGCGCGCACGGCGACACCCGCACGGCGACATTCGTCCGCCTTGCCTGGATCCTCGGCCGGCAGCGACGAGCTGTACGGCAGGGTCAATCCGAGCGCCTCGATGGCGACCGCCATCGTATTGGCCGTGTACATCCCGCCGCAGGCGCCGGCGCCGGGGCAGGCATGACGCACGATCTCGAGACGCTGCTCGTCGGTAATTACGCCGGCAATGTACTCGCCGTAGGACTGGAAGGCCGAAATGATGTCGCGCGGCTTGCCGAGCGCGTGCCCGGCTCGTATGGTGCCGCCATACACCATCAGCGCCGGCCGGTTGAGGCGCGCCATGGCGATGACGCTTCCCGGCATGTTCTTGTCGCAGCCCGGCACGGCCACGAGGGCGTCGTACCACTGCGCGCCCATGACCGTCTCGATGGAATCGGCGATGAGATCGCGCGACGGCAGCGAGTAGCTCATGCCGTCGGTGCCCATCGACAGGCCGTCGCTGACGCCGACCGTATTGAAGCGAAGCCCGACGAGGTCGGCGCCCTGGACGCCTTCCTTCACAAAGCCGGCAAGGCGGTCGAGATGCATGTTGCAGGTGTTGCCCTCGTACCACATGCTGCAGATGCCGACCTGCGGCTTCTTCAGATCGGCGTCGGTGAGACCGATGCCGTAGAGCATCGCCTGCGATGCTCCCTGACTTCGGGGTTGAGTGACACGCGAGCTGTACTTGTTCATTGTGAACATCGATCGGGATCCGGGGCTCGGGCCTCGGGATCCGGGACTCGGGCCTCGGGATCCGGGACTCGGGCCTCGGGGATCCGGGGCTCGGGATCCGGGATCCGGGGCTCGGGGCTCGGGATCCGGGTTTCGCGGATCCAAAGATCCGCGCTGCGAAAACCAGCCGCCTCTACACCGTCGCGGGCTGGGGTACCTGCACGGGGTCGAGGAACGGCATCATGTTCCGGAGCCTGGCGCCCACCACCTCGATCGGATGGTTGCGATCCTTCTCGCGCAGCGCCTTGAAGTTCGGGCACCCGGCCTCGTTCTCGGCGATCCACTTCTTCGCGAACTCGCCCGACTGGATTTCCTTGAGCAGCTGCCGCATGGTCGCCCTGGTCTGGTCCGTGACGATGCGCGAGCCGGCAGTGTAGTCGCCGTACTCGGCGGTGTCGCTGATCGAGTAGCGCATGTACTGCAGACCGCCGCGATACATCAGATCGACGATCAGCTTGAGCTCGTGGAGACACTCGAAGTAGGCGATCTCCGGCTGGTACCCGGCCTCCACGAGCGTCTCGAAGCCAGCCTTGACGAGCGCGCTGGTGCCGCCGCACAGCACCGCCTGCTCTCCGAACAGATCGGTCTCGGTCTCTTCCGCGAAGGTCGTCTCGATCACGCCCGCCCGCGTGCATCCGATGGCCCGCGCATAAGCGAGCGCGGTGGCTCGTCCTTTTCCCGTCACGTCCTGGTGCACGGCGAGCAGGCCGGGTGTGCCGGCGCCTTCCTTGAACACCTCGCGCACACGGTGGCCCGGCGCCTTCGGCGCCACCATCGTGACGTCCACGTCGGGCGGCGGCACGATCCAGCTGAAGCGGATGGCAAAGCCATGCGCGAACATCAGCATCTTCCCCGCCGACAGGTGCGCCGCGATGTCGGCTTTGTACACCCTGGCCTGATGCTGATCGGGAATCAGCACCATGATCACGTCGGCCGCAGCCGACGCCTCGGCGACGCTCATCACCTTGAGACCAGCGGCCTTCGCCTTCTCCGCCGACTTGCTGCCGGACTGAAGGCCGACCACCACGTCGACGCCGCTGTCCTGGAGGTTGAGCGCATGCGCGTGTCCCTGCGAGCCATACCCGATCACGGCCACTTTGCGCGCGCGAATCAACTCGATGTCGGCGTCCTTGTCGTAAAACATCGTTGCCATTGTGTCTCCTGGTCCGGGTAAGCGAGACGGTCCGGGTAAGCGAGACGGTCCGGGTAAGCGGACGGTCCGCCGGACACTACTACAAAGGAATCCTACGCGTACTGCGCAGCGGACAACGCCGTGTCGCCTCGGCGCATCGCCACCTGTCCCGTCCGGACCATCTCGATGATCCCGAGCGGCTCGAGGCGGGCAATCACGGCATCGACATGCGGCGGCTCGCCGGTGATCTCGAGCGTCATCGTCTGTTCGCCGGAATCGACGATGTGGGCGCGGGTTTCGTCGACGACGCGAAGGAGCTGGGCACGATCGTGTCCGGCCACCGCGACCTTGACCAGCGCGAGGTCGCGCGCCACGGCCGGGATGGCGCCGAGGTCCTCGATCTGCAGGACGTTGACCATCTTGTAGAGATACGCCGTGACGCGCTCCGCGCTCGTCTGATCGCTGTCGATCACGATCGTCATGCGCGACACGCCTGGCTCGTTCGTGCGGCCGACGGTCAGCGACTCGATATTGAAGGCGCGCCGCCTGAAGACCAGCGCGACACGGTTGAGAACGCCCGGTTTGTCTTCGACGAGCGCGACAAGTGTGTGATACATGGAAGAGAAAACCTCGTTGCGAACCCGGCGGGCGGCCGTCCGCCGCCGCTCACACGGCTGTTTCAGATCGGATCGGCGGCCGTTTCGACGAGCACTGACGGCTGCGGCCGGCGAATCATCGCGTCGAGGTCAGCGCCGGCCGGCACCATCGGGTACACGCTGTCTTCCTGCTCGACCCGGAAGTCAATCAGCACCGTGCCCTCCGCCTGCCGCGCGCGCTTCACCACGTCGTCAACCTCGGGACGCTTCTCGACGCGCAGGCCGAGAAGGCCGTGCGCCTCTGCGATCTTCACGAAGTCCGGGCTGCGCAGCGGCGTGGCCGCGTACCGACGCTCGTAGAAGAACTCCTGCCACTGACGCACCATCCCGAGGTAGCCGTTGTTGATCACGGCCACGTTCACCTTGACGCCCTCCTGGGCGGCGGTCGAGAGCTCGGCCTGCGTCATCTGGAAGCCGCCGTCGCCAACGATCGCCCAGACCTCGGCGTCGGGCCGGGCGAGCTTGGCGCCGATCGCCGCCGGCAGACCGAAGCCCATCGTACCCAGCCCGCCCGACGTGATGAGCGTGCGTGGCGTCTCGTGATGGTAGTACTGCGCTTCCCACATCTGGTGCTGACCGACGTCGGTCACCACGATCGCCTTGCCCTCGGTGAGCCGCCAGATGTCGTTGATGACATGCGGCGCGTACAAGTGTCCGTTGTCGGGGAGCGTCTGAATATCGCGCACCGCCGAATCACCCTTCATCGACGCGATGTACTTGAGCCAGGGGCCGTGATCCGACTTGGCGAGCAGACCGAGCAGCTCCTGCAGCGTTTCGCGCAGGTCGGCAACGATCGCAGCGTCCACCGGGACGTTCTTGTTGATCTCGGACGGGTCGATGTCGATGTGAATCTTCTTCGCGTGCGGCGCGTACGTCTTGAGGTTGCCGGTGACGCGGTCGTCGAAGCGCATGCCGAACGCCAGAAGCAAATCAGCTTCCTGAATGGCGTGGTTGACCCACGCCTCGCCGTGCATGCCCATCATGCCGATGTTCAGCGAGTGACTGGCGGGGAACGCGCCGAGCCCGAGGAGGGTCATCGCCACCGGGCAATCCACGCGTTCGGCGAACTGCTGTACCTCGCGCATGGCGCCGCTCTGGAGGATGCCCTGGCCGGCAAGGACGATCGGCTTTCGTGAGGCGCGAATCAGCTCGAGCGCTCGATCCAGCTCGGGTCGCGAAACCGTCTGCTTGGGGCGATAGCCCCGAATCTTCACCGGCGACGAATCCCAATCCCACTCGATGCTCGCCTGCTGAGCATCTTTCGTGATGTCCACGAGTACAGGACCCGGACGACCCGACTTGGCCAGGTGAAAGGCCTCCTTCATCGCCGGCATGATGTCCTGCACGCGGGTCACGAGGTAGCTGTGCTTGGTGATCGGCAGCGTGATCCCGGTGATATCGGTTTCCTGGAACGCGTCGTACCCGATCAACTTGCTCGGCACCTGGCCGGTGATGCAGACCATCGGCACCGAATCCATCATCGCCGTGGCGATCCCGGTCACGAGGTTCGTGGCACCCGGTCCGGAGGTGGCAATCGCCACGCCGACCCCGCCGCCCGCCCGCGCGTACCCGTCGGCCATGTGCGAGGCGCCCTGCTCGTGCCGGACCAGGACGTGCCGGACCGGGTAGTCGAGCATCGCGTCGTATGCCGGGAGGATGGCGCCGCCGGGATAGCCGAAGACGGTGCTGACGCCCTCGTGGACGAGACACTCCCAGATGATTTGCGCGCCGGTCCGTTGATTAGGCATGGAGGCAGTGTGCACTGCCGGGCTCACATCAGTCAAATTGATAGTCCTTCCCACACAATAATCGTTTGTGATGGCAGCGCTGCGACCCGCCGCGCCATCTCCGCTCGCTGGGGGCAGCCTGCAGCCGGCTCCAGCCGGGTCCGATAGGCGTTCATAGGGGGAACAGCATGAACGCTCATTGGATGACCGCTCTGGTGCTGGGCACGGCCATGACCGCCGCCTGCGCCGGGAGCCCGCAGAAAGCCGAAGACACTCAGGTTCCGGCTGCCGCCGCCGGCCAGCCCGTCGAAGCCGCGGCGCCGCAGCCTGCCGCGCTCGCTCCAGCCGCGGCATCACCGGTGGACACTGCTGCCCCGAAGAGCACGGCAAAGCCGGCATCGGCGCGCCCGGCGCCTCGCCCGACGGCTCCGGCCGCCCCGGCGCTCTCGGCCTCGGCCGCCGCGCCTGATCCGGCGCCGACTACGCCGCCGCCCGCTCCGCGCGTCGAGTACCGCGATCTGAAGATTGCCGCCGGCACCGCTCTCCCACTCGAGCTCATCACGCCAATCTCATCGGAGACCGCCGAGGTCGAGACACCGGTCCGCGCCAAGCTGAAGCAGACGATCAGCGTCGACGGCTTCGCCCTGCTGCCCGCAGGCACGGAGTTCATCGGAACGGTGACCGAAGTCGAGCGCGCCGGGCGCGTAAAGGGACGGGCGCGCATGTCGATCGCGTTCACCGAGGTGTCGCTCTCGGGCACGCGTGAAAAGGTGCGCACCAATCCGGTGACGTTCGAAGCTCAGGCCACGAAGGGCAAGGATGCGGCGAAGATCGGCGTCGGCGCCGGCGTCGGCGCGGTCATCGGCGGCATTCTCGGCGGCGGGTCGGGAGCAGCCAAGGGTGCTGCGATCGGCGGCGGGGCTGGCACGGGCGTCGTGCTCGCCACCAAGGGTGAGGACGTGACCGTCGACGCCGGAGCTGACGTCAACGCAACGCTCGCCGCCCCGTACGAAGCGCGCGTCAGGCTGCAGTAACGAGCGGAGGGCTCTGCCCTGTGACGCGCGCCTGAATCACTCGGCCGGTCGGTCCTGCGTCTCGGGACCGACCGCCTCCTCGGCCGCCTGGAAGCCGATTCGCGAGTGCGTGCCGTCGCAGAAAGGCTTCCGGGTGGAGGCCCCACAGCGGCAGAGCGCAACCGGCTGCCGTTCCGACCGGTATTCCACTCCATTCCAGTCCACGACTGTGATGTCGTCACCGTCGATGACGTACGGGCCGTTCCTTCGTAGCCTGATCGTGGTCACGCCTTTCTCCTGTTTCCCGTCTCCAGAGTGTCGCCCAGGCAGCTGTGGTGAAAGCCTCTAGGACATTTTCTGCATCGCGCCCAGGAACTCCACGTTCGATCGCGTCTTGCCCAGCTTGTCGAGCATCAGCTCCATCGCTTCGACCGACGACAGCGGATTCAGCACTTTCCGGAGTACCCACACGCGCTGAAGATCTTCCCGGGCGACCAGCAGCTCTTCCTTCCGGGTGCCGCTCTTCGTGATGTCGATTGCCGGAAAGACCCGCTTGTCGGAGAGCTTCCGGTCGAGGTGGATCTCCATGTTGCCGGTCCCCTTGAACTCCTCGAAGATCACGTCGTCCATGCGCGAGCCGGTGTCGACGAGCGCCGTGGCAATGATGGTCAGTGAGCCGCCGCCCTCGATGTTGCGCGCGGCGCCGAAAAACCGCTTCGGCTTCTGCAGCGCATTGGAGTCGAGCCCGCCCGTCAGCACTTTCCCCGACGATGGCACCACGGTGTTGTAGGCGCGCGCCAGCCGCGTGATCGAGTCGAGCAGGATCAGCACGTCCTTCTTGTGCTCGACCAGTCGCTTCGCCTTCTCGATGACCATCTCTGCGACCTGCACATGCCGCTGGGCCGGCTCGTCGAACGTCGACGAGATGACCTCTCCCTTGACGGATCGCTGCATGTCGGTCACTTCCTCCGGCCGCTCGTCGATGAGCAGAACGATCAGCGCCACTTCGGGGTGATTCCTCGCCACCGACTGCGCAATGCTCTGCAGCAGCATCGTCTTGCCGGTGCGCGGCGCGGCGACGATCAGACCGCGCTGTCCCTTGCCGATCGGCGTCAGCAGGTCCATCACCCTGCCCGACAGGTTATCGGCGGCCGTCTCCAGCTTCAGTGCCGACTCCGGATAGAGCGGGGTGAGATTTTCGAAGAAGAGCTTTTCCCGCGCCTGATCGGGCGGCTCGAAGTTGACAGCCTCCACCTTGATCAGCGCGAAGTAGCGTTCGCCGTCCTTCGGCCGCCGGATCTGGCCTGACACGGTGTCGCCCGTGTGGAGATCGAACTTCCGGATCTGGGATGGCGACACGTAGATGTCGTCCGGCCCGGGCAGATAGTTGTAGTCGGGCGCACGCAGGAAGCCGAACCCGTCGGGCAGCGTTTCGAGCACCCCCTCGGAGAAGATGAGGCCGCTCTGCTCGGTCTGTGTCCGCAGGATTTGGAAGATGAGGTCCTGCTTCCGAAGACCGCTGACGCCCGGCGTCCCGAGATCCTTCGCGATCTGGGTCAGGCTCTGGATGCTCATCTCCTTGAGGTCGGCGATGTTCAGCCCCGACCTGTCGAGCGACGCATGGGGACTGGCGGTCAGTGAAGCGCCTGACGGCGCGGCGGCGGCGTTCGAGAGCTGGCCAGGCGGGCTGTCGTCACTGTTACCGGTGCGGATCGGATCTACCTCGGAAGGGACCTCCCCCTCCGCACGCGCCGCCGCTTGACGTCTGCGGGTCGTCGCCATGATGAATGACCGATGAAGAGCTGATGTGTGGTGATCTGCTTTGGGGGATGCGGAACAGAACGATGCACGCAGGCCACATGAGCGCTGCGCCAGCCAGGAATGTCCGGGCAGGAGTATAGGAACAGGCCCAGAGGGTGTCAAGAAGAGGCGTTCGTTACGGCGCCGTCAGACGTTTCAGTATCGCGAGGGGTTCATGCCGATGCCCACAATGCTGCAGGCCGCGATGATGTTCAGGCCTCGGCGCCGGGCCTCGGCGAACAATTCGTCGCTTTCGGCTCCCGGGTTGATCCAGATCTCCGGAATGCCCTTGCGGGCGAATTCGTCGAGCAGACGAACGGCGACGTCGGGCTGAACGTAAACAGTCGCCATGTCGATTGGACCTGGCACGTCGAGGACCGAGGCATAGGTCGCGAGCCCTTCGACTTCGGCTTCGTTCGGATTGATCGGGATCACGGTGAAGCCCTGTTCTCTGTATGCGCGCAGCGCCTTGTTGCCGAACTTCGCCCGATTGCTCGACGCGCCGACGACGGCAACGGTCTTCATGGAACGATTATCACTCGCGCGTGGCGCTTTCGCGGCCGGTGCAGCTCTGACCGAGCCGACGCACGTCAGGGAAAGAGTCCCGATGTCGATAACGTGCGGAGCGACACGCGCGACATCGGCGAGGACATCGCCGGGTTCCTGAGCGCCTGGGCGAAGGGTCAGAAGCTGAACTGAGCTAGACGCGAGGAGCGTCGGGTTTCACGCCCTGCGGATTCGTCGCCGGAGTGCGATTCTCGCTGTCGATTTCCGCCCATGCCTTGTTGCAGAGGGAACAATAGAACTGCGTGTAGGCTTCCTTGGCCCTGAGAACGTGCTCCTTGCGCACGAACCCGGTCGTTCCGCAGTACTGGCACGGGGTTCTGGGAAACATGGAAGGTCCACGATATTAGCGATTTCGTCACGGCATGTGCATTGGGAGTTTCCCTGAATCGATCAGGGCGTACGACACAAGTTCTTTCCGGGGATGACTTCGCCGGGCCGCCTCCACCCCGAATCGAACGGCGGACGGCTGGGCTGGTTACGGAAAGATCTTTCCGGGATTCAGAATGCCGTGCGGATC
>DASUGH010000122.1:0-51357 GCA_036274155.1 Vicinamibacterales bacterium | reverse complement strand
GGGAGACCTTCGGGTAGGTGGAGGTAACGGAGTTTGACGGAGGTATCGGAGGTTACGGAGGAGAAACGGAGGTTAACGGAGAAACGGTTTCACACGGAGCAACGGAGGAACGGAGGACGAACGGAGGAGCAGGTGGGCCGCGCGCAGCGCGGGCCCACCTCGGTGACGAAGCCGATCGTTTTCCTCGGCCTGTTGTTCGCGACTGAACAGCCTCCGTTCGTCCTCCGTTTCCCCGTTCCTCCGTGTGAAACCGTTCCTCCGTGCTCTCCGTGCCTCCGAAGATCGCGAATGGCGAAAAAGGCGACGCTTCGAAAGCGGACGACGAGATCGTCCCCGCCGGCGAGACGGTCGCGGCGCGCCCGGCCGCTGCGGGTGGTGGCGCAGGCGGGCGGCCTCACGGTCAGCGAGGTGCAGGAGTTGGAGGACCTGCGCCGGGAGATCGAGCGAACCGCGGCCGGCGGACCGCTTCGCTGGAACGCCGATCCAGCAGACGTACAACGCTCCGTCGCTCAGCTCGTGCTCACCCTCGTGGAGTTCATCCGGAAGCTGCTCGAGCGGCAGGCGATCCGCCGGATGGAAGAGGGAACGTTGACGGATGAGGAAGTGGAAAACGTCGGCCGCGCCTTGATGAAGCTCGAGGAGACACTTCGCGACATCGCCGCCAGGTTCGGCCTGCAGCCCGAGGATCTCAACCTCGACCTGGGGCCGGTCGGAAAGTTGATCTGAGGTCGCAGGGCGACGGGTGCCCCCGATGAGCGAGCGTCCGCGGGTCGGGATCTCACGGTGCCTGCTCGGCGACGAGGTGCGCTTCGATGGTGGGCACAAGAAGGATTCGTACCTCCTTTCCACGTTGGGCCGCTTCGTCGAATGGGTGCCGGTGTGCCCCGAGCTCGAGATCGGAATGGGCGTGCCCCGAGAGCCGATCTATCTGGTCGAGAGCCAGGCGGGCGTGCGGTCCGGCAGCCATCGGGTCAAGCTGCTCGGGGTTGAGAGTCACACCGACTGGACTTCGAAGATGGCCCGGTTCTCTGCAACGAGAGTCGCCGGGCTCGCCGCCGATCTCTCGGGTTACGTGCTGAAGAGAGACTCCCCGAGCTGCGGCCTGGCGGGCGTCCGCGTGCATCGCGCGCGGCGCCGTGAGTCGCGCGGCAGGAAACCGGTGGCAGCGCTGTCGCGGACCGGCCGCGGTCTCTTTGCCGAGGCGCTCATCGATGCCCTGCCGAACCTCCCGATCGAGGAGGAAGATCGTCTGCACGATGTCGAGCTGCAGCAGCACTTCGTCGAGCGTGTCTTCGCGTATCAGCGGCTGCGCGGGCTCTTTTCGCAGCGCTGGACGCCGAGTGCGCTGGTGCGGTTTCACACCACGCACAAACTGCAGCTCCTCGCTCATTCGCGCGTCGCCTATACGGCGCTCGGCAGGCTCGTCGCCGCCGCCGGCACACGGCCGCGAGAGCTCGCCGCTCGCTACGAGCAGACGTTCATGCGCGCGCTCGCCACGCCCGCGACCCCCGGGCGCCACGCCGACGTCATGCTCCACATCGTTGGATACCTGAAGGCCGTGATTGAGTCTGCCGACCGACACGAGCTGCTCGCATCGATCGACGAGCATCGCCGCGGGCTCGTCCCGCTCGCGTCACCGATGGCGCTGATCAGGCATCACGTCCGGCGGCACGACGTCGAGTATCTGCGCGACCAGGTGTATCTGAATCCGCGCGCGATGGGACACGAGGTGGCTATTTCCTACCCTGCCTCCTGACACCGCTCACACCAATAGGTCCACCGGGCGTTCGGACCCTGTTTCCGGCTCGAAATCAACGTGCCGCAGCGCCGGCACGGTTTGCCGGCGCGGCCGTAGACCCAGAGGCGTGCCGACGGATCGGCCCTCCCGGTCGTATTCCGGGAACCGGCGTACGCTGCGGTCATCGACCCGGCCGACGTCTGCACGCTGGCTCGCATCAGGCGTGCCGCCGTCGTGACGATCGCCCGCAGCTGCTCCTCGGCGATTTCCGAAACCGGCCTCCACGGGTTGATTCGCGCCACGAAGAGTGTCTCGGACTTGTAGATGTTACCGATGCCGGCGAGGGCTGTCTGATCGAGCAGCGCATCGGCGATCTCCATGTGCGCTCTCGCGCGGAGCCTGGCGACCGCCTCATCGATGGCGGGCGGTTCGGCCAGAAGATCAGGCCCCAGCTGGCGGAACGTCTCGTCGCGATCGAGCGCAGCGGTCGTAGCGAGCTCAGCGTCCGGTACGTTGAACCCGATCGCGTGCATTCCGGCCGTCTCGATGGCGATCCGCATCTCGTGACGCGGGCGTTGCCAGCGCTCGCCGGGCCGATAGATGTGCCACGACCCGTGCATGCGCATGTGCGTGCGCAGCACCAGATCGCCGGAGAACCGGATCAGCACATGCTTGCCGCGTGCCTCCACACCCTCGACGATGCGCCCGGCGAGCGGCGCCGTTTCGTCGATACGGGTGAGGTGAGGGAAGACCGACGTGAAGCCGGTGACGACACGGCCTGCGAGCGCACGGTGCAGGGTTCGCGCCGCGCGATGGATGGTGTCGCCTTCCGGCACCTACTCCTCGACGGTGTCGTCGCGATCGATCTCTGCTGCGGCGCTGTCCGGATCGACGTCGCCGCCGTGGCGAACCGCTTCGTCATCGTCGTCGTGCCGGGGCTCCCGGTCTGCGTCGTAGGTGCTGTCTGAATGCGGTTGAGTTCGACTCCGCGAGTGGCCGGCCTTCTCCATGGCGAGACCTCCGCGGCTGTCGCCCGCAATGCGGGTGCCAGACGCTCCCTCGAACCCGCTGGGCCTGAGCCGTTCCGTACGGGCTTGAAGACCCATCGCCGTGGCGGCGAACCCTTCTTCGATGAACAGGCGGCCGGCGGGATGCGTGGATGCGGGTACGCCGTTGATCTCCGCAATCAGCATCCCTCTTCTTCCCTCCTCCCGGAACGCCGCCAGACGCATGAGCGCGCGTGCTGCCTCGCGGAGGAGGCGGGACCGCAGCGGTTCGGCCTCGGGCGCGAAGACGAGCAGCTCGCGCTCGCCCCGCCGCAGGTAGGCGGCGGCGTAGCCGTCGACGAGGATGACGAGCGCCCCGGCGCTGCGCGTTGGTCCTCTGCCGGCGCCGTTCTCGTGCGATGCCGGCCAGGGCACGATTGCACCGTACGGGTTAGCCGGGTCGGTGGCCGCAAGCACGACAGTGTTTGGAGTCTCGGGGGCGTCTCGCAGCGATCGCAGCCGGTCGAGACCGGCCGGCAGCGTAAACTGTGCGGCACCGAGGCCGGCCACGAAATACCCGCGCCTGACCTTGCCCGCATCATCCATCGCCTTGAGCACCTGATACACCGCCGAGAACCCGCCGGCAACCGCTTCCGAAGCCACAGTCTCCCTGGTGATGACGCCGTGACGGGCGAGCAGCTGCTGAGCGGTAGCCGCCGCCCAGTCGGTTTGCGCCCCGCGCGACAGGCGTGGCGCCTGCACGAGCGACCATCGACCCTCGGCGGCTGGCGGCGTGAGGCGCCGCGACCTGAATGTCACTCCGCGCGTTCTCCGTACGCTGCGCGTGTCCTCGCCTCTCGAGAAGGCCCTGAGCGGGTGGAGCGTGTCGTTGGTCGCCAGCCCTCGCCACACGAGCTCCCAGAGTGCATCCACCGTTTCCCGGGGGAATCCGCCTCCAGTACCTTCGTGCAGCGCCACAAAGAACGACGCGCCGTGCTGATCGAGATAGGCAGCGATCTCCTGTGCCCGCGCGGACAGCGGCTCGCGTTTCGCGCCATCGGCCTGAGGCTGACGCAGGCGCAGGAAGTGGTCGGTGAGGTACAAGGCGATCCGCCCGTCGCGTTCGCCGAGCGGCTCGGTGCCGACCCAGATGACTTCGCCGGCTGCCATCAGCGTATCGAGCATGGAGGGCTGATAGCCGGCAACGCGTGCGGGCAGGATCTCGCGTTCGAGCACCGACGCCGGCAGTGCCGCACCCTGGATCTGCTCGATCGCATCGAGAAGCGGTTCCAGACCCTGACGCAGCGATCCGATGCCGTGCCAGGCAACGAGGAAGCGGCCGAGCGCGTCGGCCCCGACCGGCTCGACCTCCTGCCGCAATCGCGCGAGCGATCGCCGTCGGAGGCTGCGCAGGACGTCGGGCTCTACCCACTCGCGCTCCGAGCCGCCGGGGGTGAACTCGCCCTCGATCAGACGTCCGGCCTCCGTCAGCCGCGACAACAATGCGTCGGCGACGCTTACGCCGAGGCCAAAGCGCGTGGCGACGTCGCCGGCCGTAAACGGCGAGTGACTGCGCGCGTAGCGCATCACCAGATCGCCCGCCGGGTCGCGGACCGGCTCGAGCAGCGACTCCGGGAGACCGGGTGGCAGTGGTGCCCCGATGGCGTCCCGGTATCTGGCCGCGTCTTCGACCGCAATCAGACGACGCTCGCCCGCTACGCGTATGTCGATGGCGCGCCGCTCCTGCCGAAGAGTCTCGACAGCCGCCGCCGGGTCGGGCATCTCGGTGCGCGCGGCGATCTCGTCGGGACCAAGGTCGCCGATTCGGATGAGAAGATCGTGGAGGCCGTCGAGGCTGCGCACGCGGTAGCCCTCGGTCAGGTGCTGGAGCTGTCGCTCGAGGCTGTCGAGCGCCTCGGGATCGAGCAGCTCCCGGAGCTCCGCGTCACCAAGAAGCTCGCGCAGCTGCGCCTGATCGACCGACAGCGCCTGCGCGCGTCGTTCGGCGAGCGGCGCGTCGCCATCGTAGATGTAGTTGGCCACGTAGCTGAACAGCAGCGATGCGGCAAACGGCGATGGCGTCTGCGAGTCGATGGTTGTCACCCGCAGCGCGCGCCCCGACACCTTCTTCAGCGTGTCGACGAGGGCAGGCATGTCGAAGTGATCGCGCAGCACCTCCCGATAGGTCTCCAGCAGGATCGGAAACGAGCCGAAGCGCGAGGCGACGGCGAGCAGGTCGGCCGCGCGTTTCCGCTGGTGCCACAAAGGCGTGCGCGTGCCGGGCCGGCGGCGGGGAAGGAGGAGGGCGCGGGCTGCCGCTTCACGGAACCGAGCGGCGAAAAGCGAAGTCGCACCGAGCTGCCTCAGCGCCAGTCCTTCGACTTCGTCGGCGTCCGGCAACAGCAGCATCGGGTCGGGCGGCTGTTCGACTTCGGGGAAGCGCACGACGAAGCCTTCGTCGCCCCACATGACCTCGACGTCGAGGCCCGTCTGCTGCCGGATGTGTGCGGTGGCCGCCATCGCCCACGGCGCGTGTATCCGGCTGCCGAGCGGCGACAGCAGGCATACCCGCCAGTCGCCGAGCTCGTCGAGACAGCGCTCGAGCACCAGCGTCCGGTCGTCAGGGATGGCGCCCGACGCTGCCTGATCGTCCAGATAGCGGAGGAGGTTCTCGGCCGCAGTCGCTTCGAGATCGTGGTGGTGGATGAGGCGCTCGATGGCAGCGGCCCGCGGCACGCCGCGCAGCTCGCGAACCAGCCGGCCGATGGCATAGCCGAGCTCCACCGGCCGGCCGCTCTGATCGCCGTGCCAGAACGGCATCTTGCCCGGCTCGCCGGGCGCCGGCGTCACGAGCACGCGGTCGTGCGTGATCTCTTCGACGCGCCAGGTCGAGGCGCCGAGCGTGAACGTCTCGCCGACCTGCGTCTCGAACACCATCTCCTCGTCGAGCTCGCCCACACGCACCGGCCTGTCGGCGCCGGCGAGAAACACGCCGTACAGCCCGCGATCGGGGATCGTTCCTGCGTTCGCGATCGCCACACGTTTCGCGCCTTCGCGTCCCGTGACCATGCCGCGTACGCGGTCCCACGTCACACGCGGCCTCAGCTCCGCGAACTCGTCCGAGGGGTAGCGTCCCGACAGCATGTCGAGAACGCCTTCGAACATCCGCCGGCTCAGGTCAGCGAAGGGCGCCGCCCGCCGGATCACGCCGAAGAGTTCGTCGACCGGCCAGGTATCGACACCCGCCATCGCGACGATCTGCTGCGCCAGGACATCGAGCGGATTGCGGGGGTAGCGCGTCGACTCCACCTGGCCGTCGTGCATCGCGCGGGCAACGGCGGCGCAGGCCACGAGATCGCCGCGAAACTTTGGAAAGATGATGCCGGCACTGGTCGCGCCCGCCTGATGCCCCGACCGTCCGATACGCTGCAGGCCGCTTGCGACCGACGGCGGCGCCTCGATCTGGATCACGAGATCGATCGCCCCCATGTCGATCCCGAGCTCGAGCGAGGACGTGGCGACGAGCGCGCGGATGTTGCCGGCCTTCAGCAGGTCCTCGACCTCGCTGCGTGCCGCGTGCGCGAGCGACCCGTGATGGGATCGGACGAACGGTTCCCCGGCCAGCTCGTTGAGGGCGCCTGCCAGGCGCTCCGCCAGGCGCCGGCTGTTGACGAAGATCAGCGTCGAGCGATGGCTGCGAATCAGCTCGAGCAGGCGCGGGTGGATAGACGACCACACCGAAACACGCGGCGTGCTCTGCGCTGCCGGGCCGCTCGGGAGCTCCGGCGCCACCGGTCTCGCCATGTCCTCGACCGGCACGTCGATCCGCAGGTCGAGCGCCTTCTTCTCCGCGGCATTGACGACGGTAACCTCCCGGAAGGGAGGGGGCCTGGAGTCGTCAGCGAACTCTTCGTGCAGCTCTGACTCGATGAGCTCGAGCGGCACCGCCGCGTTCGACCGTCGCGCCGCCCTGGTGCGCGCGCCGGATCGCGAACCGGGGCGCCGTGCGGCACCGCCGAGGAAGCGGGCGACTTCTTCCAGCGGCCGCTGGGTGGCGGAAAGGCCGATGCGCTGGAGCGGCCGGCGATCGCGCCGCAGCTCCTCCAGCCGCTCGAGCGACAGCGCCAGATGGGCACCGCGCTTGCCCGGGACGAGCGCGTGGATCTCGTCGACGATCACCGTGTCGACCGAGGACAGCCGTTCCCGCACGTTCGAGGTCAGCATCAGGAACAGCGACTCGGGCGTCGTGATCAGGATGTCGGCGGGGTTGCGCAGAAACGCCGAGCGCTCGCGCGCCGAAGTGTCCCCGGTTCGAATGGCGATCGTCAGCGGGGTGACGGCGGTGTGCTGAGCGGTTGCGACGTTGCTGACCCCGGCAAGCGGGGCGCGCAGGTTGCGCTGGACGTCGACGGCAAGGGCCTTGAGCGGGGAAATGTACAGCACCCGGCACCGTTCGGCGCTTGCCGGCGGCGGCTCGAACAGCAGCCGATTCAGGCACCACAGGAAGGCCGTCAGTGTCTTGCCGCTGCCGGTTGGGGCGAGGATGAGTGTCGACTCGCCGCGGGCGATGGCAGGCCATCCGAGCTGCTGGGGCCGCGTCGGTCCTGAAAAGACGCTCGTGAACCAGTCCCTGGTCGCCGGGTGGAAGAGATCCAGCGGGTGTGCACGCCCCACGAAAGGAATTGTATGTTGCGACCGTATAATCATTTGGCGCGTTGCAGCCTCGCTGCGCCGCCATGGCGGGCGACTCGAGGCTATCCGGGTTGCCTGCAGGCCTTACACACATTGGAGACGCACTGAGCATGGGTGACGCCGGAGAAGGACTCGTCGACGCGGAGTCTCGCCTCGCCGAGCGGATGGAAGAGCGCGAACAGGAGAAACGTCAGGCGCGCCAGGGAGCCAAGGGCGGCGATCCCGAGCGTACCCGCCAGCTCGAATCGTTCAGGCTGGCGCGCACGGAGACCCAGCGCCAGCTCGAACTGGCCACTCACGATGCGCGGAAACAACAGCTCAAGCACGCCATCGCAGACCTGGACAAGCGGATCGCCGAGCTGTCGAAGCGCTAAGACAGGGGTCAGGTCTTGAATCGATGGTTTTTCCACGGTCTGGCACCTGTACTGGGCAGGTCCGCCGTGGTTTCCAGTCAAGAACCCTGTTGGTCCTCCCGCCAGGGCGTCGGCGAGGGTGCCGGACCGTGGAAAAAGCACGGATTCAAGACCTGACCCCAGACTGACGCCCCGGATGTTCGCGCTCGAGTATCACGAGGCCACCAAGCACCACTTCAACCGCTTTGCCCGGTCGGCTGGGTATCTCGACTGGGCGACCCAACCGAACCCATTCCGTCGCTACGCCGGCGCGCCGGTCACCCCGCTCCCGCGCGATGCCGTCGCGCCGTCGGAACCGTACACCGCGCTGTTTGCCGGCGCCGAGCAGGCGGCGCCGATCGGCGAGGCGACCGTTGCAGACTTCCTGCGCTGCGCGATGGGACTGTCGGCGTGGAAGGAGTACCGGACGTCGCGCTGGGCGCTTCGCGTCAACCCGTCGAGTGGCAACCTTCACCCGACCGAGGCTTATCTCGTCTGGAACTCGCGCGTGTCTCACTACGCTCCGCGCGAGCACGCGCTCGAAGAGCGGTGCCGGCTCCGCCCGCCCGCGATGTCGGAACCGTCGCCCGGCGAGGACGAGGTCTTCCTCGTCGCGCTGACGTCGATCTTCTGGCGCGAAGCGTGGAAGTACGGGGAGCGCGCCTTCCGCTACTGTCAGCATGACGTCGGGCATGCCATAGGCGCGCTGAGGTTCGCAGCCGCCCGGCTCGGATGGCAGATGACGCTCGTCTCCGACTGTTCAGACGAGGCACTGGCGGCGCTTCTCGGCCTGGATCGCGAGAGCGACTTCATGAATGCGGAGCGCGAAGCGCCCGAGTGTCTGGCCGTGGTCGCGCGCCGGACCGTTGTCGTGGACGTCGCGGCGTGGGTCGTCCGCGCGCGTGAGGGCGCCTGGAGCGGCGTGGCGAATCGTCTGAGCTCGGACCACCGCGACTGGCCGATCATCGACCGTGTGGCCAGCGCAACTGCCTATCCTGGCAGACCGCGCGCCATCCGTGCGGTGACGCCCCGTGCAACGGGGGGCGCTGCGAGAGCGGCGGATGAAGGCGGCAGGGCGATCATCCTGCGCCGCCGCAGCGCTGTCGCCTTCGACGCACGTTCGAGCCTGCCCTTCGCTGTGTTCGGGTCGATGCTCGACAGACTGCGTCCGGGAGCGAGCCCGTGGGACGCCATCGACTGGCCGCCGCAGGTACACCTTGCCCTCTTCGTGCATCGTGTGGACGGCCTCCTGCCCGGTCTCTACGCGTTTCTCCGCGATCCAGGCGTGCTCGACCAATGGCGCGCTGCACTGCGTCCGGACTTTCTGTGGGAACCGGTATCGGGATCCGGGACCCGGGGCTCGGGGCTCGCGAACGATCCGAACGCCCCGAACCCGCCTTCGCCGAGGCTACGGCGGGCAAGCGATCCGAACGATCTGTTTCTCCTGCTGCCCCTCGACATGAAATGGCCCGCGGCCCGCGTCTCGTGCGACCAGGACATCGCGGGCGATGGCTACTTCAGTCTCGGGATGATCGCCCGTTTCGAGCCGGCGCTGCGCGAGCACGGAGAGTGGTTCTACCGGCGGCTCTTCTGGGAGTGTGGCCTGATCGGCCAGGCGCTCTACCTCGAAGCCGAGGCAGCGGGTGCCCGGGCGACGGGAATCGGCTGCTTCTATGACGATCCCGTGCACGAGCTGCTCGGCCTGTCGGGCCGCGACTGGCAGAGTCTCTATCACTTTTCGATGGGGATACCGGTGGAAGACGACAGGCTGATGACCGAGCCGGGGTATGAGTGGGAAGCAAAGAAGGAAGAAGCAAAGAAGGAAGAAGCAAAGAAGGAAGAAGGAACACACATCGGCAAGATCTGCGTGGAGTTCTGATCGTTCCTGCTGTCGGGTTGTTTGAGGGGCCGACGTGATAGCATGGGAGGGTTTGGGAAAGTCTTCACAAGCGTGAGGGCGACGCGCGGGCGCCGCGAGGCGTTCAGTGGCATCACCACACGGTTGAGGCGGTAGATGAACGGCTGGCTCGGCGTACTGATCATGATCGCCTTCGGCGTCGGGTTTGCGGCGACGATGATCGGCCTGTCGGTGCTTCTCGGCCCGAAGAATCCGACCCCAGAGAAGCTCGCGCCATACGAGTGCGGCATGCCCGCGGTCGGCAACGCGCGGGAGCGTCACTCGGTCAAGTTCTACCTGGTGGCGATGATCTTCCTGCTGTTCGACATCGAAATCGCCTTCCTGTACCCGTGGGTGCTCGCCCTTCGCGACCTCGGGTGGTTTGGTTTCGTCCAGATTCTCACCTTCTTCCTGATCCTTCTCGTGGGCTACGTCTACGTCTGGAAGAAAGGGGTGCTCGACTGGGGTCCGCCGGTCCGCCAGGCGCGCCGCGCCGCGCAGGCGAGCGCGCAGGCGAGCAAGGTGGCGTAAGAGGCAGCGATAGGGTTTCATGGCTACCGCACAGGAGCATTCGCACGACCACGACCTGCCGATCCTCACCACGACGGTTGAGTGGGTGGTTCAGTGGGCGAGGCGGTCGGCCATCTGGCCGGCGCAATTCGGCCTAGCCTGCTGTGCGATCGAGATGATGGCGATGGCGGCGAGCCGCTACGACATCGCGCGCTTCGGCGCCGAGGTGTTCCGCGGGTCGCCGCGGCAGTCGGACCTGATGATCGTGGCCGGACGCCTGTCCCGCAAGATGGCGCCGGCGATGCGGCGGGTCTACGACCAGATGCCCGATCCGAAGTGGGTGATCTCGATGGGCGCGTGCGCGTCGGTTGGCGGCGTGTTCGACAACTACGCCATCGTGCAGGGCGTGGATCAGGTAGTGCCGGTGGACGTGTTCGTGCCCGGTTGTCCGCCCCGGCCCGAGTCGCTCATCTACGGCATCGTGCAGCTTCAGGAAAAGATTGCGCGGTCAAGGGCGTAGACGACCTTGCTTTGTGCTTTGAGCCTCTGACCTGATGGACGCCCCGGCCGTCATCGACACCCTGACCAGTCTGGTTTCCGGCGCCTCGTACGAGGCCGGTTCGAGCGTGGACATGCCAACGGTCTACGTGCCGGCCGACCGACTCGTCGAGACGTGTCTGGCGCTTCGCGACACGCCGTCGCTGCGCTTCAACGTGCTCACTGAGATCACGGCCGCCGACTACTTTCCGCGCGATCCGCGCTTCGAGGTGGTCTACCACCTGCTGTCGATTCCGAACCGGGCGCGGCTGCGGCTCAAGGTCCGGGTCGCCGGCGACGGCTCGGTGCCGACGGTTCAGAGTGTCTGGAAGGGCGCTGGCTGGCTCGAGCGCGAGGTGTGGGACATGTTCGGCATCCTGATCGAGGGTCACGGCGACCTGCGTCGCCTGCTGATGCCCGAGGATTGGGAAGGGCACCCGGCGCGCAAGGACTACCCGGTGCAGATCAGGAAGAATGCGCAGACCTACGAGCCGCTCGAGGTCAGCGAGGAAGAGTTCAAGGCGAACCTCGAGCGGGATCGCGTGAAGCGGGCGGCAAAGCCGGCGCACTGAGACATGGAACCACGAAGGCACGAAGGTCGTGTGCTTCGTGGTTGGAGACGATGGCTGAACTTCGAACCGAGACGATGACCGTCAACATGGGGCCTCAGCACCCCAGCACGCACGGCGTGCTGCGCCTGGTGCTGGAGCTCGATGGCGAAGTCATCCAGTCGGTCACCCCGACCATCGGCTACCTTCACACCGGCATCGAGAAGACGGCCGAGCAGAAAAAGTGGCAGCAGGTGATTCCCCTGGTCGAGCGCATGGACTACCTGGGTGCGCAGTCGAACAGCCTGTCCTACGCCCTGTCGGTGGAGAAGCTGCTCGGCCTCGAGATGCCGCAGCGGGTCAAGGACATCCGCGTGCTCATCGCCGAGCTGCAGCGCCTCGCCAGCCACCTGATCTGGCTGGGCACGCATGCCATGGAAATCGGCGCGGTGTCGATGCTGTTCTACGCGCTGCGCGAACGCGAGCTCCTCATGAACATCAACGAGCTCGTGGCCGGCTTCAGATTCTTCCCGAGCTACATTCGTATCGGCGGACTCCGCGAAGACCTGCCGCGCGGCTTTCACGAGGCGGTCAACGCCTTTCTCGACCGGTTCCCGGCGAAGATCGACGAGTTCGAAGGACTGCTCACGAAGAACGACATGTTCCGGCGCCGGACTGAAGGCGTCGGCTCCATCACGCTCGAGGACGCCCTGTCGTGGGGCCTCGTCGGGCCGATCGCGCGCGCGTCCGGATCCGACTACGACGTTCGCAAGTACTTCCCCTATCTCGGCTACGAGACCTACGACTTCAGCGTGCCGACGGCGACCGAAGGCGATGTCTTCGCCCGCTACCGCGTGCGAGTGGCCGAGATGCGGCAGAGCGTCAGGATCGCCAAACAGGCGATCGCGCGGATCACGCCGTCGGGAGTGTGGGCGTGCGACGATCCGCGCGTCGTTCCGCCGCCGAAGGACAAGGTCTACACGGAGATGGAAGCGCTGATTCAGCACTTCCTGATCTATTCCCAGGGATTCACGGTGCCGGCCGGCGACGCCTACGTTCCGGTGGAGGGTCCGCGCGGCGAGCACGGCGTGTACGTGGTATCCGACGGCACGAACCGGCCGGCGCGCATCAAGATGCGCGCCCCCTCGTTCATGGCCATCCAGGCGCTCCCGGCGCTCGTGCAGGGAGGGCTCATCGCCGACGTGGTCGCCGTCATCGGCTCGAACGACGTTGTCATGGGAGACTGCGACCGGTGAGCTTCCATCCGCGCATGGAATATGCGCCGGCCCGGTTCCACAAGTCGGAGCGGGCGCTGGCGGAGGCAGGCGACGAGTTCCAGTACACGCCCGAGAACCAGGCGAAGTTCGACGCGAACGTCGCCCGCTATCCCCCGGATCAGCGGAAGTCCGCGATTCTGTTTGCGCTCTATCTGGCGCAGCAGCAGCAGGGGTATCTGACCGGCGCAGCGATGCGTCACGTGGCGCAGCAGATTCGCTGCACACCGGCGGAGGTCGAGGACGTCGTGTCCTACTACACGATGTTCTACACGAAGCCGGTCGGCAAGTACGTGTTGAACGTCTGCCGCACGCTGTCGTGCGCGCTGCTCGGCGCCGAGCGCGTCACCGAGGAGATCACCGCGACGCTCGGCATCAAGCCCGGCGAGACCGATCCGACCGGGACGTTCACGTTGATGGAAGTGGAGTGCCTCGGCGCCTGCGACCGGGCGCCGGTCGTCATGGTGAACGACGACTGGCACGAGCGCCTCTCCCCTGAGCAGGTGGCCTCGTTCATCCAGGCGATCAAGGCACGGGGCCGGGAAGCGTTCACGGGATGCTACCTGCATGTGGAGAAGGGCCAGGCATGATGATGCCGGATTCGGGGATCGGGGTCCGGGGCTCGTGGAATGCCCCGTCTCGTTCTTCGGATCCCGGGTCCCGAGCCCGGAGTCCCGGGTCCCGAGCCCCGGGTCCCGAGTCCCGAGTCCCGAGTCCCGAGCCCCGAGTCCCGAGTCCCGAGCCCCGAGCCCCGAGTCCCGTCTGGTGATAAATGATGGCATTTGAGCCGGTCCTCACCTCCCACGTTCGCGAGCCGAACTCGCACACGCTCGACTTCTATGTGCAGCGGCTGCGCGGCTACGAAGGGCTGCGGAAGGCGCTGACGCTGAAGCCGAACGACATCATCGAGCAGGTGAAGGCCTCGGGCCTGCGCGGGCGCGGAGGCGCCGGCTTCCCGACCGGGATGAAGTGGCAGTTCGTGCTCAAGGACACTCCGAAGCCGAAGTACATCTGCTGCAACGCCGACGAGAGTGAGCCGGGCACGTTCAAGGATCACGTGCTGATGGAGCGCAACCCCCACCTGTTGATTGAGGGGTGCGCGATCGGCTGCTATGCGATCGGCGCCCGGGTCGCCTACATCTACATCCGCGGCGAGTTCTATCACGTGCAGCAGGTGCTCGAGGCCGAGATCGAGAAGGCGTACAAGGCTGGATTCCTGGGCAGGAACATCTTTGGCAGCGGCTTCGACTGCGACGTCTACGTGCACCGCGGTGCCGGGGCGTACGAGGCCGGCGAGGAGACGGCCCTCATCGAGTCGCTCGAGGGCAAGCGCGCGCAGCCGCGGCTGAAGCCGCCGTTTCCGGCCGTTGCCGGTCTCTATCAGTGCCCCACCGCGGTCAACAACGTCGAGACGCTCTGCAACGTGCCGCTCATCGTGCTCAACGGGCCCGAGTGGTTCGCGTCGCTCGGCCCGGAGAAGAACGGCGGTCCGAAGCTGTACTGCATCAGCGGCCACGTCAAGCGCCCCGGCACCTACGAAGCGTCGATGCACACGACGCTGCGGGACCTGATCTACGGCGATCAATACGCGCAGGGCGTGCGCGAAGGCCACAAGTTCAAGGCGATCATCCCCGGCGGTTCCTCCGTGCCGCTGCTCCTCGACGAGCACCTCGACACGCCGGCCAGCTTCGATCACATTCAGAAGGCCGGGTCGCTGCTCGGATCGGCGGGATTGATCGTGCTCGACGAGACGGTCTGCATGGTCTGGCTGGCCATGAACCTGCTGCACTTCTACCGTCACGAGTCGTGCGGCAAGTGCACGCCGTGCCGCGAGGGCGGCGACTGGCTGTTCAAGCTGCTGCAGCGGATGGAGCGAGGCGAGGGGCGCGACAAGGACATCGATCTGCTGTTTGGCGTCGCCAACAACATCGTCGGCAAGACGTTGTGCGCGTTCGGCGACGCCGCGGCCACTCCGGTCCTGACGACGCTCAAGCACTTCCGTCACGAATTCGAGGCGCACGTTCGCGAAGGACGCTGTACGCTCCCGGCGGAGTGGCGTGCCAGGGCCCCGGTGCTGGCCGGAGCGCACTGACGCGCCCAGTCACCCATGACGTCAGCCAAGAAGCTCATCAAGGAAGAGAAGTGAGTTGATCGACTATCTCTGGACCTATCGCGCCCCGATCATCACTGTCCTGATGATCTTCGTGGCGTTCAATGCGCTCATCCTCGCCTCGGCGGGGCTGGTGTACTGGGAGCGCAAGCTGATGGGGTTCATGCAGCAGCGCTACGGTCCATATCTCGTGGGCCCGTACGGGACGCTGCAGCCGTTTGCCGACATCCTCAAGCTGCTCTTCAAGGAGGAGCTGCGCCCGAAGGGCGCCGACAAATGGCTCTTCACGCTCGCGCCCGTGCTCTCGGTGGTGGCGGCGTTCACGGCGTTTGCGACCGTACCGTTCGGTCCTGAAACCACCCTCTGGGGCCTGCTCGACGAGCCGATCAAGCTCGGTGCCTCCGACGTCAACGTCGGCGTGCTCGTGGTGTTCGCGGTGACCTCGATGGGCGTATACGGCATCGTGCTCGCCGGCTGGTCGTCGAACAGCAAGTACTCGCTGTTCGGCGGGCTGCGCGCGTCGGCGCAGATGATCAGCTACGAGTTGTCGTACGCGACGGCGCTCGCGGCCGTCATCCTGCTGGGCGGTTCGCTCTCGCTGCGTGAGGTCGTGGACAGCCAGGCCGGGTTCTGGTCGTGGCTCCCTATCCTGCCGCGCTGGTACCTGTTCCTGCAGCCGCTCGGGTTTCTCATCTACATGATCGCGGGGATCGCCGAGACCAATCGCGCCCCGTTCGACTTCCCGGAGGCGGAACAGGAGCTCGTGGCCGGCTACAACACCGAGTACAGCTCCGTTCGCTTCGCGCTGTTCCCGCAGGCCGAGTACATCAACATGGTGACGATGTCGGCCGTGGCCACCAGTCTGTACCTTGGCGGCTGGCACTTCCCGGGCGTCCCCGAGTCGCTCGGCGTCATCGTCTTCCTCGCCAAGGTCGCCGCGATTCTGTTCTTCTACATCTGGATGCGGTGGACGGTGCCGCGGTACCGCTACGACCAGCTGATGACATTCGGCTGGAAGTGGCTGTTCCCGGCGTCGGTGGTCAACCTGCTCGCGACAGCGGCGCTCGTGCTGTATTTCAATGCCTGAAACGCTCGTCTTCTATCTGTTCGCCGGGCTGGCCATCGGTGCGTCGGCGCTCGTCATCGGGCAGCGCAACCCGATGTACAGCGTGATGCTGCTCATCGCTTCGTTCGGCGCGCTCGCCGGGCTTTACATCCAGCTCGACGCTCCCTTTGCAGCAGTGGCGCAGATCATCGTGTACGCCGGCGCCATCATGGTCCTCTTCCTGTTCGTGGTGATGCTGCTGAACGCTCCACAGGAGGATGCGGCCGCGTACGACCGCACCCATCCGCTGCGCCATCCGGCGGTGACGCGGTTCGGCGCGCTGCTCGCCGGGCTGCTGGTGGTGCAGCTCAGTTGGGCCCTCGTGCGGGCGAACCAGCTTGCCCAGCCGGTCGCCGGTCGGACCGACGGCGCGATCGTCAGCTCGGTGCGCGAGCTCGGGCGCGTGCTCTTCGAGCGCCACGGCTTCGCGTTCGAGGCAACGTCGATCCTGATTCTGGTGGCAATGGTCGGAGCGGTCGTGCTGGCGCGGCGGGAGGATCACGCGTGATTCCGTTGAGCCACTACCTGATCGTCTCGGCGATCCTCTTCGCGCTCGGCACTGCCGGCGTCTTCCTCCGCCGCAACCTGATCACGATCCTGCTCTCGGTCGAGATCATGTTGAACGCCGTGAACCTGACGTTCGTCGCCTTCGGGCGCGTGGCCGGCGACGTCAACGGCCAGATCATCGTCTTCTTCGTGATGACCGTGGCGGCGGCGGAAGCGGCGGTCGGCCTGGCGCTGGTCATTGCGCTCTTCCGGCACCGGGAGTCGCTCAATCCCGACGCCTTCACGTCGCTGAAGTGGTGACGAGGAAGATGATGGCCAGAGCCTGGAGCCTGGAGTCCGCCCTTCGGCGTGGCTCAGAGCGTCGCGAGCGCAAGTCGAAGGACGGAGTCGACCACCTGTGATCGCCCTCATCCCCGCGTTCCCGCTGGCCGGGTTCCTGGTCAACGCGTTCCTCGGACGCCGTCTGCCCAAGTCGGTCTCGGGCGGACTCGCCTCGCTCATGATGATCGCGGCGTTCGTGGTGTCGGCCGCGCTCGTCTGGCAGCTCGCGGCGCTCGACCCCGCGAACCGGGTCATGGAACAGCAGCTCTACACCTGGCTCGCGGCCGGCAACCTCGACATCGGCCTGACGCTTCGCATCGATCCGCTCTCGGCGGTGATGCTCCTGGTGATTACCGGCATCGGCGCGCTGATCCACATCTACTCGACCGCGTACATGCACGACGAGGTCGATGGCGAGTTCGCGCGCTACTTCTCGTACCTGAACCTCTTTGCCGCGTTCATGCTGGTGCTCGTCCTCGGGGCGAATCTTCCGGTGATGTTCGTCGGCTGGGAGGGCGTCGGGCTCTGTTCGTACCTGCTCATCGGCTTCTGGTTCAAGAAGAAGTCGGCCGCCGACGCCGGCAAGAAGGCGTTCATCGTCAACCGCGTCGGCGACTACGCCTTCCTGCTCGGGATGTTCGCCCTGTACGCGCAGTTCGGCACGCTCGACTTCCAGCGCCTGGCCGCGATGGCCGACGCGCTGCCCGTGGAGGCTGGCTTCGGCGTCCTGTCGATCGCAACGCTGCTGCTCTTCATCGGCGCGACCGGCAAGTCGGCGCAGATTCCACTCTACGTCTGGCTGCCAGACGCGATGGAAGGGCCGACACCGGTGTCGGCGCTCATCCACGCGGCGACGATGGTGACGGCCGGCGTGTACATGATCGGGCGGAACGCGGTGCTCTTCAGTCACGCCCCCGAGACGATGATCATCGTCGCCGTGATCGGCGCTGCCACCGCCCTCATGGCGGGGACGATCGGCCTGGTGCAGAACGACATCAAGCGGGTGCTGGCCTACTCGACGGTGTCGCAGCTTGGCCTGATGTTCCTGGCGATGGGCGTCGGCGCATTCGGCGCCGGCATCTTCCATCTCTACACGCACGCCTTCTTCAAGGCGCTGCTGTTCCTCGGGTCGGGCGCCGTCATTCACGCGCTGCACGGCGAGCAGGACATCCGGAACATGGGCGGCCTGAAAGCCTACCTGCCGATCACGTACTGGACGTTCCTGATCGGATCGCTGGCCATTGCCGGCATCCCGCCGCTCGCCGGCTTTTTCAGCAAGGACGAGATCCTCTACGAGACGTTCCGCGAGGGCCACACGATCCTCTGGATCGTCGGTGCGTTGACGTCGTTACTGACAGCGACCTACATGTTCCGCCTGGTGATGCTGACCTTCCACGGCCCGCCAGGCCACGCACCTTCGCACTCCCATCATGGCGCCGGCCTGCACGACGCGCCGCCGGCGATGGCCCTGACGCTCATCGTGCTCGCGCTCGGGTCGGTCGTGGCAGGGTTCGTCGGCGTGCCGCATGTGCTTGGCGGTCACAACGCACTCCACGCCTGGCTCGACCCGGCGTTCCACGCTCCCACCGGAGAAGCGGCCACGGCGGCGGTTGCCGCAGCTGAAGAAGCTGCTGAAGGCGGCGCCGAGTCGGCGCTCGAACTGACGCTCATGGGCGTGTCGGTGGCGATCGGCGGGGTTGGCATGGCGCTCGGGATCGTCATCTGGGGCCGGCGCCGGGATATCGCCGATGCGATGGCGCGTCAGTTCGGCGCGCTCTACTCGGTTCTGCTGAACAAGTACTACGTGGACGAGATCTACGACGCCACGATCGTGCGCCCCATCAGAGTGATCTCCGAAGAGGGATTGTGGCGAGGCGCAGACGTGCGACTGATCGACGGCGCGGTCAACGCCGTGGCGACGATTGTCGACGAAGGCGCTACGGTGCTGCGGCGTCTGCAGTCAGGCTCGGTGCGCACCTACGCCGGATCGGTGATCCTCGGCGTCGTCGTGATCCTCGGCTATTACCTGTGGAGATAGCGTGCCGCTGCTGACCCTTTCGTGGCTCGTGCCGCTGGCCGGCGCCGTTCTGCTGCTGCTCATCGGCAACGCCGACGAGCGGCGCAGCGGGCTCATTCGCTGGCTGGCGCTCGCCGTCTCGATCGCCGCCTTCGGCGTGACCGTGGCGATGTGGATGGCGTTCGACGCATCCTCGAGCGAGTTCCAGCTCGTCGAGCGCGCCGCGTGGATTCCAGCGTTCGGCATCGAATACCACCTCGGCGTCGACGGCATCAGCCTGCTGCTCGTGGTGCTCACCGGGTTCCTGACGCCGATTGCGCTGCTGTCGTCGTGGGAATCGGTCGAGCGCAAGGTGAAGGAGTTCTCGATCTTCATGCTCGCCCTCGAGGCGGCGATGATCGGCGTGTTCGTCTCGCTCGACTTGTTCCTCTTCTACGTGTTCTGGGACGCAATGCTCATCCCGATGTACTTCCTCATCGGGATCTGGGGGTACGACCAGCGCATCTACGCCGCCTTCAAGTTCATGCTCTACACGATGGCCGGCAGCGTGCTGATGCTCGTCGCCATCCTGGCGCTTGCCTACATGCACAGCGAGAGCACCGGCAGCTACAGCTTCGATGTCGTCAAGCTGTACACGCTGCAGATCGCGCCGGAGACGCAGCGCTGGCTGTTCCTGGCGTTCACCGTGGCATTCGCCATCAAGGTCCCGTTGTTCCCGTTTCACACATGGCTGCCCGACGCGCACGTGCAGGCGCCCACCGCCGGTTCCATCATCCTGGCCGGCGTCCTGCTGAAGATGGGCACCTACGGCCTGGTGCGATTCTCGTTTCCGCTGTTCCCTGACGCCGCGATCGAGTTCGCGCCCTGGATCGCCATGCTGGCGGTGATCGGCATCGTGTACGGCGCGCTCGTCGCGATGGTCCAGCCGGACATGAAGAAGCTGGTGGCCTATTCGTCGGTGAGCCACCTGGGATTCGTGGTCCTCGGCATCTGCGCCGTGAACGAGATCGGTATTCAGGGCGCCGTCTACCAGATGCTGGCTCACGGCGTCAGCACCGGCGGCCTCTTCCTGATCGTCGGCATGCTCTCCGACCGGCGGCATACCCGGCTGATCGGCGAGTTCGGCGGCCTGCGGAACGTGATGCCGCGTCTCACCGCCGCGTTCTTCATCATCACGCTCGCCTCGATCGGTATGCCGGGGCTCAACGGCTTCATCGGCGAGTTCCTGACGATGCTCGGCGGGTGGCTCTGGAATCCGCGCTACGTGATCGGCGCCGGTCTCGGCGTGATCCTGTCGGCCGTCTACATGCTCTGGATGTTTCAGCGGGTCTATCTGGGGCCGGTCACCAACGACAAGAACGCGGCGCTCCCCGACCTCAGCCCGCGCGAGTGGGCCAGCGTGGTGCCGCTTTGCGCCATGGCCGTCTTCATGGGCGTTGCGCCGGTGATCTTCACGGCACCGACGGCGCCGTCGGTCAAGAAGATCGTCGAACGCGTTCAGGACCGACGGAGTGTCACGGTCGACAACTCGTTCGGTGGATCGTTATCCGAACGTCCCGAACCCGCCTTCGCCGAGGCTACGGCGGGCAAGCGATCCGAACGCCCCGAACGATCCGAACGATCTGGGCGATAACCATGCTGAACACCGATATCGACGCCATCGTTCCGATGCTCTGCGTCACGCTGGCCGGCCTCGTGACGATGATTGCCGAGGCCTTCCGGCGGCCTGGCGAGCGGATGCCGATGGGCTGGCTCGGAATTCTGGGGCTGGCCGGCGCGGCTGCCTCCACGGCAGTGCTGTGGGGCCGCAATGCCCAGGGCTTCGGCGTCATCGCGGCCGATAATTTCGGGCTGTTCGTGACGATCGTGTTGGTCGTTGTCGGCGTGCTGACGATCATGTTCTCGTCACCCGTGGTGACCCGCGACGGCATTCCGTCAGGGGAGTACTACTCGCTCGTCCTCTTCGCGATCGTCGGCATGATCATGATGGGCTCGGCCACCGATCTGCTGGTGATCTTCATCGGGCTGGAGATCCTGTCGCTGGCCGTGTACGTCCTGACCGGCATCCGCCGCGACACGCCTGAGGGGACCGAGGCTGCGTTCAAGTACTTCCTGCTCGGCGCCTTTTCGAGCGCATTTTTCCTCTACGGCATCGCCCTGACCTACGGCATCACCGGCAGCACGCGCCTGGCTGACGTCGGCTCGTATCTGGCGGCGGCGTCGACCGCCGGCAGCCCGCTGATCCTGATCGCGCTCGGCCTGCTGCTGGTCGGCTTCGCCTTCAAGATCTCGGCGGTTCCCTTTCACATGTGGACGCCCGACGCCTACCAGGGGGCTCCGGCGATCGTGACCGGCTTCATGTCCACCGGAGTGAAGGTCGCGGCGTTCGCCGCGTTTGCCCGCGTGTTTCTCTCGAGCTTCGAACCGTTCAAGAGCGACTGGACACCGCTCGTCGCCGCCCTGGCGGCGCTGACGATGATTCTCGGCACCGTGGTCGGGGTCGCGCAGGACAGCCTCAAGCGGATGCTCGGGTACTCGAGCATTGCGCACGGCGGCTACCTGCTGGTGGCGATGGTTGCGGCCAACCAGCTGGGGAAGCAGGCGATCCTCTTCTATCTGCTGGCATACGCTGTCACGAACCTGGCGGCGTTCGGCGTGATCGCGCTTCTCGGCACGCGCGAGCACGGCAACGACAGGCTTTCCGACTATGCGGGCCTGTGGCACACACACCCGCATCTGGCGGCGCTGATGACCGTGTCGCTGCTGTCGCTCGGCGGACTGCCTCCGACGGCGGGCTTTGTGGCGAAGTACTACATCTTCATCGCGGCAGTGAGCGCCGGGCACTACGGGCTGGCGATCATCGGCGTGCTCACGAGCGTGGTCTCGGTGTTCTTCTATCTGCGGGTGGTCGTGAACATGTACATGGCCGAGCCGGCCGGTGCGCCGGTGCCGCCGAAGGTCACCGGCCTCGGCATGGCAGCGCTGACGCTCGCGATCATCGCCATCTTCGTCCTCGGTATCCTGCCGACGCCGGTCATCGACCTCGCGGGCAAGTCGATCAGCACGATCTTCTGACGAAGAGCCTTCTACGGTTCCCTGAGAGCGCGATCGACATCAGGAGAAGCGGAGAGTTTTCCGCCACAGAGGAAAAGAGGCACCGAGGAAGCGCAGTGAGCGGTCGGCGTGTCACCGAGGTGGGCCCGCGCTACGCGCGGCAGGGATCGAGGAGAACGCCGATCACAAACACGCACTCGATTCCCAGCGTGCTTGTGATCGGCGTTCTCCTCGATCCCTGGCGCCGGCCCGAAACCGTCAGGGCCGGCGGCCCACCTGCTCCTCCGTTCGCCTCCGTTTCTCCGTGTGAGACCGTTCCCTCCGTTGCTCCTCCGAGTTCACCGCCCCTCCGTCCACTCCGCCGCGTCCCGCGCCGCGCGAGCGCGCAGAAGGTCTATGTCACAATGACACGGGTGGCTGAGCGGCCCACGGATCTCGCAGCCGAGTTGAATCTGCTCGAAGCCGAGCTGAAGCGCCTCGAGTCCGAATACAACATGTTCTTCGGCGGGCGCCTGCCACGTCCTCCGTGGGAGACGAGGAGCCGTGTCGACGCGATGGTCAAGCGCCTCGACCGCACCTCGATCAGCAACTACGGCGATCGGTTCCGGTTCTCCACGCTGCAGGCGCGGTTTGCCACCTTCATCGATCTGTGGGATCGCGGCCTGCGCGCGCGCGAGGAGGGACGTCCCGGGCCGTTTGCCGCACCGCGCCCGGCGGAGCGGCGTCAGGAACCGGCCGGGACCGATCGGATTCTCCATGTGACCACGGTCAAGGATCCGATGCGGGAGATGGACAAGCTGCAACAGCTGTACAAGGAGTTCGTCGCTGCCCGTCCCGATGCTGGCAAGGAGGCGCCGCCCTTTCACAAGTTCGCGGAGCTGGTGAAGAAGCAGGTCTCATCGCTCAAACAAAAAGGGTCCGGAGAGGTGTCCCTGAGCGTGACGATGAAGAGCGGGAAGCCGGCGCTGACGGCGCGACCGCTGAAGCCGGGCAAGAAGCCTGGCGGCGGAAGAGAATAAGGAGAGCGGGTTTGATCGGGGATTTGCGCCCGGCGCCGTGAGAACGGCGCCGGGCAGGTCGTTGGTGGTTCTAGGGCTTGGTGACGTTCCCTGCCTGCGGACCCTTTGGACCGTCGACGATCTCGAACTCGACCGCCTGGCCCTCTTCAAGGGACCGGAAGCCGTTGCCACTGATCGCGGAGTAGTGCACGAACACGTCGCTGCCTCCTTCGCGCTCAATGAACCCGTACCCTTTTGCGTTATTGAACCACTTGACCTTGCCTGTGATGCGCATCGTTCTTCTTCCCTGCTTGCTGTGCAGAAGCCGGTTGGGGCATTCCGCTTGATCGTTCGTAACCCGAAACTCCCGCCTCCGCTTCCTGGGCCTTGGCGAGGGCTCGCTTCAGCTTTGGCGAAGGCGGAGCAGATGAGCTTCGGGGCACAAAAAAAGACCGCGAGTGCTTGCGCGGCCTCGACTTCACGCCTAGGGAACGCCCCTGAAGCGCAGGCCTATCCTACGGTTCCGTCACACCTCTGTCAAGGACGAGCACGCCGCAACGTGCGTTTTTGCTCCGGATTGACCGCTTTCTCACACCCGACTCCATGCCGAGAGCACTGATCAGCGTCTCCGACAAGACCGCCGTCGTCGAGCTCGCCCGCGGCCTCGCGGCCCGCGGGTACGAGCTGGTGTCCACGGGCGGGACGGCGGCCACCCTGACTGCCGCCGGACTGACAGTCCTCAACGTGGCGGATGTCACCGGCTTCCCCGAGATGATGGACGGCCGCATCAAGACGCTGCACCCGCGCGTGCACGGCGGCATCCTCGCGCGCCGTTCGTTCCCGGATCACCTCGAGGCGGCGGCACGTCACGGCATCACGCTGATCGACGTGGTCGTCGTGAACCTCTATCCGTTTGCCGAGGCGGCCGGCAACCCGGCAACACCGTTCGAGGCGGTGATCGAGGAGATCGACATCGGCGGACCGGCGCTCGTGCGCGCGGCGGCGAAGAATTTTCAGGATGTGCTCGTCGTGGTATCGCCGTCCGACTACGCAGCCGTCCTGGGCGAGATCGATCGGACGGGCGGTCCGAGCGCAGCGTTTCGACTGGAGCTGGCCCGCAAGGCGTTCGCGCACACCGCCGCCTACGACACCGCGATTGCGGCGACGCTGGCGGCGACGTCCGTCGGCGACACCGGGTACGTGCGCGGCGGCGAGGCGGTCCACTCGCCAACGCTTTCCCTCACCCTGCGCAAGGTCTGCGATCTGCGCTACGGCGAGAACCCGCATCAGACGGCCGCGTGGTACGCGGATGGCGTGGCCGCGTTCGGCGGCGCGCAGCTGCTGCAGGGCAAAGAGCTCTCGTATACGAACCTGCTCGACCTCGATGCCGCGATGCGGATCGTCCTGGAGTTCGACGAGCCGGCCGCCGCCGTGATCAAGCACACGAACCCATGCGGCGCCGCCACCGGATCGAGCACCGCCGATGCCTATGTGAAAGCGCGGGAGGCCGATCGGCTGTCGTCCTTCGGAGGAATCGTCGCGATCAACCGCCCGATCGATCCCGACACCGCGCGCGCCATCGTCTCGACACGCATCGATGCGGTGGTTGCGCCGGTGGTCTCCCCCGAGGCGCTTCCCATCCTGGCGGCCAAGGCTCAGATGCGCGTGGTCGTGGCGTCGTTCGATGCGGGACGCGTCGGTGACTTCGAGCTGCGGTCCATTCTCGGCGGGTTGCTCGCGCAGCGCCGCGATCGTGTCGGCGAGGCTGGCGGCCCATGGCCGGGCGGAGACGTGCGCGTGGTCACCAGGCGGAAGCCGACGGCGGAGGAATGGCAGGCGCTGCGCTTCGCCTGGCGCATCTGCGCGCACGTCAAGTCCAACGCAGTGATCTTCACGACCGCGGATCGGACGCTGGCGATCGGGGCAGGGCAGATGAGCCGTGTCGACGCCGTCAACGTGGCGAGGATGAAAGCCGCTGGCGCCGAGGGTCCGTCGCTGCGAGGGGCCGTGGCTGCGTCCGATGCCTATTTCCCCTTTCGAGACGGTCTGGATGCCGTGGCGGCGGCCGGTGCGACGGCAGTGGTGCAGCCGGGGGGGTCTGTCAAGGATGCCGAAGTGATCGCTGCAGCCGAAGAGCACGGCCTGGCGATGGTGTTCACGGGGCGGCGGCATTTCCGCCATTAACCGGTCAGCGCTGCCTTCCTATTTCCTGCCGCCCAGCAGTTCATCCACTCCCACGACCGCCGGCCCGAACTTCGCCACGACGAGTCCGGCAGCTTGGTTGGCGATCCGCACGGCCTCCGAGAGGGCGGCTCCAGCGGCCAGCGCGAGCGCCAGCGTCGCGATGACGGTGTCGCCGGCGCCGGTGACATCGGCGACTTCGCGAGCCTCTGCCGGCAGGTAGCCTTCGATCTCGTCCGACAGCAGCCACATGCCCTGGTCGCCGCGCGTCATGAGCACGCCACTGCAGCCGACGCGGGTCCGCAGGCGGCGCGCCGCGGCGCGCGCCTCGTCGTGATTGCGGACGCGCCGCTGCGTGGCCATCTCCGCTTCGTGGTGATTGGGCGTGACGAGCGTGGCGCCGGAGTAGTAGTCCAGGTGCGGGACCTTCGGGTCGACGAGCACCGGCACGCCGGCCGCGGCGCCGCCGGCGATCGCGGCGGCAGCCACCCGCTCGGTGACGCAGCCTTTCAGGTAGTCCGACACGACAATCGCGCCGGCGCGCGGCGCGTGCTGCTGGATGGCGGAGAGAATGCGCTGCTCGACCTCCTCCTGGATCTCGGCATCCGTTTCGTAGTCGATCCGCGCCACCTGCTGATTGCGATCGGTGACGATTCGCGTCTTCGTCGTCGTGCGACGCCCCGCGTCGCCGAGGAGCGACGGCGTGATCCCGGCAGCCCGGCAGGCATGGGTGAGCGTCGCCGCCGCCTCGTCCTGTCCCGTCAATGCGACGAGCGTTGCCTGCCCGCCGAGCGCGGCGACGTTGTGTGCCACGTTGGCAGCGCCGCCGATCCGGAAGGTCTCGTGATCGAAGGCCACGACCGGCACCGGCGCTTCCGGCGAGATGCGCGTGACCTGCCCGACGATGAACCGGTCGAGCATCGCGTCGCCGACGACGAGCACGTGCGAGCCGTTGAAGCGGGCGGCGAGCTCCCGCATGCGGCCGTCCGCGACAGGGGGGAGCAGAAACGGGGAACCCGATGCGTCCGATGACTTCATAGCGATGAATCGATGGCCGCGCGCCTGCCCACCGTAGCCTTGGCGGAGGTGGGATCCTGCCAGGGCTTCGCGTCTGCGAACGGCAGCGTGATCATCACCAGGAACAGCATCAGGAACTCCGAGTCGCCGAAGTTGTACTCGAAGAGGCCGGCGGCGAGCATCGCTGCCACGGCAGCCAGGCCAGCAGCGGGGAGCGTCTTGTCCGCCTGACGGCGCACCAGACCGAACAGGCCGGCGCAGCACACGGCAATGAACCAGAGCCAGACCGCCAGCGCCGGAAGGCCTCGTTCGGCGGCGATCTGCAGCGGCACGTTGTGCAGGTGGGGATTCGTCGCGTTCACCGCGTCGGGGTCGCGATACTGCCCGTAGACGCGCGGGATCATGTCCGGCCCGACGCCGGTCAGCGGATCGGCGCGCACCATCTCCGCGCCCGCGTGCAGCATCGCCAGGCGATCGCGGTTCGAGGGGTCGCGAAGGTCGAAGATCGACACCATCCGATCGGTGACCGTCTCGGGCGCCAGCGCGAAGAACAGAGCGATCACGACCGGCAGCAATGCCGTCAGCCGGAAGTCGCGGAGAACGAGCAGCAGGCCGACCGCGACGCAGGCGCCGACCCACGTGCCGCGCGTCAGTGTCAGCGCGAGGGCGACGACCACCGCCGGCATCACCAGTGCTGGCCACGTTCGCTCGCGCACCCCGAACACGAGGCGCGCCGCCGCCGCGCAGACGACGAGCATCAGCGTGCCCGAATACGTCATGTAGTGTGTCAGGGCGCCCTCCGGGCGGCGGCCCAGCGTGTCGTAATGAAACAGCGCGTACTGCACGATGCCGAAGGCGGCGCTCAGGGCGCCGACCGAGACGATCACGGTAATCACGATGGCCGCACGTCCGCGTCCGGCTACGCCGTACACCAGCGGAACGATGGCAAAGAGCAGGAGCTGCCGGCTGTCTTCGAAGCTGGCGAGAGGGTCGAGCGAGAATGCCGATGAAATCAGCGTCGCCGCGCCGTAGACGGTCAGCGGGAGAAAGAAGGACGGCGCGCTCGGCCGGACGTGGTCTCGCGCCAGCAGCAGCGCCCAGCAGCTGAGCGTGATCACCAGCAGGATCTCCGCCGCCGCGATCGACAGCTGCACCGCCGTGACAAAGGCGAGCAGCAACACGAAGGTCGCGCGCTCGAGAGTCCCGGTCGTTTCCATCCGCGGGACCGCGTCCGTGATGGCGTTCATATGGACGTCAGCGTGCGTGCCGGGCTCAGCGCCCGCTCCGCGGCGGCGATGACGTGGGCCGCCGGTATCCGCGTCAGGCAGCGGAAGTCGCCAGGCGCGCAGGTGCGCTCGTCGCACGGGCGGCACGGCAACGGCCCCGCCTCGACGATCTCGAGCGCGCAGCTCGGCGACCGCCACGGGAACGATCGCGACGCCACGGTCGGCCCCAGAATTTCGACAATCGGCGTCCGGGTCGTTGCCGCCACGTGCAGCGGACCGCTGTCGCCGCCAATGTACACCGAGGCGCGTTCCACCACTGCGCGCAGCTCGCGCAGATCGACCTGCGGCGCGGCGACCCTCTGTCCATCCGAGCCGAGCTGCCGCCGGGCGTCCTCGGCGACGCGCTCGGCTGCGGCCGGCTCGGACGGGCCCGACAGCACGATTGCGAAGCGAGCCGGATGATCGCGAACCAGGTGCACGACGAGCTCGACGAACGACGCGGCCGGCCATCGCTTGAAGGGATTGCTGGCACTGACATGCACCGCGATCACCTCATGCCGATCGGCGACTCCGAGCGCCGCCAGCCGCCGGGCCATGCCCGCCGACACCCCGGGATCGCACGGCATCTCCACCGGCGTGTTCGCCGGTACCGGCGGTCCGTCGATCCCGAGAGGGGCGAGGAGGTCCCACTGGTTGAGCACCGAGTGGCGGACCGAAGGTTCGGGCGACCGCTCGACGACGTGTGTGTACATCCAGGTGCGGCCGGGTATTCGATAACCAATACGCATCGGCGCCCGCGACAGCCAGGCGAGCCATGCGCTGCGCGGCCCGCCGTGCAGATCGATGGCCACGTCGTAGCCGGACCGGCGCAGCCGCTGCGCCAGGCGGAAATCGCCGCCCACACGCGCCAGGCCGCGCCGGCGCCGAAGGACGATGAGCTCGTTCAGCGCCGGATGGTCGCGCAGCACCGGTGCCGACGCGGATTCGACGATGTAAGTGAGGTGCGCAGAAGGATAGGCGCGCCGCAGTTCGCTGATGAGCGGCGTGGTGAAGATGACGTCACCGATCAGCCGGGGGCGAACGAGCAGGATCTTCAGGGTTCTATCGTCGCCTCTTCGATGAGCATCACCGGGATGTCACCCTTGATTGCGTACACCCGATGACACTGCCCGCACTTGAGGGCTGTGCCGTTCTTCACGAGAGTCACCGGCGTCTTGCAGTTCGGACAGGCGAGAATTTCGAGCAAATCTGCGTTAATTGGCATTTCGTCGCTCCCGTGGGCCGGCTCGTGTGGACCCCAAAGGCTCACGTGCGCCGGGCCCGGCGTTGCGGGCGAAAGGGGCGTCCACCCACCCAAGAAAGGCTCTGGAACTATAGCATCCCGGGCGAGTATCCTTGTTTCATGGACCTGATACGTGGCTCCCACGTGATCGCTGTCGCCGGCCTTTGTGTATGGGGCATTCCGGGTGCCGCGTTCGCTCAGACGCAGGTGCAGGACGCCTATTACAACTTCCTGCTCGGACGCCACCTCTCTGGAGAAGGCGATCAGGCGGCGGCGCTCACCGCACTCGAGCGGGCGGCAAGTCTCGATCCGAAGTCCGCGGAAGTGCGCGCCGAGATCGCCTCGGTGCAGATCCAGAAGAACCCGCAGCAGGCGGAGCAGACCGCGAAGGCAGCGCTCGCTCTCGATCCCGACAATGCAGTGGCCAACCGAATCCTGGGACTGCTGTATGCGGAGGCGTCACGGAATGCGAAGGGCGACGCGAAGGTGGCGCGCGCCCGGGATGCGCTGCCTTATCTGGAGCGGACGGTCAACAGCTCCCCGACCGACATCAACATGGCCTACCGTCTCGGCCAGATGTATCTCGAGGCCGGTGACGCACCCAAGGCGATCGGCGCGTTCTCGCGCGTCGTCGATCTGAGTCCCGACTCGGCGCAGGCGAGAGAAGCGCTCGCCACGGCGCAGGCCTCGATCAAGGACTACAAGGGCGCTATCCAGACGCTGCAGCCCATTGCCGAGGACGAGCCGAGCGTGCTGCCGCTGATCGGCGGCTATCAGCAGCAGGCGGGGCTCCTGACCGATGCGATTGCGACCTACACCAAGGCGCTCGAGTCGGAGCCGAAGAACGCCACGTTGAAGGCGACGCGCATCCTCGCGATGATCGACGCGAAGCAGTATCAGAACGCGATCACCTTTGCCGCCGACGCGCGTCGTCAGCACCCGGACGACCGGCGCTTCCCGTGGCTGCAGTCGCGGGCGCTCTTCAGGAGCGGCAGCTCGTCCCAGGCCATCGAGATTCTCGAGTCGACGGTCAAGGCGTATCCCAGGGACTTTGGTCTGCAACTGGAACTGGCCGACTACTACAACGATTCAGGCCGCGGCGCCGACGCGGAGAAGCTCCTCCGGCAGTTGATCGACAACGACCCGTCGAACGCCGACGCGCTCAACTATCTCGGTTACCTGTTCGCACGGAACGGCCGCAACCTCGACGAGGCGATCAGCCTGGTCAACCGCGCCCTGAAGCTGGAACCGAACAGCGGCGCCTATCTCGACAGCCTCGGGTGGGCGTACTTCAAGCGAGGCGACCTGACCCAGGCCGAGAAGTACCTCAAGGATGCCGCGACGGCGCTGCCCGAGAACGGCGAGATTCTGGATCACCTGGGCGATCTGCACGCGCGCCAGGGCCGATGGCAGGATGCGATCGACGCCTGGTCGCAGGCGTTGAAGGGAAGCACCAGCGACATCGACCCGGCCGTGATTCAAAAGAAGATCGACGACGCGCGGAGCAAGGTTTCTGGCAGTCGGTGACACGGCCCCGTAGCTCGACGAGGCCTTACCGGCGTCCGCCCCCCGATTGTTCGTTCGTCGCGTCACCGTCGGCACTGACCGTCTGCGTCTGGCTGTGTGTCGTCGCCGCCGGTTGTGGCCCCAAGCGGATAAGCCTTCCTGCCGACCCCGGCACCCCTCTCGCCGACTTCGCACGGATCCATGACGAGGTCTCGAAGGAGTGCCGCGCGGTCGACACGCTGACCGCCAATCTCCGATTGTCGGTGCGCGCCGGTTCCGAGTCCTTCAGAGGCACGGTGATTTCGGCATTCCGGCGCCCTGACTCGATGCAGCTGCGAATGACCGCGGCGTTCACGACCGTCTTCGTCCTGGTGGCGAACGACGGCGGGGCCACGCTCCTCCTCAACCGCGACCGGCGTGTCGTCCGCGACGCTCGCGCCGACGAGATCCTTGACGCCCTCGTCGGCATCAAGGTGACGCCAGCCGACCTGCAGGCGATGATCACCGGCTGCGTCGTGCCCGAGCCGCGCGCCACGGGGGGACGTCAGCATGGCAGCGGCTGGGTCTCGATCGATCTCGACGGCGGAGCGACGCTGTACCTGCAGCGCGCTCGCGACGTGTGGCGGGTTCGCGCCGCTCGTCAGGGTGACTGGGTCATCGAGTACCCGGCGTGGCAGGCGGGCTCCCGGTTTCCTCCGCAGATGTGGATCTCCACCTCCGGCTCCGTGCCTGTCGACCTTCGTGCCGCCATCGACGACGTGGAAATCAATGTCAAGCTCACGGATGCGGATTTCACCGTGCCGATTCGCGACGAGGCGCCGATGACGCTCGAGGAACTACGAGAGAGCGGCCCGCTGCGCAGCCGGTAATACAATCTGCCAGATCGCATGACTGCTCGACATCGGCCGTCCCGCCGCACGACACCACCTCCGCCAGGCCGGCGCCGCGCGCCGAAGCTGTGGCTGGTCGTCGTGCCGGTCGCAGCCGTTGCCGTGGCGGCGCTGATGTTCGTTCCGTCGCGGCCGCGCCCGGCGATCGAGACGCCGGTGGCGGCGGTGCAGCAGCCGGAGGTGCCGGTGCACGGCTATGAGGTGGTGCACGAGTATCCGCACGATGCGCAGGCGTTCACGCAGGGGCTGATCTTCCGCAACGGGTTTCTGTACGAGAGCACGGGACTCGAGGGGATGTCGACCCTCCGCAAGGTGGAGATCGAGACCGGACGTGTCGTGCAGCAGCGCAAGCTCGAGAACCGCTACTTTGCTGAAGGTCTGACCGAGTGGGGCAACGAGCTGGTGCAGCTGACGTACACCTCGAAGGTCGGTTTCGTCTACGACCTGGCGACCTTCGAGCCGAAGGGCACCTTCGAGTACACGGGACAGGGATGGGGCCTCACGCACGATGGACAGCGGCTCATCATGAGCGACGGCAACCGCGACGGCGAGCTCCGCTTCCTCGACCCGGTCACCCGCCGCGAACAGGGCCGGATCACCGTTCGCGATCGCGGCCGTCCGGTGGCGGATCTCAACGAGCTGGAGTTCGTGCAGGGCCAGCTCTATGCGAACGTCTGGCATACGGACCGCATTGCCGTGATCCGGCTCGACACGGGCGACGTGTCGGCCTGGATCGATCTCGCCGGCCTCAAGCCGGCGTCGGCACAGAGCTCGGAGGCAGTGCTGAACGGCATCGCCTACGACGCCGCCCGCGACCGGCTGTTCGTCACGGGAAAATGGTGGCCCCGGCTGTACGAGATTCGGGTGCGACCGCGGAAGTGACTGCCGCGACCGCGACAACCGCCCGCGCACACGCGAAGATCAACCTCGATCTGCGCGTGCTCGGGACCCGTGCCGACGGCTATCACGAGCTCCGCACGGTGTTTCAGGCCATCGCCCTCCACGACACGATCGAGTGCATCCCGCGCAGCGGCCCGTTTACCATCGAGTGCTCGACGGCGGGCGTTCCACTCGATCGGACGAACCTGATCTGGCGGGCGGCGCAGGCGCTCTGGCACGCGCTCAGGCGCGGCGGGCCGGTACGCGATGTCGTCGTCCGGCTGGAGAAGCGGATTCCAATCGAGGCTGGCCTCGGCGGCGGGAGCGCCGACGCCGCCGCCACGTTGATGGCGCTGGCGAGGATGTGGCGCGTCCCTCTGCGCGCGTCGCAACTCACCGACGTCGCCGCGAGCCTCGGCATGGACGTGCCGTTCTTTCTCTCGGGCGGCACCGCTCTCGGCCTGGGACGTGGCGACGAAGTGTACCCACTGGCCGATCTGCCACGTCACTGGGTCGTGCTCGTGATGCCCGGGTTCGGCGTCTCGAGCAGGGATGCCTACGTCTGGTATGACGCGGAGCGCGAGCTCGGGCGCGCGCCGGCGCGCGTGCCGCAGTATGTGCCTGGTCCGTGGCCCTCGCGGGCGGCGCAGATGATCAACGATTTGGAGGCGCCCATCGCACGTCACCACCCGGAGATCGATCAGATGAAGACCGCCTTGAAGCGCGCCGGCGCGCTGGCGGCGGCCATGTCGGGCAGCGGGTCGACCGTCTTCGGGCTGTTTCAACGGCGCCCGGACGCAAGCCTCGCCGTGGAGCGGCTCGTCGGGTCGGGCTGGCGCGTCCTGCTGACCGAGTCGCTGGGCCGCGGCGAGTATGCGCGCCGCAGCGAGCCGAGGCGGCTCAGCTTCGCAGCACCGAGCTCGAGCCCGGTCAGAGCCGGTCTGAGGCGCAGCCTCGCCAGCTGACGGGAGGCGCCCACGTGATCGCACGTGTCCTGCGAGTGCTCCTCGGCGTGGCCCTCGTCGGCTACCTGTTCGATCTCGGCGGCTCGTCCATCTGGGATGCAAACGAGGCGTTCTACGCCGAGACGCCGCGCGAGATGATCGAAAGCGGCGACTACGTGAACCCGTCGTTCAACTACGAGCCGCGGTTCAACAAGCCGGTTCTCTCCTACTGGATCGTCGCCGGGCTCTATCACCTGTTCGGCGTCTCCGTTGCGGTCCAGCGCCTCGCCATCACCGCCGGAGCGCTGATCATGGTGCTGGCCGCGTATCTGCTGGCGCGGGCGGCGTCGGCGCAGGCACTGGCGCCGCTCGTGGCGGCGCTCGGCCTGGCGGCGAACCCACGCTTCTTCATGTTCGCGCGCCGCATCATGATCGACGTCAGCCTCGCCGCGCTGATGACGCTCGTCCTGCTGTGCTTTGCGTTGTCCGAACGGTATCCGCATCGCCGGCGCGGACTGCTCGTGGCGATGTATGTCTTCGTCGGCCTCGGCGTGCTGACGAAGGGGCCGGTGGCCGCGGTCCTTCCCGCGCTGGTCTTCGCTGCGTATCTGGCTTTCTACGGCGAGCTTGGCAGGATTCGCGCGATGATGATTCCCACCGGCGCGGCCATCGTGCTGGCGGTCGTCGCGCCCTGGTATCTGGCGCTCTATCGTGAGAGCGGCTGGACCCACATCACCGAGTTCTTCATCGGTGAGAACCTCGATCGGTTCACCTCGCTTGTCGGGCCGCAGAGTCGCGGCCCGTTTTTCTACGTGCCTGTTCTCATCACCGACAGCCTGCCGTGGTCGCTCGCGTTGCCGGCAGCCGTTGCCGTCTGGATCGGCGAACGCCGCACACGCCAGGCCGGCCCCGAGAGCCGCGTGCGGACGCTGTTGCTCCTCTGGATCGTCGTGATTGTCGGCTTCTTCTCGATCTCGCAGACGAAGCAGGACCTGTACATCTTTCCGATCGTCGCGGCCGTTGCGGCGCTTGGCGGCGACTTCATGGCGCGCGGGATGGCGGCGGCCGGTGGCCTCGAGCGTCGCCTGACGGGAACGACGCTCGCCGCCGGCGGCGTGGTGCTCGTCTGCCTGGGTCTTGCCGCGATCTATCTGTTTGGCCGGAGCGGCATCGTGTACGCGCTGGATGGAGCGCGGATCGCCGGGACGGTCGCCGTGGCCGGCGGAGCTGCGACCATCTGGCTGGCACGGCGTCAGCCGACCGCCGCGGTCGCGGCGCTGCTCGCGGTGCTCGTCGCCGTCAACTGGACGCTGGTGCTCAGAGTGCTGCCAGGCTTCGAGCGGTACAAGCCGGTTGTTCCGCTGAGCGCGGCCGTGCTCGCGCACGCGCGCGCCGGGGACATCGTGGTGCACTACGATGTGGCGCTGCCGAGCATGGTGTTCTACCTGCAGCGGCACATCGACATGACCTACGCGCCGGAGGCGTTTCTCGAGAAGATGCGCTCGGGCTCCGGCGTTCTGGCGGTGCTGGCGGAAGATCGATACGAGGCGCTGCGACGCGAGTTGCCGCCGACCTGCGTCGTCGGACGTCAGGAGACCTTCGACGCCAAGCTGAAGGAGCTCATTGTCCCGCGGACGCCGCCTGCCATCCTGTTGATCAGCACCCGATGTCCGCCATGAATCCGATGAGCCGGCCGTCGCTGCGCGAGGAGACGGCCTGCGCTCTGTGCGGCCGTCGTGAGTACAGCGTCGTGGCGACGCGCGACCGGAACGGAAGGCCGCTGCGGACTGTGATGTGCGACGTGTGCGGGCTGGTGTGGACCAACCCCAGGCCGTCCGGTGACGACATCGATCGCTACTACGCCAGCTTCTACCGTGTGGACTACAAGAAGAGCCGCGAGCCGGCCGTCCGCAAGGTGCTGCGCGGCGTCCTCGGCGCCGAGGAGCGGCGGCGCGAACTGCTGCCGGTGCTGCGTCCAGGCAGTCGCGTGCTCGACGTCGGCTGCGGCGCCGGCGAATTCGTGTATCTGCTGCGCCAGCACGGTCTCGATGCGTCGGGGATCGAGCCTGGCGAGGAGTACGCCGACTTCTCACGGCGCGGGCTGCGAATTCCCATTCAGACCGCGACCGTCGACACGGCGGTCGTCGAACCGGGATCGCAGGACGTCGTCACGATGTTTCACATGCTGGAGCACGTGGCGGATCCGCGGCGGATTCTTGCGACGGTGCGCGGCTGGCTGCGGGAGCCCGACGGTGTCCTGATCGTCGAGGTTCCGAACGTCGATTCGACGGCTCAGGCACCGGCTCACCGGTTCCACTTCGCTCACTTCTACAGCTTCAATGCCGCCACACTCTCGGCGCTCGGTGAATCGGTCGGCTTCTCTGCCGTCCGCTGCCAGGCGACGAGCGATGGCGGAAACGTGACGTGCGTGTTCAGACGGGGTGCCGGTGAACCTCGGGCCGTCGAAGGGCTGCCGGAAAACGTCAGGGGCACACGCGAGGTGCTCAGGCGGCACACGGCGTTGCGGCACTACCTGCGCGCCACGCCGTACGCGCGTGTGTTGGACAGGCTGGCCAGGCGAAGGCGGGAGAACCGCCTGCTGAGGAAACTTCCCAGCGTCGACGCGGTGATTGCCTGGGCCGCAGGCGCCAGAGACCTGGGGCGCTGACCCCGTGTCTTGCCCGCAAGACCAACTGTCGATTACACTAAGCGTTTGCCCGCCCCTGCCGGGGGAATCTGTACGATCTGCTGGACGCTTCACGGCGTTGGAGCGCGTGGGTTGCCCCCGCGTCCTGGCCGGGCACGCGTGTCGACGAACTGGGGCGTGGCCAAGCGGTAAGGCGCGGGACTTTGGATCCCGTATTCGAAGGTTCGAATCCTTCCGCCCCAACCAAGTTCGGGTGGGATAGAAACCAGACGTGAGACGACCCCTCAGCGGTGAAGGATTGATGGCGACCGGATTTGGCGACCTGAAGGTCTTCTCCGGCAACGCCCACCGGCAGCTTTCGGAAGAGATCGCCGACTTCCTCGGCATCTCCCTGGGCCAGGCGCGGCTCCGCCGGTTTCCCGACAGCGAGGTGTCGTTCCAGATCGACGAGAACATCCGCGGCGCCGACGTGTTCATCGTGCAGCCGACGTCGAACCCGGTCGATCAGCATCTGATGGAGATGCTGGTGATGGTCGACGCGTTCCGGCGGTCGTCGGCGGCGAGGATTACGGCCGTCATCCCGTACTACGGGTACGCGCGGCAGGATCGCAAGGACAAGCCGCGTGTGCCGATCTCGGCGAAGCTGGTCGCGAATCTGTTGAGCGCCGCCGGCACGAACCGGGTACTGACGATGGATCTGCACAAGGCGCAGATTCAGGGATTCTTCGACATCCCGGTCGACCATCTGTTCGCGGCGCCGGTCATCGTCGAGTACTGTGCCCGGCTGCACTACTCGAATCTGACGATCGTTTCGCCCGACGCCGGTGGCGCCGAGCGCGCACGGGCGTACGCCAAGCGGCTCGACGCCGAGCTGGCGGTCGTCGACAAGCGGCGGACGGAGGACGGCACGGCGGAAGTGATGAACGTGATCGGCGACGTGCGCGGGCGCACCTGCATCCTGCAGGACGACATCATCGACACCGCCGGGACGATTCAGAAGGCGGCCGCGGCGCTGAAGGATGCGGGCGCCGAGCGCGTGCTCGCCTGCGCCGTTCACGGCGTGCTGTCGGGACAGGCGATCGAGCGCATCGAGAATTCACCCCTCGATCAGCTGATCGTCACCAACTCGGTGCCGCTCAAGCCGGAGGGACGCGCGTGCAAGAAGATCGTCGTCCTCTCGGTGGCGCGGCTGCTCGGACAGGCGATCCGCAACATTCACGAGGAGACGTCGGTATCGTCGCTGTTCGTGTGAGCACGGAACAGACGACCGTCTGGTAACGAGCCCGGATCCCGGGCCCCGAGATTCGCAGCACCGAGCTTCAGCTCGGTGAGACAGGCAATTCGCAGCACCGAGCTTCAGCTCGGTGACATCGACAGGTAACGCTATGGACGCAACGCTCGAAGCGGTGAAACGGGAAGGCCGGGGGAAGAACGAAGCACGTCGGCTGCGCGCGGCGGGGCGCATTCCGGGTGTCGTGTACGGGACGCGCAAGGATGGCAAGGCGCCGCTGGGCGTCTCGGTAGCGGTCGACCCGAAGGAGGTCTTCCGCATCCTGCACTCCGACTCCGGCGTCAACACGCTGATCAACCTTCGCCTCGACGGCAGCGAGACGCGGGTGATGGTGAAGGAATACCAGCTCGACCCGGTGACGCACTCGCTGCTCCATGCCGACTTCTATCAGCTGGCGATGGACAAGGCGATCACGGTCACCGTACCGATCGTGCTGAAGGGCGAGGCGCGCGGTGTGAAAGTGCAGGGCGGCCTCCTCGATTTCGTCACCCGCGACATCGAGGTCGAGTGCCTGCCGGCGGACATCCCCGAGCACATCGACGTGGACGTCACCGAGCTGATGCTGAATCAGTCGATCCGCCTGCGCGACATCCCGCCGAACCCGAAGTGGAAGCCGCTCACCGATGGCGACACCATGCTGGTGCACGTGGTGATGCCGAAGGCCGAGGAGTCGGCAGCGGCGGCGGCCGAACCGGCCGCGGCGGCAGCGCCGGCAGCAGCGACCGAGCCCGAGGTCATCAAGAAGGGCAAGCCGGAGGAGAAGGAGAAGGAAGAGAAGAAATAGGATTGACGAATTGACGGATTGACATTCGTCGATTCGACATTCTTCATGAAACTGATCGTCGGCCTCGGCAACCCCGGGCCGGAGTATCGCGAGACGCGCCACAACGTTGGCTTCATGGTGGCCGACGAGCTGCTGCGACGGCACCAGTTGACGTGGGCGATGGCGCCGTCGCAGGTGCCCGAGGCCTTCGTCGCGAAGCGCTACGGAGCGAACCCGTGGATGGTCGCCAAGCCGCTCACGTACATGAACAGGAGCGGCGATGTCGTGGCGGCGCTGACGCGCTATTACGACGTGGCGAGCAGTGACCTGCTGGTTGTCGTCGACGACGTCGACCTGCGGTTCGGCCGGCTGCGGGCGCGCGCCAACGGCTCGGGCGGTACGCACAACGGGCTGCGGTCGATCGTCGATCGACTCGGCACCCGCGAGTTTCCCCGGCTTCGGCTGGGAGTGGGCCGTGGCGACGCGAGGCGCGACCTCGCCGACCACGTGCTCTCGCGCTTCGAGCCCGGCGAGCGCGCCGAGCTCGAATCGTTCATCGCCCGGGCGGCAGACGCCGCCGAGATGTTCATCGAGGGGGACATCGGCGGGATGATGAACAAATACAACCCGGAGCCCCCCGAACCGGATAACGACTGACTCCTTGCCGCGTTCGCGCGGCCGTGAGATCCGTTGGCGCTGGCCGCCTGAGGGAAGGCGGCACGCCGGGCGGATCGAGTCAACGTCCAGAAGGAGACGCATGAAGAGAAAGTACGAGCTCGTTTACGTGATCTCGCCGGACGCGACCGACGAACAGGTGACCGATCTGCACTCGCAGGTCGACGCCATCGTCCAGCGTATGGGCGGCCAGATCGAGAAGACCGAGACGTGGGGACGCCGCAAGCTGGCCTACGAGATCGGCCGTCACAAGGAAGGCATCTACGTCCTCGAGGGCATCCTCGGGAGCGGAGAGCTGCTGAGAGAGATCGATCGCCGGCTGAAGGTGACCGACCTCATCATCCGGCATCTCATCGTCCGCGTCGATGAGGAGCAGGCGGTGGTCGAGCGCACGCGCGCCCGCCGCACCAGCACGTCGCGCAGGCGCCGTCTCGCTCGCGGCCTGCCGGCAGACCGGCAGCCCGGCGAGGGTCAGCGCGAGCCCGACGATGACCGCGACGACCGCTTCGATGTCGGCGGGGAGGAGATGCGATGAACGGCAGGAAAACGTTTGGAGGCCCCGGCCGCGGACGCTCGGGAGCGGGCGGCCAGCAGGGCAAGGAAGGCGGACAGCGCCGCCCGATGTTCCGCCGCCGCAAGGTGTGCAAGTTCTGCGCAGACAAGATCGACGACATCAACTACAAGGACACCAAGCTGCTGATGCCGTTCGTGCCGGAGCGCGCCAAGATCCTCCCGCGCCGGATCTCCGGAACCTGCGCGCTCCACCAGCGGAAGCTGCGCACCGCGATCATGCGTGCGCGGCAGCTGGCATTGATCCCCTATACGTCGGAATAGCATGGAAGGCGGACCCCGATGGAAGTGATTCTTCGAGAGCACGTCGACAACCTGGGTCGCCGTGGCGAAGTCGTCAAGGTAGCTGCCGGCTACGCCCGCAACTATCTGCTGCCGCGCAAGCTGGCCCTGCCGGCGACCGAAGGCAACAAGCAGCATGTGGCCCGCGAGCGCCGCATCATGGAAGCGCGCGAGGCCGAGGAGAAATCCAAGGCCGAAGCCATTGCCGCACGCCTCGGGAGCGTTCCCGTGACCATCGCCCGTCGGGTGGGCGAGACCGATCAGTTGTATGGCTCTGTAACGGCGGGTGATATTTCCGAGTTCCTGAAAACGAAGGGATTCGACGTCGACAAGCGTAAATTGATCCTCCCGGAGCCAATCAAGACCCTCGGAGACCACGACGTGCCACTCAAGCTCCACCGCGAGGTCACCGTTGCGCTCAAGGTGCAGGTGGTCAAAGAAGGAGTGGAGGAATCGTAGATCCAGGCAGTCCTCTCCGCAGAACGATCGTCCTCGCTTGAGGGCGGCGTTCTGACGCCGCCGTTGCGGCCTGTCAATGTCGTGCCGGCGGCTCGTCCCATCGCCGGCAACTCCGGATGTTCAGGCCGACAAAGGGGATAGGCGTCAGCGGTGACGCGCCGGCAGACTCGTCCGTGACCACGAGCGCGAGGCATGGCATTGGCGTGAAATCTGTATAACGCGGCAAACTTTTGACAGGCTGCTACGTCCAATACAACCGAGGTATCCAGGGCCGGTGGGCGTTCGCCCGCTGGAGGGAATCGCACTTCTAGGAAAGAGGAGGGTTCGATGCGGCGGTCAATCCCCTCGCTGGTTGCGGTGGTGATCCTGCTGGTTGGTGTTCAGCGACTTCACGCCCAGCAACAGGCTCAGTTTCTGATGCCTATGTTCGACGACAAGGGCGCTCCAGTGAAGACGTTCGCCCCCTCCGACCTCACGGTCTTCGAGGACGGCAAGGAGGTCAAGGTGCTCAAGGTCGAGCCCAAGGTCTCGCCGATGAACGTCACGCTGGCACTCGACAACGGGCGCGGCATGAACGACGTGCTCGTTCACGTGAAGGAGGCGGCGAGGAGCTTCATCAACGCGATTCCCCCGGGTGTCGACGTCGCGCTGATGACGACGGCGCCGCAGCCGCGGTATGTGGTGAAGGCGACGAAGGACCGTCAGCCTCTCCTGAAGGCGGTGGGTTCGATCGCACCGGAGCAGAGCGCTGGTGGCCGTACGATCGAGGCAATCCGCGACGTCAGCGACAGCTGGAAGAAGATGAAGGTCGGCGAGAGCAGCCTGGTCCTGGTGGTTCTCGGGTCGACCTTCTCGCCGGAGTTCATCGCCAAGGCCGATCTCGAAGACACCTACAGGCAGGTCGCGGCCGCGCGCGGCGTCGTGCACTCCGTGATCTTCAAACCATCCAACGCCAACGAGGGCGACGCGCAGCTCGAGACCGCCGAACGCCTGTCGCAGAACACGCGCGGCCGCTTCGAGACGATCGGGTCCTATCTGCAGCTGACGGTCCTCGAAGAGATCGCGAAGGATCTGGCGAAGGCGGCGTCAGGCGGGCAGTTTCTCATCACCATCGAGCGTCCAGCCGGGGCGCCGGCCAAGATGGGCAGCCTGAGCATGAGCACATCGAACGGCTTGACTCCGGGCCGAGTCACCCGTCTGCCGTAAGAACTCTCTCTGCTGCGAGGCGGGCTCTCGCGCCCGCCTCGACCCTCGGTGCCACTTCACGGCTTTCCGATTTTTCCAAACAGGTCATCGCCGGCACGCGCTCTGGACGCCCATGATCCGCGTGCAGGACGCCGTTCACCGCGCGCGCCGACGTATACTGCCGGGATGGCTTCACCGGGAATGACGCCGGTGTGCAGCCGCGGAGAGGACCCGCCGCAGTGAATCTCGGATTGAAGGGCCGCGTGGCGGTCGTGACCGGCGCGAGCAAGGGGATCGGCAAAGCGATTGCCCGCGGTCTCGCGGACGAGGGTGTTCACCTGGTCATGGTCGCCAGGGGACAGGAGTCGATCGAGCAGGCGGGCGATGAGATCCGCCGGGCGACCGGGGTGCGTGTGCTCGCGTGCGCCGGTGACGTGCGCGACGAGGCCTCCGTCCAGAGTCTTGCCGACGCTGCGGTGCGCGAGTTCGGCACCGTTCACATTCTCGTCAACAACGCCGGCGGCCCCATCAAGCGCCAGGAGCGCCAGATCCTCTGGCCGGAAGCCGACTGGCTCGACGATGTGAACACGAAGACCATCGGCATGCTGCGGGTCACGAAGGCGTTCCTGCCCGTCATGGCCCGTGACGGCAGTGGCCGCGTGATCAACATCAGCGGTATCGCGGGGTCGAGCGTTCTCGGTCCAGCCATGACGCACGGTCTGAACAATTCGGCGATGAACCAGGTGACCACGTACCTCGCGCGAGACCTCGCTGCCGAGCGCATCACCGTCAACGCCGTCATCCCTGGTCTGATCGCGACCGAGTGGCGCGAGAGCTGGGCCCAATCGTCGGGCGCGCAGCGGCAGGCGACGAAAGCTGAGTTCCTCGACGAGATCTGCCGCAGCTGGGGCATCGTCTCGGGACGGTGGGGTACGATGAAAGAGGTCGCCGACGTCGTCGTGTTCCTTGCCTCCGATCGCGCGAGCTATGTCAACGGTGCGCGAATTGCTGTCGACGGGGGGTATACGATCAATGCGAGATAGTGGCGGCCGGAACGGCCGATAGGGATTCCTTCGAAGGTCACATTACCCATGAGTCGCCCGACCACCCTTCCCACCGGCGTGACACTGAAAGACCCGCGGCTCTTCCGACAGGCGACCTACGTCAACGGCGCGTGGACGACCGCGCGATCGGGAGCGACCATCGAGGTTGACAACCCGGCCACCGGCGAGGTCATCGGCACGGTGCCGAAGCTCGGCGCCGCCGAGACGCGGGAGGCGATCGAGGCGGCAGCGCGGGCGTTTCCGATGTGGCGGCGCAAGACGGCAAAGGAGCGGTCGACTGCGCTCCGGCGCTGGTTCGATCTGATGATCGAACACCAGGATGATCTCGCGCATCTCATGACCGTCGAGCAGGGCAAGCCGCTGGCCGAGTCGCGCGGCGAGGTCGAGTATGCGGCGTCCTTCCTCGAGTGGTTCAGCGAAGAGGCCAAGCGTGTCTACGGCGACACGATTCCGGGCCATCAGGCCGACAAGCGGATCGTCGTCATCAAGCAGCCGATCGGCGTGGTCGCCTGCATCACGCCGTGGAATTTCCCGCTGGCGATGATCACGCGCAAGGCCGGCCCGGCGATCGCCTGTGGCTGCACGGTCGTGCTCAAGCCGGCCTCGCAGACGCCGTTTTCGGCGCTCGCCCTGGCGGAGCTCGCCGAGCGCGCCGGCATCCCGGCCGGTGTCTTCAACATCGTGACCGGAGCGGCGTCGGAGATCGGCGGCGAACTGACGTCGAACCCGGCCGTGCGCAAGCTGTCGTTCACAGGGTCGACCGAGGTCGGCAAACTGCTGATGTCGCAGTGCTCGCGCACGGTGAAAAAGCTTTCGCTCGAACTTGGAGGCAACGCGCCGCTCATCGTCTTCGACGATGCCGACCTCGACGGTGCCGTGGCCGGAGCAATGGGGTCCAAGTACCGCAACACCGGGCAGACATGCGTGACCGCGAACCGGATCTACGTGCAGGACGGCGTCTACGATGAATTTGCCGCCCGGCTGGCGGCCAGGGTCAGGGCACTGAACCCGGCCAACGGCCTCGATCCTTCGTCCACGCAGGGTCCGCTCATCGACGACAAGGCCGTAGCGAAGGTAGAGGAGCACATCGAGGACGCGGTCAGCAAGGGTGCCCGGGTCGTGGTCGGCGGCCGCCGGCATGCGCTCGGCGGGCGCTTTTTCGAGCCCACCGTGCTGACCGGCGTGACGCCGTCGATGGCGGTCGCGCGCGAGGAGACGTTCGGACCGCTGGCTCCGCTCTTCCGCTTCAAGACCGAGGAAGAGGCGATCGCGCTCGCCAACGACACCGAGTTCGGGCTGGCGGCGTACTTCTACGGCCGCGACATCGGGCGGGTCTGGCGCGTGGCGGAAGGCATCGAGGCCGGTATGGTCGGCATCAACACCGGGCTCATCTCCACTGAAGTGGCGCCGTTCGGCGGCATGAAGGAGTCGGGCCTCGGCCGCGAGGGCTCCAAGTACGGGATCGACGAGTTCGTGGAGATCAAATACCTGTGCATCGGAGGCATTGAGTAGGCGATGGCGAACCTCGGTTATGTCGGGCTTGGCGCGATGGGCGGCCGGATGGCCGAACGGCTGATCTCCAAAGGACACACCGTTACCGGCTACAACCGGACCAAGTCGAAAGCGCAGTGGATCATCGATCGGGGCATGCGGTGGGGCGACTCTCCACGCGCCGTGGCCGAGGCCGTCGACGTCGTCTTCGTCATGGTGACCGATTCGGCGGCGCTGGAAGCGGTGGCGTACGCGCCCGACGGGCTCCTCGCCGGGCTCGGGCGCGGCAAGGTCGTGATCGACATGAGCACTGTCAGTCCGGCGGCGAGCCGCGCGCTGGCTGCCAAGGTCCGCGAGCGCGGCGCCGACATGGTTGATGTTCCGGTGTCGGGCAGTATCCTCACGCTCGAGCAGGGCAAGCTGACGATGATGGTGGGCGGGAAGGCGGAAACCTTCGAGCAGGTCAAGCCGCTGCTGCTCGACATCGGCATGAAGGCCACGCACGTCGGCGACAACGGGCTGGCCGTGTCGATGAAGATCGCCGTCAACCTCAGCCTCGCGGTCCAGATGCTCGCCTTCTCCGAGAGCGTGCTGCTCGCCGAGAAGAGCGGCATCGCGCGCAAGACCGCCGTGGAGGTCCTCACCAACAGCGTCGTCGGCTCGCCGCTGCTCCAGTATCGCGGGCCATTCGTGGTGAACATGCCCGACGAAGCCTGGTTCGACATGAACATGATGCAGAAGGACATGAAGCTGGCGCTCGAGATGGGCCATCGCCTCGAGGTACCGCTGCCGACTGCGGCCGTCACCAACGAGATGCTGACGGCGGCACGGGCGGCAGGTCTGTCGAAGAAGGACTTCGCCGCCATGTTCCAGGTGCTCGCCGGCATGTCGGGTGTGAAGGCCTAGACGTCTCATGCATTACTTCGGACGGTTCGAGGAAAAGGCGCTGCGGGCGCCGCTGCTGTTCGAAGGTCACGCAACCGGGTACCGTCAGGCTGATCTGATCGGCCGCGGAACCGGTTCGGTGCACACCGGCCTGAGCATCGGCGAGCTCGCCGCCGGCGGGTCGCTGCAGTCGCATCTGCACTCGTACGAGGAGAGCTTCTACGTCCTCAGCGGCGAAGGCGTGGTCGCGATCAACGATCGTGAATACCGGCTGCGGCCTGGAGACTACGGTGCGGTGAAGGTGGGAAGCCGGCACGCCTGGCGCACGTCCGGGGCTGCGCCCGTACGCTGGCTGCAGATGGCTGCCCCGCAGCCGAAACTGCACGGTGCGGAACGCGACACGTTCTTCCCGGCCGATCATGCGATTCCAGGTGACGGGCAGCCGCTCGATCTCAACGACCCGGGCGGCAACCTGCTGGGACACTTCGACGCCGGTCAGATTCCGCCGCCCTCCGAACGCAAGAGCGCCGGTGCGGGGCTGGAAGGCGTCTTCCTCAAGTGGCTGATCGACGAGAACGCCGGTGCCGCACATCACCGGCTGCTGTTCATCGAGTATCAGCCGGGCGTCGGGATCGGCCTGCACGATCACACGTTCGAGGAGTCGTATTTCATCCTGAGCGGCGAGGTCGAGGGCACGCTCGACGGGAAGACGTACCGGGCCGGTCCCGGCGACGTGCTGTGGACAGGCGTCGGCTGCGTGCATTCGTTTACCAACGTATCCCGCGAGCCGGTGCGCTGGCTCGAGACCTTCGCTCCGCAGCCGCCGCGCGAAAACGTGTTCCGGTTCATGGCAGAGTGGGAGAAGAAGGCGCAGGAGCTGGAGCGCGGCTGACCCACGAGGCCGCAAGGTTATGGCGATCGATACGCGGGCGTTTCGACAAACGGCGTCGCAGTTTGCGACAGGCGTCACCGTCATCGCGATGGAGTCCGGGGGCGAGATCAAAGCGCTGACCGTGAACTCCTTTACGACGCTCTCGCTCGATCCGCCACTCGTGCTGTTCGGCCTCGGCAAGCAGGGGAGGGCCGGCCAGATCATCCACAGCACCACCCGTTTCTGCGTGAACATCCTTGCCGATCATCAGCGGGATCTGTCGGCGTTCTTTGCCGGCGCCTGGAAGGCGCCCGCGCCGCCGCAGTTCTCGTTCGTGAAGTGGGAGGGCGCACCGCGTCTCGAGAAATGCCCTGCCGCCATCGCCTGCGCCCTGCACGCGATTCACGAAGGGGGCGACCACTGGATCGTCGTGGGGGAAGTCGTGGGCCTCTACCGATCGGGAGAGGACTGCCGTCCGCTCGTGTTTTACCGCGGCGGCTACGTCACGCTCGAGGCGCCATGCGTCAAGATCGAGGACGCGCCGATCTCCATCGCCTGGTCGGGTCCGTGGGGTTGACCAGAGACCTTTCCATCCGCCTGCGACAACGGTATGGCGGAAGGGTGAATTGCCTGCCGCGTTTCAGGACTTTTCAGCCAGTCCTGCAGGACTTCATCTCCGATGCGGCGGTACGGTTGTGGCCGAACCGCACCTTCAAGGAGATGAACAGATGCCGCGCCCGAACGGACACCGCATTGCGCGACTCATGCTGGCGGCAATGGCCGCGTCGAGTCCAGTCTTCGGACAGACCCTTCCTCCTGTCGCCCAGGCCGTCAGCCTCGATGGCCCGAGGATCGGCCTCACCTTCCTCAGCGATGGCATCGTCAGCAAGCTGAAGGAGAACGACATTCGCGTCCGGCCGGCGATCTCGCAGTTCGGCTGGCAGTTCGAGAAACAGTTCTTCAGCGATCACGAGAGCGGATTGACCGCGGTCACGGAATGGGTTGTGCTCGTCGGGGGACTCGAGCAGGATGTCGTGATCCCCAGCCTGAGCTGGATGGTGGGGCTGCGCACGCGCGATGGAGCCGAGTTCGGCATCGGTCCGAACTTCACTCCCGCCGGCACCGCCATCGTCCTGGCCGGCGGTCACACCTTCCGCGCCGGCGTGATGAATGTCCCGGTCAACGTGGCCGTCGTTCCAGGCCGGTCGGGACTCCGCGTATCGTTCCTCACCGGCTTCAACCTGCGGCGGGATCGTGCCCCGGCGCCCCGCCCGGTTCCCGCTCCGCCGATTGGCAGACCGGGAGGCTCTATACCGCCGCCGCCCGTCTGGAGAAGTCCTGCCGTGTCGCCGCGTTGATTCTCCGAACCGGTTCGCGGGCGCGTCGCTCCTGTGGTCCCGTGGCCGATCGTTGCGCCACACAGGGCTGAGGGTACAATGAGGACTTGTCTCGAGAGGGTCCGACCGGATCGTCGGGCCGGACCCGCTCAGCCCCGGAGCGATCACCGTGACCACCACAACCAAGTCAGCGACGGCATCCGGCCCAGGCGTCGACAAGCTGCTGCGGATGTACCGTCAGATGCTGGCCATCCGCCTCTTCGAGGAGCGGGTCAACGATTTGTACACGCGCGCCCTCATGCCGGGCCTGGCGCACCTCTACATCGGCGAGGAGGCGGTCGCAGTCGGCATCTGCGAGGCGCTGCGCACCGACGACTACATCACCAGCACCCACCGTGGCCACGGCCACTGCCTGGCCAAGGGCGCTGACCCGCGGGTGATGTTTGCCGAGCTCCTCGGGAAAGAGGCCGGCTACTGCAAAGGCAAGGGCGGCTCGATGCACATCGCCGACCCTTCAACCGGCAACCTGGGGGCAAACGCCATCGTCGCCGGCAGCGCCGGCATCGCCACCGGCGCCGCGTTCGCCTCGAAGTACCTCAAGAACAACCGCGTGGCCGTGTGTTTCTTCGGCGAGGGCGCCCTCGGCCAGGGAGTGCTCTACGAAGAGATGAACCTCGCACAGCTGTGGAAGCTTCCAGTGATCTACGCGTGCGAGAACAACATGTACAACGAGTACACGCACTATTCCGAGTCGACTGCGGGCGACCTCCTCGCCCGGCCGGCGGCATTCGGGATGGCCGCGGAAGCGGTGGACGGTCAGGACGTGAAGGCGGTCTTCAACACCGCTCAGAAATACGTCGAACGCGCCCGGCGCGGTGAAGGCCCCGCCTTCCTGCTGCTCAACACCTACCGGTATCACGGCCATCACGTCGGCGACGTCGCGACGCTGCGGGCAATCTACCGTCCGAAGTCCGAGGAAGAGGAGTGGATGACGACGCGCGATCCGATCAAGCGCTTCGTCGATTGGCTGCTGAGCGAGAAGATCACCGACAAGGCGGCGCTGGAAGACATCGAGAAGGAGCTGACGGCCGAGATGAACGGCGCCGTCGAGTTTGCGGTCAACGCCGCCTTCCCGGCCACAGACAAGGTAGACCACGACATCTATGCCTGAAACAGCCACGCAGGTTCGACAGCTCGGTTTCGGCGAGGCCATCCGCGAGGCCATCGCCGAGGAGATGCGCCGCGATCCGAGCATCGTTCTGATGGGGGAGGACGTCGCCGAGGCGGGGACGACGTTCAAGCAGCTCAAGGGGCTCGTCGAGGAGTTCGGCAAGGACCGCATCATCGACACGCCGATCTCGGAAGCCGGTTTCACCGGCATCGGCGTCGGCGCGGCGATGACCGGCATGCGGCCGATCGTCGACATCATGTTCGGCGATTTCCTGACGCTGATCATGGACCAGCTGGTCAACCAGGCCGCCAAGATTCACTACATGTCGGGCGGTAAATGGAAGGTGCCGCTCGTCGTTCGCGCCACGATGGGTGCGCTGCGCCGGTCGGGGTCGCAGCACTCGCAGTCGCTGCACGCGTGGCCGAGCCATATCCCGGGCCTCAAGGTCGTCGTCCCGTCCACGCCGTACGACGCCAAAGGGTTGTTCAAGGCGGCGATTCGCGACGACAACCCGGTGGTCGTCTTCGAAGACAAGATCAGCTATACGAAGGTCAAGGGTCCCGTTCCGGAAGAGGAGTACATCATCCCGCTCGGCGTCGCCGACGTGAAACGCGAGGGAAGCGACATCACCTTCGTGGCTACGAGCAGCATGGTGCAGGTGGCGCTCGGCGCCGCGACGATGCTCGAAGAGGTGGGCGTGAGCGCTGAAGTGGTCGATCCACGGACCACCTGGCCGCTCGACGAAAAGACGCTCGTCGACTCAGTGAAGAAGACGTCGCGCTGCATCGTCATCGACGAGGGGTACTACCGGTACGGCGTGACCGGAGAGCTCGCCGCGGTCATCCAGGAAGGGGCGTTCTACGATCTGGATGGTCCGGTGCGGCGCCTCGGGGCGAAGCACGTGCCGATTCCGTTCTCGCCGCCGCTCGAGGACGTCACGGTGCCGACCGAGCGCGACGTGTTCGAGCTGGCCAGGCAGATGTGCAATAAGTAAGGAAAACGGACGGGAAAACGACGAACGAAATGACGAAAATGACGAATACGAAATTGACGAATACGAATTGACGAATTGACGGATTGACGAATTTGAATTGACGGATTGACGGATTGACGGATTGACGGATTGAGGGATTGGGGGATTGTCGAATCGACCGCTCCAGTCACAACTCGACAAAACACCGACCTGTGGCTCGAACCGCCGTCTCCACTCGGTCAACCCATCAATCCGCCAATCCGCCAATCCGTCAATCCGTCAATCCGTCAATCCGTCAATCCGTCAATTCAAATTCGTAATTTCGTAGATCCGTAAATTCAGGAACTCATTATGGCCATTCGCACTTTCGGCACGATGGCGGTGGATTGGGAGCAGCGGATCGATTTCGATCGGCTCCGGCGCGAGCGTCTGGCGCGACTCAAGGATCTGCTGGCGAAGTCGGAGCTTGGCGCCGTGCTCTGCTTCGACATGAACAACGTCCGCTACATCACCGCCACGCACATCGGCACGTGGGCGCAGGACAAGATCAGCCGCTTCACGCTGCTGCCGCAGAACGACGAGCCGATCCTGTGGGATTTCGGATCCGCGGCGAAGCACCATCAGCTCAACTGTCCGTGGCTGGGGGAGCGGTCGCGGCCGGGCATCCCGCTCATGCGCGGCGCCATGACGCCCGAGATGGGACGCTCGGAGGACGTGGCGCGGAAGATCCGCATCGAGCTCGAGTCGCGCGGTCTCCACAAGGAACCGCTGGGTGTGGACGTGGTGGAGCCGCCGATCCTGTTCGCGCTCCAGAAGGAAGGCATCAACGTCGTCGATGGCCAGCAGCTGATGTCGAACTCGCGCGAGATCAAGACACAGGATGAGATCTCGCTGCTCACCCAGTCGGCGAGCCTGGTCGACGCGGCGTATCACGAGCTCTACCGGGCGATGAAACCGGGGATGCGCGAGAGCGATGCCGTGGCTCTCGTTGCCAAGACGCTCTACGAGCTCGGCTCCGAGTACGTCGAGGGGGTCAACGCGATTTCCGGTGAGCGCTGCAGTCCGCATCCGCACGTGTTCTCAGACCGCATCATGCGTCCTGGCGATCCGGTCTACTACGACGTGCTGCACTCGTACATGGGCTACCGGACCTGCTACTACCGCTGCTTCGCCATCTCCTCGGCGTCGCGCGCCCTGGTCGACGCCTACAAGCGCTGCCGGGATTACCTGGACGCCTCGATCGAGCTCATTCGGCCCGGCCGTACCACTGCCGAAGTGGCGTCGGTCTGGCCGAAAGCGCAGGAGTTCGGTTTCCCCAACGAGGAAGCCGCGTTTGCGCTGCAGATGGGGCACGGCATCGGGCTGGCGATCTGGGAGAAGCCGATGATCAGCCGTCTCGTGTCGCTCGATCATCCACACGAGATCAAGCCGGGAATGGTGTTCGCGCTGGAGACCTTCTGGCCCTCCACCGACGGCTGGAGCGCTGCCCGCATCGAAGAAGAGATCGTCGTGACCGAGAAGGGCCACGAGGTGATCACGCGGTTCCCGGCAGAGGAGCTGCTCGTGGCCGGCGCGCCGTTCGTAACGGTCGGCGGCACGCTGCCGACGGTGCGCGAGATCGAAGCGCCGAAACCGAACAAGGAGGTGGCGGCCATGGTGGCGGCCGCCGCAAAGGCCGAGGCGCAGAAGCCGGAGAAAGTCGGAGCGCACAGCTGATGGCGACGAGCGTGGTGATGCCTGCGCTGGAGATGGCGCAGGAAACGGGGAAGCTTGTCTCCTGGCTGAAGAAGGAGGGCGAGCAGGTCAAGAAAGGCGAGATGCTCCTCGAGGTCGAGACCGACAAGGCGGTCGTCGAAGTGGAGGCGGGCGCCGACGGAGTCCTGGCCGGCATCCTCGCGAAGGTCGGCGATGTCGTGCCGGTCGGTCAGACGATTGCCTGGCTCGTCGCGCCCGGCGAGGCGCCGCCGACCGCTGCGGCAGGCACTCCGCAGACCGGTCGCAAGATGGAGTCGGCCGCTGCGGCCGCGGCCACGTCCGTCGCCGCGCCTGCGGCCGCGGGGCGTGCGTCGGGCGGCGGTCGCGTCTCTCCCAAGGCGCGGAAGATCGCGCAGGAGCACGGGGTCGATCTCAGCAAGGTGGTCGGTTCCGGGCCGGGCGGCGAGATTTCGGCAGACGATGTCCTGAAATTCGCGCAGGCGGCGGCTGCGCGGCCGGCAGCGGCCGCTGCTGCGCCGGCTGCGCCGGCAGCCCCTGCGGCTGCGGCAGGCGGTCCCATTGCGCTCAGCTCGGTTGGCCGCATCATGGCGGAGCGGACGACACAGAGCTGGACGACGGTGCCGCACTTCTTCCTCACGCGTGAGGTGGACGCCACGGCGCTCAACGCCGCCCGGGAAAAGGCCGTTCCTGTCATCCAGCAGTCGCACGGCGTCAAGGTGACGCACACCGATCTGCTGGTGGCCGCCGTGGCTCGCGCGCTGGCGCGGCATCCGCGTATGAACGCGAGCTGGGTGAACGGGACGATTCGCGCCAACGCCGACATCAACGTCGCGCTCGCCATGGCTGTCGAGAACGCCGTCGTGACCGCCGTGATTCCGCGCGCCGACCGCACACCGCTCGGCGACATCGCCAAGCGGCGCCGCGACCTGGCCGACCGCGCGCGCGCCAATCGTCTGCAGCCCTCGGACATCACCGGCGCCACCTTCACCATCAGCAACCTGGGGATGTTCGCCGTCGACGCCTTCACGGCGATCATCGTGCCGCCGCAGGCCGGGATCCTCGCGGTTGGCGCCATCGCCGATCGGGTGGTCGCGGTGAACGGCATGCTCGGTGTACGCCCGACGCTGACGCTGACCCTCTCGTCGGATCATCGGGTGATCGACGGCGCCGGCGCGGCGCAGTTCCTGACCGACGTCGTCCAGGAGATCCTCGCGGAAGTACGTACTTAGACCCAGAGCTCACTTGTGTTGAGGATGCGAATCCCTGTGGAGACGACCGACCAGACTCGCCTGACCGCGCGAGAAGGCTGTGGGGATCAGCGAGCTCACGGAGCTCGCGTCCAGCGGTCCTCGACGCCCTCGCAGCG
>DASUGH010000121.1:0-16581 GCA_036274155.1 Vicinamibacterales bacterium | reverse complement strand
GCCTGTGAGGCACCGAGAATTTCGCCACCGAGGCACAGAGACACAGAGAAACCCCATGGATCTCTGTGCTCTCGGTGCTCTCTGTGGTTTGTCTCGGTGCCCTCACAGCCCGGTAAGTGGTTTTCACCACGGGCTGCTAGCCGGAGCGGCCGACGCGGGCGACCGAGATGCCCAGCTTCCGCATCCGGAACTGCAGCGTGGAACGCTTCATCCCGAGCCGTGCCGCCGCACCATTCGGCCCTGCAATCACCCAAGCCGACGCCTCGAGCGCGTTCAGGATCTGGCTGCGTTCGGCTTCGCCGAGCGAGGCGCGCAGCGTGGCCGCGGCCGCTGGGCGTCGCGGCGTTCCCGCACGACCGGCAGGCTTGAGATCCGCAATCGGCACCTTCAAAACGGAACCCGTCGAAATGATGACGGCGCGTTCGACGACGTTCTGGAGCTCCCGGACGTTGCCGGGCCAGTGATACTGGACGAGCGCTTCCATGACCGCTGACGGGATGGTGTCGATGCTGCGGTTGTTGCGGCGGCTGAACTGCTGGACGAAGTGCCGCACCAGCAGTGGAATGTCTTCGGGGCGCTCGCGCAGCGGCGGAAGCCTGACAGGGAAGACGTTCAGGCGGTAATAGAGATCGGAGCGGAACGTTCCCTCGGTGACCATCTCGGCGAGATCGCGGTTGGTGGCGGCGATCAGCCGGGCGTCGGTGCGCAGCGTGCGTGCGCTGCCCAGGCGCTCGAACTCGCGCTCCTGCAGCACGCGCAGCAGCTTTGGCTGCAGCTCGAGTGGAATCTCGCTGACTTCATCCAGGAACATCGTGCCCCGGTGCGCGAGCTCGAAGCGGCCCGTCCGCTGGCTGACGGCGCCGGTGAAGGCCCCCTTTTCGTGGCCGAACAGCTCGCTTTCGAGCAGTCCGGTCGGAATCGCCGCGCAGTTCATCTTCACGAACGCGTGTGCCTTCCGGCTGCTCAGGTTATGGACGGCCCGCGCCACGAGCTCCTTTCCCGTGCCGGTCTCGCCGTAGATCAGAACCGTCGAATCGGTCGCCGCGACTGTTTCGATCTTGCGCAGTACGTGCCGCAGAGCGTCGCTGGTGCCGACGATCTCCTCGAAGTTCAGCTCGCTCCTGATCTCGTCCTCGAGATAGACCTTCTCGCGAGTGAGCTTGTCCTTCAGATCGGCGATCTCGCCGTAGGCCAGCGCGTTCTCCACCGCGATGGCGATCTGAGTGGCGACCTGGCCGAGAAAGGTCATGTCGTCATCGGTGAACGCGTGTTCCCGGTGCGTGCCGATGCTGAGCACCCCAAGCACCTGTTTCCGGCCGACGAGCGGAACGCGGCAGAGCGACTGGGCACCCTCGAGCGCCACCGGGCCGTCGGCCTGAATCTCCTCACGCGTCAGATTCACCGGCTGGCCATTCGCAAACACCCTGGCGAGGCTCTGGGACACGTTGGCGACGATGCCCTCGTGGAGGATGCCTTTGCTGGTGGGGAAGTCGAGCGCGTACAGCCGCAGCTGGCCGCTCTCGGGATCGGGCAGCGACACACCGGCGCCGTCGCAGTGCATCACCTGGCGGATGCTGGCCGAGACCTCGCGCAGCAGCGCCCGCAGGTCGAGCGTCGACACCACGCGATTGGTCAGGTCGAGGAGCAGGCGCAGCCGCTCGCCGACGTGCTGCGATTCCCGGAAGTTGCGCGCATCGTCCATGGCGAGCGCGATCTGCGCAGCGGCGAGCGACAGGAAGCGCACGTCATCCTCGACGTAGGAGTCGGGCCGGCAGCTGGAAACGACCAGGCTCCCGAGCTTCCGATGCGCGGTGCTCAAGGGAAGCGCGCACATCGACTGCAGCCCGAGATGCCGCAATCGCTCCATGCTGGGGCGGCACCGTGTCTCGCGATCCACGTAGGGGACGACGAGCGGCTCCTGTTGCCGGTGCACCCACGCCGCCACGCTTTCTTCCCGTTCGGCGCCGGTGAGCGGACACACGCCGTCGTGCGGTTTGCGAGACCACCAGTTCACCTTGGTGCCGGTCTCGTCGAAGTGGGCGATGGCGTCGAACTGGACGACGTGGCGCAGCTCCTGGACGAGGAGCGCAAAGAGGTCGCCGGCCTTCTCGCCGGAACGAATGGCATCGGCCAGCCGAATCAGCGCTTCATAGCGGGCCGCCTGGGGGTTACTCGCCACGGCAATCCGGGTCTCTGACATGACCCTCCCATTCTCGCACCCGGCGAGAATTCCAGGCATATCGCGATCCGCACATTGGAGTCGCGTGCCCGTTATGGGCGAGAGTAGTGTCGGGCTTCAGCCTGGCTTCAGCCGGACCGGGTCCGCCTGAAGGCGGACCCGGCATCGGGATCGGGACGCGGGTGACCGGGAGCGGATCAGTAGTTCTTGCGCAGGTCCATTCCGGAATAGAGCGATGCCACCTGATCGCCGTAGCCGTTGAAGAGTTGCGTGCGCGTGGACCTGAAGAGCGAAGGCAGGCGCGCTTCCATGGCCTGGCTGTGCCGCGGGTGATCGACGGCCGGGTTCACGTTCGAGTAGAAGCCGTAGGCCTCCGGCCAGTTGCGCATCCACGACGTGGTGGGCTGTCGTTCGAGGAACCGGATGCGCACGATCGATTTGCCGCCCTTGAAGCCGTACTTCCAGGGGACGACGAGCCGCAGCGGCGCACCGTTCTGGTTCGGCAGCACCTCGCCGTACACGCCAACCGCGAGGATCGTGAGCGGGTGCATCGCTTCGTCCAGTCGCAGACCTTCAACGTAGGGCCACTCCAGCACGTCGTCGCGCTGTCCGGGCAGCTGCTGAGGATCGAGCAGCGTCGTGAACTCCACGAACTTGGCGCGCGCAGTCGGCTCGCATCGCTTGATCAGATTAGCGAGTGGAAAGCCGACCCATGGGATGACCATCGACCAGCCCTCGACGCAGCGATGACGGTAGATGCGGTCCTCGAGCGTCTCGCCCTTGAGGATGTCTTCGAGCGTGAGGGCGCCCGGCGTCGCGCATTCTCCCTGGATGTCGACCCTCCACGGCTGGCGCGGCCGCCAGCGCGGCGCGTAGCGCGCCGGATCATCTTTGCCGGTGCCGAACTCGTAGAAGTTGTTGTAGGTCGTGACGTGCTCCCACGAGTTTGCCGTTTCACTGGTGCTGAAACGGCTGGCGATGGTCGTGAGCCGGCGTCCGTGAGCCGCGGCAGGCTGCGCCGCCGTGCGCCGTTGAAGGAGCGCGGCACCGCCGGCGGCGGCGACGATCGCCGCGACGAGCTCGCGCCGGCGAAGATAGACGCGGCGATCGGTGATCTCGGAGCTGGGAATCCTATCCATGCAGGTTCACCTCTGCGGTCATCCGCACTTTGACCGGCGTATCTCCGCGGGCGGCGGGGCTGAACCGCCACTGCTCGAACGTTCGCACGGCGGCCTCGTCGAGATCGGTGCCGGCCGACTGCAGAATTCTCAGGATCTTCGGGATGCCGTTCTCGAGCAGCACGACGTCGAGGACGACCGTGGCCCTGGCACCGGGAATGCGCGGCGGCTGCACGGAGACGATGGCACGCGGTGGTGTGACGCCGGGACCGACCTGCGTGGCCATGTCGTTGGCGATGAGCTCGTTGAGCGTTTCCTGACGAAGGCTGAAGTCGATGTCGACGTCGGCGTCCATTGCCTCGGCGACGCCGTTGCGTGTGCCGGGCCTGAACAGCCACTGCCGGAGCGCCACGAGGGCGTTCTGGTCGAGGCCGGCGCCGAGGCCCGACAGAATGCGCAGCGATCGTGCACGGCCGTCAATGTCTATACGTGCGCGGACGACCACGACACCTTCGACGCCGTCGCGTCGCGCCTCTGTGCTGTAGAGCGGCGGCGTCGTGTATTCGAGAACTTCGGGTGCCTGCACCGTCGATGGGCCGACGGCTGCTGACGCCACGCGGATCGCGCGGACGGCGGTCGCCGACGTCCCTGACGCCGGCGCAACCGCCGCAAGCAGTGCCTTTGGCAGCGCCGCTGTTCGCACCTGGACGTAGGCTGCCACATCGGCACCGGCGAGTGCCGCGAGCGGAAGGCTCACGAGCGCGGCGCAGGTAGTCACGGCCAGAGTGACGGTCCCGCTGACTCGCCGGCGGTTTGGTGATCCAGACACGAGCGCCGCGATGCGGCCGGCGAGATCCGAGGTGCGAGCCATCGCGAGCGTCTGGACTGGCGCCGGCAGCCGTGCAGCACGGACGATCGCCACCAGCTGTTCGGCGTAGTCGTGCGGGTCGATCCCGATTGCCATCACCGCATCGTCGGCGGCGCGCTCACTCTCACGGCGCATCCCGGTGCGCGCGAGCCAGTAGAACGGGTGGAACCAGTAAGCGGCGCAGATCGTTTCGGCGGCCAGGTGCACGGGCCAGTCGGCGCGCGCCACATGTGCGAGCTCGTGTGCGAACACTGCGGTGAGCCGCTCGTTGCTCCATTGCAAGGCCTGGACTGGCAGCACGACCCGCGGCCGGCGGATGCCCCATGTGACGGGGATGCCGATACCTGGACAGATCAGCAGCGCGGGGCGGCCGCGCACGCCGACGGCGGACGCCGCGCTTTCGAGGAGATGCTCTATTCGCAGGTCGCGCACCGGGTTGGCAGCGAGATTGGCGAGCTTCATCAACTGGCGTGCGAGGCGGACCAGCGCCACTGCCGCACCGAGCAGCCAGAGCGCCGCGGCAATGCCGGCCGTCCAGCCCGCCGGCTCGACGCCAGTGGCGCGGACGACGATCTCGCCGCCCTCTGCTGCCTGGGTCCAGCGGCCGAAGAGATCGAGCGAGTCTGGCAGAACGGCGGAAAAGCTCTGCGCCCAGTGCGGTCGCCACGCAGGCAGGACCTCGTCAAGCCAGGGCAGCAGCGCTGCGATGCCGAGCGCAGAGGCCCATAACAGGTGGCGCTCGGCGGCCGATCGCGCTCGCAGCCTGGGAATGACCATCCACGCGACGGCGAGGACGACCGTGGCCTTGATCATCTGCATCGCGCCTCGCGCCGGGCGCGCTCGATCAGCTGCGCCATGCGCTCGAGCTCCTCGTCCGAGACGGCGCGCTCCTCGCGGACCAGCGCCTCGACGACTTTCTCCGGCGAGCCCTCGAAGAAGGTCTCCAGCAGATGCTTCAGCGCCGATTTGCGAACCGCCTGTCGTGAGGCGGCGGGGAAGTACACGTAGCGCAGCTGTTCCTCGGCGTGGCGCACGTGCCCCTTCTCCTCGAGCACGCGCAGCTGCGCGCGGACGGTGGAGTAAGCGGGCGCGCCCGACAGCTCGCGCATGACCTCGTGGACGCCGGCGCGGCCGAGGCGGTGCAGCGCGTCCATGATCTCGCGCTCGCGGCGGCTGAGGGTCGCGCCGGGCAGTTTCGGCATGTGTAAATTTCTAGCACAATGCTAGAAAATTAAGCAAGTGTCGCCGCCTTTTCAGCCGCCCTGCCCCTGCGCACGGCGCTCGATCGTCATCGGCATGCCGAAACGCGGGCGAAGAGTGATGAGCGGCCACGGCTCGACCCGGTGTCCCGGCACGAGGCGAAGGCGGTAGCGCTGCGCGAGCGTCGCCAGCGTCAACTGCGTTTCAATCAACGCGAATTGATTGCCGATGCACTGGCGAGGCCCGGCGCCAAAGGGCAGGTACGCGAACTTTGGCCGATCGGCGCTCCTCTCCGGTGAGAAGCGCTCGGGTTCGAAGCGCTCGGGACTGTCCCACAGGGCTGGCAGCCGATGCAGCACCCACGGGATGACGAACACGAGCCATCCGCGTGGTACATGGAATCCGCCCACCTCGTCGTCGGCCATCGCCTGCCGCGAGAATCCCCATGCCGGCGGATACAGACGCATGGCTTCATCCACGACCATGAGCGTGTACGGCAGATTGACGAGATCGGCGTACTCCGGCAGGCGGCCGGCAAGAACAGTATCGATTTCTGCTTCGAGCCGTCGCTGAGCGTCTGGGTGCTGCGACAGCAGATACCAGATCCATGTCAGCGTGAGCGACGTCGTCTCCTGACCCGCGAGCAGGAAGGTGGTCACCTCGACGCGGAGCTGGTCGTCGGTCATCGCCTGTCCGGTCTCTTCGTCGCGTGCTGACAGCAGCATCTCGAGCAGATCGCCTTTTTCGGCAGACCCTCGCCGGCGCTGGCCAATCACGTGGTCGACCGCCCCTACCAGTACCGCTCGCGCGGCCTCGAATCGCCGGCGCTTCGCCGTCGGCAACCAATCCGGTCCGAGCGACCAGAAGCGCTCGCCGATGTGTTCGTTGATGACGATCCATGCCGCGTCGATCTGTTCGGTGTAGGGTCCCAGGTCGCCGCCGAGGAGCGCGCGCAGCACCACGGTGCGTGTCAGACGCATCATCTCTGCGTCGACGTCGACGGGCCTGCCTGCCGACGCGATTGCCTCCCACCCGGCCGCCGTGTCTCTCGCCGCCCTGGCCATGACGCTCGCCAGCCCGGCAACCTTCTGACGATGGAAGGCCGGCTGTGCGATGCGCCGCTGCCGCAGCCAGAACTCGCCCTCGCTGGTCAGCAATCCGTCGCCGAGCAGGAACATCCTCAGCTTCTGGTACAGCGGACTCTTGTGATAGTTGCGCGCGTTGTCCAGGAGGACGTGACGAACGTCATGAGGATTCGAGATCAGATAGCCGCGTCGCGGCCCGATCTTGAAGGACACCACGTCGCCGAAGCGGAGAGCCGCATCCAGGAAGACGCCGGTAGGGTCGCGCCGAACCGCGAGCAGCGAGCCAAGGATGGGAACGCCGCGAGGGCCTGGTGGATGCACGCCTCGCATGACTCGATCATAGCGGCCTCTCCAGGAGAGTCCTTCGCACCTCGATCAGTGCCCAAGTCCTGGCAGGTGCTAGGAAATGGGCATTGGCACCTCGCTGGGCCGTTGTACGGAAATCGCCGCTAATTACTGTGAACGTAGCCGTTTAGCGCGATCAGCGTGTTTGGCCGACTGTGTGCTCTCTCGATGGCCAGACGGAGGCGGCGATGTTGAGAGTTACGGTGCACGACGAAGCGAACCGCTGGACCCTGAAGCTCGAAGGCAAGCTCGCCGGCGACGCGGTGGTCACCGTCGAACAGGCCTGGGCGGGCGCCCCCCAGGCGCGCGAGATCGAAGTCGATTTGCGCGGCGTGATGTGCGCCGACCGCGCCGGCAGGAGCCTGCTCCATCGCATGCACAAGGCCGGGGCGCGGCTGGTGGCGGAAGGCGTGGCGATGACGGCGCTCGTCGACGACGTGTGCGCCGGTCGAATCGACCAGGGCGTGCTCGGAAGGGTGCTGACCATTGCAGCCCTGGCGCTGCTGGCCTCTTCAGCGACGCTCTGGGCGCAGACGTCGAAGACCGAGCCGATGCGCCTGACGCTGCAGCAGGCAGTAGCGATCGGGCTTCGTCAGGCGCCCGAGGTGGCCGTCGCGAACCTGAATCTGGCCGAGAGCCAGCAGCGGCAGACCGCAGCCCGCGGTGCTCTGCTGCCGCAGGTGTCTTTGCGTGCCTCAGAGACGGTGACGCGCGGAAGCCTCGAGACGGCATTTGGCCGGCGCGTCGCCGGCTTCCCTGATCACACCGGACCGTTCTGGGCCTTCCAGGTCGGGCCGACGTTCGCCATGCCGGTCCTCGATCTCACGCTGTGGAACCGTTGGCAGGCGGCGCGCGAGGACGTCAGGGCCAGCAGCGCGCAGCAGACGACCATTCGTGAGCAGAACGCGCAGCTCGTCGTGTCTCAGTACCTCGGCAGCCTCCGCGCGGCAGCGGAGGTCGACGCCGCCAGGTCGCGACTCGATCTGGCGCGGGCGCTCTTCGATCTCGCGAGCGATCTGCAACGCAATGGCGTCGGGACGAGCATCGATACGCTGCGCGCCAACGTCGAGTACCAGAACGAGCGTCAGCGGCACACGGAGGCCGAGGCGCAGTACACGATATCGCTGCAGGGGCTGCGGCGGCTGCTCAGCCTCGATCCCGATCAGCAGATCGAGCTGGCCGATGCCGACAGCTTTTTTGAAACCCCGCCGTTGCGGATCGAGAGCAGCCTCGAGCGAGCGTATCAGCAGCGGCCGGAGATGCTGGCGGTCGCGTCGGAGATTCACGCCGCCCAGGCGCTCAAGCGATCCGCTCAGAGCGCCCGCCTGCCGCGCATCGCACTCAGCGGCGGCTGGAGCTATCAGGGACTGCGCCCGGACACCTCCATCCCTGCATATCAGTACGGCGCGTTCGTGGACGTGCCGCTCTTCACCGGCGGCCAGATCGGCGCCGAGATCGCCACGCGGGACATCGAGCTGAAGAAGCTTGCCGAGGCGCAGCGGCAGGTGCGTGATCAGATCGGCTTCGACGTGCGGACGGCCGCCACGCGCCTCGATTCGGCGCGCTCGGAGGTCGAGACCGCTGCCCTCGGCGTCAGCCTGGCACGCGAGGGCGTGACTCAAGCCGAGGACCGCTTCCGCGCCGGCGTCGCCAGCAACATCGAAGTCGTCACTGCACAGAACGAGCTGGCTCGGGCCAACGACAACCAGATTGGCGCGTTGTACCGCTACAACCAGGCCCGAGCGGACCTGGCGCGCGCGACGGGGCAGATCGAGTCGCTCTACGCGAAGTGACCGCCGCTGCGATCGAGGAGCACATCATGGACACCGTCATCGACACGTTGAATCCCCCCGTCAGGCGCGAGCAGACAGCGGGAGAAAGGAAGACTCTCGCGCCCGAGGTCAAGACGCCTGCACGTCGCCGGGCGCGAGCACTTGCCTATGCGGGCGCGGGCGCGCTGGTGCTGGCGGCAGCCGCCACGTCGGTGTTCTTCCACTATCAGGGTCGCGTCTCCACCGACGACGCGCAGGTGGATGCGCACATCGCGCCGATCGCCCCGAAGATCGCCGGCACGATCGCCGAAATCCTGGTGGACGACAACCAGCCGGTGAAGACCGGCCAGGTGCTCCTGCGTATCGATCCACGCGACTACGAGGCCAGGGTGGCGCAGGCGAAGGCGGCGCTCGCCGCCGCGCAGAGTCAGTCCGCCGGCGCCGATGCCGGTGTGCCTCTTACCACCTCCACGACCTCGAGCGCGGTGGCTTCGGCCGAGGCGCAGCTGGCGGCGGCGACCGCCGACCTGACGCGGGCCAGAGCCGATTACGACCGCGCGTCCTCATCCGAAGTGGCCTACGCAAACGCCGACGTCGAATCCAAGCGTGCCACCGCCGACCGGGCCCGCAGCGACCTGACGCGGATGCAGCCGCTTGCCGCGAAGGACGAGATCTCGAAACAGCAGTTCGATGCGTTCATCGCCGCCGCGCGCGTCGCGGAAAGCGAGCTTCGTGCGTCGGAGGAGAAGCTGGCCAACGCGCAGAAGCAGGTGCAGAGCAGCGGCGCGTCGGTCGAAGCCGCGCAGGCGCGGACGGAGGTCGCAAAGGCGGCGCTGCAGCAGGCGATGGCCAACCGCAGGCAGGTAGACATCAGCGCGGCACAGGCCGGCTCCGCGTCGGCAGCGATCCTCCAGGCGCGCGCCAACCTCGAAGCCGCCCAGCTCGAGCTGAGTTACTCGACCATCGTCGCCCCCATCGACGGGGTGGTCACGCGCAAGTCGGTGCAGCTCGGTCAGATCGTGCAGCCGGGGCAGTCGCTGCTCACGATCGTGCCGCTCGCCGATGTGTGGGTGACTGCGAACTTCAAGGAGACACAGCTCGCCGGCGTGCGGCCCGGCCAGCGCGCCGAGGTGCACGTGGACATGTATGGACAGTCCTTCGAGGGCCGCGTCCACTCCGTGGCGGGCGCCACCGGGTCGAAGCTGAGCCTGCTGCCGCCCGAGAACGCCACCGGTAACTTCGTGAAGATCGTCCAGCGGATACCCGTGAAGATCGCGCTCGACCACCTGCCGGACGGCATCACGTTCCGTCCGGGCATGAACGTGAACGCCACGATTTTCACGAAGTGAGTGATGCCATGTCGTTCGGATCGTTCGGATCGTTCGGGTCGTTCGGAACGTTCGGGTCGTTCGGAACGTTCGGGTCGTTCGAGGCATAGGAGGCCATCGTGGAGGAGACGGGACGGCCGGCCATCAATCCCTGGCTCATCGCTGCCACGGTGATGCTGGCGACGTTCATGGAGGTGCTCGACACGAGCGTCGCCAACGTCGCGCTGCCGAACATCGCCGGCAGCCTGTCGGCGGGCGTCGACGAGTCGACCTGGGTGCTCACTTCCTATCTCGTCGCCAACGCCATCGTCCTGCCGCTGAGCGGGTGGTTCTCGACGCTGTTCGGCCGCAAGCGGTTCTACATGGCCTGCGTCGCGATCTTCACGGTCAGCTCGCTGCTCTGCGGCATTGCACCCTCACTGCCGCTGCTCATCGTCTTTCGCGTGCTGCAGGGGCTCGGCGGCGGAGCGCTCCAGCCGATCTCGCAGGCCATCCTCGTCGAGAGCTTCCCGCCAGAGAAGCAGGGCGTGGCCACGGCTTTTTACGGCATGGGAGTCGTCGTGGCGCCGGTGATCGGGCCGACGCTCGGCGGCTGGATGACCGACAACTTCAGCTGGCGCTGGATCTTTCTGATCAACATCCCGTTCGGTGTGCTGTCGATTCTGTTGACGTCGGCGCTCATCGCCGACCCGGCGCACTTCGTGCGCAAGACGTTCAAGGACGGGTTGAAGCTGGACTACATCGGCCTTGGGCTGCTGGCCACCGGCCTGGCCGCGCTCGAGATCATGCTCGACGAAGGACAACGCGAGGACTGGTTCTCGTCGGGCATGATCGTGGCGGCTGCGCTGATTGCCGTGTCTGCGCTCGTGGCGGTGGTGTTCTGGGAGCTGCGGCAGCCGGACCCGGTCGTCGATTTCCGGGTGCTGAAGAACCGCAATTTCGCCGTCGCCGCCGTGACGATGTATGCCGTCGGGTTCACCCTTTACGGCAGCACGGCGCTGCTGCCGATCTTCCTGCAGACGATCCTCGGCTACACGGCGCTCCTGAGCGGCCTCGTGCTGTCACCCGGTGGCGTGGCGATGATGATCGGGTTTGCCATGGTCGGACGGCTGCTCGGAAGACTGCAGGCGCGCTCACTCATCGTCTTTGGCCTGATCGTGTCGTCGCTCGGCGTTTATGAGATGTCGGGTTTCAATCTGAATGTGGATTTCCGCACGGCGATGTGGATGCGCACCCTGCAGGCGTTCGGCATGGCCTTTCTGTTCGTGCCCATCAACGTCGCGGCCTTCAGCGCCGTGCCGCGCGAGCAGCTCGGGTACGCCACCGGCTTGATGAACCTGTTCCGCAACATCGGCGGCAGTGCCGGCATCGCCATGGTGACGACACTGCTCGCGCGCCGGCAGCAGTTCCACCAGGAGACGCTCGTCAGCCACGTGACGCCGCTCGATCCAGGGTATGGCGAAATGCTGCGCAACACCGCCGCCGCCCTCGTGGCGAAGGGGACGAGTGCGGCGGACGCGGCGCTGCAGGCGCAAGGCGTGGTCTACGGTACGGTGCAGAAGCACGCCGCCATGATGGCGGTCACCGACACGTTCTGGATCCTGGCGCTCGTCTTCCTGGCGATGGTGCCGATCGTGATGATGCTCAAGAAGACCCCGCGCGTGGCCGGTCCCGTGCCGATGGAGTGACGAAGCCAGCCTTACTACTCGTCCCTGTCAGGCGCGGAAGGCAGACGCAGGCGGGCCTGCAGCCCGCCGAGCCGAGAGGCGTCGAGGCTGATGGAGCCTCCGTACAGTTCCGCGAGATCGCTGACGATGGCCAGGCCGAGACCGGAGCCCGGCGCCGCTTCGTCGGCCCTGACGCCGCGCCGCAGGACTGCCTCGCGCATTTCCGCTTTCAGCCCGCTCCCGTCGTCATCGACGGTCACGACGACGGAAGCCTGCCCGTTGGTGGCGGCGGTGACGGTGACACGCGACCGGCCCCACTTGCACGCGTTGTCCAGCAGGTTGCCCAGCATCTCGTCGAGATCCTCGCGCTGCACGCCGACCTCGGTATCCGGCGAGATGGTCGAGTCGATGACGAGGCCGCGCTCGGCATGAAGACGGACCATGGCTCGCACGAGCCCGTCGGCCGATTCCTTGAGCGACGATCGCGCCCCACCAGTTGCGCCAGACGCGGCGGCACGCGCCTGCGCGAGGTGATACTCGACCTGCCGGCGCATGCGCTCGACCTGCTGATCGATGGCATCGGCGACCTCGCCTTGTCCCGCCGCACGCGCCCGCGCGGCTTCCTGAGCGAGGATCGCCAGAGGCGTCTTCAGTCCATGGGCGAGATCGCCGGCCCTGGCGATCGCCCGATGGATCGCACGTTCACGGTGATCGAGCAGCAGGTTGAGGTCGTCGACGAGCGGTTGCACTTCCGACGGGTAGACCCCCTCCATCCGCCGTTCGCGACCGGCGCGAAGGCTGACGAGGCGTGTGCGGAGGTTGTCGATGGACTTGAGCGTTCGCTGGCCCTGCACGACGGCGGCGATGAGGCAGAGCGTTGCGGCAGCCACGACGATGTAGGCCTGCAGGAACCCGTGGACGTTGGCGATCAGGCGCGCCGGGGACAGGTGTTCGACGGCCAGGCTGAACAGCATGCTGACGATGAAGATCAGCCCTACTGTCCAGAGAATGCTGGCGAGCAGCACGCGGCCACGCAGCGAACGCACCATCATCTTTTGATCCGATACCCCAGGCCGCGCACCGTTTCGATGACGTCGGCGCCCAGTTTGCGGCGCAGCCGTGCGATGAAGACCTCCACGGTGTTCGAGTCGCGGTCGGCTCCGTGATCGTAGATGTGCTCCATGAGCTCGCTCTGCGACACCACGCGCGCCCGGTGGTGCATCAGATACGAGAGCACCCGGAACTCATGCGCCGTGAGCCTGACCTCGGCGCCGTCGCGGGTGACGCGCGCGAGTCGCGGATCGACGATCACTGCGCCGCATCGCAGCGCAGGCGCGGCCTGGCCCGCCGCCCGGCGAATCAGCCCGCGCAGGCGGGCGAGCACTTCCTCCATGCGGAACGGCTTGGAGACGTAGTCGTCGGCGCCATCGTCGATGCCGACCACCTTTTCGTGCCAGCTCCCGCGCGCGGTCAGAACGAGCACCGGCACCTGCAGCCCCGCGGCGCGCCAGCTGCGCAGGAGCGTGAGGCCGTCGACGCTCGGCAGCCCGAGGTCGAGGATTACGGCATCATACGACTCGGTGCGTGCCAGGAAGTCGCCACGTTCGCCGTCCGCGGCGGAATCGACGGCGTAACCGGCGGTACGGAAGGCGCCCGCCAGCTGCTGCGACAGCGCGGCCTCATCCTCGACGACGAGCACTTTCATCGGATCCTGCTACCTGCGAAGCGGCTGACAACGCGGCCGGTCAACACCCTCGTACCTTACCGCGGCTGAACCGTAGCTGAACGTGCCATTCAGGCTCCGTTCAACGGCACTCGGCTATGTTCGCCGCCATGACGACACCATTCACGTACGACTTCGGCTACGGGTGGAGCGTTGGCTGGATTCACCTGATCCCACTGGCGCTCGGTGGTTCGGCGGCCGCGCTCGGGCTCTGGCTCGGATGGCGGCGCGGACTGGTGGCCCTGGCCGGCGCCTTCGCGCTCTGGGCCCTCGCCGGACTCTTCATCATGCACGTCGTCTTCGGCATCAACACGCCGATGACGCTGCCATCCGAGCGCTTCCTGGCTGCCGACCACGGGCGGTTCGTCGATCTGGGAGCCGGCTCTGGACGGGCGGCGATCGGCGTGCTTCGAGCGCGTCCGCACACCACGGCTACGGCAGTGGACATCTACAGCGGCTTCTGGGGCATCGTGGAGAACACGCCGGCGCGGCTGATGACGAACGCACGCATCGGAGGAGTGGCCGATCGAATCGACGTGCAGACCGCCGACATGCGGAAGCTGCCGTTTCCGGATTCCTCGTACGACGCCGCTGTCTCCACGTATGCGATCGATCATCTGCGCCGCGACGACATTCCGGTTGCGCTGAACGAGGTGGCGCGCGTCCTCAAGCCGAACGGCGAGTTCCTGCTCGGCATCGTGAACCAGGACTTCTGGGTGCGCTTCAGCATGCCGATTCCGCACTTCGGTCTCGCCGCCCACCGGCCGCCGGATCCCAACCGCTGGCGAAGGCTGCTGCAACAGAGCGGATTCGAAGTGCTGGAAGAGGGAACCAGTCCGGCGACGCTGTACTGGATCGCGCGCAAGGCAACGACGAGCCCCGAGCCCCGGACCCCGAGCCCCGGATCCGGCTCGAGCTCAGAATGACGCCTGCTTCACCAGCCACTGCGTCCGCTCCCGGATGGGAAAGGTGCGCTCGATGAACGCATCGCTCCAGTAGCCCGACTGGGAGCCGGTGCCGATGTCCAGTACGGCGGTTGCCCGCACGGTGTACGGGCGGTTCAGGACGAATGCCGGGAACCGTTGCTTGATGTCGGTCTGACGCACGAAGAGGTGGAGGTTGTTCGTCGCGTCGACGTAGTAGCTCTTGGCATGTATCAGCGCCGGCGAGTCTGGCGCGTCGGGCGGAACGATCTCGAACCTCAAGGTGTAGCTGTTTCCGTCGCTTCCCGAGAACGTCGGGATGATGTCGGTGTCGCGGCCGTTGCCGTTCCTTTCGATGCGGAAGTCGCGCAGCTTCATGCCTCCGGCGGAGTAGGCGCGCTTCAACGTCTCGAGCTCGGCGCGGTCCTTCGACACGCCATCGGCGACGAGCTGGCGGCACCGCTTGGCGGAATATCCCCAGCTCGATGAAAACAGCGACCACCGCTCCTTCACCTGGTCGCAGAGCGTCTGCTCGCGAAACTGCACGGCAGCCTCCTGGAAGCATTGCGACCGCCGATAGAAGGAGCGGTAGCCGTCGGGGTTGAAGAGGAGGCCGCCCTGATATTCGCCGGGGTCGATCGCCTGGCACTTCGCGACCGCCTTCGCCAGTGCCTGCTGGTAATCGATCGCGCCGATCTCGGGCGCTGCTGCCAGGCAGAGAACGACGATCAGCAACCCGACTCGTGACGCGCGGCGCTGGTCGCTGAACTGCGATGTCACGTCACCTCGCGCAACCTCATGGCCTCATGGCCGGCGGATCACGGCAGGCCGAGGATGACGACGGTGTTGTTGACGCGCTCGGTCGGCCAGAGTCTGGAGCTCATCCCGGCGGCGACCGCGATCCGCTGGCCTGCCTGCCTGGTGTAGGTGATCACGCCACCGCCGATGGCGCCGCCCACCTTCTGCGACCAGAGCACCTTTCCACTGTCGGAGTCGAGCGCATAAAGGTTTCCGCCGGCGTCGCCGAACAGGACGATGCCTCCGGCGGTTGGCGTGACGCCGCTTTCCACTGGGTTCGGGACGTCGAACTGCCATTTCACCATGCCGGTGTCGGCGTCAGTGGCTCTGAGGTGGCCTTTCCAGTTCGAGGGCGGATCGAACTTGCCGAAGGCGGCCTCACGCGCCCCGCCCGACCAGGCCTGCCCGGTCGGCGTGCGACGGACTTCCTCTTCGGGCGCGAGCGCCACCGTCACGCACCAGTCCACCTGCCCGGTGAAGATCAGGTTGCGCGTGGGATCGAAGGCCGGCCCGTTCCATTCCGATCCGCCGAGCGTGCCCGGGCAGAAGCGTGTGCCGGCGGTGGTGAGCGGCGCGTCGGCGTTGAGGATGGTCGTCACCGGCGTCTTGTACAGCTGCTTGGCGCTGGCCAGGTCGAAGCCGTAGAGATATCCGTCTTTCGGCGTGCCTGCCACGATCTTCCTGCCCTGCCGCGTCGTCAGGATTGCGGGCGCCGACGACACGTCCCAGTCGTGGAAGTCGCCGTGCACCATCGGATAGTGGGTCTTGAACGCACCGGTCTTGGCGTCGAGCGCCACGACGGAGTTGGCGAAGAGGTTCGCGCCAGGACGGAGATGTGAGACGAAGTCGGGCGCCGGATTACCAGCGGGGACGTACAGCACACCGGTGGCTGGATCGAGCGAGTAGCTGGTCCACGTGCCGCCGCCGGTAATCGGCATGCCGGGGTCGTTGCCCCACGTAGCGGCGATTCCCGGTGGCTGCGCCGCCGAGGGCCCGAGCGTCGGGTCCGACGCGGCTCGAGGTACGAGGTACGCCTCCCACACGATCTTGCCGCTTGCAGCGTCGAGCGCATACATGCGCCCTTTCACGCCCTTCGAATCGCCACCGGCCACGCCGGCGAACACCAGGCCGCTCCAGGCGATCGGCGCCGACGGCACGCTCTCGGGCAGTCCCTGGATGGCGATGGTCGTATGCCACAGGCGCTTGCCGCTCTTCGCGTCGTAGGCAACGACACGGCCGTCCGGAGTGCCGCGAAAGAGCCGCCCGTCCAGATATGCCGCGCCGCGGTTGACGCGCAGTCCCTCGTTTCGCGACAGTTCCTCGCGCGTCCGCCACTGCTCGGCGCACGTGTTGGGATCCAGCGAGAAGATGTCAGTGTCGGTCGTTCCGACGAGCTGATCGCCGATCTGGATCAGTCCGGTCTGGAAGTTGCCGGGCGCGCCGACGTCGTAGGTGCACAGCACCTTGAGCCGGGCGACGCTGGCTCGATCGATCTGCGACGGTGGGGCGTACCGCTCCGATGTCAGCGTCCGGTTGTAGCTGGGCCAGTCGGCCGTTTGCTGTGCGTCCAGGGCC
>DASUGH010000120.1:0-2437 GCA_036274155.1 Vicinamibacterales bacterium | reverse complement strand
GCGTGTCGCCCGTCAGCGCAACATCTCGCTGCCGAGCGGCGACATGTTCGCTGAGCACCCGGTTCCAGCCAAGGGCGGCGCGAAGAAAGCGCCGGCGCCGAAGAAGGCCGAGCCGCCGAAGCCGACCGCGCCAGTACTGGGGCCGCCGCGCCTCGTCAAGACCGTCAAGCCTGCTGCCGCCGCAACAACCACGTCGACGCCGTCGGAGGCGGCGGCGCCACCGCCTCCCCCATCCCCGCCACCGCCGCCCGCGCCAGAGCCGGTCATCGAACCGCCCGCTCCTGTCGTCGTGCAGCAGCAGCAACCGCCGCCGCCGGAACCAGAGCCGGTTCAGCCTGTCGCCGCTGCGCCGGAAGTCGTGGTCGAGGAACCACCGCCGCCTGTTGCACCTCCGCCGCCCGAAGAACCAGCTCCGGTTGAGGAACCGGCACCTGAAGTTCCGGCAATGGCCGCCGCCGCGCAAGCACCTGCGCCTGCCCCTCAACCCGCGGGACGGTTCGTGCCGCCGACGATTCGCCTGCGTATTGAGGAACCCGGAAGGGCGCCGCAGCCTGCGCGCCCATTGACGCCCGCGAAGCGTCCACAGGTCTCGCAGCCACGCATTGTTCAGCCGCCCCCGGCGCAGCCGCCTGGCGCTACCGCGAGACCGGCATCACCAAGCGCAAAACCTGGTGGGGCTCGTCCTGGAGCGCCCGGGCAGATGCGGCAACCGTACTCGCCGCCCCGTCCGACGACGCCCGGGATGCTTGGTGGTCCTCGTCCTCTGCCGTCGCAACCGGTCCGAACGCAGCAGCCGCAGCAAGCGCGGCCAGGCATGCCCGGGGCACCTGGTCAGCGTCCACCCTTCGGGCAGCAGCGCCCGCCGTTCGGACAGCAGCGGCCGCCCATGGGGCAGTCGCGGCCCACGCAAACCAGGCGCGAGCGTCCGTCGGCACCGAGCGCTCCGTCAGCGCCGGCTGCACCGCCACCGATTACTCGCACGATCACGCTGGCCGAAGGCATGACGGTAAAAGATCTCGCCGACAAGCTCGATGTCCGCGTCAAGGACGTGCTGGCCAAGCTGTTGATGAAGCGCATGATGATGACCATCAACAGCACGGTCGACATCGAAACCGCGAAAGACATTGCCCGCGAGTTCGGCGCCGAGATCGAGATGCGGAGCTTCGAGGAAGAGCTCGTCTCCGCCGAGAGCGACGAGTCGCGTCCCGAAGACATGCGCGGACGCGCGCCGGTCGTCACGGTGATGGGTCACGTCGATCACGGCAAGACGTCATTGCTCGACGCCATTCGCGAAACGAAGGTCGCCGAACGTGAAGCTGGCGGCATCACGCAGCACATCGGCGCGTATCACGTTGACGTCGGCGACGGCCGCAGCGTCGTCTTCCTCGACACGCCCGGCCACGAAGCGTTCACGTTGATGCGCGCTCGCGGTGCGAAGGTCACTGACGTGGTCGTCCTCGTCGTCGCCGCGGATGACGGCGTCATGCCGCAGACGCGCGAAGCGATCGATCACGCCAAGGCCGCGAACGTGCCGATCGTCGTAGCGATCAACAAGATCGACAAGCCCGGCGTGAATCCAGACACCGTCAAGCGTCAGCTGTCCGACCTCGGACTGATGCCCGAGGAATGGGGCGGCCAGACGGTCATGGTGCCGGTGTCGGCCAAGAAGCGGCAGAACCTCGACCAGTTGCTGGAGATGATTCTGCTCTCCACCGACATCCTCGAGCTGCGCGCGAATCCGAAGCGCAGCGCCTCGGGCACGGTGCTCGAAGCCAAACTCGATCGCGGCCGCGGGCCGGTTGCGACGGTGCTCGTACAGGACGGCACACTCAACGTCGGCGACAACTTCATCGCCGGACCCGTCGTCGGCAGAGTGCGTGCGCTCATCGACGATCGTGGCCGGCCGACGAAGTCCGCCGGCCCGGCAACGCCCGTCGAAGTACTCGGTCTCACCAGCCTTCCGCAACCTGGCGATCCGTTCCAGACGGTTGCCGATGCGGCGAAGGCGCGTCAGATCGCGACGTTCCGTCAGGCGCAGGCCAAAGAACGCGCGCTCGGTGCCAAGGGCGGACGCCTCACCCTCGAATCGCTCAAGGAGCAGATCGCCGAGGGTGGCGTGAAGGAGCTGCCGCTGATCGTCAAGGCGGACGTGCAGGGCTCGGCCGAAGTGTTGGCCGACACGCTCGCCAAGCTCTCCGACGACAAGGTGAAGATCCGCATCATCCGTTCCGGCGTCGGCGCGATCAACGAATCGGACGTGCTGCTCGCGTCAGCGTCGAACGCGATCATCATCGGTTTCAACGTGCGGCCGGATCGCAACGCGCAGGACGTGGCCGAGAAAGAGGAAGTCGACATCCGCTTGCACTCGGTGATTTACAACGTCACCGAGGAGATCAAGAAGGGTATGTTGGGCCTCCTCGAACCGACGTTCAAGGAA
>DASUGH010000119.1:0-4081 GCA_036274155.1 Vicinamibacterales bacterium | reverse complement strand
GCCTGAGCCGGCGCCGGCGCAGGCTCGTTGACCGCGATCAATGGCGGCGGCCCGGTGAGGCCCAGGTTGTTCTGGGTGCCGATGAACAACGGAGCCACATCGTCCGGCGTCAGTTCGTGCGTGCGCACGATGCGCGGAGTGAGCAGCATGATGACGTCGGTCTGCCCGACCGTGTTCTTGTTCGCGGCAAACAGCTGACGGATTACCGGGATGTTGAGCAGGCCGGGGAACCCGGTGGCCGACGTGCGCTCTTCATCGCGCAACAGGCCCGCCAATAGCGTCGACTCCCCTTCTCGCAGCCGCAGACGGGTCGTCACCTTCCGGGCGATGAAGCTGGGAATCGACTGGCCGGCGACGTCGATCGGCACGCTCAGGGCGCTGTTCTCGAGATACAGGTCGAGGATGATCTCGTTCTCGTAGGTCACGCGCGGCGTCATCTCGAAGATGATGCCGACCTGGCGGTAGGTGTACGAGGTCAGCGGATTGACGTTCGAGCCGCCTCCGGCGATCGGCGTGAACGCCGTGGTCAGAACGGGAATCTCTTCGCCCAGATTGAACTTGAGCTGCGCGCCCTCCGCGCCCCGGAGCTGCGGCTTGGCCATCACCTTGGTCCGGTTGTCGGTCTCGAGAAACCGGACGACGGCCGACGGCACGGCAAGGTAGAAGTCCGACGGGCTGATGCCTCGCGAGACGCTGTTGGCGTTGAATGCCGGTCCCGGGCCCGGCGGAATATTGCCGGCGGGCCCGCGCGGGTCCACCTCGGGCGAGAACACACCCTGAATGGCGTAGTCGCTGAGGTTGAGACCGAAGTCCTTCGTGCGGCTCTTGCTCACCTCGAGGATCTGCACGTCGACGAGGACTTCCGCCCGCGGCGTGTCCTGCATCTGCACGAGCCGCTCGATCAGCGGAATCATCGACGCGGCGGCGCGCGCCGTGATGCTGTTGTTCGTCTTGTTGGGAAAGATGCTCGGCTGCTGCGCCTGCTGCGCGCCGGGTATACGCAGGATGTTGTTCAGGAACGCCGCGACTTCCGCAGAGTCCGAGTGCGACAGATAGAACGTCTGCACCACCTGGTCGTCGTACTGCGCGCGCTTCTGCGGATTGTCCGGAATCACCAGGATCGTCCGCGGGTTCACGACCTTGTAAAAGAACTGGTTGCTCGACAGGATCTGCTGCAGCGCCTCGCCGAGCGTGAGCTTCTGGAGCGTGACCGAGACAGGCCGATCCTGATAGTCGCGCTCGTACGTGATGTCGATCCCGGCGGCCTGCCCCAGTGTGTTCAACACATCGCGCAGGCTCGCGTTCGGAAACGAGAGCGGATCGACGATGGCGTTCAGGTTCGCCAGCGGCGCCGGCGGCGCTCCCGGGCGCGGCGGCTGCTGCTGCGCGAGCGGACGCGGACGGCTGGCTTCGGCCTCATCGCGAATGCGGCGCTCGAGATCGGTGGCCTTCTGGGCTATCTGCCGGTTGGGCGGATCGAATTCGCTGGCACGCCGATATTCTCTGAGCGCGTCGCCAAGCTGCCCACGGGCCTCGAAGATCCGTGCCTGGTCGAGATGAGCCGCGGACGCCTGCAGCATCGCACGCTCGAGCGAGAGGCGGTACTGCACGTTGTCGGGATCCGCCTGCAGCGCGCGCCGGTATTCCTCGACGGCGACGTCCCAGTTCCCCACCCTGGCGGCACGTTCACCGCGCCCGTAGATCCGGCTCGCCCCGCATCCGGCAAGCAGCACGGCGACGACACACACCACAGTCAGTCGTAGATATGGATGTCTCATTGTCCTGTCACGCGGAGCGTCTGTCGCCCGCGTCCGTCGATGTACTCGAGGTCGACCGAGGTCTCTGTGATACGCACCAGCCGATAGCGGCCCTCGAGGATGTCTCCCTCTCTCCCGTTGAACGTGTTCCCGCGCTCGTCACGAAACGCGGCCACCCATTTCCCGCCGACGGAATACGTGCCGTACACCCTCAGGGGGATTTGAGGGACTGGTGGCGGACCGACGGGCTGCTGTGGCACGAACACCGGCGGCGGCTGCTGCACCCGCTGCACCGGCGGCGGCGCCTTCGGACGGAACCGGAACGGATCGCGCTCCGATTCACCCAGCTCGCGCCCTGCCGTCTTCAAGCGATCGAGATTCAGGTCCACCACTGGAACGTCCGGCAGCGGTCCGGTCGTTCCCGCTGCAGAATTGGACGACTGCGGCGCCGGATTGGCCGCGCGGTTCATCGACGGCCGTGCAATGACGAGCACCGCGATGGTTGCCGCCGCGGCAGCCACGTACACGATCGGACGACTGACGGTCATCTTCATTCGGGCGGCGCCTGGTAATACGTCGACAGCTGCAGCGTCATCTCCAGCAGGCCGCCCTCGTCGTACTCTTCGGACAGAGACACGTCGTCGATGACCACGAATTCCGGTGCTGTCTCGAGCTGATGAATGAAGTTCCGGATATCCCGGTAGCGTCCCGCGAATTCCAGCTTCGACGTGAACCGCATCAGGTTGCTGTCGCGCTCGCGCGCCGGAGGCGAAAACGTGGCGCTGTAGAACTCGACGTTGAATCGTCTGGCAATCTGCGGCACACGCGTGTGGGTCAGGCGCCTGGCCGCCGCGAGATCGCGCGGCAGAACGTCCTTGTAGAACCGCGCCAGCTCCTGCGTCGCCTTGTCCTTACCGGTCAGTGTCGCGTTCGCCGTCGCGTGCTCCCTTTTCGCGGCCAGCAGCGTCCGCTCCGCGGCCGCGTCGCGCTCCGCAATGTTGGCCACGCGCTGCGCCAGCGGCGACACGACGAACGCGTAAACGAGAACGTTGACGAGCAGCGCAATCGCCAGCGGCACCACCAGACGGCGGTGTTCGCGCAGCACGCGCCGGCCGAGCGCTGCGTCGCTCACTGTTGTGCCTCCGCCGGCGCGCCCGCCCGCACGTAGGTCGCCTGGATGCTTGCCGCGATGAGGTCGTTCTCCATCACCGTTTCGGTGCGCGCGATCACGTCGCGGAATGCGCCGGTCTTTTCCAGCGCCTCGATGAACTGATCGACGTCCTCGACGGTTCTCGCTTCCGTGTCGATCAGGACCACCTCGCGGCCAGCCTGCTGTGACACGGACGTGACGCGGACGTCCGCGGGGAGCGTGCGCTCGAAGCGTCCGAGCAGGTCAGTCCATGAAAACGTCCGCTGGTCGATGATCGCGTTCGCTTCCCGTGCGGCCTTGTCGACCGTGGCCAGCTCTTTCTTGTCGACACGGGCAAGCGTCTGCACCGCTTCGCGGCGCAGCCGGTCCGCCTCGTTCTCGGCCCTGGACGCATTCGACCCGAGCGTCCGCTGGCTGCTGGTCAACCGGATCAGCTGCGCGGCGTTGTACGCCGTCAGCCCGAGCACGATGAACGCAAAGACGCCGATGAGAAGGTTCACGGCCCGTGCGTTGTAGAACGGCCGTGTCGAGAGGTTCGTCCGAATCATGCGGCCGCCGCCTCCTTACGAGTCCGCAGCAGCAGCCCGATGAGCGGCGCCAGCGCGGCGCCCTGCCGCGGCGTCACCGAGATCCGGTCGACGAGCGGAGCAATGGTCGTCGGGTCGAGCGGCTCCACCACGGTGCCCAGCCTCGACTCGATATCCCGGACTGCGCTCTCGACACCCGAGGCGGCCCGGCTCCGCCCGCCAGCGAGGACGCGCGAGAATCCGTGACCGGAGAGCCGGTCCTGGTAATACATCGCGGTCTGGTGCACGACGTCCGTCAGCGGCTCGGCCTCGCCTTCGGCCTGGTTCCGGAAGAAGATCAGGTCACTCCCCCGCAGAATGGCGATCGACGTGTACTCCGGCCTCACATGGACGATGAGCCAGTCTCCGCCTGGTGTTCCGCCGGCAAGGTAGAGATTCACGACGCCGAGCGTCGCAATGTCCACGAGCCCCGCGTGGATCCCGGCGCCTTCGCAGACAGCCTCGTATTCGGCCACCACATCGCGTTTGGCGGCGACGACCACGAACTCGCCGCCTGAATCGATACGCGCCCCGGGGGAGTGCGTGACCGACGCCTCTTCCAGCGAGAACGGCAGCGACTTTTTGATCTGCCAGCGAATCAGCTGATC